>NZ_JBZGBZ010000007.1:0-375619 GCF_059159985.1 Cellulosimicrobium sp. BMG9.23
GTGTCGGGGTGACAGGATTCGAACCTGCGACCTTCCGCTCCCAAAGCGGACGCGCTACCAACCTGCGCCACACCCCGTGCACCCGCCGGCGACGGCGGGCCAGCGCAAGTGTACGGGTGGGTGGGACCTGCGACGTCGACGGCACGGTCTCCGCCACGGCCCTGCGGGCCCCCGACCGGAGGACCGCTCCCGTTTGCTAGGGTTGCGCCGCGGGTCGGCACGACCGACCGACGCGGGCGTAGCTCAATGGTAGAGCCTCAGTCTTCCAAACTGATCACGCGGGTTCGATTCCCGTCGCCCGCTCCGGCGCGTCATCACAGCACGCCTCACGGGCGCCCCACCTCCCCGGTGGGGCGCCCGTCGTCGTCCGGTCGGCGGACCGCGTTGCCGCGCCGCGACGTGGACGGATACCCTCGGTGCATCGAGCGCCCCCGGCGCCCGTCGAGCAGGAGGAGCGAGGAATGACCGCGATCGCCGCGCGTCCCGCATCGCCCCGTCGCGCTCTCGCGCGCACCTCCTGTTGTCGCTGTCACGGCTGTCGCTGACGACCGCCGGACGCGCCTGCCGCTCCGCGCACCCGTCGCACGGCCCCGCCCGTCGTCGCGGCGTCGGCTCGCCGCGCGACATCGCGCGGCGACGGACTCTCGGGACAGCTCGTCCGAGACTCCCCCGCAGCACCCGGTGCCCCCGCACCGTCGCACCCGTTTGGTCCCCGTTGGTCCCCCGGCTCGTCCCGAGCCGTCGACAGAAGAGGAAGCCATGGCACGCATCTACGACGACGTCACGAAGCTCGTCGGCAACACCCCGCTCGTCCGCCTCAACAAGCTCACCGAGGGCGTCGGCGCGACCGTCGTCGGCAAGCTCGAGTTCTACAACCCGGCGAACTCCGTCAAGGACCGCATCGGCGTCGCGATCATCGACGCGGCCGAGGCGTCGGGCGAGCTGAAGCCCGGCGGGACGATCGTCGAGGCGACCTCCGGCAACACGGGTATCGCGCTCGCGATGGTCGGCGCGGCGCGCGGCTACGACGTCGTGCTGACGATGCCGGAGACGATGTCGAAGGAGCGCCGCGCCCTGCTGCGCGCGTTCGGCGCCGAGCTCATCCTCACGCCGGGCTCGGAGGGCATGAAGGGCGCGGTGAACAAGGCCGACGAGATCGTCGCCGAGCGCGAGGGCGCGATCCTCGCCCGCCAGTTCGCCAACGAGGCGAACCCGGCGATCCACCGTGCCACGACGGCCGAGGAGATCTGGGCGGACACGGACGGCGAGGTCGACATCGTCGTCGCCGGCATCGGCACGGGCGGCACCATCACGGGTGTCGGGCAGGTGCTCAAGGAGCGCAAGCCCGGCATCCAGATCGTCGCGGTCGAGCCCGAGGAGTCCGCGATCCTCAACGGCGGCGCGCCCGGGCCGCACAAGATCCAGGGCATCGGCGCCAACTTCGTCCCCGAAATCCTCGATACGTCCGTCTACGACGAGGTGATCGACGTCAACGCGGAGACCGCCGTCGAGTTCGCACGCCGGGCGGCCAAGGAGGAGGGCCTGCTGGTCGGCATCTCGTCCGGAGCGGCGATCGCGGCCGCGTTGCAGCTCGCCGCACGCCCGGAGAACGCGGGCAAGCTCATCGTGACGATCATCCCGTCGTTCGGCGAGCGGTACCTGTCCTCGATCCTCTACGCGGACCTGCTGGACTGACGTGACCGACCGACGACCCGCACGCGGACCCGCCGGCACCCCGTCCCGGGTGCGGCGGTTCCTGCGTGTCCTCGCCGAGGACCTCGAGGCGGCGCGGCACCGTGACCCCGCGGCGCGCAGCCGCCTCGAGGTCGCGCTCGCCTACCCCGGCGTCCACGCGGTGTGGGCGTACCGGCTCGCGCACCGCATGTGGCGCGAGCCGGTGCTCCGCCTCCCGGCCCGGCTCGTGTCGCAGGTGGCGCGAGCGCTGACCGGGGTGGAGATCCACCCGGGAGCGCGCATCGGCCGGCGCCTCTTCATCGACCACGGGATGGGGGTCGTGGTGGGCGAGACGGCCGTCGTCGGGGACGACGTGGTGCTGTTCCACACGTCGACGCTCGGCGGGCGGTCGATGAAGCGCGGCAAGCGGCACCCCACTCTCGGTGACCGCGTGGTCGTGGGCGCGGGGGCGAAGATCCTCGGACCGGTATGGGTCGGTGACGACGCGCAGGTGGGCGCGAACGCCGTCGTCGTCAAGGACGTCCCGGCGGGGGCGGTCGCCGTCGGGGTGCCCGCCCGTGTCCGCATGCCCGCGCGCGCCCACCCCGCCTCCGACCCGGTCGAGGACCCGTCGCTGCTCATCGAGTACGTGATCTGATCCGTCGCCGATCCGCCGGTCCCCGAGCATGCCTCGAGGTCCGCTAGGGTAGGAAGCGCGGTACCCGGGACGTTGCGTTTCGGATATCCCCCTGCCCGTCACGCCGGCCCGGGTACCGCGCTCACACCCACCCCCTCGACGACGAGGAGTCGCCTTGCGCCTCGGCATCCACACCGGCTACTGGTCCGCCGGTCCTCCCGAGGGCGTCGCGGAGGCGGTCGTCGCGGCCGACCGGCTCGGTGCCGACTCGGTCTGGACCGCCGAGGCCTACGGGTCCGACGCCTTCTCCCCCCTCGCGTGGTGGGGGTCCCGCACGTCACGGATCCGCCTCGGCACGGCCGTCGCGCAGATCTCCGCGCGCACACCCACCGCGACCGCGATGGCCGCCCTGACGATGGACCACCTGTCCGGAGGGCGCTTCGTCCTCGGCCTCGGCGTGTCCGGTCCGCAGGTCGTCGAGGGCTGGTACGGCCAGCCGTACGCGCGCCCGCTCGCCCGCACGCGCGAGTACGTCGACGTCGTGCGCCAGGTCCTCGCGCGCGAGGCGCCCGTGACGAGCGCCGGCCCCCACTACCCGCTGCCACTGCCCGACGGCGCGGGCACGGGTCTCGGCAAGGCCCTGCGGTCCACGGTCCACCCGCTGCGCGCCGACCTGCCGATCCACCTCGCCGCGGAAGGGCCGAAGAACATCGCTCTCGCCGCGGAGATCGCCGACGGCTGGCTCCCGCTGTTCTACTCGCCGCGCATGGACGACGCGTTCCGCGAGCTGCTCGCGGACGGCTTCGCCCGGCGCGCGCCCGAGCGCTCCGCCGTCGCCGACTTCGAGGTGAGCGCCACGGTCCCCGTGGTCGTCGACGAGCACGTCGAGCGCGCGGCGGACAAGGTCCGCCCGTTCCTCGCCCTGTACGTCGGCGGCATGGGCGCCAAGGGAGCGAACTTCCACCGCGACGCGCTCGACCGCCTCGGCTACTCGGCGGCGTGCGACGAGATCCAGGCGCACTACCTGGCGGGCCGCAAGGACCTCGCCGCGGCGGCCGTCCCGACGGAGATGGTCGAGGACGTCGCTCTCGTCGGCCCGTCCGAGAAGATCGCCCACGACCTGCGTGCCTGGCAGGACACGGCCGTCACAACGTTGCTCGTGCAGGGCGACGCGACGGCGGTCACCACGATCGCCGGGATGCTCGGCACAGCTCGCTCGTCCGCGGCCACCACCGGCTGACGCGCCGCAACGTCGGCCGAGCCCGCAGCAGCCGCCCGGTCGCTGCCGACCTGATCAGTCCTGCTCGGGGAACCACACGGCACGGCGCAGGTCTACGCGCGTGCCGTCACGCACGAGCGGGCACCCCTCGGCCCGCAGCTCGGTCAGGGCCGCGTCCCGGTGGTGGGCCGGAGGTGCGCCCGCCGCGTTGACGACCCGCCACCACGGGACGGGCGCGCCGTCGTCGTCCACGCCCGAGGAGCCCGCGAGGACCTGGCCCACCTGCCGCGGCCCACCCCGGTGCAGGGACTCCGCGACGACCTCGGCCACCAGCCCGTACGTCATCGCGCGGGCGGCGGGGATCTGCCGGACGAGCGCGAGCACCGCCGAGGCGTACTCGGCCGCCGGCTCGGTCATCGGGAGAACGGGTGGGGCTGCTGCGCGGAGCCCTGCTGCGGGTGCTGCTGCGGCCGGTACGTGCCCGGGTCGTGGGCAGGGTGCGACATGGGGGCGCTCTCCGGGTGGTGGTCGGCTCGGGCGTGCGGCCCATCGTGCCACGCGCCCGTCGCCTGTGGTGGCAGGCCTCGTCACGCGCGAATCCCCTGGCGCCGCGAGGTACGGACGGCGAGGATCGTGCCATGAGCCACCAGCACGCGAGCACGGACGGTACCTCCGACGGCGGCGCGAGCCGGCTGTCCGAGAGCTACGTGCCGACCGACCTGGCACCCGACGACCTGCGCGCGGTGCTCGAGCTCGACAGCACCGTCTTTCCCTCCGAGCTCGAGGTGGACGAGATCCTCGACCGCCCCTCCCCGCTGACCTGGTCGCGCGTGCGGGGCGTGGTGCACGAGCGGCCCGACCCGTCCGCCGAGCCCGCCGACGGTGCGGTGCCCGTCCTGCGCGAGCTCGTCGCGCTGCGCGCGTCCTACCCGTTCTCGCGGTTCCCCGTCCCGGGCGGCACGGCGCCGGTCGCCGGGCTGACGTGGGTCGCGGTGCACCCGGGCCACCGTCGTCGCGGCCTGCTCACGGCGATGGTCGACGAGCACCTCGCCCGCTGCCGCGAGCGCGGCGAGCCGCTGTCGGCGCTCTTCGCCGCCGAGGCGGCGATCTACGGGCGGTTCGGCTACGGCCGCGCGGCCGACGACCTGCGCCTGACGATTCCCCGGGGGGCCGCGCTGCGCGACGTCCCGGGTTCGGAGCGGCACACGGTCCGGATCGAGCGCGCCGAGCGCGCCCGCCACGGCGAGCTCGTCGCGCGGCTGCACGAGCGAGCGGGAGCGGACCCGACCGGGCTCGGGACCGTCAACCGGCCCGGGTGGGCGACCCGCGAGACGCCCGAGCTCCAGGCGGTGCTCTGGGACGACGCGAAGGTGTTCCGCAAGGATCGCGAGCCCACGCGCATCGCGATCGTCGAGCTCGACGGCGAACCGCGCGGCTACGCCCGGTTCCACCGCACCCTGTCCTGGGAGCCCACCGGGCCCCGCGGCCCGGTCCGCACCGGCGAGGTCGTCGCGCTCGACGCGGCCGCCGCACGCGCCCTGTGGGGCGTGCTCACCGACCTGGACCTCACGCACGAGGTCGTCCCGTTCGTCCTGCCCGTGGACGACGTCGTCACGCACCTCCTCGTGGACCCGCGGTCCGCGTCCCCGCGGCTCGCGGACAACCTGTGGGTGCGGGTCGTGGACGTGGCGGCCGCGCTCGCCGCGCGCCGGTACGCGGCCGACGTGGACGTCGTCGTGCACGTCACCGACGACCGGCTCGAGGACAACGCGGGGCACTGGCGGGTGCGCGCCGACGCGTTCGGGCCGGCGCACGCGGCCCGGACCGACGACGCGGCCGACCTGTCGCTCGACGTGCGCGAGCTCGGTGCCGCCTACCTCGGTGGCGTGACGCTCGCGGAGCTCGGGGCGGCAGGGCTCGTCGCCGAGCACACGCCGGGAGCGCTCGCCCGTGCGAGCGCGGCGTTCTCCTGGCCCGTGGCGCCCGTGTGCAGCTGGGTGTTCTGAGCCCTTCGGAGGCGCCGCCGCCGGCCTCGTCCTCGCCCCGCTCAGACTTGGCAGGACGGGCAGCGGTAGAGGCTGCGGCCCGAGAGCTCCGAGCGGAGGACCGTCGCGCCGCAGACGCGGCACGGGAGCCCGTCGCGGTGGTAGACGTAGAACGCCTCGTCGGCCGGGACGGCGTCGGGCGTGCCGTCGGTGTTCTGCCGCACGCGGGCCCGGCCGCGCCCGGCCGCCGGAGGACTGCCGACGGCGAGGGCCGCCGAGGGTCCCGCGTCGCGGTCCTCCGGGTGTGTCGTGACGATCGCCCCGGTGCGGGTCCCGTCCCTCATGAGCACGACGAGGTCGTCCCACAGGTCGCGCAGGACCTCCGCGGGGACGTCGCGCCCCGGGCGCAGGGGGTCGAGCCGGGCCCGGAACAGCGACTCGGCGCGGTAGATGTTCCCGACGCCGGCGACGACGTCCTGGTTCATGAGGAGCAGCCCGACGGGGCTGCGCGAGCGCCGCACGCCCGCGACGAACGCCTCGCGCGGCTCCGGGTCTCCCGGCCCGACCTCGCGGATCGGGTCGGGACCGAGCCGCGCCTCGACGGCGCGCTTCTCGTCACCGGTCACGACCTCGCAGGCCGTCGGGCCGGTGAGGTCCGCGACGGCGTGCTCCCCCATGAGCCGCACGCGCACCGCGCCACGCGGCGGCGGCGGCGACCACGCGTCGTCGGGCCCTGTGACGAGACCACCGCCCGGCTCCGGAGCCGGGACGGTCTCCCGCTCGCCGACCCGACGCCGGGGCGCGCCGATCGCGTGCACGACGGCGGCGCTCCCGTCCCCCGCGAACGTCCACGCTCCGTACAGGCCGAGGTGCACGCGCAGCCAGCGGGTGGGCTCGTCGCCCCGATCGCTCGCGAAGCCGAGGAAGAGCTGCTTGCCCCACGCGTCGCTCGCCACGAGCACCTGGCCGTCGAGCAGCGCCGCACCGGCGGCGAACCGTCCCTGCGGGCTGCTCGCCGCGAGCCGCTGCCCGGTGAACAGGTCTCCGAACGCGCGCGCGAGCCGGTGGACGGTGTGCCCCTCCGGCACCTCAGGCGGAGGCGCCGCGCGACGCCTCGTACGCGGCGAGCTGGTCGATGCGGCGCTGGTGGCGCGGGTCCTCGCTGAAGGGCTCGGCGAGGAACGCGTCGACGAGAGCCACGGCCTCGTCGACCGAGTGCTGGCGGGCTCCTACCGCGACCACGTTCGCGTCGTTGTGCTGACGGCCCAGCCGCGCGGTCTCGAGGTTCCATGCGAGAGCGGCACGGACGCCGGTGACCTTGTTCGCGGCGATTTGCTCTCCGTTGCCGGAACCCCCGATGACGACGCCGAGCGAGCCCGCCTCGGCGACGACGGCCTCGCCCGCCGCGAAGCAGAACGACGGGTAGTCGTCGAGGGCGTCGTACCCGTGGGCGCCGTGGTCCACGACGTCGTGGCCAGCGGCCCGGAGGTGCTCGACGAGGTGGACCTTGAGCTCGTACCCCGCGTGGTCGGAGGCGATGTGAACGCGCATGCGCCCATCATGCCGCAGCAGGCCACCGGACCGTCGGGGGGAGGCCGTAGCCTGAGACGCATGACACAGACCTCCTCCTCGACCACTCCTGGGTCCCCGTCCGCCGCCGCGCCGGCCGAGCGGGGCTCCGGCATCGACCTCACCGCCCTCGACGCCGGCGTGCGGCCCCAGGACGACCTCTACCGGCACGTGAACGGCCGGTGGCTCGCGACCCACGAGATCCCGGCCGACCGGGCGATGGACGGCGCGTTCCGTGCGCTGCACGACCAGGCCGAGGTGCACGTGCGCGAGATCATCACGGACCTCGGCGAGGCGGTGGCCTCGGGTGCCGCCGACGTCGGCCCGGACGCCGCGAAGGTCGGCGCGCTGTACGCGAGCTTCATGGACACGGAGCGCATCGAGGCGCTCGGCACGACGCCGCTCCAGGCCGACCTCGCGCTCGTCGCGGCGGCCACGACGCAGGCCGAGCTGACCGGTGCTCTCGGCGCGCTGCAGCGCACCGGCGGCGCGGGCGCGGTCGGCTTCTGGGTCGACAACGACGCGAAGGACCCCGAGCGCTACGTCGCGTACCTCTACCAGTCCGGGCTCGGCCTGCCCGACGAGGCGTACTACCGCGAGGACCAGTACGCGCCCGTGCGCGAGAAGTACGTCCCGCACGTCGCGCGGATGCTCAGCCTCGCGGGCGTCACGAGCGAGACCTGGGGCGCCACGCCCGAGGACGCGGCGCAGCGCGTCGTCGCGCTCGAGACGCAGCTCGCCGCGAAGCACTGGGACGTCGTACGCGACCGCGACGCGGACCTCACGTACAACCCCCGCACGCTCGTGGCGCTGGCCGACGAGGCACCCGGTTTCGACTGGCGCGCCTGGGTCCTCGCGCTCGGCGCGCCCGAGGGCTCGCTCGACGACGTCGTCGTGCGCGAGCCCGACTTCGCGACCGGCTTCGCCGCGCTGTGGGAGTCCGAGCCGCTCGAGGACTGGAAGCTGTGGATGGTCTACCACCTCGTGACCGCCCGGGCCCCGTACCTCACGGACGAGGTCGTCGAGGCGAACTTCGACTTCTACGGCCGGACGCTGTCCGGGGCGCAGGAGGTGCGCGAGCGCTGGAAGCGCGGCGTGTCGGTCGTCGAGGGCGCGCTCGGCGAGGCCGTGGGCGCGCAGTACGTGGCCCGGCACTTCCCGCCGGCGCACAAGGCACGCATGGAGGAGCTCGTCGCGTACCTCGTCGCGGCGTACCGCGAGTCGATCCAGGGGCTCGACTGGATGACCGAGGACACGAAGACGAAGGCGCTCGCCAAGCTCGAGGCGTTCACGCCCAAGATCGGGTACCCGGTGAGGTGGCGCGACTACTCCGCGCTCGTCGTCGAGCCGGACGACCTCGTGGGCAACGTCCGGCGCGCGCACGCGTTCGAGCAGGACCGCGACCTGGGCAAGATCGGCAAGCCGCTCGACCGTGACGAGTGGTTCATGACGCCGCAGACGGTCAACGCCTACTACAACCCCGGGATGAACGAGATCGTCTTCCCCGCGGCGATCCTGCAGCCCCCGTTCTTCGACCCCGACGCCGACGACGCGGTGAACTACGGCGGGATCGGCGCCGTCATCGGCCACGAGATCGGGCACGGGTTCGACGACCAGGGGTCCAAGTACGACGGCGCCGGCCGCCTCGAGGACTGGTGGACGCCCACCGATCGCGACGAGTTCGAGAAGCGCACCAAGGCGCTCATCGACCAGTACGGCGCGTACCGTCCCGAGCAGCTCGACGCGGACGGCCCCCACGTCAACGGCGCGCTGACGATCGGCGAGAACATCGGCGACCTGGGCGGCCTGTCGATCGCGCTCAAGGCCTACCGGATCGCGCTCGGCCGGCCGCTCGCCGAGGCGCCCGTCGTCGACGGTCTGACCGGCATCGAGCGCGTGTTCCTCGGCTGGGCCCAGGTCTGGCAGTCGAAGGGCCGTGACGAGGAGGTCGTCCGCCGCATCGCGACCGACCCGCACTCGCCCAACGAGTTCCGGTGCAACGGCGTCGTGCGCAACGTCGACGAGTTCTACGAGGCGTACGACGTCCAGCCCGGCGACGCGCTCTACCTCGCCCCCGAGGACCGCGTGCGCATCTGGTGACCGACCAACCGTGACGGAGGGGTGGTTCCGGGGCGCGTGCCCGGGAACCACCCCTGCGTCGTCGGTGCGCGGGCCCGTCAGAGCGAGCGGATGCCCGCCTTGGCGACCGTGAACCCCTTGCCCGTGGCGTCGTCACGGCACGTGACGCCCGTGTTCTCGCTGTCGCACGTGTACCCGCCCACGGTCTTCGACTGACCGTAGGGCAGCACCTCGACGTCGCCCGCGGCGGGCTGCGGCTGCTCGGCCGTCGGCACGCAGGGCTGGTTGACGCCCGCGTCGTCGAGGACCACGCGGTACCCCACGGTGCCCTCGCAGCCGGAGACCGGCGCGGGCTGCGTCGCGAGCTCCGCGATCGAGCACGTGACGCCCAGGTCCGTCATCTCGCACGCGATGTTGCGGGTCTCGGACGCGAATGTCGCGGTCTCCGTAGGCGCCTGGGTCGTGGGCTCGGCGTCCTGTGTGGTGCCCGCGGACGGCGCGGCGCCCGGATCGGCCGGATCCTCCGCAGCGTCGGCCCCGCCGAGCAGCGAGATCGCGAACACGACCGCGCCGATGACGAGCAGCACGTCGACGACGATGAACGCGATCCAGCCCGGGCTCAGCCGCCCGGACGGTCCGCGACCGCTGCCGCCGCGACCGCCGGCACGGCCCGCTGGGGGCGGGGAGGCCTGGCCGCCACCGGAGGACGTGCCGCGCGCGGGGGCCGTCGGAGCGGTCGCCGATGCCGGCGGGTGGTACGCGGGCTGGGTGGCCGGTGCGGATGCCGCTGCGGTCACCGCGGTCGCGCCGAGGCCCGGCGCCTGGGCGGGCGACGGCGCGTACGCCGGCGGCGCCGCGTAGCCCGGCGGTGGTGCGTAGGCCGGTGCCTGCGCCGGGACGGCGGCGAAGCCGGCCTGGTCGGTCGCGTACCGCACCCGCTGCGGGGGCACCGCGGCGGTCTGCGTCGGGGCGGGGGCCGGGACCGCCGACTGGACGACGGTGGCGGGTCCGTCGGTGTACGCGGGCTCCGAGCGCTGCGCCGGCGGGGAGGACGGGGCGAACGTCGGCGGGACGCCGGCCGACCACGCGGTGGTGCTGTCGATCGACGTGTCCTCACGGCGGGCAGCCGGCGTCCCCGGGACGCCGCCGGGGGGCGGCGGCGGGGGCGGCACGGGTGCGTTCGGGGACATGCTCGGCTCCTTGCGGACTCCTCGTCGGACCCGCCCGGCCGTCGCCGGGCGACGCGCAGGACCGCTCTCGGCGGGGCCTGCAACCGATGAAGCATGGCACGACGTCCGGCCACGGGTCGAACCTCGACGGATGCTGGGAGGCCTCGCGGGCGGGCCCACGGCGACCGGCGGACCGCGCCCTCGGGGGAGGGCGCGGCGGCTCGGTCAGTCGAAGACGGGCCCCTGGGTGCGCGTCCGCTTGATCTCGAAGAAGCCTGGCGTGCCGGCCACGAGGACGCAGCCGTCCCACAGCCGACCAGCGGCTTCGCCCTTCGGCGCCGGGGTGACGACGGGACCGAAGAACGCGGTGTCGCCGAACGCGACGACCGGCGTGCCGACCTCCTCCCCGACGCGTCCGATGCCCTCGGCGTGCGACGCCCGGAGCTGCTCGTCGTAGGCGTCGCTCGCCGCGGCGTCGGCGAGGGACGCGGGCAGGCCGACCTCGGCGAGCGCCTCGGCGATCACGGCGTCGTGGTCGTCCCGGCCGCCGGGGTGCAGGCGCGTGCCGATCGCGTCGTAGAGCGGCTTGACGACGTCGTCGCCGTGCTCGACCCGGGCCGCGGTGACGACGCGGACCGGTCCCCAGGCCTTGTCCATGAGCTCGCGGTACGTCGGGGGCAGCTCGCGCCCCTCGTTGAGCACGGCGAGGCTCATGACGTGCCAGCGGACGGTCACGTCGCGCACCTGCTCCACCTCGCCCATCCAGCGGCTCGTCATCCACGCCCACGGGCACAGCGGGTCGAACCAGAAGTCGGCGACCTGGACGCCGGCCTGCGGGTCGGCCTGCGGGTCGGCGAGGTCGTGCGGGGCGGTGACGGGGGCGGTCGTGTCCGACGTCGCGGCAAGGGTCACGGGCTCAGCTCTCCTTCGTGCGGGGTCACCCCGCCGGACGTGTCCGACGGGCGTTCGTCGTCTGTACCCGACACCGCGCGAGTCCCGGGTATTCCCGACGTATTCCCCGAGGGTGGGTCCGGGCACGCGTGGGATGATCGTCCGTGGCTCACAGGCCGTGACCGAGCACCATCGAGACCGAGGAGTTGCAGTGCCCGGAGAGAACCTCACCCGTGCCGAGGCGAGCGAGCGCGCGGGGATCGTCGACGTCCGCTCGTACGACGTCGCGCTGGACCTGACGACGGGTGCGACGACGTTCGCCTCGACCACCGTGGTGCGGTTCACCGCCACGCGGGGCGCGTCGACGTTCGTCGACCTCGTCGCCCCGTCGGTCCGCGAGGTGGTGCTCAACGGACGTTCGCTGGACCCGGCCGAGGTCTTCGCGGACTCGCGGATCGCGCTCGACGGGCTCGCCGCGGAGAACGAGCTGCGCGTCGTCGCGGACTGCGGCTACACCAACACGGGCGAGGGCCTGCACCGGTTCGTCGACCCCGTCGACGGCGAGGTGTACCTCTACACCCAGTTCGAGGTCCCGGACTCGCGCCGCGTGTTCGCCGTGTTCGAGCAGCCCGACCTCAAGGCGACCTTCGCGTTCACCGTCACCGCCCCCGCGGCGTGGCAGGTCGTGAGCAACCAGCCGACGCCGGAGCCCGAGGCGCTGGGGACGAAGGTCGACCCGACGGGCACAGGAGCAGGCACCGGCGCGGGCGACGTCGAGGTGGCCCGCTGGGCGTTCGAGCCGACGCCCCGCATCTCGTCCTACATCACGGCGCTCGTCGCCGGGCCGTACGTCGTGGAGCGCAGCGAGCTCACGTCGTCGGACGGTCGCACGATCCCCCTCGGCGTGTTCGCGCGGGCCTCGCTCGCCGAGCACCTCGACGCGGACTACGTCTTCGACAAGACGCGCGAGGGCTTCGCCTTCTTCGAGGAGGCGTTCGAGCACCCGTACCCGTTCGACAAGTACGACCAGCTCTTCGTCCCCGAGTACAACATGGGCGCGATGGAGAACGCGGGCTGCGTGACCTTCACCGAGACGTACGTCTTCCGCTCCAAGGTGACGGACGCCGTCAAGGAGCGTCGTGTCGTGACGATCCTGCACGAGCTCGCGCACATGTGGTTCGGCGACCTCGTGACCATGAGGTGGTGGAACGACCTGTGGCTCAACGAGTCGTTCGCGGAGTACGCGTCGACGCTCGCGACGGCCGAGGCCACCGAGTGGACCGAGGCCTGGACCACGTTCACGGCCATGGAGAAGTCCTGGGCCTACCGCCAGGACCAGCTGCCCTCGACGCACCCGATCGTCGCGACGATCAACGACCTCGAGGACGTGTTCGTCAACTTCGACGGCATCACGTACGCCAAGGGCGCGTCGGTGCTCAAGCAGCTCGTCGCGTGGGTCGGCCAGGAGCAGTTCCTCGCCGGTGTCGCGGCGTACTTCCGCAAGCACGCCTGGGGGAACACCGAGCTGCGAGACCTCCTCGTCGAGCTCGAGGCGACGAGCGGGCGCGACCTGACCGACTGGTCGGCGAAGTGGCTCGAGACGGCCGGCGTCAACACGCTCCGACCGGAGATCGAGCTCGACGCGCACGGGCGCATCGTGTCGTTCACCGTGCTGCAGTCCGCGACCGCCGAGCACCCGACCCTGCGCCCCCACCGTCTGGGCATCGGCTTCTACGACCTGCAGGAGGTGGACGGCGGACAGTCCCTGTCCCGCGTGCACCGCGTCGAGGTCGACGTCGACGGGCCGCGCACCGAGCTGCCCGAGCTGCTCGGTCTCGACCGGCCGCAGCTCGTGCTGCTCAACGACGACGACCTCGCGTACGCGAAGATCCGGCTCGACCGGGCCTCGCTCGCCGTCGCGACCGAGCACCTCGCCGACATCACGGACCCTCTGGCCCGCTCGCTCGTGTGGGGTTCGGCGTGGGACGCGACGCGCGACGGCGAGACGCCGGCGAGCGACTACGTGCGCCTCGTGCTCGGCAACATCGCTCGCGAGACCGAGTCCACGACGATCCGCACGACCCTCAACCAGCTCGCGCTCGCCGCGAAGACGTACGTCGCGCCGGAGCGTCGCGCGGACACGCTCGTCGAGGTCGGCGACGCGTTGTGGGAGCTCGCCGGTCAGGCGGACGCCGGCTCGGACCTCCAGTTCCAGCTCGTGAAGTTCTTCGCGCACCTCGCGTCCACGCCGGCGCACGGTGACGCCCTGCGCGGGCTCCTCGACGGGACCGCGGCGCTCGACGGTCTGGAGATCGACACGGACCTGCGGTGGGAGATCCTCGAGGGCCTCGTGCTCCTCGACCTCGCGGACGACGCCGCGATCGAGGAGACGCTCGCGGACGACTCGACCGCCACGGGCCAGCAGTCGGCCGCGCGTGCTCGCGCCACCGTCCCGACGGCGGACGCCAAGCGCGCCGCGTTCGACCGGCTCGTCGCGACCGACGGCGCGCCGAACGCCATCGTGCGGGCGACGACGCAGGGCTTCCAGCACGTCAACGACCCGGCGTCGCTCGCGCCCTTGGTCGGCGCGTACTTCGACGCCCTGCTCCCGCTGTGGGACGAGCGGTCGTACCACATCGCCGAGGCGCTCGTCACCGGCCTGTACCCCGCGCCGCTCGCGACCGCGGCGCTGCGCGACGCGACGCAGGAGTGGCTCGACGCGAACGCGGAGGCCGCTCCCGCGCTGCGCCGTCTCGTCGTGGAGAACCTCGCGGGCGTCGAGCGCGCCCTCACGGCCCAGGCCGCCGACGCCTGACCCGCCGGCGCCGGCGGCGTGCCCTCGGGGGCGCCGTCGGTGCGTGAGGTCCCGACCGCGGGTGGGGCGGCGTCGGTGCTCGGGCTGCCGCGCCGTCACCATGGTCGTCCGGCCGGAAGTCCTCGAGCGCGGCTCTTACGCCCTTCGCATCCGACCCCGCCCCACCCCCTCAGCCATCACCTCACCACGCGCAGCGCCCGAGAAAGAACCGTGGGTCGACCACGGAGAGGCCAGGCCGCCCAGATAGAACCGCCGGTCGCGAGGTAGAACTCGGCGAGCTCTACCTCGCGACCGGACGTTCTACTTCGCGGGATCGTCTCGCCGTGGCGAGCGGAGACCAGGGCGAGGCGATGCAGGGCGACCACGCGCCGTCGGGCACAAGGACCGCGGTATTACCTCGCGCTACCGCGGTACTATCTCGCGCGCCCGGTGTACTACCTCGCGGGCGTCAGAGCGGGTCGTTCATCGCCTTCGCGAGCGAGCGGAGGCGCGCGTTGTCGAAGAGGTCCTCGAGCAGGACGACGTTCCCCGACCCGTCGCCCAGCGGAACCTTCCAGTTCGGGTACTCGGTGTGGGTGCCCGGCTGGTTCTGGGAGCGCCGCTCCCCGACCGCGTCGGCGAGCGAGACGCCGATCAGGGCCGCGGGGGTCTGCCGGACCAGCCGGTGCAGCGCCTCGACGAGCTCGCGCTCGGACGGGTCCTCGCCCACGAGCCCCCGCTCGCCCAGGAAGGCGAGCATCGCGTCGCGCTCGGCGCGGGCCGCACGGCGCACGTCCGCGACGGGCTCCGTGAGGACCCCGAGCCGGTCGCGCAGCTCGACGTGCTCGCCCGCGAGGTAGCCCGCCGTGGGGGGCAGGTCGTGCGTCGTGACGGTCGCGAGCGCCAGGTTGCGGTAGTTCTCCGGCGGGAGCGGGTCGCCGTCGGCGGTCTTCTCGAACCACAGGACGGACGTGCCGAGCACGCCCCGGTCGGCGAGGTAGTCGCGGACCCACGGCTCGAAGACCCCGAGGTCCTCGCCGATGACGATCGCCCCCGCACGGTGTGCCTCGAGGCACAGGATGCCGATCAAGGCCTCGTGGTCGTAGCGGACGTAGGCCCCGGCGTCGGCCCGGGCACCGCCGGGGATCCACCACAGGCGGAACAGGCCGATGACGTGGTCGATGCGGATCGCGCCCGCGTGGCGCAGGACGGTGCGCAGCATGTCGCGGTACGGCGCGTACCCGGCCCGCGCGAGGGCGCGCGGGTGCCACGGCGGCTGGGACCAGTTCTGGCCCTGCTGGTTGTACATGTCCGGGGGTGCGCCGACCGAGACGCCGGTGGCGAGGACCGCACGGTGGGCCCAGACGTCCGCTCCCTCGGGGTGCACGCCCACCGCGAGGTCGTGCATGATCCCGACGGTCATCCCGGCCTCGCGCGCGGTGCGCTGCGCGACGCGGAGCTGCTCGTCCGCGACCCACTGGAGCCAGCAGTAGAAGTCGACCCGGTCGGCGACGTGGTCGCGCAGCGCGGCGACCGTCGGGCTCGACGGGTCCGTCGCCCCCGGCGGCCAGTCCCGGTCGCCGTAGTGGTCGACGAGCGCGCACCAGGTCGCGAAGTCCTCGAGCCCTCGGCCCTGCTCGGCGCGGAACGCCTCGAACGACGCCTGGCGCGCGGTCGAGCGCGGGGCCGCGAACACGACCTCGAGCGCGGCCTTCTTCGCCTCCCACGCGGCGTCCCTGTCGATCGGGCCCGCGTCGGTGCACAGGTCCCGCACCGGGTCGAAGGACCACTCGACGAGGGAGCGGTCCGCGGCCGAGAGGTACGCGGTCTCGCGGATGTCCTCGACGCGCAGGTACAGCGGGTTGACGAACCGCCGGCTCGTCGGCAGGTAGGGCGACGGCGTCACCGGGGTGCGGGGCTCGGCGGCGTGCAGCGGGTTGACGAGCACGAAGTCGGCGCCGGCCTCGTGCGCCGACAGCCAGGCGAGATCCGCGAGGTCCGCGAGATCGCCCACGCCCCACGACGCCCGGGACCGGACCGAGTAGAGCTGGGCCATGAAGCCCCAGGCGGGGCGGTCGGCCACGGCCTCGGGCAGCTCGAGGCGCCGCGGCGTCACGACGAGCGCCGCGCGCGCCTGCGTCCCGCCGCTCTCCGCGTGCAGGTCGTGCCAACCGAGCGGGAGGTCCGCCGGGACCTCGAACGTCGCGCGCCCGACGGGTCGCCCGTCGACCGTCCGCGGCTCGACGAACACGTCGAGCTGGCTCAGGTCCCGCCGCTCGCGGGCTCCGCGCGCGTGCGGCCGCGCGGGACGCTGGTCGGCCTCGAGCTCGACCCACACCTCGACCGGCGCGCCGTCGACCACGTGCACGGGGACGGGGACGGCCTCGCCCTGGCGCACGACGACCGTGGGCGGGAGCATCTGCCGCCACGCGTCGTCGCGAGAGTGCTCGAGGGACACCGCGACCTTCTCCGGCGACGACGCCGGCACCCCCAGCGCCTCGAGGACGGCGACGAGCGTCGAGGCCCGGACCTGTCGCTTCGTCCCGTCGAAGCCCCAGAAGCCGGACGCCACGCCGTGGGCGTCGGCCAGCTGCACCAACGGCTCGGGCAGGTCCGTCTGAGAGGGTTCGCTCACGCACCGCATCCTGCCAGAACAGGGGCGTCGGGGCAGGCCCTCGCCCCGGCGCGCCCAGGAGCGGCGGGTAGCCTGCCGCCCATGCTCCCCACCTCCCCGACCGTGGTTCCGTCCGATGCGGGCGGCTTCGACGTGAGCAACCCCGACGACTGGCTGACCTGGTTCGTCGGCGTCCCGCTGCGCGTGATCCTCATCGTCGCGATCGGCTCGATCGGTCTCGGCCTCCTGCGCCGGGTGATCCGCCGCGTCACGGACCACATCGCCGACGGCACGCCGACCCTGCGCAGCGCGCGGCTCAAGGGCCTGGGCGAGACCGAGGTCGGCAGCGCCCTGCTGCGGGCCAACCCCCTCGCCAACGCTCGGCGCGCGGCGCGGGCCCGCACGATCGGGTCGGTGCTGCGGTCCGCGGCGAACATCATCATCGGGACGACGGTCGTGCTCATGGTCCTCGCCGAGCTGGGCCTGAACATCGGCCCGTTCCTCGCGTCCGCGGGGATCGCGGGCGTCGCGCTGGGCTTCGGCGCGCAGAGCCTCGTCAAGGACTTCCTGTCCGGGACGTTCATGCTGCTCGAGGACCAGTACGGCGTCGGCGACGTGGTCGACTTCGGCGAGGTGGTCGGCACCGTCGAGGAGGTGGCCCTGCGCGTCACGAAGGTCCGGGCGGGCGACGGGACGCTCTGGTACGTGCGCAACGGCGAGATCCTACGGACGGGGAACCTCACCCAGGAGTGGGGCCGCGCCGTCGTCGAGGTGCGCGTCGCGTACTGGGCCGACGTCGCCCAGGTGCGCTCGGTGCTCCTCCAGGCGGCGGAGGGCGTGCGTGCGGACCCGGTCCTCGGCCCGTCCGTGATGGAGGCGCCCGAGGTGCTCGGCATCGAGGAGCTCACCGCCGAGGCGATGCTGCTCAAGGTGCAGATCAAGACCCACGCCGCGCAGCAGTGGGAGGTCGGTCGTGCGCTGCGCGCGGCGGTCCGCGAGGCCCTGGAGGACGCGCGGATCCCGCTCGCGGGTGCGCAGCAGGTGGTCGTCCTCGACCACTCGCCGGCGGAGCGGGACGACGACGGGTCACGGTCCGCGGGACGTTCGGCCGCACGCGGTGCCGCCGCGGCGGCCGCCGTGCGCAAGCCCGACGCCGCCGGACCGGCCTGACGTCAGCCGGCCGGACCTCAGCCGACCTGACGTCAGCCGACCTGACGTCAGCGCAGGCCGTCGAGCTCCGCAGCCAGGTTGTCGGCCTCCGGGCCGACGATGACCTGCACGACGCGCCCCGAGCGGACCACGCCGAACGCTCCCGTGGCCTTGAGCCGTGCCTCGTCGACCAGCTCGGGGTCGGTGACCTCGACGCGCAGCCGGGTGATGCAGGGCTCCAGGTCGACGACGTTGCCCTGGCCCCCGAGGGCGTCGAGGATCTGCTGGGCCTTCTGGTCCGAGGGGGTGCTCATCGAAGTCGTCTCCTGAGGCGAGTGCGGGAGGGGCCGGACGGCGGATCCGGGGTGTCGGGGTGCCGTGCACCCTGGGGACAGCCTAGTCTCCTGGCACGGTTGTCACCGGGTCGACGCCACGGTGAAACAGGGACGCAACGCGCGTGTGCTCGCGTGGCGCGGAGGCGGACAGGAGCGAGCACGTGGGATCGCAGGACGAGACGCGGCAGGTCATCACCGGGATCGGCGTGTGCGCCGGGACGGTCGTCGGGCCGGTCGTGCTCATGCCGGAGCCGGTCGCCGAGCCGGCGGCGGGCCTGCGTCTGCCGCCGCGCGCGGACCACGAGGCACAGGCACGCCGCGTGGACGACGCCGCGCGGCACGTCGTGGCGGACCTCGAGCGCGCCGCCGCGGCGGCGCAGGGCGAGAGCCACGACGTCCTCGAGGCGACCGCGGCGATGGCGGCGGACCCGACGCTCGCGGCGGACGCGCGCCGCCGCGTCCTCGACGACCACCTCGTCCCGGAGCGCGCCGTGTGGGAGGCGGCCGACGACGTCGCGCGCCAGCTCACCGGGCTCGGCGGGTACTTCGCCGAGCGGGCGCGCGACGTCGCGGACGTCCGCGACCGGCTCGTCGCCGCGCTCACCGGCCGGCCCGCGCCCGGGGTCCCCGAGCACGCCGAGCCGTTCGTGCTCGTCGCCTCCGACCTCGCGCCGTCCGCGACCGCGGCGCTCGACCCCGCGCGCGTCCTCGCGATCGTCACCGACGGCGCCGGCCCGACGTCGCACACCGCCATCGTCGCCAACGCCATGGGCATCCCGGCGGTCGTCGCGGCCGTCGGGGCGAGCGCGGCGCTCGCCCCGGACGACCTGGTCCTCGTCGACGGGTCGGCGGGGACCGTCGTCGTGCACCCGTCCCCCGAGCAGGTCGAGGCGGCGCGCGCACGCTCGCAGCACGCCCGCACGTTCGACGGCGCGGGGCGCACGCGCGACGGGCACCGCGTGCAGCTCCTCGCGAACGTCGGCGACCCGGCCGGCGCAGCCCCGGCCGCGGCCGCGGGGGCCGAGGGCGTCGGGCTGTTCCGCTCCGAGTTCTGCTTCCTGGACCGCGACGAGCCGCCGACGGTAGCCGAGCAGGTCGAGGCCTACCGCGCCGTCCTGCGCGAGTTCCCCGGCCGCAAGGTCGTCGTCCGCACGCTCGACTCGGGCGCCGACAAGCCCCTGCACTTCCTCACCGTCGCCGACGAGGAGAACCCGGCGCTCGGCGTCCGCGGGCTGCGCACCGCGGCGCACTGGCCCGACCTGCTCGAGCAGCAGCTCGACGCGATCGCGCAGGCCGCCGCCGCGGAGGAGGCCGAGGTCTGGGTCATGGCGCCGATGGTCTCGACCGTCGGCGAGACGGAGTGGTTCGTCGAGCGGTGCCACGCGCACGGCCTCGACGTGGCGGGCGTCATGGTCGAGGTGCCGAGCGCGGCGCTGCTCGCCGGCCCGATCCTGGCCCGCGCCGCCTTCGCGTCGATCGGCACGAACGACCTCACGCAGTACACGATGGCCGCGGACCGCCTGCTCGGCTCGCTCGCCGAGCTGTCCGACCCGTGGCAGCCGGCCGTGCTGCGCCTCGTCGCCGCGACGTGCGAGGGCGGCGCCCAGCAGGCTCGTCCCGTGGGCGTGTGCGGCGAGGCCGCCTCGCACCCGGTGCTCGCGCTCGTCCTCGTCGGGCTCGGCGTGACCTCGCTGTCGATGACGGCGCGCGCGATCCCCGACGTCGCCGCGCTCCTGCGTGAGGTCGACCTCGACGAGTGCCGCCGTCTCGCGCGCCTCGCCCTCGACGCCGAGAGCGCCGCGGCCGCGCGCGCCGTCGTGCGCGAGAACCTGCCGCAGCTGGTCGACCTCGGCCTGTGATCCTCGCCGCAGGCCGTCCCGCGGGCCGGGGCCCGCACGTCCGTGGTGCGAGGATGGGGCCGTGACCACGGAGCCCACCCCCCGCACCCGGACGACCCTGCCGGTCGCCGGGATGACGAACGGTGCCGCGCCCGCCGCCCCGGCGCCGTCCCCGACGCGGCCGAGCCGCTCGTTCTACGACGAGGTCGGCGGGCACGAGACGTTCGTCCGCCTCGTCGACGCGTTCTACGAGGGCGTCGCACAGGACCCGGTGCTGCGGCCCATGTATCCCGACGAGGACCTGGGCCCCGCGCGCTGGCGACTCACGGCGTTCCTCGAGCAGTACTGGGGCGGCCCCACGACGTACAGCGAGCAGCGCGGCCACCCGCGGCTGCGGATGCGGCACGGTGGCTTCACGGTCAACCCCGACGCGCGCGACCGCTGGCTCGCGCACATGCGCGCGGCGGTCGACTCGCTCGGTCTGGCGCCGATCCACGAGGCCACGCTGTGGGACTATCTGGAACGCGCCGCGCACTCCCTCCTCAACACCTTCGACGACTGAGCCGCCAGAGCGCGCACCGCCGCGCACGCCGCGTACGCCACTGACGCCGAGCCAAGGAGCCCGAGACCCGTGACCTCCGAGCACCCCGAGACCGACTCCGCGCCGTCGCCCGGCCCGACGTCGCCCGCCGCCCCGGCCGAGCAGGTCCCCAACCCGCTGGGCCACCTCCTCGAGGTGCTGCAGCTCGAGCGCGTGGGCGACGGGGACGGCTCCCCGGCCGATCCGGAGCACTTCCGCGGCGTCAGCGTCCACCAGCCGACGGGGCGCGTGTACGGGGGCCAGGTGCTCGCGCAGGCGGTGCTCGCCGCGGGCCGGACCGTCCCGGAGGGTCGCCTCCCCCACTCGCTCCACGGGTACTTCCTGCGCCCCGGCGACCTCGCCGTGCCGATCGACCTCGCGGTCGAGCGGCTGCGCGACGGCCGGTCGTTCAGCGCGCGCCGCACGCACGCGATCCAGCACGGCAAGCCGATCCTGTCGATGATCGCCTCGTTCCAGGAGGAGCAGGGCGGGATCGAGCACTCCTCAGCGATGCCCGACGCGCCCGACCCGGAGACCGTGCCGTCCGCCCTCGACGTGCTCGGCGGGATCGACCATCCCATCGCCCGCTTCTGGTCGCACCACTCCGCGTTCGAGCTGCGTCACGTCGGCGGGTCGCTGTATCTCGGCCCCGACGGCGAGCCCAAGGACCACCAGATGGTGTGGATGCGCGCCCGGGGCGACGTGGGCGACGACCAGCTCCTGCACCGCGCGCTCATGGCCTACGCGTGCGACCAGGTGATGCTCGAGCCGATCCTGCGCGAGGCCGGGATCGCGTGGGTCACCCCGGGGATCTCGATCGCGAGCCTCGACCACGCGATGTGGTGGCACCGCGACGTGCGCGTCGACGACTGGCTGCTCTACGTGCAGTCCTCGTCGAGCGCGCAGGGCGGGCGCGGCCTCGGGGCAGCACGCGTGTTCGCCCAGGACGGGACGCTCGTCGCGTCCATCGCGCAGGAGGGCATGGTCCGCCTCCCGGCGCTGTGAGCACCGGGAGGCGGACCGTTCGGCGTCCTCAGCGAGGCGTCAGCCGCACGTGACCGACGTGTCGGCCGGCGGGGCGCCGGTGCCGATGAACCCGAACGACGTGCTCGCGCCGGCCGCGAGCGTGCCGTTCCAGCCGACGTTCGACGCGGTGAGCACTCCCCCGCTGACGCTCGTCGTCGCGTTCCAGGCCTGGGACAGCCCGCCCGGCGCGAGGTCGAGCGCGACCGTCCACCCGGCGACGCCGGACGGTCCAGCCGTCACCGTGACCTCACCCTGGTAGCCGCCGTTCCACGACCCGCGCGTCGCGTAGGCCGCCGTGCATGCGCCGGGCTCCGGCCCGCCGTCGTCCTCGGCCGTGGTCGCCTCGACCCCGAGCGACACGGGCGAGATGTTGCCCGCCGCGTCGCGCGCCCGGACCGTGTAGCGGTACGTCGTCTCCGCCGAGAGGTCCTCGTCGGTGTACGTCGTGCCGGACGCGGTCCCGACCCGTACACCGTCACGCAGGACGTCGTACCCCACGACACGCACGTCGTCGGTCGAGGCCGTCCACGACAGCGACGCGGTCGACGACGTCGTCCCGGTCACCGCGAGGTCGGTCGGGGTGGTCGGTGCCTCGGTGTCGTCCGGCGGGACGTCCTCGCCGAACAGCCGGTCGTAGTCCGCGAGCGCCGTCGCGACCGCCGTCTGCGCCCAGAACCGGTGGTACCGGAACTGGGGCGCCGGGCCGCCGTCGAGGTGCGCCTGGACCTTGTCCCACTCGGGGTCGTCGAGGTAGAAGGAGCGGAGGTCGAGGAAGGAGACGCCCGGCTCGATCACGTCGCCGTTCGGCATCGTGCCGGACCAGCCCGCGGGCACGTACGTGCCGTTCCCGGTCGGGGACGTGAGGACGTCGTCGAAGCGACCGAAGTCGTTCCGGGCCTCGTCCGTCGCGACGCCGATCGGGTCGCTGTTCTGCTCCCAGATCGCGTCGAGCAGGTCGCGCGCCGTCTCCTGGGCGACGGTGTCGTCCGAGCCGGCCGCGTAGTACATGAGCGTGCGGGCCAGCGCGCCGGCGACGCCGACGTCCTGGCCGTAGCTCTTGACGCTCACGGACAGCCCGGAGTTGTCGCCCGGGTTCGCGGGGTCCCACGTGTCGGGCTTGCCGGTCCACGTGAGCTCGGACGGGATCTGCCACGAGTCCTCGGTGACCGTGATGTTGTCCACGACCCACGGCACCCACCCGTCGAGGATGTCCTCGGCGCGCTCGTCGCCGGTCTCGTGGTAGAGCTGCGCGATGCGCTCCATGCCCCACCCCTGCATGCCCATCCACTGGTTCGACGGCGGGTCGTGGTAGACCGGCGCCTCGGTGTACGCCATGCCGTAGAACGTCGGCGTCCCGGCGGGCCGGGCCGCGTAGGCGCCGTCCCACGAGTTCGTACTGCCGCCCGCGATGCCGCCCTCGGGGGCCTGGAGCCACTGGAACAGCTCGACCTGGCGGTCGAGGCTCTTGCTCCAGTCGTCCACCGCCGTCGGCGACGACGGCTCGAGCGCCGGGTCGTTCGCGAGCGCCCACGCCGCCATCGGGTTCTGGTACCCGAAGTGCGCGTGGCTCGAGCCGATGCGCCACGCCCACGGGCTCGCGGTGTCGAGCGCCCCGCCCCACGCGTAGTACCAGGACAGGAGGTAGTGCGCGCTGTCCTTGCCCGTGCCGGCGGCGCACGACGGCGACGCGCAGCCGGGGGTCTTGAAGTACTTGTCGAACAGCGCGTAGCGCAGGTAGTCGCCCATCTTCGAGGCCTTGCCGACGGTCTCGGCGACGGCCTCGGGCTGGCCCTGCTCGGTCGCGAACTTGTTCGCCCAGTACGCGGCCTCGACGGCGCGCGCGTCGGCGTCCGGCGCGTTCGTGTACTTCCACTGCTTCGCGTACGACGCGTCGCCCGTGAAGAGGTCGAGGTAGCCGTTCTCGCCGCCGAAGCTGAAGTCGTCGATGGACGGCTGCGGGATGGTCTCCCAGACCGACTCCTGCGGGCCGCGCTGGAAGGTGTTGATGTACGACGTGCCCTCGTGGTCGGGACCGAGGAGCTCCGACGAGCCGGGGGCGGCGCCGAAGCCGTACACGTTGTCGACGTCGGCGAGCCAGTGCATGCCGTAGATCTCGGACGTCCCGTACGTCTGGCGCAGCTCGGCGCCGATGGGGTCCCTGCCCGTCGTGACGCCGCTCGTGATCTGCGACGGGTACGCGCTCGGGTGGTTGTGCTCGGCAGCGTAGGTGGCCGGGCTGTTCGGGTTGTACGCCGCGTTGGTCGGCTGGTTCTCCGTCGTGGGGATCATGTACTGCTCGAGCGTGTCCCACGCGTGGTTGAACGGCTCCCAGTCGCCCGTGACCTGCCCGTAGGACGTCTCGAGCCACAGCCAGAAGGAGTACGCCTCCGACGTCGTCTCGTGCCCGTAGTCGGGTGCCTCGACCATGAGGGTCTCGACCGCGTGGTACGGGATGCCCTGCGGCGAGAAGTAGCCGTTCGCCGGGTCGTGGATCTTGGCGTAGAGCTCGAGGAAGCGCTGCGTGTGCTCGCCGTCGACGGCGAGCGTGACGGCGGCCTCGCCCGCCGGGGCGGGAGCGGCGGGATCCGCGCTCGCCGGCTGGACCGCGGTCAACGCCGCGAGCGTCGCACAGGCGGTGAGCGCGGCGGCGATCGTGCGGCCGCGACGGCCGCGGCGCCCAGGTCCGACCGGCCAGGCAGGCACAGCGGGGGCGTGCGGTGATGGTGGCGGCGCGGCGCGCCGGGACGTTCGTGACATCGTGCTCCCTCTCGTCGTCGAGCCCCGGCGCGACGGTCCGGGCCCGCCCTCGTCGGCGGGCCCGTCGCGGCGGGTGGGCTCGACTGTCGCCACGGGGACCGAGCGCTCACAACGGCCGAAACGTTTCGGGGACCCGGAGGCGCGACAGGCTCGGCAGGTGGGCGTGGGCGCGCCGACGCGCGAGGGCGGCGCCCGCGCGACGCAGGAGCTCGCCGGCGTCGGGCGCGGCGGTGACGCCGCCGACGCGCTCGACGACGATGCCCTGGCCGAGCGTCGCGCCCACGCGGGCGGCGGTCCGCACGGCGTCGTCGGCGGTCGCGCCGTCGAGCAGGACGACGTAGTCGTTCGGGGCGAGCTCGCACACCGAGCCGGAGTCGCCCACCGCGCCCCGCAGGCGGTGCAGCGCCGGTACCGTCGGCGGGGTCGTGAACCCGACCGCGAGCACGTGCGCGTCGTACCCGGCGACCCGGCGTGCGCGCTCGACGGACTGCGCGAGCCGGTCCACGAAGAGCCCCCGGTGCAGCACGCCGGAGTCGGGGTCGACGAGGACGCGCTCGCGCAGCTCGCTGCGGTACCGCTCGACGTCGGACAGGACCGCGAGCGCACCGACCATCCGTGCGGGCCGTCCACCGGCGTCGTGCACCGTCACCGCGCGGCAGCGCACCCGGACGTGCTCGCCGTCGGCGCAGCGCAGCCGGTGCTCGACGTCGAGCGGCTCCTTCGTGCCGGCGAGCTGCGCGGCCAGCGCGGCGTGCACCGCCTGGACGTCGTCCGGGTGCACGCGCCCGAGCCACTCGTCGGGGTCGTCGCGCAGGTCCTGGGTGTCGCACCCGACGATCTGCGCCCACGCCGGGGAGTACTGCACCGTCCCGGCCTCGACGTCCCACTCCCAGGTCCCGTCGTGGGACGCGATGGACACGAGGGCCGCTCGCTCGGCGCCGGCCTCGACCTCGAGCACGAGCTCGCGCACGCGCTCGGCCGCGTCGGCGAGCGCGTGCTGCTGGTGCTGGAGGGACGTGAGCAACGCTTCCTGGTCGAGCGCGACGGCGAGCATCGCGGCCCAGTGGTTGTAGCGCTCGCGCGTGCTGGTCGACCGCGTGTCGAGGAGCCCGCCCACGACGAGGAAGCCCCAGTCGGACCGCCCGAACGCGACGGGGGCCACGATCGTCATCGACCGCGGGTCGAGGAGCTCGCGCGGCGGGAACTCCGCCGTCGGGAACGTGGCGTCCACGAGCCGCTCGACACCGCTCCCGCCACCACGCACCCCCACGATCCGCAGGACGCGCCGGGCGCTGCCGTCACCGGCGTCGTCCCACAGCGCGAGGGCGGCGGTCCCGCCGACGCCGCGCGGCAGCCAGTCGAGCCGCCGCAGAGCCTCCCCGTCGCCCCGCAGCAGCCCCAGGTCGACCTCGCAGAGGTCCACGAGGTCCTGCTCGAGCCGGCCGGTCCGGGCGAGGGAGCCGTGGGCGCACCCGCGGGCGAGCGCCACGACGATCTCGGTCGCCGTCGCCCGCAGCGCGTCGGCGCGTGCCGTCACCGAGAGCGGCGCCCGGTCGCGGTGCGCGCTGCGGGCGAGCACCGTCCGGCCGAGCTGGGTCGCGGCGGCGCTCGCCCGGCGCCGGCGCACGTCGCGCACGAGGTCCGCGACCTCCGCCTCGAACGCGGGCACGAGCTGCTCGAGCGCCTCCTGCGAAGGTCGCAGCGCCGCGGTGCGGTCGGCGAACGAGCGCAGCGCCGACGGCGGGGGCACGACGGCGCCCTCGGCCGCTCCCCGCAGCATGTGCCGGAGCAGGTGGAGCCAGGCGTCGAGCGGTGCCGGACGGCGCAGCCCCTCCCCCGGGCGGGCGCGTCGTCGGGAGCCGCGCACGTCGCCCCGTTCGGCGACGGACGCGAACACGACACGGGCGACGTCGTCGAGCGGACGGACCGGGTGCGGCACCGTGTGCAGCGAGGCCACGGGCGGCACGGGGTGCACGGGGTGCACGGGGTGCACGGGCGGAGCGGCGGGCATCGCCGCCGCGCAGGGCGTGTCCGGCCGCGCGCCCGTCCGGATGAGCTCGCCCTGGGTCCCCTCGAGGCAGCCGCACGACTCCCGGCGGATGAGCGCCGCGCGGCCCAGGCGGTTCTCGCGGACGACGTCCTCGCCCCGCACCCGGGCGACGAGCAGCTCCGCGACCCGCTCTCCCACCTGGTCGTGCAGGGGGTCGACGGTCGAGAGCCGCGGACGCGACCGGGCGCCGGCGTCCGCGTGGTCGAACCCGACCACGGCCTGCGCCACGGGCAGCTCCAATCCGGCGGCCTGGAGCCCGCGCATGAACCCGATCGCGTTGCGGTCCGTCGCGGCGAGCGTGGCCGTCGTCGGCAGGCCGCGAGCAGCGAGACGGCGTGCGACCGTCTCGGCGCTCGCCTCCTGGTTGTCCCGCGTCCGGTAGACCCAGGACGGCGAGAACGGCAGGTCGTGCGCGTCCAGGGCCGTGCGGTAGGCGTCGAACCGCTCGAGCGTGTCGCGCTGCTCGGTGTTGCCGAGGAAACCGATCCGGCGGTGGCCGTGGTCGGCGAGGTGGTCGACGGCCGCTCGGACGCCACCCGCGTTGTCGGGCGCGACCGTGGGGGCGCGCAGCCCGTCCGCGCGCACGCCGAGGAGCACGAGCGGGACGCCCGAGGCGTCGAGCTCGCGGAGCTCGGCGTCGGCGAGCGCCGTGGTCATGACCACGAACCCGTCGAACGACGACCGTCCGAGCACCGGCCTGCGCCCCGGCGGCCCGGGGAACTCGTCGCGGTCGAGGTCCGCCGGATAGGTCTGCAGGGCCACGACCCGGTGCCCGTACGAGCGCAGCACCCTCGCTATCCCGGCGAGCGACCGTCCGAAGTAGAAGCCGCCCACGACCGGGCACAGCACCCCGAACGTGAGCTGTTCCCCGGGCTGTCTCGGTCGCCTCGTCGCGTCCGTCGACATGTGTCTCACCGTCCTCGTCGTCGAGTCCTGCTATGCATCATGCACCCAAAGCGGGCACAGTGTGGGAGCGTGACCACAATTCCCTCGCCGGGGTCCCCGTCCTCCGGCCCTCCGGCTCCCGGTGAGCGGCGCATCACGATCACGGACGTCGCGCGAGCGGCCGGCGTCTCGATCGCCGTCGTCTCGTACGCGCTCAACGACCGCCCCGGGGTCTCCGAGCGCACCCGGCGGCACGTCCTGCGCACCGCCGCCGACCTGGGCTGGCGGCCCTCCGCCGCGGCCCGGTCGCTGCGCGCGCGGGCCCGCAGCGTCAGCCTGCAGGTCGTCCACGGCCCGGAGGGCTCGCCAGGACCCGCGCGGGCCGTCGCGCTCGCCGCGGGCATGCGGCCGGCGCTGGCGGCGCACGACCTCGCCCTGAGCGTCGAGGTGGTCTCCGACCGCGAGGACGGCGGTCGCGACATCGAGGCGGGCTGGTCGGAACGGCGGCACGCGGCGTTCGTCGTCACGGGCGTGCACGAGCGCGACCCCCGACGACGGGTCGCGCGGGACGGCACGATCCCGCTCGTCGAGGTCGCGGACGGCGGAGGGCCCGGCGAGCGCAGGGGCGCGCCGCAGGGCAGCGGACCCGACGCACCGGTGTGGTTCGCCGGCGACGCCGACGCACGCGCGGCTCGCTACCTCGTGGAGCTCGGGCACCGTCGCGTCGCCCTCGTCGTGTCGGACGCCCACGACGACGTCGCGCGCGCCCTGCACGACGCGATGAGCGGCGCCGGCGGCCCCGAGACCCGGGTGGAGCTCGTGGAGTGCCGCACGTGGGAGGAGACGCGTGCGGCCGCCACGCGCCTGCTCGCGCACGCGTCCCGGCCGACGGCGGTCCTCACCGACGGCGACGTCAACGCGCTCGCCGTGCTCGAGGCCGCACGACGCCGCGGGCTCGAGGTGCCGTGGGACCTGTCCGTCCTGTCCGGTGAGGACTCGGCGACGTGCCGGCTCGTCGCCCCGGCGCTCACCGCGGTCCACCGTCCGTTCGTCCCGCTCGGCGCGCACGTCGCCGAGACCCTCGTGCACCGGTTCCGCCTGGGACGCGCCGTCGCCCGGCCCGACGACGCGGAGACCGGGGAGCGGCCCGGGCCCGCCCCCGCGGCCAAGCTCGTCCTGCGCGGGACGACCGCGCCACCCCGGTCCGCCTAAACGTTTCGCACGGTGTGCATCCCGGCTCCGGGTGATCACGGTGGTCCCCGTCGGGCTCCTCGCCCGGCACGCGGACCGGTGTCCGCGTCCCCCGAACACGTTGGAGGACCCCGTGCCATCCCGTTCGAGTCGACTGCGCAAGGGCGCGACGGTCGTCGCGTCGCTCGCGCTGCTGAGCGCGCCGCTGGTCGCCGCCACGGCGCCGGCGAGTGCCGCCGAGCCCCGAGTGAGCAACCCGTTCGCCGGCGCCACCCAGTACGTCAACGACTACTGGTCGAACAACGTCGAGGCCGCGGCCGCTCGTGCGGGCGGCGACCTCGGGTCGCGCATGCTGTCGATCGCCGACGAGCCCACCTCGGTCTGGATGGACCGGATCAGCGCGATCGAGGGCAACGCCGACGGCCCCGGCCTGCGGACGCACCTCGACGCCGCGCTCGCCCAGAAGCAGCCCGGCGTACCGATGGTCTTCAACCTCGTGATCTACGACCTGCCCGGGCGCGACTGCTACGCGCTCGCCTCGAACGGCGAGCTCAAGCCCACCGCCGCGGACATGCAGCGGTACAAGACCGAGTACATCGACGTCATCGCCGACATCCTCGACGACCCGGCGTACGAGGACCTGCGCATCGCGGCGACGATCGAGCCCGACTCGCTGCCGAACCTCATCACCAACATCAGCCACCCCGACTGCCAGGTGTCCGCGCCGTACTACCGCGAGGGTGTCGCGTACGCGCTCGACGCGCTGCACGACGTCGGGAACGTCTACAGCTACATCGACGCCGCGCACGCCGGGTGGCTCGGCTGGCCGAGCAACGCCGGGCCGGCGGCGAAGCTCTTCGAGGAGGTCGTCCTCTCGACCGACGCGGGCTACGCCTCCGTGGCCGGGTTCGTCTCCAACACGGCGAACTCGACGCCTCTCGTCGAGCCGTTCCTCGAAGACGTCCAGCTCGGCAGCACGCCCGTGCGGTCGGCGACGTTCTACGAGTGGAACGCCGACTTCGACGAGACCGACTGGACCGCGCACCTCTACGACCTGCTGGTCGCCGAGGGCTTCCCGAGCTCGATCGGCATGCTCATCGACACGTCGCGCAACGGCTGGGGCGGCGAGGACCGGCCCACGGCGGTGAGCACGTCCACGAACCTCAACACGTACGTCGACGAGTCCCGCGTCGACCAGCGCATCCACCGCGGCGCGTGGTGCAACCCGGCCGGAGCCGGCATCGGTGAGCGCCCGCAGGCCACGCCCGCCGGCTACCCCGAGTCGCACCTGCACGCCTTCGTGTGGGTCAAGCCTCCGGGCGAGTCCGACGGCGCGTCGAGCGACATCCCGAACGACCAGGGCAAGCGGTTCGACCGCATGTGCGACCCGACGTTCGTCTCGCCCAAGCTGGCCAACCAGCTCACGGGCGCGCTCCCGGACGCCCCGCTCGCGGGCCAGTGGTTCGAGTCGCAGTTCCAGATGCTCGTCGAGAACGCCTACCCGGTGATCGACCCCGACGGCGAGGTCCCGGACGACACCACGCCGCCGACCGTCCCGACCGGCCTCGTGGCCGGCGCCACCACCGCGACGTCGGCGTCCGTGAGCTGGACGGCCTCGACGGACGACACCGGTGTCTCGGCGTACACCGTCCTCGTCGACGGCACGGCCGTCGGCACGACGGCGACGACCTCGTACACGGTCACGGGCCTCGACCCGGACACGTCGTACGCCGTGACGGTGCGCGCTCGTGACGCCGCCGGCAACGTCTCCGCCGCGTCGGCACCGCTCACCGTCACGACCGACGAGGACGGCGGGTCCGGCGAGGACACGCAGGCACCGACCGCCCCGACGGGTCTGCGCGTCTCCGGCGTCACGACGTCCTCCGTCTCGCTCGCGTGGAACGCGTCGAGCGACGACACGGGCGTCGACGGGTACCGGGTGTACCGCGGTGGCGAGGTCGTCGCGGAGGTCTCCGGGACGTCGTACACCGACACGGGCCTCGCGGCCGGGACGGCACACGTCTACGCGGTGCGCGCGGTCGACGCGGCGGGCAACGTCTCCGCGACGTCCGGCACCGTGACCGGCACGACCGAGGAGGACGGCGGCGAGCCCGCCGGCGCCTGCACGGTCGCGTACACGGCGAGCTCGTGGAACACCGGGTTCACCGGGTCCCTGCGGATCACGAACGACTCGGCCACGCCGCTTCAGGGCTGGACCCTGACGTTCGACTTCGCGAACGGTCAGACGATCACGCAGGGCTGGTCCGCGCAGTACGCGCAGTCCGGCTCGACGGTGACCGTCACCCCGGCGGCCTGGAACACCACGCTGGGCGCCGGCGCGAGCGTCGAGGTCGGCTTCAACGGCTCCCACTCGGGGACCAACACCGAGCCGACGTCCTTCGAGCTGAACGGCGCGGCCTGCACCGTCAGCTGACCGGCTGACCGATGACCGGCTGAGCACTGACCGGTGGCCGGGGCGCGCAGGGGCGCTCCGGCCACCGGCTCCACGATCGACACCCCTCGCCACGGCTTCGCACCCCGCTCCGCCGCGGCCGTTCGATATCGATATCGACCCGCCGACTGACGCCGGGTCGACCCACCGGAAGCGGGCCACCCGTCGGCCCGGGCTTGGAGCGTGCAGCATGCGCAGGACCAGCAGACGAGCACTCACGACGACCCTCGCGACGGCGGCGCTCGCCGTGGCGGCGATCGTCCCGACCGCGACCACGGCGGCCGCAGCCCCCGAACCCCTCGCGGACGCGGCCGCGCGCCACGGCCAGACCGTGGGGTTCGCGCTCGACCCGAACCGGTTGTCGGAGAGCGCGTACAAGGCCGTCGCCGACCGCGAGTTCTCGCTCGTCGTCGCGGAGAACGCGATGAAGTGGGACGCGACGGAGCCCAGCCAGGGATCGTTCTCCTGGAGCGGCGCCGACCGGGTCGCCGACTACGCCGCGGCGCAGGGCGCGGACCTGTACGGGCACACGCTCGTGTGGCACTCGCAGCTCCCGGGCTGGGTGTCGAACCTGAGCGGCGACGCGCTGCGCGCGGCGATGACCGACCACGTCGAGGCCGTCGCCGGGCGGTACGCGGGCGACGTCGACGCGTGGGACGTGGTCAACGAGGCGTTCGAGGACAACGGCTCTCGCCGGCAGAGCATCTTCCAGCAGCGTCTCGGGGACGGCTACATCGAGGATGCGTTCCGCGCCGCGCGGGCAGCGGACCCGGACGCCGACCTGTGCATCAACGACTACAGCACCGACGGCATCAACGCGAAGAGCACGGCGATCTACGACCTCGTGCGCGACTTCACGGCCAGGGGCGTCCCGATCGACTGCGTGGGCTTCCAGGCGCACCTGATCGTCGGGCAGGTGCCGTCGACGCTGACCCAGAACCTCCAGCGGTTCGCGGACCTCGGCGTGGACGTGCGCATCACCGAGCTCGACATCCGCATCAACACCCCCGCCGACGCGTCGAAGCTGGCGCAGCAGGCGTCCGACTACGCGAAGGTCTTCCAGGCGTGCCTGGACGTGGACCGCTGCACGGGCGTCACGCTGTGGGGCATCACGGACCGGTACTCATGGATCCCCGACGTCTTCCCGGGACAAGGCGCCGCGCTCGTGTGGGACGACGCGTACACGGCCAAGCCCGCGTACGCCGCGATCGCGGCCGTCCTCGGTGCACAGGACGACGGCTCGGGCGGTGACGACCAGGCGCCGACGGCCGTGACCGGCCTGCGGGTCTCCGGCGCCACGTCGTCCTCGGTGTCGCTCGCGTGGAACCCGTCGACCGACGACACCGGGGTCACCGGATACCGGGTCTTCCGGGACGGGACGCAGGTCGCCGAGGTCGCTGCGACGTCGTACACGGACGCCGGCCTCGCCCCCGGCACGGACCACGCCTACGCAGTCCGCGCCGTCGACGCCGCGGGCAACCTCTCCGCGACGTCCGGCACCGTGACCGGCACGACCGAGGACGACGGCGGCGAGCCCGCAGGCATCTGCACCGTCGCCTACGGCGCGAGCTCGTGGAACACCGGGTTCACCGCGTCGCTGCGGATCACGAACGACTCGTCCGCAGCGCTCCAGGGCTGGGCCCTGCGGTTCGCCTTCCCCGACGGGCAGACCGTCACGCAGGGCTGGTCCGCGCAGTACGCGCAGTCCGGCTCCACGGTCACCGTCACCCCGGCGGCCTGGAACACCACGCTGGGCGCCGGCGCGAGCGTCGACATCGGCTTCAACGGCTCCCACTCCGGGACCAACACCGAGCCGACCGCCTTCACGCTGAACGGCGAGACCTGCGTCGTGGCCTGATCGGACGCCAGGAGTCCGGGGCGCGCAGGGGCCGCCCCGGACCGTGGCGTCGCCCAGAACGCGTGCTGACCCGGGCCGCGCCCCCGGCCCGGGTCAGCACGTCCCCCGTGCCCCGAAACGTTTCACGCCTTCGACCGTCGAAGCGCTTCACCTAGCGTGGCGCGCGGCACGACGACGTGCCCGGGGGCTCGCCCCCGCCTCACGCACGAAGGAGTGGGAGACGGATGAGCTTGCGACCAGCCATCGCCGCGCTCGTCGGGTGCGGGCTCCTCGCCACGGGACTGGGGGCGGCCGCCGCGGCCGTCCCCGGGGTCGTGGCAGCGACCGCCGCGAGCACGGCCGCGACCGCTGCGGCGGAGTACGACTGGGGGAACGTCGAGATCGTCGGCGGCGGATTCGTCCCGGGGATCGTCTTCAACCGGACCGAGCCCGGCCTCGTCTACGCGCGCACCGACATCGGCGGCGCCTACCGCCTGGACCAGCAGACGCAGCGCTGGGTCCCGCTGCTCGACCACGTGGGCTGGGACGACTGGGGCCACACCGGCGTGCAGAGCATCGCGACCGACCCCGTGGACCCGGACAACGTCTACGCCGCCGTCGGCACCTACACGAACTCGTGGGACCCGAACCCCGGCGCGATCCTGCGCTCGTCCGACCGGGGCGAGACGTGGCAGCGGACCGACCTGCCGTTCAAGGTCGGCGGGAACATGCCGGGCCGCGGGATGGGCGAGCGCCTCGTCGTCGACCCGCACGACAACGACGTGCTGTACCTCGGGACGGAAGAGGGCCACGGCCTGTGGCGCAGCACCGACGCGGGCGTCACGTGGTCCGAGGTGACGTCGTTCCCGAACCCAGGGAACTACGTCCAGGACCCGACCGACACGAACGGGTACCTCTCCGCCAACCAGGGTGTGATCACCGTGGTGCCAGACCCTTCCACGGGCACCGCAGGCACGCCGACCCGCACGCTGTACGTGGGGGTCGCGGACAAGGAGGCCCCGCTCTACCGCTCGACCGACGCCGGCGCGACGTGGGAGGCCGTGCCCGGCGCACCCACCGGCTTCGTCCCGCACAAGGTCGTGCTCGACGACGAGGGCGGCCAGCTGTACCTCGCGACGTCCGACACGGGCGGCCCGTACGACGGCGGAAAGGGCGACGTCTGGCGCCTCGACACCGCGACCGGGACGTGGACGCAGATCAGCCCCGTGCCGTCCTCGAGCGCGGACGCCTCCTTCGGCTACTCGGGCCTGACGATCGACCGGCAGGACCCCGACACGCTCATGGTCGTGAGCCAGATCTCCTGGTGGCCGGACATCCAGGTGTACCGCAGCACGGACCGCGGCGAGACGTGGACGTCGATGTGGGAGTGGTCCGGCTACCCGAACCGCGACCTGCGCTACTCGCTCGACATCTCGGGCGCGCCGTGGCTCACGTTCGGCAAGCAGCCGGCACCGCCCGAGCCGAGCCCCAAGCTCGGCTGGATGACCGAGTCGTTCGAGATCGACCCGTTCGACTCCGACCGCTTCTTCTACGGCACCGGCGCGACCGTCTACGGCGGCACGAACCTCACGGACTGGGACACGGGCGGGACCGTGGACATCTCGGTGAAGGCGCAGGGCATCGAGGAGACCGCCGTGCTCGACCTCGTCGCGCCGCCCGGGGGCGCCGAGGTGATCTCGGGGCTCGGCGACATCGGCGGCTTCGTGCACGACGACATCACGCAGGTGCCGGACATGATGTTCACCCAGCCGTACCACGGGGCGGTGCACAGCCTGGACTTCGCCGAGCTGGCGCCGTCGACCGTCGTGCGCGTCGGGCAGGGGGTCGACGGCGCGGTCGCGTCCCACATCGGCGTCTCGACGAGCGGCGGGGCGTCGTGGTGGGCAGGCCAGGAGCCGTCCGGGGTGACGGGCGCGGGGACCGTGGCCATCGGCGCCGACGGCGGCCGCGTCGTGTGGAGCCCGCAGGGCACCGGGGTGCACGTGTCGACGACGCTCGGCTCGTCGTGGACGGCGTCGACGGGCGTGCCGGCCGGCGCGCGCGTCGAGGCGGACCGGGTCGATCCGTCGGTGTTCTACGCGTTCGCGGCGGGCACGTTCTACACGAGCACCGACGGCGGAGTCTCCTTCACCGCGTCCGCGGCGTCCGGCCTGCCCGCCGAGGGCAACGTCCGCTTCGCCGCCGTCCCCGGGCACGAGGGCGACGTGTGGCTCGCGGGCGGGACCACCGACGCGACCTACGGCCTGTGGCGCTCGACCGACCAGGGCGCGACGTTCACGCGCGTCGCCGGCGTCGACGAGGGCGACGCGGTCGGGTTCGGCAAGGCCGCGCCCGGCGCGGACTACCCGGCGGTCTACACGTCGTCGAGGATCGGCGGCGTACGCGGCGTCTTCCGCTCCGACGACGCCGGCGCCACGTGGGTCCGCATCAACGACGACGAGCACCAGTGGGCGTGGACCGGTTCCGTGGTCACGGGCGACCCCGACGTCTACGGCCGGGTGTACGTCGGGACCAACGGGAGGGGCGTCGTCGTCGGGGACCTCACGGGCGACCCGGGGACCGAGCCGACCGAGGAACCCACCGAGGAACCGACCGAGGAACCGGGCGACGCCGCGTGCTCGGTCGCCTACGACGTCGTCGGCGAGTGGCCGGGCGGGTTCCAGGCGACGGCGCGCGTGACGAACACGGGCGACGCGCCGGTCGCCGGGTGGAACCTCACGTGGCAGTTCACCGCGGGCGAGCAGGTGGCCCAGGCGTGGGGCGGGACGGCGACGCAGACCGGCACCTCGGTGCGGGTGGCGGCGCCCGGCTGGGCGACGACGCTCGCACCGGGCGCGTCGTCGGACGTCGGGCTCGTCGGCGCGGGCAGCGCCGGCCCGCCCGAGGACTTCGCCCTGAACGGCGAGGAGTGCACGACCTCGTGACGTGACGCGGCGGGGGTGGCGCGCGCCGACCAGGCAGGCGCCGCCCCCGCTGGGGCGTCCCCGGCTGCGTACGTCCGGGGGCACCACCACACTGACCGGGTGCGACTGCGCCGCGTGTCCGTGACCTCTCCCGGGTACTCACGCCGCCCGAAGGGCGACGCGTGGGTGTTCCTCGACGTCGACGGCGTGCCCCTGACCGACGAGGAGGAGCTCGAGCGCTGCACCGGCCTCGCCGTCCCTCCTGCCTGGGAGGACGTGTGGATCTGCCGGTTCCCGAACGGCCACATCCAGGCGTTCGGTCGCGACGCCGCAGGCCGGGGCCAGTATCTCTACCACGAGCAGTGGCAGCGCACGCGCTCGCGCCGCAAGCACGACCACGTGCTCGACGTCGGCCGGCGGCTTCCCGCGGCGCGCCGCCACGTCGCGCGCGACCTCGAGCTGCCGGGGATGGGCCGCGAGAAGGTGCTGGCACTCGCGTTCCGCCTCCTCGACCTCGCCTACTTCCGCGCGGGCGGCGAGATCTACGCGAAGCAGAACAAGAGCTACGGGCTCGCGACGATCCGCAAGGAGCACGCCCGGGTCCGCCGCGACGGGAGCGTGCACTTCCACTACCCCGCGAAGTCCGGCCAGGTGCGCGACGTCGTCGTCGAGGACCCGGTGGTGGCGGAGCTCGTCACGTCGCTCAAGCGGCGCCGTGGCGGGGTGGAGCTCCTCGCGTGGCGCGAGGACGTGGCCGGACGACCCGTGTGGCACGACGTGACGAGCGCCGACGTGCAGGGCGCGATCAAGGAGCGCCTCGGACCGGACGCGACCCCCAAGGACTTCCGCACGTGGCACGCCACGGTGCTCGCGGCGCGCGCGCTCGCCGACGCCGGTGCCCCGCCGCGGTCCGAGCGTGCCCGGCGCCGCGTCGTGACGGGCATCGTCAAGGACGTCGCCGAGGAGCTCGGCAACACCCCGACCGTCGCCCGGTCGTCGTACATCGACCCCCGCCTGTTCGACCTGTGGGAGCGTGGCGAGACGATCGGCGCGACGCGCTCGCAGACGCGGGCCGAACGAGAAGTCCTGGAGCTGCTCGGATGAAGATCGCCGTCACGGGAGTCACGGGCTACGTCGGCGGGCGGCTCGTGCCCGAGCTGCTGGCGGCCGGCCACGAGGTCCGGGCGCTCGCGCGCCATCCGGAGCGGCTCAGCGGCCGCGACTGGGCCGGGTCCGCGCAGGTCGAGCTCGTCGAGGCCGACGCGAGCGACCTCGACCAGATCCGCTCGGCGCTCCAGGGCGCCGACGTCGCGTTCTACCTCATCCACTCGCTCGGCACAGGTCCCACGTTCGAGGCACGCGACCGGCGCACCGCGCTGACTTTCGCGCGCGCGGCCCGCGAGGCGGGCGTGGGACGCATCGTCTATCTCGGCGGGATGTTCCCCGACGTGCCCGAGGGCGAGCTGTCGCCGCACCTCGCGTCCCGCAAGGAGGTCGGGGAGATCCTCCTCGCGTCGGGCGTCCCGACGACGGTCCTCCAGGCCGCGGTCATCCTCGGCTCGGGCTCGGCCAGCTTCGAGATGATGCGCTACCTCACCGAGCGCCTGCCCGCGATGACGACGCCGAAGTGGGTCGACAACCGGATCCAACCGATCGCGGTCCGTGACGTGCTGCGCTACCTCGTGGGTTCCGCGACGATGCCCGACGACGTGTCGCGCGCCTTCGACATCGGCGGCCCGGAGGTGCTCACGTACCGGGACATGATGCAGCGCTACGCGCGCGTCGCCGGCCTGCCGCGACGCCGGATCGTCAGCGTCCCGGTGCTCACGCCGAAGCTGTCCTCGCTGTGGGTCGGGCTGGTCACGCCGGTCCCGAGCGGCATCGCGCGGCCGCTCGTGGAGTCGCTCCAGCACGAGGTCGTGTGCTCCGAGCACGACATCGCGCGGTACGTCCCCGACCCACCGGACGGGCTCATCGGGTTCGACCGTGCCGTCGGCCTCGCGCTGCAGCGCATCCACGACGGGGAGGTCACGACCCGGTGGTCGTCGGCCTCGGTGCCCGGTGCGCCGTCGGACCCGCTGCCCACCGACCCGGACTGGGCGGGCGGGTCGCTGTTCGTGGACGAGCGGCGGACCGTGGTCGACGCGCCGCACGACGTGCTGTGGCGCGTCGTCGAGGAGATCGGCGGGCAGGGCGGCTGGTACTCGTGGTCCCTTGCCTGGCGCGTGCGCGGGCTCATGGACCGCGTCGTGGGCGGCCCCGGGCTGCGCCGCGGGCGGCGCGACGAGCACCGCCTGCGCGTGGACGACGAGCTCGACTGGTGGCGCGTCGAGGCGATCGAGCCGGGCCGACGACTCCTGCTCCGCGCGGAGATGCGGTTGCCCGGCCTGGCGTGGCTCGAGCTGCGCGTCGACGACGCCGCCGCCGAGCTCGAGGACGCGCGGGACCCCGACGCCCCCGGTCCGTCGCCCGAGGACGCGAGCGGACCGGACCGCACGTACTTCGCCCAGCGCGCGCTGTTCCACCCGCACGGCCTCGCCGGCCAGCTCTACTGGTGGTCGGTGAAGCCGTTCCACGGCGTCGTGTTCGGCGGCATGCAGCGCAACATCGCGGAGGCAGCCGAGCGTGCGGCGGCAGCCCGACCATCACCATCCGCATAATTTGAACCGCAGGTGCGCGTTTCGGCAGGTCGCAGCACTTCACCCTCGACATCGCCTACCCGCCCCACTACGATTCCGACGACACTTCCTCGATGAAGGGATCCGGAGTGCAGTCCATTGCATTCTTCAACAACAAGGGCGGGGTCGGGAAGACTACGCTCGCGTGCAACATGGCAGCGCAGATCAGTAAAGATCTTCGACTTCGGACACTTGTCGTTGATCTCGACCCCCAGTGCAATGCGACACAACTACTGTTGCGGGAGGCCGAGTGGGAGAAGCTCTATGGCAATCGCCGCGAGTCCGCTAAGAGGACCGTGCTCCGCGTACTCAGACATATTCGTGCCGGCGATTCTGGCATTGATGATGAGCTGGACATCGTAGAGAGCAAGAGGTTTGGGGTAGACGTATTACCAGGCCACCCCACGCTCTCGGTAGTTGAGGACACACTAAGCACCTCGTGGGTCGAATTTCGCGGCGGCGTGATAGGTGGCGCACGGCGAAGCATGTGGGTGGCCAATCTAGCCCAAGCAGCACAGGCCAGAGACTACGATCTGGTGATATTTGATGTGGGGCCAAGCCTCGGCGCTCTGAATCGAACCGTACTCCTCGGTTCACGAACGTTCGTCACTCCGATGTCTGCGGACCTCTTCAGCCTCTATGCTCTCGAGAACATCGCAGATTGGATCACTTCATGGTCGCGCGAGTATGCTCGGGGTTTTGAGAGCATTGCTGAGACAGACTCGGCACTTCCTGACGAGATAGGGCTACTACCTGCGCCAGCGGCTACGCAGGGTTGGGTTGGATATACGGTGCAGCAGTATGTCACCAAGGCGATGCAGGGCCGTTCACGAACGGTTAATGCGTATGAAAAGCACCGGCGCCACATTCCGGATCGCGCAAAGGCTCTCGCCTCCTTCTCACCAGTTTCCCTGGAGGAATTGGACTTAGGCGTGGTACCCAACATGTTCTCAATGGTGCCTCTCGCACAAAGCGCCCACGCTCCGATTCGGGAACTGACAACGGACGACGGTTTGCGCGGCGCTCAAGTGAGTCAACGAAGGCGGTACGTGGAGCGTCTCGAGGAGATTGGAGCGATGCTGATCGAGAATACGGGTCTTGGACGAGTGCGATGACGACCTCAGACGCTGCGCTTACTAATCGATGGCCCGAGAATCTGGTTCGCCGCGTTGCGAGTCGCAATTTTGTCATGGTGATCGGGGCGGGCATTTCGATGTCATCCACGAATTCCGCTGGTCACACGCCACCCAGTTGGCGCGCGATGATTACGACACTTGCAAAAAAGCACTGCTCTGGCGCCTCACGCAGCACGGCTCTCGATCTTGTTAAGCAGGAGAGATACTTGGAGGCCGCCGAAGTAGTTCGCATCTCCGCTCGCAAGAAGAGCAAAGAATCAGATTTTCTAGGCGCCATCGCGGAGCAAGTCGACGGTGTTCAAGGTGACCCATTCCAACCCTCAAACCTGCATGAAACGATACTCCGCCTGGAGCCGGAGATCGTGGTGACCACAAACTACGACCGAATTGTCGAGCGAGCGACGGCGAGCGGATATAACGTGCATCGGTATGATAGCACTGGGATTGCTTCCGATGTTCGCCTTGGACGGCCGGTGCTCATCAAGGTTCACGGCACTGTGGATAGTGCGCACGAGATCGTCCTGACCCGATCGGACTATACTTCCCTGAGAAAGAATGGGGCTGAGGCTCTTGATGTATTGGAGGCGCTATTCCTAACAAAGACGGCACTTTTTCTGGGATATGGTTTCAACGATCCGGACATACGCCTGGTCTTGGAGAATATCCTGGGATCACGCTCAAGGATTGCTTCACATTACCTGCTCACCTCGAGTTCTATTCCCGAGTATCGCCGTGAGATCTTGTCTCACGCCTATGGCACTACGCCAGTGACCTACCGCTCTGGCGACTACGTGGAGATGCATCGCATGATTGAGTTGTTGGCCGATGAAGTCGAGGCTCGACGCAGCATAGGAATCGCCTTTCCCTGACGGCTCAATCGCGACGACGACGGAACGCCAACGGCTCCTCGACGTAGGGCTCCCACGCCGCGCGCTCGGTGTCCGTAAGGCGTCGCGGCCTGCCGGTCGCGGCGTCGACCACGACGATCGTCGTCGTGGCCTTGGCGTAGGCCTCGCCGCCGGAGGTGGGGCCGGTCCGGCCGAAGCCGCCGGGGACGCCGTCGTGCACCTCGTAGCAGACCTCGAGACTTGCCCCGCCGAGGTGCCCGACCCACAGCTCGACCCGGACGGGCGTCCGCGTGAAAGCGAGCGGGCGCAGGTACTGGATCTCCTGGCGAGCGACGAGCGTGTGGCTCGTGGCGTGCGGCCCGGTCTCGAGCACCGCGGTGGGCCACGCGCCCTCCCCCGCCTCGGGGTGCGTCCAGAACGCGGTGATGCGCGCGTCCTCGACCAGCCGGAACATCTCGACGTTGTTCACGTGGGCGTAGGCGTCGAGGTCCGACCATCGCAGCGAGACGGGGACGTGCAGGCGGGTCATGGGGGTCCTCTCGGTGCTGCGGGCAGTGCTCTGCGCCGACGGCGCGCTGGTGCGACGACCATTCTGCCGCGCTACCACCGGTGCCGAGCACGGGATCACCGACGGCCGAGCACGGGATCAGCCACCGGAATCAGCCGAATCCGGTGGCAGATCCCGTGTTCGGCAGCGGAGGTGGCCCGGTCAGGAGGCGGCGACGAGGGCCCCGGCGCGGCACCGTGCGAGCGCGGCGAGCTCCTCGCCCACCGGCAGACGCACGACGGCGTCGGCGACCTGGGAAATGGAGGCGCGCAGGCGTCGTCGGGCCCGGACCGCGCGGCGCCGTCCGCCGACCGCCGCCGCGACCCGCGCGACGAGCGCGAGCAGGACCCCGACGACGACGCCGCCCAGCACGAGGAGCGTCGGCCACGGGAGCTCGGGAGCGCCCGCGCCGCCCAGCGTGAGCACGGGCGTCGGCGGCTCGGGCAGCCGGAGGTAGGCGAACAGCCACAGCGCCGCGAGCCACACGAGCCCGGCGACGAGCGCGGCGAGCACGAGCCACTGCAGCACGCCGACGACGCGCCACCACGCCGGGCGACGCGACGCCTCGAGCTCAGTCCCCGCGACGGCGCGGTCGAGCGCGTCCGCGAGGTCGGCGGTGCCCTCCGCGGCCCGGCGGCGCGCGACGAGCGCCCACGCGTCCGGCACCCCGCGCGTCGCGGCGCCCACGTAGTCCCGGACCGCCGTCTGCGCTCCGGCTCGCAGCGCCGCGGGGACGGCGGGCAGCGAGGTGCGCGCGAGGTCCTGGCGGGGCGGACCGGCGGCGTCGGCGCCGCCCAGCGCCTTCGCGGTCCGGGCCGCCCGCGAGCCCGGCGCCGGTCCTGTTCGCAGGCCGATGCGGCGCAACGGGTCGGGCCGGAACCGACCGAGCCAGCGGGTGACGGGCCACCCGGTCGCCGCGCGCGCGTCGCGCACCGCCGACCCGCGGACCGCCGCGACGACGGTCGGCACGCCCGCCGCCGCCTCCAGGGCGTCGACGAGCCCGTCGCGTGCCCGCTGCGCCGCGCGCTCGGGCGGCGGGTCGCCGCACGCGTCGGCGATGCGCCGGGCGACAGCCCGCTCGTCGGCGGCGAGCCGGTCGTTCGCGGCCCGACGGCGCGCGGCGGCGTCCGCGAGCAGGCCGCGCAAGGCGTCCATCCCCTGGCCGGTGCGCGCCGAGACACCGAGGACGCGCGCGTCGGCGAGCCCGTCCTGCGCGGCGAGGCGGCGCAGGTCGGCGAGGCACGCGTCGGCGTCGGCCGGCGACAGGCGGTCGACCTGGTTGAGCACGAGGACGACGACGGACGCGTGCCCGGCGAGCGGGCGCAGGTAGCGCTCGTGCAGCGCGGCGTCCGCATACTTCTGCGGGTCCACGACCCAGACGAGGAGGTCGGCCCGCTCGACGAGACGCTCCGCGCGCACCCGGTGCTCGGTGACGACCGAGTCGTGGTCGGGCAGGTCGAGCAGCACGAGCCCGCTCGTGAGCTCGGTCGGTCGGCGGCCGGTGCCGCGCAGGAGCCCCCGCAGGCCGCCCGGCCTCGCGTCCTGCTCCGCGGTGTCCCCCGACGCCAGCGGCGTGCCCATCTCGTGCCGCCGGGACACCTCGAGCCAGTCGAGCAGCGCTCCGGCGGGCCCGGTGCCGCCGGGGCCCCAGACCGCGGCGAGCGCGTGCGACGTCGTCGGCCGCTGGACCCCGACCGCCGCGAGCTCACCGCCCGCGAGCGCGTTGAACACCGACGACTTCCCCGAGCCGGTCGCACCGGCGAGCGCGACCACCGTGTGGTCGGCGGACAGCCCGGCCCGCTCGCGCGCCCGCCCGACGACGTCGCGCGCGTCGGCGACGAGCGTCGCGTCGAGCCGGCCGTCGCCCGCGAGGAGGGCCGACTCGAGCGCAGCGGTCCGGTCCGCGAGGTCGATGCTCACGGCCGCTCCTCCCCGTGGACCGGCGGCTCGACCGGTGGCGCGTCCTGAGCGGCGGTCCCCGCGGCGTCGCCGCGTGCCGGACGACCGAAGAGCCGGCGCCAGAAGCCTGCCCGCGCGCCGTCGTCGACCATGTCCCCCGTCGTCGCCTCGTCGGCGGTCCCGCGTCCGGCCCCGCGCAGAGGGCGCGCGGCGTGGCGACCCGTCGGCGCCCCGGACGGTGCCGGTCGACGGGCCCGCTCGGTGCGCGCGGCGGCCTCGACCGCGTGCGCCGCGTCGCGCACGCCCTGAGCCGCGGTGACCGCCTCGGCGCTGCCGAGGGCGTCGAGCTGGGCGGTGAAGCGCCGGGCCTCGCCGTCGAGCACGTCGTCCACGCGCTCGGCGAGCCGCTCGCGGGCGGTCTGCGTGAGACGGCGCACCGCGTCGTCGCCGAACACGGCCTCCAGGAGCTTCTGGGCGACGATCGCCGTGCCGCCCGCGATCCCGACCTCCGCTCCGGTGATCCCCCCGGTCGACGCGAAGACGAGGACCATGAGGCTCACCCCGAGCCCGTTGATCCCGAACGACAGCGCGCGGGCCGCGCCGCGCTTCCCGGCACCCTGCTCGCGCACGAGGTCGAGCACGTCGCCCTGCCATGCGCGGATCTGCGCCGCGACCTCGGTCCGTGCGGCGACGGACGAGCGCGACAGGTCGAGCCCGTCGAGCAGCGCGAGGCCCGACGGGTCGGCGCGCCACGTGCCGTAGGCGCGGTCCGCGGCGGTGTCGGCGGCGTCGAGGACGACGGCCTCCAGGCCGTGCGCGATGGCCTGCTCGACCTGCGGCGCCTGCGCGGGGCGCCCGCGGAAGAACGACGCGATCGCATCGCGGACCCGCCCGACCCCCTGCTCCACGGCGCGGAAGATCTCGCTCGTGCCGACGAAGTCCTGCCAGCGCGCGAGCACCTCGCCGCGCAGGAGCGCGCCGTCGCTCGTCGCGGCGTCGACCTGGGCCGTCGCGTCGGCGTACGCGCGCGCGACGACGTCGCGCAGCCGCGCGTCCGACGTGCCCTGCGCGTCCGCCGCCCCGGCGACGAGCACCGCGCGGCGCACGAGGTCGTCGACGACGCCGTCGCGCGTCGCGAGCGCGACCCGGTCCCGGGCGTCGGCGTCGACGCCCAGCGCCGTGAGCCAGGCCGACACCTCGGCGACGGACTGCTCGGGCAGGAACCCGTCGACGAGGTCGGACTCGCCGACGACGAAGAGCGGCGAGGCCCCCAGCCCGTTCTCGCCCATCATGCGCCGCAGGTCGTCGGCGACCGCCTCGGCACCGGGGTCCACCCGGTCGAGGACGATCGCGACCTGCGCCCGCCGCTCGGCGGCACGGTGCAGCAGGTCCCATGGCACCGCGTCGGCATATCGCGCCGCGGTGGTCACGAAGAGCCACAGGTCGGCGGCACCGAGCAGCTGGGCGGCGAGCTCCCGGTTCGCGGTCTCGACCGAGTCGACGTCGGGCGCGTCGACGAGCGCCAACCCCTGCGGCAGCGCGTCGCTCGCCACGAGCCGCAGCGACCGACCGGGGTCGGCCGGGCGGCTCGCGGCGTCCGCGGTCGAGCTCGCCGGGGCGTGCGTGCTGACGCGCGCGAGACCGGGCAGCACGCGGTCGGTGGAGAACCACCGCTCGTCGAGCGGGTGGTGCACGAGGACGGGCGCCCGCGTCGTCGGCCGCAGCACACCCGGCGCCGACACGTGCTCGCCGAGCAACGAGTTCACGAGCGTCGACTTGCCCGCGCCGGTCGACCCACCGACGACGACCAGCAGCGGCGCCGCGTGCGACCGCAGCCGCGGCAGCAGGTAGTCGTCGAGCTGGTCGACGGCCAGCGCGAGGTCGTGCCGCGCCGTCTCGACGCCCGGCACCTCGAGAGGCAGGCGCAGCGCCCCGAGCCGCCCCCGCAGGATCTCCAGCGCCTCGACCAGCCCCGCGGTCCCCGCCCCGGCGGAGCGCTCGGCCACCGTGCGACCGCTCACGTCAGCGCCGTCGACCACCTCGGCGCCGCCGCCGTCGGCGTCGTCACGCAGCGGCCCGGGCTCGGTCATCCCGCCAGTCTGCCGCAACGCCCCAGGCCAGGCGCGCGCACGCGCCAGAGGGACGGCCGCGCAAGGGTGAGACGACACTCGAGCCCGCCCGGAACGACGGCCCGGTGAGCCGACCGACGAGCCCGGCGGAAACGACGGTCACCGGTGAGCCGACGGACGAGCCCGGCGGGAACGACGGCGCGCGCGGGTCGTGGTGGGTCTGGCGGGAGGCCGCGAGGAACGAGCGGCCGGATGGTAGACCCGCGCGCGCCGTCGTGGACGCCGGGCGGAGGTGACCTGAACGCCGACAACGACGACACGACGACGCCGGGCAGGAAGGAAGCACCCGCCCGGCGTCGTCGGGATCGATCAGTCGCGCGTGAGCTTGCGGTACGTCACGCGGTGCGGGCGCGCCGCGTCGGCGCCGAGGCGCTCGACCTTGTTCTCCTCGTACGACGCGAAGTTCCCCTCGAACCAGTACCAGCTCGCCGGGTTCTCCTCGGTGCCCTCGTACGCGAGGATGTGCGTCGCGACGCGGTCGAGGAACCACCGGTCGTGGGACACCACGACGGCGCAGCCGGGGAACTCGAGCAGCGCGTTCTCGAGCGATCCGAGGGTCTCGACGTCGAGGTCGTTGGTGGGCTCGTCGAGGAGCAGGAGGTTGCCGCCCTGCTTGAGCGTGAGCGCCAGGTTGAGGCGGTTGCGCTCGCCGCCGGACAGCACGCCCGCGGGCTTCTGCTGGTCCGGGCCCTTGAACCCGAACGACGCGACGTAGGCGCGCGACGGGATCTCGACGTTGCCGACCTTGATGAAGTCGAGGCCGTCGGACACGACCTCCCAGAGCGTCTTCTTCGGGTCGATGCCGCCGCGCGACTGGTCGACGTACGAGATCGAGACGGTCTCGCCGACCTTGAGGTCGCCGCCGTCGAGGGGCTCGAGCCCGACGATCGTCTTGAACAGGGTGGTCTTGCCGACGCCGTTCGGGCCGATGACACCGACGATGCCGTTGCGCGGCAGCGTGAAGCTCAGCCCGTCGATGAGCTGGCGGTCGCCGAACCCCTTCTGGAGGTTCTTCGCCTCGAGGACCAGGCTGCCGAGGCGCGGGCCCGGCGGGATCTGGATCTCCTCGAAGTCGAGCTTCCTGGTGCGCTCCGCCTCGGCAGCCATCTCCTCGTAGCGGGCGAGTCGTGCCTTGGACTTGGTCTGGCGGCCCTTGGCGTTGGAGCGGACCCACTCGAGCTCCTCGCGGAGGCGCTTGGCGAGCTTGGCGTCCTTCTTGCCCTGGACCTGCAGGCGCTCGCCCTTCTTCTCGAGGTACGTCGAGTAGTTGCCCTCGTAGGGGTAGAGGCGGCCGCGGTCGACCTCGCAGATCCACTCGGCGACGTGGTCGAGGAAGTACCGGTCGTGCGTGACGGCGAGGATCGCGCCGGGGTACGCCGCGAGGTGCTGCTCGAGCCACAGCACGGACTCGGCGTCGAGGTGGTTGGTCGGCTCGTCGAGGAGCAGCAGGTCGGGCTTCTCGAGGAGGAGCTTGCACAGCGCGACGCGGCGGCGCTCACCGCCGGAGAGCACGGACACGTCGGCGTCCGGCGGCGGGCAGCGCAGCGCGTCCATCGCCTGCTCGAGCTGGGAGTCGAGGTCCCACGCGTCAGCGGCGTCGATCGCCTCCTGGAGCGTGCCCATCTCGGCGAGCAGCGCGTCGAAGTCCGCGTCGGGCTCGGCCATGAGCGCGGAGATCTCGTCGAAGCGGTGCTTCTTGGCGAGGATGTCGGCGACGGCCTCCTGGACGTTGCCGAGGACCGTCTTCTCCTCGTTGAGCGGCGGCTCCTGCAGGAGGATCCCGACGCTGTACCCCGGGGAGAGGCGCGCCTCGCCGTTCGAGGGCGTGTCGATACCGGCCATGATCTTGAGGATCGTGGACTTCCCGGCACCGTTCGGGCCCACGACGCCGATCTTCGCGCCGGGCAGGAAGTTCAGGGAGACGTCGTCGAGGATGACCTTGTCGCCGTGCGCCTTGCGCGCCTTGTACATGGAGTAGATGAACTCAGCCACAGCCTGTGTATCCACCGTTCGGTCGGTCTGGAGTGGGTCGGGATTGCCGACCACTCAGCGTACGCGGTCGGGCCGCCGCACGGGTCCTGACGGACGGCGCACCGTGCGGCGGGACCGCTCAGACCGTCGCCAGGTGCTCCTCGTCCGCGGGCGCCTCCTCCTCCACGGCACCTTCGGTGGCGTCGAGCGTCGTCGTCGCGGTGTCCTCCCGCCGGTGCACGGTCCGCGCGAACCGGGACTCGCCGAGCGTCAGGTCGTGACCGAGCGACGTCGCCTCGACGACGAGGCTCGTGCGCGGCCCGTCGGGCCCGACCCACTCGTCGACCGACAGCCGCCCCGAGACGACGACGGGGTCGCCCTTGTGCAGGGACGTCGCGACGTTGCGCGCGACGTGCTTGAACGCCTTGACCGTGAACCACAGCGTGCGCCCGTCGACCCACTCGCCACGCTCGCGGTCGAGGTAGCGGCGCGTCTGCGCGATGCGGAAGCTCGTGTAGTCCGTGCCGGACTCGGACGTGAACAGCGTGGGCGTCGTCGCGACGAAGCCCGAGAACGTGACGGTGACGTCACCGTGCATGGGTGCCTCCTGAGGCCGGTTGCGCCGGGCCGGTCCCGGCGACCGCCTCAGGGTGCGCTGCGCGCGGTGCCGCCGTCCGACGTCGGGCGCTCGCCTGTGGACGACGCCTCCAGATCCGGGCCTGTGGGTAGGCGTAGCGGGCCGGTGAGCGGCGCCGCGGGCGTCTGGTCGCGCGCCGACTGCGCGAGCTCGCGGACCTGGCGGTGGGTGTCGAGCAGGTCCTGGGTGGGCCGACCCAACGACTCCTGCACGACCCGCTCGATCGCACCGCGACCCGAGGCGAGGACCTGCTGCTCGCGCCGTCGGGCGACCGTGCGGCGCACCTGGACGACCGCGAGGAAGCACACGACCGCCCCGAGCACCGCGACGGCCGCCACGACGGCGCACACGGTGACGAGCACGCCCGACAGGTCGAGCACGCCGAGAGAGCCGAGGACGGCGAGGACCCCCGCGACCACACCGACCGCGAGCGCCACCCACGCGGCGCGACGCGTGGGCCGCGCGGACGCCGGGCCGCGCGTGTCCAGCGGGATCTTGGACAGCGCCGCGACGGTCGCCTCGGTGATCCCCTTCGCGGGCGTCACCGCCTCGTCGAGCGCCCGTCGCCAGCCCGGGCGCAGCGCACGGCCGGCGCGCTCGATCCAGCGCGACCGCGACAGGCCGACCGCGTCGGGCTGCGGCGGGGAGAACTCGGGCCGCCCGTAGCCGTTGCGGACGGCGGCGCCGACCTGGCCGGCGACGGCCGCGAGGCCGGTCGCCGCGGCGAGCCCGTCGACCTCCTCCTCGACCGCTGTGCTCATGGTCCACGGCACGTCGCCGGGGATCTCCGCGAGCAGCAGCGCGCCCGCGCGGTCGAGCTCACCCGCGACCCGGCTCGCCGCGACGCTGCGCCGCGCGACGGCCTGCTCGAGCAGGTCGCGCAGCTCGTCCAGGCCCTCCCCCGTACGGGCGGACACCGTCGTGACGTAGACGCCGGTGAGCCCGTCCTCGGCGAGGAGCCGGTCCATGTCCTCGACCAGGGACGCGCGCCGGCTCTCCGGCACCGTGTCGATCTGGTTGAGCACCACGACCATCGACCCCTCGAGCCCCGCGGACTTCTGCAGGTAGCCCGAGTGGAGCGCGTCGTCGGCGTACTTCTGCGGGTCCACGACCCACACGAGCAGGTCGACGAGCGGCAGCACGCGGTCCACGACGGCCCGGTGGGCGGGCTCGATCGAGTCGTGGTCGGGCAGGTCGAGCAGCACGAGACCGCCGAGCGCCGACTCGTCGTCGGCGTCGAGCATGCCGTCGCGCGTGATGCGGCGCTCCGCGTCGACCTCGAGCCAGTCGAGCAGCGCCGTCGCCGCGTCGCTCCATGCGCACGCGGTGATGCGCGCCGTCGTCGGGCGCTTGACCCCGACGTCCGCGAAGTCGAGGCGCGAGACCCGGTTGAACAGGCTGGACTTGCCCGAGCCGGTGCCGCCCGCGAGCGCCACGACCGTGTGGTCGACGCCGAGCGCGAGCCGTTCGCGCACGCCGCCGATCGCGTCGCGCACCTGGGTCGCGACGGCGGGGTCGAGCCGGTCGCCCGCGAGGTCCACCGCGCGCTCGAGGTCCTCGGTGCGGGCACGCAGCTGGGCGTCGTGGGACGTCACATGAGCCTCCTCAGCTCGGCGAGTCGTAGGCGCAGGCCGACGGCGGCGTCCGGGGCGAGCGCGGGCACGTCGAGCGCCGCGAGGACCGGCTCGGCCTCCCGGTCGACCATCGCCACGGCGCGGTCGCCGAGGTCCGACGTCAGGGCGGTGAGGGCGTCGTCCGCGGTGTCCGCGAGCGTCGCGCGGACGAGGTCCGCGGCGTCGTCGCTCCCCGCGGCCGCGGCGAGCAGGAGGGCGGCGAGCCCGTTCTCCCCGAACGCCTTGACCGCGGCGCGTGCGGCGTCCGCCGCGTCCGGACGGCCGAGGCCGGCGACGACCTCGCCCGCTCGGGCCACCCACTCGTCCACGTGGCGGTCGGCCGCGGCCTCGCGCGAGGCGGTCGTCTCCTCGGCGTCGGGCGCGACGGCCTCCCCTCCGGGGAGCGGCCGCGACCCGACGAGCGCCGCGCGCAGCGCGTCGTGCGCGAGCACCCCGTCCGCGACCAGGGTGCGGCGGACGACGGCGCGGACCTCGGCGTGGAGCGGCTCGAGCGCGAGGTCGCGCGCCCGGCCACGGCGTCGCGACGAGCGGACGACGCCGCCGCGCACCTTGACGCGGTCCACCTTGTCGGCGCCCGTGATCTGGGACCAGCGGGCCGCGAGCGAGCCGCGGGACGAGTCCCCGCGCAGGACCGACTCCCGAGCCTGCGCACGTACCGGTGGCAGCGCGGCGGTCACCGCGTCACGGAGCACCTGCGCCGCCTCGATCTGCTGCTCGACCGCCTCGGAGACGCCGGTCACCCACGACGGCAGCGCCGCGAGCGAGCCCTTGAGCGTGCGGACGATCACCGCGCGCGAGCGGTCCGGGCCGGCGAGCATCGTCAGCCAGCGCGCGACGGGCGCCACGACCGACCGGTCGAGCAGACCCTCGTGCGGGCCGACGTCGGGCACGACGAACAGCGGCACGCCGTCCATGCCGTGGTCGCGCAGGCGCTGGAGCAGGTCGCCGCGGATCGTCGTGAGCGTCTCGCGGGGAACGCGGTTGAGGACCATCGCGACGCTCGCGCCGCGCTCCATCGCGCGGCCCAGCGCCTTCCACGGGAGCGCGTCGCCGTAGCGCGACGCCGTCGTGACGAACAGCCACAGGTCCGCCGCCTCGAGCAGGAGACCCGCAGTCTCGCGGTTCTCCGACAGGAGCGAGTCGAGGTCGGGGGCGTCGAGCAGCGCGGTGCCGCGCGGGACGCCGTCGTGGTCGATGACGCGCGACACGCGCGTCGCCGGGCCCTCGACGATCACGTCGGCGTCCAGGGGGTTGAACGCGAGGACCGGCTCGCGCGTCGTCGGGCGCAGGACGCCGGCCTGGGAGACCTCCTCGCCGAGCAGCGAGTTGTACAGCGTGGACTTCCCCGCGCCCGTCGAGCCGGCCACCACGACGACCGCCGGCGAGGACAGCTCCTTGAGCCGCGGCAGCAGGTGCTCGTCGAGCTGGGTGAGCAGACGGTCCCGGGAGGCCGCTGCCTCGCCGGCCCCGTCGATCGCGAGCGGGAGCTCGACCGCCGCGACGTCCCGCCGCAGGTCACGCGCCACGTCGAAGACGGTGACGCCCAGCTCCTCGCCCTGCTCGCCACGGCCGCGGCCCGCCACGCCGCCCGGGCCTGTGGCGCTCTGGGCGCCGGTCGCGACGTCTCGGGTTCTCACGGCCCCATCCTGACGCCTGGACCCGACCCCGCAAAACGTACGCGCCGTCCGGGGGGCCCCGGTGGCCCGACGCCACGCCCGACGGCCTCCGTGCCGACCGCGTGCGGGTCGGCGGCCGGACGATCGCGCCGAGAAGTGACCTTCCGCCCCAGAATGCTCCGGATCCGGGGCGGGAGGTCACTTCTCGGCCGCGGGGTGCGCGATCCTCGCTCGTCACCGACCCGCCGGGCACGCGCGCCGCACACTACGATGGCTGCGCGCCTCGATAGCTCAATGGATAGAGCAACGGCCTTCTAATCCGTAGGTTGCAGGTTCGAGTCCTGCTCGGGGCACCACACCGCACTCCGGCGTCCCTGCTGCTCGCGGTCGCTGCGGGCGCCGGTCGTCCCGGAGCACGTGGGGCGCGGTCAGCCGAACGACTGCGCGTCGGCGTGCTCGACCTCCACGAGGAACGCGTGCCGTTCCTCGCCGCGCGGGTACGGACCGCCCGTGTAGAGGACGGAGATCCGGTCGACGACCGCCCAGCCGGCCTCGCCGTCGAGCACCTCGACGACGCGGCCCCGCAGCGTCGCCATGACGAAGGGGTTCCCGCTCTCGGTCAGCGAGACCGCGACGCGCGGGTCGCGCGCGACGTTGCGGGCCTTGCGCGAGCCCGGTCCGGTGAGGAACGCGAGCCGGTCGCCCTCCCAGGCGACCCACAGCGGCACGACGTGCGGGGCGCCGTCGGGCAGGACGGTCGCGAGGTGCGCGACGTGCGGCCCCGCGACGAGCGCGCGGGCGCCCGCGGGGACGTGGGCGGGGCCGGGTACGGGTCCGTCCTCGGGCGAGGCGTGGTCGGTCATGGTGTCCCGACCGCGGGCGGGACGCCGACTCATCGGTCAGCGGGGTCAGCGGGGTCAGCGGACGATCGCGCCGCACGACAGGTCGAGGACGGTACCCGTCGTCGCGCCCGCGGCGGGCGACGCGAGGTAGACCGCGCTGCCGGCGACCTCGGCGAGCCGCGGCAGCCGGCCGAGCAGGGTGTCCTCGACGAGGTCGGGCAGGTCCTCGTCCGTCGCGCCGGCGGTCTCCGGCGTGAAGTTGGGCCGCAGCCCGACGACGCGCACCCCGTGGCGCCCGACCTCGCCCGCGAGCCCGCGCACGAGCGCCTCGAGCGCGGCGCACGCGAGGTTGAACCCGCCCATCTCGTGCCGCGACTCCTGCGCCGCCGTCGTCGAGAGCACCACGACGACGCCCGAGCCCTGCGCGACCATGTGCCGCGCCGCGGTGCCCGCGGTGTGCGTGTGGCGCCGCACGGCCTGCGTGACGGGGACGAGGACGTCGCCGGGTTCCATGTCGACGAACGGCACGTTCTGCACGGCGTCCATCCCCACGGCGTTGAACGACACGTCGAGGCTCCCCGCCGTCGCCACGACGTGCGCCGCGTGGTCGCGCACCGCGGCGAGGTCGTCGACATCGACCACCGTGGTCTCGGCGGCTCCCCCGGCCGCCCGGATCTCGTCCGCGAGCGCGTCGAGCGTCGTCGCCGTCCGTCCCGCGAGGAACACGCGGGCACCGGCAGCGGCGAAGGCCCGGCTCACCGCCGACCCCATCGACCCGGCGGCCCCGTAGACCACGGCGTTCTTCCCGGCGAGCTGCACGGTCGCCTCCTCTTCTCCGATGTCAGGCGGCGCGGCGCGTCGAGGGTCGTGTCGGTCCACGTGCCCGTGCCCGTGCCGCGCAATCGACAGGGACGACGGCGCCCGCGGGCGGAACTCATCGGCCGCGCACTCGTTGTGCTCGGCATGGGGAGTTCTCACCCGCCCGGGGTGGGAAAGGGTAAAGATCGGGCCACCGGTCGTAGATATACTCGCCGGACCGGCTCGCGGGCCGGTTCCGCCCGGTTCGCCCGGGTACCCGGGGGCGTGCGACAGCCCTCCCCCAGCCGCCACCGACGGCGACCGACGGCACGCACGAGCGAAGGATCGAGATGACCGAGGCAGCACCGCTCCAGCCCCCCGCCCCGACGGAGACGCTCACGCTCACCGCGCCGGAACCCGTCAAGCCCGTCGCCGCCACGCAGGCCCCCTCGTTGGCGCCGCGCGTCGACGAGGCCGCGATCCCCGGTCTCGAGGCCAAGGTGGGCTCGTACCTCGACCAGCTCCTGTCCGCGGACACGCGCTCCCCGGAGTTCGCCGCCAAGGCCGACGACGTCCGCAAGATGGGCGACGCCGACATCCGCGCCGCGGCCGACGTGTCCAACCGGATGCTCGACATGCCGGTCAAGGAGTTTCGTGAGGGCGGGGTCTCCGACAGCTCGAAGATCAGCAAGTCCCTCCTCGAGCTGCGCCGCACCGTCGAGGACCTCGACCCGAGCGAGGCGCCGATCGGCAAGAAGCTGCTCGGCATCATCCCGTTCGGCGGCAAGATCCAGGACTACTTCCGCCGCTACGAGAGCTCGCAGACCCAGCTCAACGCGATCGTCCAGTCGCTCTACAACGGCCAGGACGAGCTCCGCAAGGACAACGCCGCGCTCAACCTGGAGAAGCAGAACCTCTGGGACACGATGGGCCGGCTCAACCAGTACATCTTCATCGCCGAGCGCCTCGACACCGAGCTCTCCACGAAGATCGCCCAGCTCGAGACGACGGACCCCGAGCGGGCCCAGGCACTGCGCGAGGACGTGCAGTTCTACGTGCGCCAGAAGCACCAGGACCTGCTGACGCAGCTCGCGGTGTCCATCCAGGGCTACCTCGCGATGGACATCATCATGAAGAACAACCTCGAGCTCATCAAGGGTGTCGACCGCGCGACGACGACCACCATCTCGGCGCTGCGCACGGCCGTGATCGTCGCGCAGGCCCTCGCCCACCAGAAGCTGGTGCTCGACCAGATCACCGCGCTTAACACGACGACGTCGAACATGATCGCGTCGACGTCGAAGATGCTCGCGGACCAGTCGGCGAGCATCCAGTCGCAGGCGGCGAGCGCGACCGTGGGCCTGCCGCAGCTCCAGCAGGCGTTCGCGAACATCTACGCGACGCTCGACTCCATCTCGACGTTCAAGACGCAGGCGCTCGACTCGATGGCGCAGACGATCGGCGTCCTCGAGACCGAGACCACCAAGGCGAACGAGTACCTCGACCGCGCGCGCCGCTCCGACGTGTCGCAGGCCGGCAACGGCTCGCTCGACATCGGCCGGCTCTGAGCCGCCCCGCATGACGACGACCCTTTCCGCAGCACCCACGCAGTTCCCTCTGTCACTCCCCGCACGCACCCCGAGCTGGACGGTCGCCTAGATGGGCTGGTTCTCCGACGTGGTCGCCCGCCTGGGCGGTCGCTCCCGCACGTCCGAGCCCGCCCTCGAGCTGCCCCCGCCCCCGACGAGCGTCGACATCCTCGCGTCCGTCGAGCGGATCGAGCAGCAGATCGAGGGACGCGTGCCGCCGGCGGTGACGGCGCGCGTGCACCGCATCACGGGCACGGTCGAGGAGATGGTGCCGCGGCTCGACCGCCTCGGCGGCGGCTCGCAGCAGGCGCACACGGTCGTCGCGACCGCGACGAGCTACCTGCCCGAAGCCGTGGGCGCGTACCTGCGCCTCCCGCGCGACTTCGCCGACCGCCGCGTCGTCGCGCACGGCAAGACGTCCCTCATGCTCCTGTGCGACCAGCTCGACCTGCTCGGCGTGACGCTCGACAAGATCTCCGACGCGGTCTCCCGAGCCGACGCCGCGGCGCTCGTCGCGCACGGGCAGTTCCTCGCGGACAAGTTCCGCGACTCGTCGATCTCGCTCGCGCCGGGTGCCGGAGCCGGGACGCCGCCGCCCGACCTGACCGGACGCCTGGAGGCCCCGTGACGACGCCCGACCTCGCCGCCGCGCTCGACGCGCTGGCCGCCGCCGCGCGCGACGCGGGGGTCGACGAGGACGCAGCCCGCGACGAGGGCGCACGCCTCGCGGCCGCGGTCGCCGAGTCCTCGACCGGTGCCCCCGCCGCATGGCTCGCGGCGCTCGGCCACGACCCCGCGGCGACCGGCGCGTTCTTCACGGCCGCCTCGAGCGCGCGCCGCTGGCGCTCCTCGCCCACGGACGTGCTCGCCGGTCTCGTGGCCGCCCGCTCCACGCGCGCCGGCACGTACGGTGCCGCCCTGGCCGCCGTCGCGACGGCCGCCGCTGCCCTCGGCTCGCCCGGCCCGCACGTCGCCGGCAGCGCCGCAGCGACCGCGTCCGTCCAGCGCGCCGCGGCCGCCGGCACCCGTCCGCCGTCGTCGTCCCGGCCGGTCCCGTCCGCACCCGCAACCGGCCCGACGGCGCCCGCAGGCGGCGGTCCGCTCGGCACGCGCCCGGCGTCGGCAAACCCGTTCGACCTGGGCGACCTCGCTCGCCTGGGGACCGCGTTCCCCGCTCCGCGCACGACCGCGCCCGACGTCCCGTCCGTGGACGCGATCCTCGACGCGCTCGGGGCGCGCGGGCACGGCACGCCGCCGACCTCGGGCGACCCCACGCCGTCGGGCACCGCACGGGGAGACGACGCGGGCGGAACCTCGGGAGCAGCGCCCGCAACCACGGCGCAGACGGCCCCCGCGCAGGCCACCGAGACCGAGGAGCCCGCGCGCCCGCTCGAGGAGCTGCTCGCCGAGCTCGACGCGCTCACCGGGCTCGGCCGCGTGAAGGACGAGATCCACCGCCAGACCGAGCTGCTGCGCGTCGAGAAGCTGCGGACCGACGCCGGGCTGACGCGGCCGACGCTCACGCGCCACCTCGTGTTCCTCGGCAACCCGGGCACGGGCAAGACGACGGTCGCGCGCCTCGTCGCGGGGATCTACCGCGCGCTCGGGCTGCTCGCGAAGGGCCACCTGGTCGAGGTCGACCGCTCCGAGCTCGTCGCGGGCTACCTCGGCCAGACCGCGGTGAAGACGTCGGAGGTCGTGGCCACCGCGCTCGGTGGCGTGCTGTTCGTCGACGAGGCCTACGGCCTCGCGGAGGACCAGTACGGCGCCGAGGCCATCACCACGCTCGTCAAGGACATGGAGGACCACCGCGACGAGCTCGTCGTCGTGGTCGCCGGGTACCCCGGCCCCATGGGCGACTTCCTCGCGACGAACCCCGGCCTCGAGTCGCGGTTCTCGACGACCATCACGTTCGAGGACTACACGGACGACGAGCTGCGCGACATCTTCGCCGGCATGGCCGAGCGGTCCGACTTCGAGCCGACGCGCGAGGCGCTCGAGACGTTCGGCCGCCTGGCCGCCGCGCAGACGCGCACCGAGGGCTTCGGCAACGCGCGCTGGGCGCGCAACGTGCTCGACGCCGCGATCGCCCGCCACGCGTGGCGGCTGCGCGACGTGCCCGCCCCCACGGTGGACGAGCTGCGTCTCCTGCTGCCGGCCGACCTCGTCGACGGCGAGGGCGCGCCCGCGCTGCTCGCGTCGCTCGACCCGCCCGTCGACCCCGAGACACCCGGCACGCCCGAGGCGCTCGACGCGCCCGAGAGCACGCCACCTCCCGTCCACCCCACCGTCGAGGAGAACGCATGACGACCACCCCGGTCCGCCAGGCCGCGCCCCCGCCGTCCGGCACCGTCCTCGCGGCGCCCTCGGCCCCGGCTGGCCACGCCGCGCAGCCCGTGGGCAGCGCGACCGTCGCCCGGGCGCGCGGCGCGCTGCGACGCACGCCCGGTCGGCTGCGCCTCGTGCTCGCCCTGTCCGTCCTCGCCTCGGTCGCGCTGGGTCTGCTCGGCTTCCAGGCGGGCAGCGTCCAGTCCCGCGCGCTCGACGCCGCGGCCGAGGACTCGGCGCAGCTCGTCGGCGTGCAGGAGGTGCGCAACGCGCTCGTCGCGGCCGACGCCACGGCGACCGGCGCATTCCTCGTCGGTGGCCTCGAGCCGGCCGAGCAGCGCTCGCGCTACGACGAGCTCGTCGACCAGGCGGCGGCCGACCTCGCGACGCTGTCCGGCAGCAACGAGGCCGACGCCGTGCTCCTCGGGCAGGTGGCGGCAGACCTCACCGTGTACACCGGGCTCGTCGAGCAGGCGCGCGCGAACAACCGGCAGGGCTTCCCGGTCGGCGCCGCGTACCTCGACCAGGCGTCCACGATCCTGCGGGACGAGATGCTGCCCGCGCTCGACGAGGTCGTGCTCGACGACGCCGACCGCGTCGCCGCGGACTTCTCGGGCGTGCGGAACGCGCTGTGGATCCTCGCCGGGTGCCTCGTGGCGCTCGCGGTGCTCGTCCTCGGCCAGGTGTGGCTCGCGCGGCGGACGCACCGCGTGCTCAACGTGGGCCTCGCGTCGGCCACGGTCGTCGTGCTCGTCGTGGGGCTCGTCGGGACGATCCTGCTGTCGCAGTCGTCCGCGCGGGCCCAGGACGTGCGCACCGGGCCGTACGCGGCGACGCTCGCCGCCTCGCAGGCGTACGCGCTCGCGAACGAGGCGAAGTCGATGGAGGCGTTCACGCTCATCAAGCGCGGCTCCGGCCAGGCGTACGAGGAGGAGTTCCAGGCCGCGACCGCCGACGCGAGCGAGCGGCTCGACACCGCCGCGGCCGACGGCATCCTCGACGAGACGACGGGCCAGGCCCTCGACGAGTGGGTCGCGCACCACGCGGAGATCCGCGCGCTCGACGACGGCGGCGACTGGGACGGCGCGGTCGCGCTCGCGACGAGCACCGAGCCCGAGAGCGCGAACGCCGCGTTCGACGCGTTCTCCGCCGCGGCCCGCGACGACATCGGGACGAACGCCGCAGCGACGCGCGACGACCTCGCGTCGGCGAGCACGAGCGCGGCAGTCGCCGGCTGGCTGCTGCTGGCCGCCGGTCTCGCCGCGGCCCTGCTCGCGTGGCGCGGCATGACGGCACGACTGGAGGAGTACCGGTGACGACGACGAACGCCGACCCCGCGGCCACCACGGCCCGGTCCCGCCGACCCGCTCCGCGCGGGTTCCGCCTGCGGACCGGTCTCGCCGCGGCGCTCGCCGCGACGACCCTCGTGCTCGCGGCCTGCACCGGCCCGAGCGGTGCCGACGACCTCCGCCTCACCGCGGAGGAGCCCACGGCGGAGGAGAGCGCGCCGCCCGCCGCCGCGGCGCCGGCCGAGTGCGCGGACCCACTGCAGTCCTACGCGCCCGAGGGGACGCTCCCGGCGCCCGACGCGCTCCCCGCGGGCAGCACGATGGCCGAGGTCCGCGAGCGCGGCGTGCTGCGCGTCGGGGTGTCGGCGGACACGCTGCTCATGGGCTCGCGCAACCCGCTGTCGGGCGACATCGAGGGCTTCGACATCGACGTGCTGCGCGAGGTCTCGCGCGCGATCTTCGGCGACCCCGACCGGCTGCAGTTCCGCGTCATCACGTCGGGCCAGCGCATCGAGGTCCTCGAGGGCGACGACCCGGACGACGTCGACCTCGTCGCGCGCGCGTTCACCATCAACTGCGACCGCTGGGAGCAGATCGCGTTCTCCGCGGAGTACTACCACGCGGGCCAGAAGGTGCTCGTCACGCGCGACTCGGAGGCCGCGGGCATCGCGGACCTCGAGGGCCAGCGCGTGTGCGCCCCCGAGGGCACGACGACGCTCACGCGTCTCGAGGAGTACCCCGGCATCGAGGCCGTTCCCGCGACGACGCACACGCAGTGCCTCGTGCTGTTCCAGCAGGGCCGCGTCGACGCCATCACGGGCGACGACACGATCCTCGCCGGGTTCGCCGCCCAGGACCCGTACGCGAAGGTCGTCGGCGAGGCGATCAGCGACGAGCCCTACGGCGTCGGCGTGCCCGCCGCGAACGTGGACATGGTGCGCTTCGTCAACGGCGTCCTCGAGCGGATGAAGTCCGACGGGACCTGGGCGGCGAGCTACGACCGCTGGCTCGGCGTGCTCGGCGACGCCCCGACGCCCCCGGCTCCGGTCTACGGCCGCACGCCGTGAGCCGTCCCGTCGCACCCGAGGCGCCGGGACGGCTCGGCGAGGCGATCCCGGCCGCCGACCTCATGGCGTACCTGGGCGCGCTCGAGACGTGGCTCGACGCGCGGCGGACCGAGCTGGACCGGCTCGACGCCGCCGCCCAGGCCGCGGCGACGCCCGACGCGTACACGGCCGACCTCGTGCTCGCGCTCTCGCTGTGGCAGGCGATCCGCGGGCGCGCCGACGAGCTGCGGGTCACGTGGGACTCGGGCCGCGTCGACGCGGTCGCGCGCGAGAAGATGTCGGTCCTCGTGTGGGGCCGGCTCGACTCGGGCTCCGGCGCGGCGCTCGTCTCCCTCGTCGAGGCGGTGAAGCTGTGCGACGCGCTCGTCGTCCAGCTCCGCACGCGCCTGTCGTTCGACCCGCACACGGCCGACCAGGTCGCGCGCCTGCGCGGCGTGCGCGCCGAGCTCGTGCGGTGCGAGGACCTCGCCGGGCCGGACGCGGACGCGCGCGGGCGCATCGAGACGCTGCGCGGCCGGTACGACCGCCTCGTCGCGCAGGCCGCCCGCGGCGCCGACGTCTCCGGGCCGCTCGCGGAGCTCGAGACCGAGGTGGCCCGCGCCGAGCGGGACCTCATCGTCGCCTCCGCGCAGCGGCGCGAGCTCGGGCGCGACCGGGCGCGGACGACCGAGCGGCGCGACGCGCTCGAGGCCCGCGAGCCGGCGCTGCGCGAGCTCGTGACGCGCTGCCGACGCGAGATCGCGCACCCGCCGCGGCTCGCCGTCCCCGACGTGTCCCGGCTCGGCCCCGTGCCGGACTCCCGGTTCGAGCTCGACGCCTACTCCGCCCGGCTCGACGCCGTCGGGCGCGCGGTCCAGACCGTCGAGGACGCCTACGCCCGTCCTCTGCGCGAGCGCGCCGAGCTGCGGTACAGCCTCGAGAAGCTCGCCGCCAAGGCGGACGCGAACGGCCGCTCCGCCTCCCCCACCGTCCGCTCCGGCCTCACCGAGGCCCGCGACGCCGTCGAGGCGACGCCGTGCGACGTCGTCCTCGCGCGCTTCCTCGTCGAGCAGTACCACTTCCTCACCCGCGACCTGCCCACCTCGGAAGGAGCGTCGTCGTGACGACCACCGCGACCGTCCCGTGCTCGGAGCCCGGCTGCCCGGGCACCATCGAGGACGGCTACTGCAACGTCTGCGGGGCGCCGGCCGGCGGCACCTCGGGCGGCACGTCCGCGCCTGCGGGCACCTCGGCCGGCGCGTCGACCGGGCGGGCCCCGGGCGCCGGCTCCGCGACCGCCGCGTCGCCGTCGGCGATGCTCGGCACGGGCTTCGTCCAGGGCCGGACCGGCACGGTCTCCCCCGGCGCGTCCGACCCGGACGCCGAGCGCTCCACGCGCACGGGGCGCACGAGCTCGAGCCGCCTCGCGACGGCGGCGCTCGGCTCCGCGCGCACCGCCGCCACGGGGTCCAAGGCGACCCGCCGCGTCGGCACGTCCTCGACGCGCCTGCGCGGCCACCGTCTCGGCGCCGGCCTCACCACGGTGCCCTCGGCGCCGGTGACGGACCCGCTGCAGGCCGTCATGGCCGTGCCCGAGGTCGCGGAGCGCAAGCGCTTCTGCCCCTCGTGCGGCGAGAAGGTCGGGCGCGGTCACGACGGCCAACCCGGTCGCACCGCGGGCTTCTGCCCGCACTGCGGCAACCGGTTCGACTTCTCGCCGCAGCTCTCGCCGGGCGACGTCGTCGGCGGGCAGTACGAGGTCGTCGGCTGCCTCGCGCACGGCGGTCTCGGCTGGATCTACCTCGCGCGCGACCAGAACGTGTCCGGCCGGTGGGTCGTGCTCAAGGGTCTGCTCAACTCGGGCGACCCCGACGCGTACGCGGCCGCGATCTCCGAGCGCCAGTTCCTCGCCGAGGTCGAGCACCCGCTCATCGTCGAGATCTACAACTTCGCGATGCACGACGGCGCGGGCTACACCGTCATGGAGTACGTCGGCGGCAAGTCGCTCAAGGAGATCCTCCAGGACCGGCGCGACGCGAGCGGCGGCGCCATCGACCCGCTGCCCGTCGACCAGGCGCTCGCCTACGTCCTCGAGGTCCTCCCGGCGTTCGCCTACCTGCACGACCACGACCTGATCTTCTGCGACTTCAAGCCCGAGAACGTCATCCAGCAGGGTGACGGGGTCAAGCTCATCGACCTCGGCGGCGTGCGGCGGCTCGACGACCTGCAGTCCGCGATCTTCGGGACCGTCGGGTACCAGGCGCCGGAGGTCGCGGAGGTCGGGCCGTCCGTCGCGTCGGACATCTACACGATCGGCCGCACGCTCGCGACGCTCGTGCTCGACTTCCGGGGGAACACCACGACGTACGTCGCGTCCCTGCCGCCCGTGGCCGAGACGCCCGTGTTCCAGGCGTACGACTCGTTCTACCGCCTGCTCGCCAAGGCGTGCGCGCTCGACCCGTCGGACCGCTTCGCCACGGTCGACGAGATGCGGGCCCAGCTCGTCGGCGTCCTGCGCGAGGTCGTCGCGACCGACCGGGGCCCCGGCAACGCCGCGCTCCACTCGGCCGCGTCCGTCCTGTTCGAGGCGCCCGTCTCCGACGTCGCGGAGCGTCCGCTCGACTGGGACGAGCTGCCCGTGCTGCGCGCCGACGAGCACGACCCGATGGCGAGCTGGCTCGCCGGGGTCAACATCGCGGACCCCGACGCGCGGCTCGCGGCGCTCGCCGACGCCCCGGAGGACACCGTCGAGGTGCGCCTCGCCCGGACCCGCGCCGCGATCGAGGCCGGACGGCGCGACGTCGTGCAGGCGACGATCGCCGAGATCCTCGCGGACGACCCGTGGGAGTGGCGCGCCGCCTGGCTGGGCGGTCTCGACGAGCTCGCGCGCGGCGACTCCGTCGCGGCGAGAGCGTCGTTCAACGCGGTCTACGGCCAGGTGCCGGGCGAGCTCGCGCCCAAGCTCGCGCTCGCGACGGCCTGCGAGCTGAGCGGCGAGCCCGACATCGCCGAGTCGCTCTACGTGATCTGCGCCCGGTCGGACGCGAACTACACGGCGCCGGCCGCCTTCGGCCTCACGCGCATCCGCCGTGAGCGGGGCGACCTCGACGGCGCCCTGCACGCGCTCGACCTCGTGACGCCCACGCGCAGCTCGTACGTCGAGTCGCGCGTGCTGCGGGCCCATCTCCTCGCCGACTCCGGTCGGGGGCTGCCGGCGCTCGCCGACGCGCTCGCGAGCGTCGGGGCGGTGACCATCGCGCCGCGCGAGCGGGCGGAGCTCTCGGTGGGCGTCCTGCGCTCGGCGCTGGACACCGTGACCACGTCCGGCCCGTCCCCGACGACCCGGATCGCGGGCGTCCCGGCGGACGAGCCCGCGCTGCGCGACGCCCTCGAGAGCGCGTACCGAGACCTTGCGTCGCTCACGGACTCGCGCGACGAGCGCATCACGCTCGTCGACCGGGCGAACGAGGTCCGCCGCTGGACCGTCCGATGAGCGCCCCGACCGGCGCGACCGGCCGCCCCGGGTCGACGGGTCCCGGCCCGACAGGTCCCGACGTGACCGCCCCCGACGAGGCGGCGACCACCCACGAGGCCGCCACCGAGGTGACGGACCCGAGCACGACCGCGGCGGAGGCGTCGGGTCCGAGCGCGTCCCCCGCCGAGGCTGCGGGCGCCGCCGAGGCTGCGGCCCTCGCCGAGACCGCGGTGCCCGGGGAGCCCGCCGGCGACACCACGGGCGAGCTCCTCGCCTGCCCGGCGTGCGGCGAGCCGTCGCACCCCGGCGCGCGGTTCTGCGAGGCGTGCGGCACGCCGCTCGCGTCGTTCGCGCCCGAGCCGGCGGTGCCCGGGGCGACGACCTCGGAGGCGGGCCTCGTGCCCGGCGTCGACGCGGCGTCGGGCGGCGACCCGGGGACGGCACCGGGCGACGACCATGACGCGGGGGGCCAGGGCGCGGGTGGGCAGGACGCAGGTGGCCGGCCCGACGGCGTGCGCCCGTGCGTCCGCTGCGGCGGCACCATCGCGGAGGACGGCTACTGCGCGCAGTGCGGCGAGCCCGAGGCGACGGAGCGCGACCACTGGGCCGAGCGACCCGCGGCCTGGGCCGCGGGCGTGTGCGACCGCGGCGTGCGGCACGTCCGGAACGAGGACGCGATGGCCCTCGCCGCGAGCGGACCGGCACCCGTCAGCGGGTCCGGAACCAGGAGCGGGCTGGGCACCCCGACGGGTGACGGCGCGGGCGACCGGTCCTTCGCCGCGCTCGTCGTGTGCGACGGCGTGTCCAGCGCGCCGGACTCCGACGTCGCGAGCCTCGCCGCCGCGCGCGCCGCGCGCGACACCCTCACCGCCGGCGGCCCTGCGGGCGACGCTCCCGTGCGGGGTGAGACGACCGCGCGCCTCAGCGCCTGGTCCGTCCTGCTGGGTGACGCGGCGCGCGCCGCCAACGAGGCGGTCCTCGCCGCGGTGCCGGGCACGGCCGACAGGGAGAACCCGCCGTCGTGCACGTTCGTCGCCGCCGTCGTCGACGGGCCGCTCGTCGTCACGGGCTGGGTCGGCGACTCGCGCGCGTATTGGCTGCCGGACGCGGGCGAGGCGCACCAGCTCAGCGTCGACGACTCGTGGGCGCAGGAGATGATCGCCCAGGGCATCCCACGGGCGCAGGCAGAGACGTCGCCGCAGGCGCACGCGATCACGCGCTGGCTGGGTCACGACGCGCCCGACCCGACGGCACGCACCGCGGCGACGCTCCCGGACGGCCCCGGATGGGTCCTCGTGTGCTCGGACGGGCTGTGGAACTACTGCTCCGCCGCGGGCGACCTCGCCGCGCTCGTCCACGCCACGGAGGGCTCGGACGGCTCCGACCCCGAGGCGCTCGCCGCGGCCCTGGTCCGCTGGGCGAACGCGCAGGGCGGCCGGGACAACATCACCGTCACGCTCGCCCGCTTCGCCTCTCCGGCGTTCCGCTCGAACCCGCCCGCACCGACCCGATAGCCTGCCCGAACACCGCATCACCGAAGGAGTCCCCATGGCCGAGTTCTCCGCCGAGGTCTACCAGAACGAGTTCCTGTCCGACGGCGCGACAGACGTCCACGCGATCGTCACCGTGACGTGCTCAGGAGCGGGCACGGCCGGGGGCGGCGCGGCCGGCGGGGTCGCCGAGATCGTCATGGTCGACACGTCCGGGTCGATGTCCGGGCGCAACATGGAGGCGGCCAAGCACGCGGCCCAGGTCGCCGTCGACCAGATCCTCGACGGCACGTGGTTCGCGATCGTGGGCGGCAGCCACGTGGCCAACCGCGCGTTCCCCTATCCCAACGCGCGCGTGGCGATGGTCCAGATGGAGCCCGGCGCGCGCGCCGAGGCGAAGCGCGCGATCTCGATGATGGCGCCGGGGGGCGGCACCGCGATGAGCACGTGGCTGCGCCTCGCGGACCAGCTCTTCGAGACCGTGCCGCAGGCGACGCAGCGGCACGCGATCCTCCTCACGGACGGCAAGAACGAGTCGGAGCCGCGCGCGAACCTCTCCGCGGCCGTGCGCGACGTGACCGGGCACTTCCAGTGCGACGCCCGCGGCGTCGGCTCGCGCTGGCAGGTCGACGAGCTGCGCGAGATCTCGACGGCTCTCCTCGGCACGGTCGACCTCATCGCCGACCCGAGCGAGATCGCGGCCGACTTCGAGGCGCTCATGCGGGCGTCGATGGCTCGCGGCGTCGCGTCCGCCGACCTGCGCGTGTGGGCGCCGCAGGGCGCACAGGTGCTGTTCGTGCGCCAGGTCGCCCCGACGGTCGAGGACCTCACGACCCGGCGCAGCGACGTCAACCCGCTGACCGGCTCGTACCCCACGGGATCCTGGGGCGACGAATCGCGCGACTACCACGTGGCCGTGCGCGTCGCGTCGAAGCCCGTGGGCTCCGAGCAGCTCGCCGCACGCGTGCAGCTCGCGGTGAACGGCGAGGTCGTCTCGTCCGGCCTGGTCAAGGCGAAGTGGTCCGACGACAACTCGCTCACCACGCGCATCAACCCTGAGGTCGCGCACTACACGGGCCAGACAGAGCTCGCCGCGGCGATCCAGGAGGGCCTCGCGGCGAAGGCGTCGGGCGACGAGGCGACGGCCACGGTCAAGCTCGGCCGCGCGGTGCAGCTCGCGCAGCAGACGGGCAACGCGGAGGCCACGACGCGTCTGCGCAAGGTCGTCGACATCGACAGCGAGGAGCAGGGCACCGTCCGGCTCAAGCGCAACACCTCCACGCTCGACGAGATGGCGCTCGACACCGCCTCGACGAAGACGACGCGGGTCCGCCGGTGAGCGCGGTCGTGTGCCCGAACGGGCACCCGTCGGAGTCGACGGACTACTGCGACGTGTGCGGGGAGCCGATCGCGGCGTCGACCGGCGGCGGCACGCCCTCGCCAGCCTCGGCCGGCAGCACCGCCCCGGCCGCCGCGCCCGCGGCGACCACCGCGGCGACGACGTGCCCGAACTGCGACTTCCCCGCCGCCCCGGGCGCGCTCTTCTGCGAGAACTGCGGGTACGACTTCACCACGGGTGCGCTCCCCGAGCCGGTGGAGCCGCCGTCGGCGCTCTCGCTGGACGCGCCGACGCCCGGCCCGTCCGCCCAGGTCGCGTCGGGGTCGCCCGTCCCGAGCGCACCGCCGACGGCGGACCCGGCACACTCGGCCGCGGTGCCCGCTCCCCAGACGCCGGAGGGCTCGCCCCTGCCCGTCGCCGGGGAGACCGGGGCGCCCGAGGCCGCGGCCGCGGCCGGCGCACCGACGCCGCCCGCGTCGTCGGCCACCCACCTGCCGACCCCACCGGTCCCCGGACCCGACCAGTGGGTGGTCGAGATCTGGATCGACCCCGACTGGTACGCGGCCCAGAAGCCCGAGGACCCCATGCCGTCGGCCGGGCTGCCCGGCCTCGTCGTCCTGCGCGAGCGCAGCGTGCTCGTGGGCCGGCCGTCCGTCTCACGCGGCATCCACCCGCAGGTCGACTGCGGCGCGGACACGGGCGTGTCGCGGCGGCACTGCCAGCTCTCCACCGACGGGCAGCGCTGGTGGGTCGAGGACCTGCAGTCGTCGAACGGGACGTACGTGAGCCCGGCGGGCGAGGCGCTTCCGACCGACCCGATCCCCGCCGGTCAGCGTCGTGAGCTGGGCGACGGCGACCGCGTCTACCTCGGGGCGTGGACGCGGCTCGTCGTGCGCAAGGCGCTCCCGGGCGAGGCCTGACCGGTCGCGGGCCGGTCTCAGGCGGCCGGTTGCAAGCCGGTCGCAGGCGGCCGGTTGCAGGCCGGTCGCCGTCAGGTGCCCGACGCCGCAGCCGCACCGGGGCGTCGAGCCACCCCGCGCACCCGTTGGAGGGTTCCTCCCGGCCCTCCGCCCGCCGCGGGCGCGGTTCTGGAGGGATCCTCCAACGCGTTGTGGGTTCCGTGCACGACGGCGACCCGGCGTCGTCCGTCGCCCCGTCGGCGCCGAGGACCGTCCCCCGCGAGAGTTGTCGTGACCCGCCCGACCACGACAGGAGCACCCGTGACCGACGCGACACCCGAGCCGACGACGGCCCGCACCGCACTCCCGCCCGGCACCGCACGCCCTGCCCGCGCTGCACACCCGGCCCTCGCCACCGCCCCGCCCCCCGGGTCCGTCCCGGGCGAACCGTCCGGCGGCGTCACCGCCGGACGGGGGCGCCGGCTCGCCCTCACCGCGGGCGACGCGGCGCGCGTCGCGACGTTCGCGGCGCTGATCGCCGCGCTCGGCGTGCCCGGGTCGCTCGCGCTGTTCGGCAACGCCGTCCCGATCACGCTCCAGACGCTCGGCGTCATGCTCGCGGGCGCGGTGCTCGGCGCCCGGCTCGGCACGCTCTCCGTCGCGACGTTTCTCGCGCTCGTCGCGGCGGGCCTGCCGCTGCTGGCCGGCGGGCGAGGTGGGATCGCCGTCTTCGCCGGTCCCTCCGCGGGGTACCTCGTGGGCTTCCTCGCGGGCGCTCTGACCGTCGGGCTCCTCGTGGACCGGCTGCGCCGACCGACCTTCTGGCCCGTCCTGGGCGCCTGCCTCGTGGGTGGGGTCGCGGTCGTCTACGCGTTCGGGATCCCGGTCCAGGCGCTGCTCACCGGGGTGCCCCTCGCCACGACCGCGCAGCTCTCCCTCGTGTTCCTGCCCGGCGACGTGCTCAAGGCGGTCGCCGCCGCCGCCGTGACCGTCGGCGTCCTGCGCGCGTACCCGGCCGCACGGACCGCGCGCCGCTGACCTGGGAGAGTGTGCCCGTGCCCGTCGCTCCCCAGGTCCTGCGTCATGCCGCGGACCCCACCACGCGCGACCGCGTCGCGCTGCGCACCGCCGACCGCTCCCGCACGTACGCGGCGCTCGGGGCCGACGTGCGGGCCGGGGCGACGTTCCTGCGCGCCGCCGGGACCGCCCCGGGAGACCTCGTGGCGGTGTCGCTGCCCGACCCGGTCGACCTGCTGACCGCCGTCCTCGCGGTCGACCTGGCGGGCGCGACACCGCTCGTGTGCGACCCGGCCTGGCCGCGCGCGCACCGCGCCGAGGTGCTGCGCGCGGTCCGGCCCCGCACGTTCGTCGAGGTGCCGCTCCCGCGCGGGACCGTGCGGGACGAGGAGACGACCGGCCGGCCGTGGCCGGGGTCGGGGTGGGGGCCGGGGCTAGGGCAGGGGCCTCGCGAGCCGTCCGCGGGGCCGGGTCCTCGCGAGCGGGCCGCGGAGGCTAGGGAGGCTGCCGCACCGCAGGGGGGTGCAGCACCCGCGAGCCCGCCGGCGCCCGGTCCCGACGACCTCGCCTGGGCGGGGTTCTCCTCGGGGAGCACGGGTCGTCCGCGCGCCGTCGTGCGGACGCGGGCGTCGTGGGCCGACTCGTTCGACGACGTCACGCGGCTGACCGGCGTCGCCCCGACGGACACGGTCCTCGTCCCCGGGCCGCTCGCGTCGTCGCTGTACTGCTTCGCGGCGGTCCACACGCTCGCCCTCGGCGCCTGCGCGTACCTCACCCGCACCCCGGCGGCCCTGACCGCGGCGCTCGCGCGCTGCGACGTCGTGCACCTCGTGCCGTCCGTGCTAGAGGAGGTCCTCGACGCGCTCGACGCGGGCGCGCCGTCCCGCCTGCGGCAGGTGGTCGTCGGGGGCGCGTCCCTCGCGGCGGACGTGCGCGGTCGTGCCTCCCGCCACGGCCTCGCCGTCCTCGCGTACTACGGCGCGGTCGAGCTCTCGTTCGTCGCCCACGACCCCGACGGGACCGGGCTCCGCGCCTTCCCGGGCGTCGAGCTCGACGTGCGCCCGCTCGCCGGGGCGAGCGTCGGCGAGGTGTGGGTCCGCTCGCCCTGGGTCGCCCGCGGCTACCTGGCGCACGCGACCGGGCCGCTGCGCCGCGACGGCGGCTGGGCCACGGTCGGCGACCTCGCCGAACCGCTCGCTGTCCCGCCCACCGAGCCGCTGGCCGACCCGCCCACTGAGCCGTCCACCGACCCCCTCGTGGAACCGCGCCGTGCTGCGGGCCCCCTCGGTGGTGCCGGGCTGGTCCTGCGCGGCCGCGGTGACGGCGCGATCCTCACCGGTGGCTCGACCGTCGTCCCCGAGGACGTCGAGGTCGTGCTGCGGGCCGTGCCGGGCGTGCGCGACGTCGTCGTGCTCGGGACGCCGCACCGCCGGCTCGGGGCCGTGGTCACCGCCGTCGTGGAGTGCGACGCGCGCCCAGGGCTCCGCGCGCACCTCGAGCGGGTCGCCCGGTCCGCGCTCGCGCCGAGCCAGCGCCCGCGCCGCTGGTACGGGACGCCCGCGCTGCCGCGCACGCCGTCGGGCAAGCCCGCGCGCGGCGCGCTGAGCGAGGCGCTCGGCGCGCAGGAGCACCCTGCCTCGGACCTGGTCCCGCTGCCGTGACCGCGGAGAGGACGGCAGGCGCAGCGGTCCAGGACGCCGACGCCAGCAGCAGCATGCCCGTGGTCGTCGCCGCGCGGCGCACGTGGATCGGCACGGCGGGCCACGGCCACCGCTCGCGCACCGAGGTCGACCTCGCGGCGGCGGTGCTGCGGGCCGTCGCCGACGACGCCCGGGCGTCCGGCGTCGAGGGCGACGTCGCCGACGTCGTGCTCGGGTGCTGCACGGGACCGGGCGGCAACGTCGCGCGGGTCGCGGCGCTCGCCTCCGGGCTGGGGGCCGAGGTGCCGGGACTCACCGTGGACCGGCAGTGCGGCTCCGGGCTCGCGGCGGTGCTGCTCGCGGCCCAGCAGGTGCGTGCGGGCGACGCCCGGCTCGTCCTCGCGGGTGGGACGGAGAGCGCGTCGACGGCGCCGGCCCGGACGTTCCGCGGGGCACCCGCCGGGTATGCGCGCGCGGCCTTCACGCCCGTCCCGTGGGCCGACCCGGAGATGGGCGCGGCCGCCGACGCGCTGGCGCGACGGCACGCCGTGACGCGCGAGCGGCAGGAGGCCTACGCCGCCCGCAGCCACGCCCGCGCCCTCGCCGCGCACGCGGCGGGTCGGTTCGACGCGGAGGTCGTCGCCCTCGGAGCGCCGTCCCGCGTGCCGACCGGGGGTCGAGGCCCGCTCGACCGCGACGAGCGTGCGCGCCGGCTCGACGCGTCGCGCCTCGCGCGACTGCCGGCGGCGTTCACGCCCGACGGGACGGTGACGGCTGGCACCGCGAGCCCCGTGAGCGACGGTGCGGCAGCGGTCGCCGTCGTCCCCGAGGCGGTCCGCCGTGCGCTCGGCATCCCCGGCCTCCGCGTCGTCGCCTCGGCGACGGTCGGGTGCGACCCCGCCGAACCGGGCTGGGGCCCGGTGCCCGCGACGCAGGCCGCGCTCGACCGCGCGGGCTGGTCGGTCGACGACCTGGCGGCCGTCGAGGTGGTCGAGGCGTTCGCGGCGCAGGTGCTCGTCGTCACCGACGCGCTCGGCCTCGACCCGCTCGGCGACGACGAGCGTGTCTGCGCCGACGGCGGGGCGCTCGCCCTCGGCCACCCGTGGGGCGCGAGCGGGGCCGTGTCCGTCGTCCGGCTGTTCTCCCGCCTCGTGCGAGCAGGCGCCCCGGCGGGGACGCGTGGGCTGGCGACTGCCGCGGTCGGCGGGGGCCTCGGTGTCGCGGCGCTCGTGGAGGTGGTCCGATGAGATGGCGGTCCGCACGCTCCCGCGGCGATCGCGCGCGCGACCTGCCTGACGAGGGCAAGAGCGACCTGCCCGACGGCCGCACGATCGACCTGCCCGACGAGGGTCACCGGCGCGGGACGCTCGGCTGCGTCGTCACCCTCGAGGACGTCCACGTGCGCCTCGGCGAGCGCGACGTGCTGCGCGGCGTCGACCTCGTGCTGCGCGAACGGCGGATCGGCGTCGTCGGGGCGAACGGGTCGGGCAAGAGCACGCTCGCCCGGCTGCTCAACGGGCTCGTGCTGCCGACGAGCGGTCGCGTCCTCGTCGACGGCCTCGACACCCGGCGCCACGGCGCGCGGGTGCGGCGCCGCGTCGGGTTCGTGTTCACCGACCCGGACGCGCAGATCGTCATGCCGACGGTCGCGGAGGACGTCGCGTACTCGCTGCGCAAAGTCCCGGCCGGCGCCGCGCGCGACGCCCGGGTGCGCGCCGCGCTGGAGGCGCGCGGGCTCGCGGACCACGCCGACCATCCCGCGCACCTGCTCTCCGGCGGGCAGAAGCAGCTGCTCGCGCTGACGTCCGTGCTCGTCACCGAGCCGGACCTCGTCGTCGCCGACGAACCGACGACCCTGCTCGACCGGCGCAACACCCGTTGCGTCGCGGCCGAGCTGGCGTCGCTCCCCCAGCAGGTCGTCCTCGTCTCGCACGACCTCGAGCTCGTGTCCACCATGGACCGCGTCGTTGTCGTCGACGGCGGCCGGGTGGTGGCCGACGACGAACCGGACGCGGCGCTCGCCTTCTACCGCCGCCTCGTCGACGACGACCTCCCGCCGTCGTCCGTGCTTTCCGCCGCGCGGAGGTCGGCCGCCGCGACGCCGGTCCGGCACGCGCCGACCGCGGCGGGTGGGAGCCGATGAGCGCGCCTGTCGCGGCGGCGTACCGCCAGGGGACGTCGCCGCTCCACCGGACGCCGGCGGGTGCGAAGCTCGTCGGCCTCGCGGTCGTGGGCGCGGGCGTCCTGCTGCTCCGTGACCCGCTCGCCGTCGGTGCGGCGGCGCTCGCGGTCCTGGCGCTCTACGCGCTCGCGGGAGCCGGCCTGCGCGTGCTGTGGAGCCAGGTCCGGGCGCTGCGCGTCGTCGTGCCGGTGCTGCTCGCGGTGCAGTGGTTCACGCTGGGCCCCGCGCCCGCCGTCGTGCTCACCGCTCGCCTCGTCGTCCTCGTCGCGCTCGCCGGTCTCGTGCTCGTCACGACGCGCTCGTCGGACGTGCTCGCGGCGATCGAGCACGGCCTGCGGCCGCTCGGCCGCGTGGGGGTCGACGTCGGACGCGTCGCCCTCGTCCTGTCGCTGGCCGTGCGCGCGGTCCCGGTGGTCGCCGCGCTCGCGGGGCGCGTCCGGGACGCGTGCCGCGCGCGGGGACGCGAGCACGACGTCCGCGCGTACGCCGTCCCGCTCGTCGTCGCCTCCCTGCGCCACGCCGACGCGACGGGCGACGCACTGCGGGCACGGGGCCTCGACGACTGAGACGAGACACCGAGCCCGCGAGGCAGTACCCCAGCCACGCGAGGTAGTGCCGTGGTCGCCGAGGTGGAGCCGTGGTCGCCGAGGTAGTGCGGTGGTCGCCGAGGTAGTGCGGTGGTTGCCGAGGTAGTGCCGTGGTCGTCTGCCCAGGGCTCTATTCGCGAACCAGGGCTCTACGTCGGCGACCAGGGCTCTATCTCGCGGTGAGCACGTACCAGGGTGAGACGACGCCGGGAGGGGTGGGTGGGGGCGCCGCGTCGTGGTGGGTCTGGCGGGAGCGCCGCGAGGAACGAGCGGCGCGGATGGTAGACGCGGCGCCCCCACCCACCCCGACACCCAGGGCGACCACGCGCCGTCGGGCACCAGGACCGCGGTACCTCGCGGTACCGCGGTACTACCTCGCGGGGCCGGAGTGCTCCGTCGGTGCGGCGGCGCGACCGTGGAGCGCGAGGATAGCGGCGGCGAGGATGACGACGACCGTGACGACGAGCATCGCGCGGTAGTCCACCGCCCCGACGAGCGCCGCGCCCAGCACGGTCAGCGCGAGCTGCGGGACGTTGAGGAGCATGTTCGTCGCCGCGGACACGCGCCCCTGCAGCCCGGCAGGCGTCCGCAGCTGCCGCTCGGTGACGAAGCCGACGATCGCCCAGGTCACGCCGAGCCCGACCGCCCCGAGCCCGACCATGATCGCGACGAGGTTCGACCCGAGCGTCGGGACGACGCCGAGGCCCAGCACGACGAGCGCGACCGCCACGAGGCGCTGCGAGCCCCAGCGGGCGACGAGCCGGGCCGCGGTGAGCCCGGCGACGATCGCCGTCACGGCCTGCACGGAGGAGATCGGGCCCAGCAGCTCGGGCGGGAGCCCGAGGCCGTCCTCGATGATCGCGAAGCTCACCGCGTTGAGCAGCCCGACGGCGGCGAACGCGCCGACCAGGGCGACGGTCAGTGCACCCAGCGGTGGGGTGCGCACGAGATGCCGGAAGCCCGCCGTGGCCTCCGCGAGCAACGGTTCCCGGTCCCCCGCCGAGGTCGGCGGCGTCTCGAGGAGCACGATCCGCCCGACGACGAGCGCGGCGACCGCGAACGCTCCCGACGCGGCGAGGACGAGCGGGACCGGACCTGCGAGCGCATAGGCGCCGGCGCCGACGACCGGCATGAGCAGCCGGAAGACCTGGTCGATCGTCGTGAGCCGACCGTTGGCGGGGGCGAGCGCGCCGTCGGGCAGCATGTCGCGGATCAGCCCCGACTGGGCCGCGGCCGTGGCGAAGCCGACGCCCGAGTACACGACGGTGACGGCGAAGACGAGCCACACCTGGCCCGGTCCGCGCACCGCGAGGAGCAGCAGGAGCGCCAGCGCGCCGACGAGGTACGACACGACCAGCATCCGGCGCCGCGACACGCGGTCGGCGACCTGACCGAGCACGGGCGAGACGAGGGCGGGCAGCCCGAGCGCGGCGAACACGAGACCCGCGGCACCGTTGGACCCGGTGAGGTCCTTGACCCACACGGCGAGGATGATCGCGAGGATCGAGTCGGCGAAGTTCGTGAACGCCCACCCCACGGTGAGGAGCCGGAACGGGCGCGACCTCAGGGCGGCCCGTGCGTCGGCGGGGATGGACTCGGCAGCCGGTCCGGAGCCGCGGTCCGCGGTGGCGGGCGCCGGTCCGGTCTCGACCTCGCCGCTCATCGCGCGTCCCCAAACGGCTCGTCGCCCGCGGGACCGGCCGCGTCGTCGGTCGTGGTGTCGGCACCGGCCTCGGTCCGGATGTCGGCGTTGACGATGCCGAGCAGGCGCGCGGGCCGCGACCCCGGCGGGCGCAGCGACGGATCCTCCCAGCGACCGACGAACCGGTCGGTGAGGGACTCGAGCTCGCGGGCGAGAGCGTCGAGCTCCTCGCGCGTCGCCCAGAACGAGGCCGACGTCTGCGTCGACGCGAGCAGCCACGCGGGATCCTCGGACCCCGCGCGGTCGAGCCAGTCGCGCAGCCGGGCGACCTCCTGGTCGAGCATCAACGTGGCCACGGCCCCGGCCGCCGGGAGGGAACCGGGCACCTGGGGGTCGAACCGCATCTGCCGGCCCTGACCGACGGCGCGCCACGGCTTCTCCTTGCCGCGCCGCTCGGCGGCCTCGACGAAGCCGTACTTGGCGAGCATCCGCAGATGGAACGAGCAGCTCGCGACGGACTCGCCCGTCGCCTCGGCGCACCGCGTCGCGGTGACCTCGCCCTCGTCGTCGAGCAGGGACAGGATGCGCAGCCGCAGCGGATGGGCGAGGGCGCGCATGCGTTCCGGGTCGGACGTGACGAGTGGTTCACGGCCGGGCTGCGGCGCGGGTGGGCTCATGGGCCGACCGTACAACGCTAAAGAGTTCTTGCGCAAGATGCCTTTAGCGTGCTCCTGGTGCCTTCTCCCGGGCGACTCGGCTCGCGGCGGACGCGTCGTGCAGCCGGCTCGCGACCACGACCACCCCGAGCACCGCGACAGCCAGGGAGACGCCCGCCAGCACGTCGGTGAGGAAGTGGTACCCGAGGTAGAGCCGGCTCCCCGCGACCGCCCCCACCACGACGACGGACGCGAGGACCCACCCGGCGAGCAGCCGCCCGCTGTGGTGCCGGTGCCACACGAGGTAGCCGCCCACCAGGACGAGCGTCGCCGCACCGATCGTGTGACCCGAGGGGAAGGAGAAGGACCGTTCGACCCCCGCGACGACCATCGACTCGTCCGCGGGTCGCGGACGCGCGATCAGCGCCTTGAGCACCGTCGACGTGAGCGTGGCCAGCACCATCGCGCCCGCGAGCAGCCCGGGCTCCCACCACGTCCCGGAGCGTCGCCCCCACACCACGCAGCCGACGGCGACCAGGAGCGGCAGCACGAACGGTCCGAAGAGGTCCGTGACGACCGTGAACACCGTCGTGAGAGCCGGGGTCCGGTGCGCGACCAGCCACTCGAGGAGAGGCTCGTCGAGCTGCCACAGGTCGTCGCGGTCGCGCACCGCGTCCAGCAGCACGACGAACCCGAGCGCGCCGAGCACCACGAGCGCGACCCCGGGCCACACGAGAGCCAGGACCTGGGACACCGGTCGCCGTCGCGCCTCGTCCTGCGGACCGCGCTCGCGACCCGCCCCCTCCGGCGGCCCCCCGCTCGCGCCACCCACCCCGCCCTGCTCCTCCGTGCCGTCCCCCGTGCCGTCCTTCGTGCCGTCCTTCGTGCCCCTCATCCCCGGACGCTACGCAGTGCCCCGCGTCCTCGCAGGTCGGGCCCGCCGGCCTGTGCCGACGGTCGGCCCGCCGCCGCGGCGTCGACGCCCTGCGCGTAAATCAGGTGCACCCGCCGTGCCGCGCGTGGTTCTGTGGTCCTACACCGCGGTGACGTCCGTCCGGTCCGTACCGGGCGGTGGAGGGTCCGGCCAGACCCAGCATTCCGACGTCACGAGAGCACACACCATGCATCCCCTCATCACGTACGACGTGGCGGCCCTCAGCCGTCGCGAGCAGCTGCAGGAGCAGACCCTGCGCCGCGAGCAGCTGCGCCGCACCACCGCCCGCGTCCCGGCGCGCACCCGGCAGGCCCGCCTGCCGCGTCGCACCGCATGACGCGCACCGACCGCGCACCGGCACGGGGACCCTCCCCGACGGACCGCGGCGCACCCCGAAGGCCCCGGACGCCCGGACCCACCACGGTCCGCGCAGCCGGGGCCTTCGTCGTCCCCGGACGTCGTCACGGAGGTCGTCCTGGACGTCGCCCCGGACAGCGCTGCGCACACCCGCGACTAGGCTGTCGGGCGTGAGTCCCGTGAACGCCACCGAACGCATCGTCTGGATCGACTGCGAGATGACCGGTCTCGACCTGGGCGCGGACGCCCTCGTCGAGGTCGCCGCCGTGGTCACCGACTCCGAGCTGACCGTGCTCGGCGAGGGCGTGGACGTCCTCGTCCGGCCGCCGGCCGAGGCTGTCGAGCAGATGGGCGACTTCGTGCGGCAGATGCACACGACGTCGGGCCTGCTCGACGAGCTCGAGACCGGGCTCACGCTCGCGGAGGCGGAGCAGCGCGTGCTCGACTACGTCCGCGCCTGGGTTCCGGAGCCCGGCAAGGCGCCGCTCGCCGGGAACTCCGTGGGCACCGACAAGGGCTTCCTCGACCGCGACATGCCCACGCTCATGGGGCACCTGCACTACCGGATCATCGACGTGTCCTCCGTCAAGGAGCTCTCCCGCCGCTGGTACCCGCGCGCCTACTTCGCGTCGCCGGAGAAGAACGGCGGCCACCGGGCCCTCGCGGACATCCTCGAGAGCATCGACGAGCTCCGCTACTACCGCGAGGCCGTGTTCGTGCCGCAGCCGGGACCGGACTCGGCGACCGCCCGGCAGATCGCCGCGCGCGTCAAGGCGTCCTCCGTCGCGCGACCCGTCGCCCCGACCCCGGAGGAGCCCGCCGTGGCCACCGTCACAGACCCCGATCCGGCCGACGGCGCGACGCGGTCCTGAACCCCCTCGCGGACCTAGTACACTTTTCGACGGCCGGTGCTCACGCCCGGTCGGCGCGTCCGCCCCTCGGGGACGGTCGCACATGGTGGGTATAGCTCAGCTGGTAGAGCACCTGGTTGTGGTCCAGGGGGTCGCGGGTTCAAGTCCCGTTACTCACCCCAAACGCGCAGGGCCCCTCGTTCGCGAGGGGCCCTGTTGCCGTCTCCGGCCCCGGAGGCATCGGGACGGACCGGTGCGAAGGCGACGAACCGCTGCACGGTATACGGTCGGTAACGATCCCCGGCGCGCCCCGTGACCGGCTCGCGCACGACCTCCGACTGTGGTCGGCTAGGACGCCGGAACCACCGAGGCTCGGAGGAAGCGCCCCGTGATCGAATTCCGCTCGGTCAGCAAGACCTACCCGGACGGCACCGCCGCGGTCGACGACTTCAGCCTCGTCGTGCCTCCGCACCGCACGACGGTGCTCGTCGGGTCGTCGGGCAGCGGCAAGACGACCCTCCTGCGCATGATCAACCGGATGGTCGACCCGACGGCCGGTGTCATCGAGATCGACGGCGAGCCCATCGCCGACAAGGACCCGGTCCGGCTCCGCCGCGGCATTGGGTACGTCCTGCAGAACGGGGGGCTCCTGCCGCACTACACGGTCATGGACAACGTGACGACCGTGCTGCGGCTCGAGAAGACCCCGAAGCGGGCCGCGCGCGACCGTGCGCTCGAGCTCCTCGACACCGTGGGACTGGACCGGGCGATCGCCGAGCGGTACCCGAGCCAGCTCTCGGGCGGGCAGCAGCAGCGCGTCGGCGTCGCGCGCGCCCTGGCCGCCGACCCGAACATCCTCCTCATGGACGAGCCGTTCGGCGCCGTCGACCCGATCGTGCGCGCCGAGCTGCAGACCGAGACGCTGCGCCTGCAGCAGGAGCTGCAGAAGACCATCGTGTTCGTCACGCACGACGTCGACGAGGCGTTCCTGCTCGGCGACCAGGTCGTCATCCTCGAGAAGAGCGCGAAGGTCGCCCAGGTCGGCTCGCCGAGCGAGATCCTGGAGAACCCGGCGACCGACTTCGTCGCGAGCTTCATCGGCGTCGAGCGCGGGGCCCGTGCCCTGCACACGAAGCGCACCGCGCGCGGCACGGTCCTCGTGGACACGACCGGCCGCACCCAGGGGGTCCTCGTCGAGGACGGCGCATGACCTGGGTCGCCGACAACCTCGACCTCATCGGACGCCTCACGGTCGAGCACCTGCGCCAGAGCGCCGTCCCCATCCTGCTCGGGCTCCTCGTGGCGATCCCCGCCGGCTGGTTCGCCCATCGCTTCCGCCTCACGCGCGGCCTCGTGCTGACGCTCGTCGGCCTCCTCTACACGATCCCCTCGCTCGCGCTCTTCGCGCTCCTCCCGCCGATCCTCGGCATCAGCTTCCTGTCCGAGGTCAACCTGATCATCGCGCTGACGATCTACGCGGTGGCCATCATGACGCGCTTCGTCGCGGACGCGCTCGACTCGGTGGACCCGGTCGTGCGGCAGGCCGCCGTGGCCGTCGGGTACGGGCCCTGGCGCCGGTTCTGGCAGGTCGACCTCCCGCTCGCGGGACCCGTCGTGCTCGCCGGCCTGCGCGTCACCGCGGTGTCCACGATCTCCCTCGCCACGGTGGGCATCCTCATCGGGATCGACAACCTCGGCTACCTCTTCACGAACGGCTACCAGCGGCAGATCGTCGCCGAGATCCTCGCCGGCGTGGTCGCGGTGGTCGTCATCGCCCTGCTGGTGGACTGGCTGCTCGTGCTCCTCGGCCGGCTGGTGCTCCCCTGGACCCGGACGGTGCGCGCATGAACCTCTTCGCCGAGGCGATCGCCTGGATCTTCTCGCCCGACCGGGCGGAGGGCGCGCTACCGATCTCCGAGGCGATCTGGACGCACCTCGCCTTCACGTTCGTCTCGGTGCTGATCGCCGTCGTCGTCGCGGTCCCGGCAGGCTGGCTCATCGGCCACACCGGCCGGGGACGCGAGGTCGCCGTCGCCCTCTCTGGGGCGGCCCGCGCGGTGCCGTCGTTCGGGCTCGTGCTGCTGCTCGTGCTCGTCCTCGGCGTCACGCACAAGATCGCGGCCTCGATCACGGCGTTCGTGCTCCTCGCGATCCCGCCGATCCTCGCGGGTGCGTACGCCGGGATCGAGGCGGTCGAGCGACGCGTGGTCGACGGCGCGCGCTCGGTCGGCATGACGCCCTGGCAGGTGCTGCACAAGGTCGAGGCACCTCTCGGCCTCCCCCTGCTCCTCGGCGGGCTGCGCTCCGCGACGCTCCAGGTCGTCGCGACCGTGACCCTCGCCGGGTACGTCGGCAACTGGGGCCTCGGCTTCTACATCATCCAGGGCATCCAGCTCCGCGACTTCGCGCAGATCCTCGGGGCTGCGCTGCTCGTCGTCGTCCTCGCTCTCCTGCTCGACGGCGCCTTCGCGATCCTGCAACGCTTCGTCGTGCCGCGCGGCGTGTCCGCCGGGCGCACCGCGGAGAGCCCGGGTAGACGACGACGCCGCACCGCCACCGCCCCGAACCCCGGCTGACCGCGCCGGACGCCCACCCCCCTCGATCTCACCGGAACCGGGACCGCACCGGACCCGACCTCAGAAAGGGACCCCACCCATGCGCACCTCACGTCGCACCCTCACCCTCCTCGCCGGCGCCGCGACCGCCGCCCTCGCGCTCAGCGCCTGCGGCAGCTCCGACCCGCTCGACAGCGACACGTCGGACGGCGGGGCCGCCGCCTCCGACACGATCGTCATCGGCTCCCAGGCGTACTACTCGAACGAGATCATCGCCGAGATCTACGCCCAGGCGCTCGAGGCCGAGGGGTTCGAGGTCGAGCGGGACTTCACCATCGGCCAGCGTGACGCCTACATGCCGGCACTCGAGAACGGCGAGGTCCACCTCTTCCCCGAGTACACGGGCAACCTCCTGCAGTTCTTCGACCCCGAGACGACGGCGACCACGCCCGAGGACGTCTACGCCGCGCTCCAGGAGGCCCTGCCGGAGGGCCTGACCGTCCTCGACCAGTCCACCGCGACCGACCAGGACTCCTACAACGTCACCGAGGACTTCGCGGCGCAGAACGACGTGAGCAGCCTCGTGGACCTCGCGGACCTCGACGTCGACCTCACCCTCGGAGGCCCGGCCGAGCTCGAGCAGCGTCCCTACGGACCCCAGGGCCTCCAGGACGTCTACGGCGTCGACGTCTCGTTCGTCGCGACCGGCGACACGACGGTCCAGGACCTCGTCGCGGGCACGGTCAACGTCGCGAACGTCTTCAGCGCCGACCCGCGCATCCAGACCGAGGGCCTCGTCACGCTCGACGACCCCGAGGGCCTGTTCCTCGCGTCGAACGTCGTGCCGCTCGTGAGCACGGACATCGCCGCCGAGATCGCCGACGTCATCAACCCGGTGAGCGCCGCCCTCACCCCGGAGGGCCTCATCGACCTCAACGTCCAGTCGACGGTCGACCAGCGCTCGACCGAGGACATCGCCGCCGACTGGCTCGCGGAGAACGACCTCGCCTGAGCCCCTCCCCGGTCGCCTCGGCTCACCCCGGGGCGACCGGCCGGGTCGCGGGTCGCGCGCTCGTGGTTGCCCTGGGACGGCCGGGGCGGGTCACGCGCTCGGGCTGCCGCGCCGTCACCCGGGCCCGTCGGCTCGCCTTTGAGGAGCGCAGCTCTGACGCCCTTCGCACGTCACCCGCCCCGACCTTCGTGAGGTCGCCACGGGCGGCGACCACCGCGGCGGCGCGCGTGGTGAGCCGACGACGGACGAGGTGGGGGCGGGGGCCGGGGGCGACGGGTCGTGGCGGGTCTGGCGGGAGCGGCCCGAGGGACGAGGGCCGCGGATGGTAGACCCGTCGTCGTCGGCCCCCGACCCCGCCGGACCCAGCCACGTCTGCCGACCCGGCCGAGTGCTCAGCGGCGGACGCGGGCGGCGATCGCGTCGGCGAAGCGGTCGAGGGCGCCGGGGGCGAGCGCCATGAAGAGCGACGGCTCGGTGAGCTCGAGCTCGATGACGACGGTCCCTCCCTCGTTTCCGGTGACGAGGTCGACACGCGCGTAGAGGAACGACGACGCGTCACCGTCGGCGACGGCGTCCGCTGCGACGGCGAGCGCGTTCTGCGCGACGGCGACCTGCTCGTCGCTCGCGCTGAACGGGCTCATCTCCTCCTGCTGGTACAGCCCGCGCGTCGGGCGGTGCGGCCCCGTGAGGAGCGCGTTCTTGCGCACGGCGTGCGAGAGCTTGCCGTCGACGAAGATCAGGCCGGTCTCCCCCGCCGTGTCGACGCTCGTCACGTAGGGCTGCACCATGACCTCGCGCCCGGAGACGAGGAGGTTCTTCGCGTGCTGGATCGCGAGGCCGCGCGAGTACGCCTCGCCGGACTGGTAGCGCCCGGTGTCCTTGGCGCCCGCGCTCACGACGGGCTTGATGACGAAGTCGCCCTGGGCGGGCAGCCGCGTGTGGATGGCGCGGGACGAGAGGTTGCGCGCCGGGTCGAGCCACAGCGTCGGGATGACGGGCACACCCGCCTCCTCGAGCCCACGGAGGTAGCCCTTGTCGGTGTTCCAGCGCAGGACGCGCTCGGTGTTGAGGATCCGCGGGACGCGCGCGGCCCACGCGACGAACTCGTCGCGGCGCGCGGAGTAGTCCCAGGTCGAGCGGACGACGACGGCGTCGAAGGCGTCCCAGTCGACGTCGGGGTCGTCCCAGACCGCGGGCGAGGCGTCGACGCCGCGGTCGCCGAGCGCGCGGACGAGCGGGGCGTCGTCGGCGTCGAGGTCGGGAAGGACGGAGCAGGTCGCGAGGGCGACGCGGGGGGCGGAGGTCTCGGTCGTCACGGGGTCGAGACTAGGGGACGCGGACCGGACGCGAGACCCGGACGGCCGACGAGCGCGTCACAGGCCGGGCGCGGCAGACCGTGCGCGTCACAGGCCGTGCGCGTCACAGGCCGTGCGGGTCACAGGCCGTACCCCTCGAGAAAACGGAGCCAGACCTCGCTCACCGTCGGGTAGGACGGCACGGCGTGCCAGAGGCGGGCGAGCGGCACCTCGCCGACGACGGCGATCGTCGCGGCGTGCAGCATCTCCGCCGCGTCGGGACCGACGAAGGTCGCCCCGACGATCACGCCCCGGGACGAGTCGACGACGATCTGGGCGGTCCCGGCGTAGTCCGTCGCCCGGACCGAGGCCCCGGCCACGTTCGCGAGGTCGTACCGGACCACGCGCACGTCGAGGCCGGCGTCGCGCGCGGAGCTCTCGGTGTGCCCGACGGCGGCCACCTCGGGCCGCGTGAAGACGACCTGAGGCGACGCGACGTGGTCGGCCGTCGCCGCGTAGCGCGACCACGGGGCCGGTGCGTCGCCCGCGGCCGGCGCCGCGTCCCCGGCGGTCGGGGCTCCCTCCGTCGACGCGTCCCCGAAGCGCGCGGCGATCGCGTCGCCCGCGACGCGGCCCCGGTACTTGCCCTGGTGGGTCGTCGCGACGCGCCCCGTCACGTCCCCCGCGGCGTACAGCCAGCCACCCTCCACGCCGTGGACGAGCATCGAGTCGTCCACGTCGAGCGCGCGTCCCGGCCGCAGCCCGAGCACGTCGACACCGAGGTCCTGCGTCCGCGGCGCGCGGCCGGTCGCCACGAGCACGCGGGCGGCCTTCACGGGGGCCAGGTCCGGCCCGTCGTCGGCGGCCCCCTCGGGACCGGTGGCCGTGAGCACGAGGCGAGCTCCGCCGTCGGGCAGGGGTTCGACGGCGCTCGCGCCCACCCCGAGCCGCACGTCGACGCCGGCCGCACGCAAGGACTCGGCGACCGCCTCCCCGGCGAACGGCTCCGTCCGGCCGAGCAGCGCGCCGCGCGACAGGACGGTCACCCGCGCGCCGAGGTCAGTGAGCGCGAAGGCCATCTCGCACGCGACGACGCCGCCGCCGACGATCGCGAGGGACTCCGGCACGTCCTCCACGGCCGTGGCCTCACGGCTCGTCCACGGGCTCACGTCGGCGAGCCCGGGCACGTCGGGCAGGACGGGCACGCTGCCCGTCGCCGCGACGACCGCGTACCGGGCGGTGAGCAGGCGGGACCGGGGTAGGTCGTCGACGTCGGCGTCGGGATCTTCCGCCACGACCTCGACCTGCCGCTCCCCCACGATGCGGCCCAGCCCGCGCACGAGCGTGATGCCTGCGCCCTCCACCCAGGCGACCTGGCCGGCGTCGTCCCAGTCGGAGACCATCGAGTCGCGCCAGGCCAGCACGGCGGCGACGTCGAGGTCTTCCGGTGCGGAGACCCCCGGGACCCCTGCGGCCTCGGCGCGCACGGCACCGGGCCGCAGCAGCGTCTTGGACGGCATGCACGCCCAGTAGGAGCACTCGCCACCGACGAGCTCTGCCTCGACGAGCGCGACCGACAGCCCGGTGCGTCCGGCCCGGTCGGCGACGTTCTCACCGACCGCCCCGCCCCCGATCACGATGACGTCGTAGGTCTCGGTCGGCGCGGTCCCGGGGTTCGACGTCGTGGTCGTGGGGATGTCGGTCGTCATACCCCCATCCTCACGTCAGCGCCCCCGATCCGCTCCCCGGCACTACCGCGACATGCCGAACCCCGGGTTGTGCGCCGATCATGACCTGGAACGGCGCACAACCCGGGGTTCGGCACGTGGGGCGACGGACGGGTCAGTGGACCGTCGCCTTCTCGGCGCCCGCACCGGTGAGGGAGCGCACCTCCATCTCGGCGAACTTCTCCGGGTGCGGCTTCTCCTTGCTGAGGTACGTCCCGATGATGCCGAGGAGGAACGCGAGCGGGATGGAGATGATGCCCGGGTTGCTCAGCGGGAAGATGGCGAAGTCGACGTCGGTGTTCTTGATCATCGACAGGCTCGCCCCCGTCACCGGGTCGACCTTGCCCGACACGACGGGCGAGAACGCGATGAGGACCACGCACGAGATCAGGCCGCCGTACATGCTCCACAGCGCACCCGACGTGTTGAACCGCTTCCAGAACAGCGAGTAGAGGATCGTGGGCAGGTTCGCGCTCGCCGCGACCGCGAAGGCCAGCGCGACGAGGAACGCCACGTTCTGCCCCTGTGCGAAGATCCCGCCGAGGATCGCGAGGATCCCGATGACCACGACGGTGATCCGCGCGACCCTGACCTCGCCGTCGGGCTTGACCTCACCGCGCTTGATGACGTTCGCGTAGATGTCGTGCGCGAAGCTCGCCGCGGCGGTGATCGTCAGTCCGGCGACGACGGCGAGGATCGTCGCGAACGCCACCGCCGAGATGAACCCGAGCAGGATCTCGCCGCCGAGCGCGAACGCGAGCAGCGGTGCCGCGGAGTTCACACCGCCTGGCGCCGCGGCGATGGTCTCCGGCCCCACGAGCGCCGCGGCGCCGTAGCCGAGCACCAGCGTGAACAGGTAGAAGATGCCGATGAGCCAGATCGCCCAGACGACGGACCGACGCGCCTCCTTGGCGGACGGCACCGTGTAGAACCGCATGAGGACGTGCGGCAGGCCCGCCGTGCCGAGCACGAGAGCGAGCGCGAGGGAGAGGAAGTCGAGCTTCGTGGTGCCGCTCGCGCCGTACTGCTTGCCCGGCTCGATGAGTGCCTCGCCACCGGGGCCGGCCATGTCGATCGCGCCCTGGAACAGGTCGGAGAGGTTGAACCCGAACTTGGCGAGCACCCAGAAGGTCATCACCGCGGCACCGGCGATCAGGAGCACCGCCTTGATGATCTGCACCCACGTGGTGCCCTTCATCCCCCCGACGAGCACGTAGAGGATCATCAGCGCGCCGACGACCGCGACGACGATGCTCTGGCCGACGGTCGTGTCGACGCCGAGCAGGAGCGCGACGAGACCGCCCGCCCCGGCCATCTGGGCGAGCAGGTAGAAGAACACGACGGCGAGCGTCGCGATCGCGGCCGCCATCCGGACCGGCCGCTGCTTGAGGCGGAACGACAGGACGTCGGCCATCGTGAACTTGCCCGTGTTGCGCAGCAGCTCCGCGACGAGCAGGAGCGCGACGAGCCATGCGACGAGGAACCCGATCGAGTAGAGGAACCCGTCGTAGCCGTTGATCGCGATGGCGCCGCAGATGCCGAGGAAGCTCGCGGCGGACAGGTAGTCGCCCGCGATCGCGGTGCCGTTCTGCGGTCCGGTGAAGTTGCGACCGCCGGCGTAGTAGTCGGCCGCGGACTTGTTCTGGCGGGACGCCCGCAGCACGATCACGAGCGTCACGGCGACGAAGACGGCGAAGATCGCGACGTTGACCACGGGGTTGCCGACGTCGGTGGCCTCGGCGGCCAGGAGGTGCGGGGTCACAGCTCGTCCTCCTCGATCTCACGGCGCAGCTCGTCGGCCGCGGCGTCGAAGCGTCGGTTCGCCCAGCGGGCGTAGATCATCGTGATCGCGAAGGTAGACACGAACTGGCCCAGCCCGAAGAGCAGGCCGACCGTGATGTTCCCGGCGACGCGGATGCTCATGAAGTCGTGCGCGTAGCTCGCGAGGAGCACGTAGACGAAGTACCAGACGAGGAACAGGGCGGTCATCGGGAACACGAAGTTCCGGAAGCGTCTGCGCAGGTCCTGGAACTCCGGCGAGCGCTGCACGCGCTGGTAGTCGGTCTCCTCGGCGGGCACCTGTCCGGGTGCGGCCGGTACGTCGGTCATGACGCCTCCGTTGGCTCATGCGTTCGCTCGGGGAGCACGAAGGCCTGGTACGGCACGGCCGCACGCGACCTTGCGTGCTCGGGGCGACTTTCACCCCCGGCACAATGTGCCGTAGATCACTTCTGTCCGCAAGTACCTCGCGCGGCCGGTCTCGTCCTCGGTCGCCGCGGTCAGACCCGCACGTACTCCAGGTCGGTGATGACCCGCCCGGCGGCGGTGCCCTTGCGCTCGAAGCCCGTGAGCACGCGGCCCTCGAAGCGCGGGGCGACGCCGCCCGGGCCGTGGGCGTTCCGGAGGCCGGGTGCGGCGTCGAGCACCTCGACCATCTGCTCCGTGTACCCGCCCCAGTCCGTGGCCAGGCGCAGCGTCCCGCCTGGGGCACCGTCCGCGGGCGCGCGCAGCACGCGCTCGGCGAGCGTCGCGAACGACGACGTGACGAGCCGGCGCTTGTGGTGGCGCGACTTGTGCCAGGGGTCGGGGAAGAAGACCCAGAGCTCGTCGACGCTCGCCGCGGGCAGCGTCGAGGCGAGGACCTCGACCGCGTTCACCTGCAGCAGCCGCAGGTTCGTCAGGTCTCGCTGCGCCGCGCGCAGGACCGTCTGCGCGAGCCCGGGCGTGTAGACCTCGACCGCGAGGAAGTCCGTGGCCGGGTCGGACGCGGCGGCGGCCACGACGGCCTCGCCCTGGCCCGAGCCGATCTCCACGACCAGGCGGGCCGAGCGCCCGAAGGTCGCCGCGACGTCGAGCACGAACGACGGGTCGATCGACGTGCGCGCGACGTCGCGCGGCGGGTCGAGGAGGTACCGCTCGCGGTGCTCGTCCCAGGCGCGCTGCTGGCGGGTGCCGAGGCGCCCGCTGCGCCGCACGAACGACACCGGTTGGGTCCGGAAGCGAGGACTCTCCGTCACGGGGACCGGTGTCGCGGGGGTCGTGGTGGGGGTCGGCTCGGGCACCGCACCAGGGTACGCGCGCGCCCCGTCCGTCCCGCCGACGAACGAGCGGACGAGGCAGCGCCGAGACGTGGGCTCCGGCCCCCGGATCGATCGATCCAGGGGCCGAAGCCCACCTCTCGGTGCGGAGCCAGCCGCAGTGCGCTGGTGTCAGCCGCAGGTCACCGCGTCGTGCTCCACGTCCGCGGCGAACGAACGCCCGTCGCCGGTCGCGGTCACCTGCACGGTGCCCGCCTCGACCGAGCCGGACCGGACGGTGAACGCCTGGTACGCCGAGCGTCCGGGCTGGACGTCGGTGACGGTGCGCGAGCCGAACGGCGTCGCGAGCGTGACGTCCACCGGCACGGTGTCGTCGTTCGTCGCCCGCACGGCGACGTACGCCGTCCCGGCGAGGCACTGCGCTCGTGCCGTCGTGGACACGACGAGACCGTCGGCGGCGGGCGCCGTCGTGAACGAGCGCACCGGCGAGACCGTGGTGCCGCCGCCCGCGCTCGTGGCCGTGACGGACCACGCGTACCGGGTGCCCGCGTCGAGCCCGTCCCACGTCACGGTCGCGACCTCGCCCGAGGGCACGGTCGCGGAGCCGATCTCCTCGGCCTGGCCGAACAGCGACACGGCGTCGGTCGAGAGCGTCGTCGTGCGGCTCGTGAGGTCGACGGGAACCGTGAAGTCGTCCTCGCGGCCGTCGTACCGCTGCTCGTCGTCGTACTCGGTGGCGCCGAAGTTCGACAGCCACGGCGAGTACGTGTCGACGATCATCTCGGAACGCTCGACGTCGAACTGCAGCAGGCGCAGGAAGCTCGCGCCGAGGCGCAGGCCCTGGTCGGGCGCGTACCCGCCGATCTCCGTGAGACCCGCCTCCTCGGCCGTGATCTCGTAGAACTGGTAGTCGGCGAGGAGCTCGACGACGCCGCTGCCCTCGGTGCCGACGTCCTGGCGCACGTTGATGCCGACGCCGTGACGGTGCCCCGTGAGCACGAGGAACACGTTGGGGTTGGGCTCGACGACCTTGGCGTGCACGAGGCGACCGTCCGGCGTCGAGTGCGGCGAACCCCGCCCGTCGGCGTTCGTGCTCGGCACGAGGTAGTCGTGCGTCAGGACGACCGCGTTACGGTCGGCGAACTGCTCGAGGACGCCGTCCGCCCACGCCGCCTCCTCGTCGGTCACGCCGTACGACAGGTACACCGCGACGAAGTCGAGGCCGCCAGCCGTGAAGAGGTCGTAGTGGTTCTGGTTGTCCCCCTCGCGCCACGGCCCGCCGTAGGACGCGTCCTCCCAGCCCGCGGAGAGCGCCGCGTAGCGCTCGGGGCCGTAGAACTCGTTGAACAGCGCCCCCGGGCCGTTGTCCTGGCCCGTGAGGTTGTCGTGGTTGCCCGCGAGCACGCCGTTGGGGATGTTCGCGTCGTCGAGGATGCGCTGCGCGGACGACGAGAACTCGTACTCGCCCCGGATCTGCGCCGCCATCGCGTCGTCGGCCGGGACCCGGGTGTAGTTCTCGTTGACGTCGCCCGTGTGACCGACGTACGCGATGTTGCGCTCCTCGGCGTTGTCGACGACCCACTGCACGAGATCCGTGTAGGTCTTCGCCCACACGGCGCGCTCCTCGGGCGTCTCCTGCTCGACGGCGCCCTCCGCGAGGTACTGCGTGTCCGTGAAGTGGACCATCGAGAAGTCGTAGGACTCGCGCGGGGCGAAGTCCGTCTCGTCGCGCGAGCCGCCGGCGGCGATGTCGTCGGCGAACGGGTCGGTGCCGGTGACGAGCACGTGCACGGTCCCGTCGTGGGCGTGGCCCGCGCCGAGGACGGCGGTCAGCTCGGTCGCGCCCTCGACCGCGCCGCGCGCGGACGCGAGCGGGACCCAGGCGGCGCCGTCCCACACGTGGAGCGTCGCGAGGCGCTGCGGGTCGACGACGCCCTCCCAGCGCACGACCTGCCCCGTCGCATCGCCTTCGGCGGGGATCTCGAACCGCTGGAAGGCGATGTCGCGGCTCGTGGAGTCGAGCGTCGCGTCGTCGCCGGGGACGAGCGCGTCGACCGCGGCGGACTGCTCGCCCGCGACGTGCAGCGACGTCGGGAGGGCCGTGGTCTCGCCCTGCGCGGCCAGCACCGGAGTGTGGGTCTCCGCGCGCGAGAACGTCGCCGTGACGTCACCGCCGCCCGGGACGGTGACGCGTGCGCCGAGCTCGACCGAGCCCTCGACGCCGGTCGTCCCGTGCGCGGGGGTCAGGTCCGTGGGGACGTCGGGGATCCCGAGGCTGGTGAAGGCGATCTCGTGCGTGCTCGCGTTGCCGAGCACGTCCGTCGCCGTGACGACGAGCGCGTGCTCGCCCGGCGCGAGGCCGGGTCCGACCGGGGCGCCCACCTCGACGGCCTCGCCGTCGAGCGTGACGTGCGGGCCGTCGAGCACGCCCGACGCGTCGGTCAGCTCGACCGCGAGGGTCGACGCCGTCGCCAGCTCCGTGCCCACCGCCGGGGTGCTCGACGCGACCGCCGGACCGGTGTTGTCGGTCGTCACCGTGCGGGACGCCGCGGCGCCCGCGGCCGTCGCCGACGTGATCGTGTGCTCGCCGTCCGCGAGCGTCGCCGTGTCGAGGTCGGCACGCAGGCCGGGCGCCGGGGCGTCGTCGTCGCGGACGACGTCGAAGACGAGGTCGACCTCGCGCGGCTTCGTCGTGCCCGTCCCGCAGTCGCCGTCGCCCAGGGAGTACGAGGACGCGACGTCGACCGGGGTCGCGGTGCCGTGGCTCGGCTCGAGCGCGAGGCCGGAGATCGCGTAGTCGTCGCGGTTGTCGCCGCACGACGTCGGGAACGTGCCCGTGACGAACCGGACCGTGTTGCGGCCGGGCACCAGGTACGCGTTGGGCACGTCGAGTCGCACCGTCTCGCTCACGTAGTCGCGGTCGACCAGGTCGATGCGCTGGCCGTTGACGAGCAGGTGGTTGGTGTACCGCGCCTCGATCGAGTTGGACCCGACAGTGAAGGCGAAGACGGAGGAGCCGGCGCCGAGGGTCTCGGTCGTCGCGAGCGCCGTGCCGTCGACGGCGATCCCGGTGGGTGCGTCGCCGCCCTCGGGAGGCGAGGCGAGGACGGTCTGCGGGCCGTTCAGCAGCGCGCCGTCGGCGGGCGTGATCGCGGGCGCGCCGGGGGCGGAGTTGTTCACGGTGACCGCGCTCGTCGCGGTGAGGCCCGCGGCGGTCGTCGCCGTGAGCGTGTGGGCGCCGTTCTCGAGCGTCGTGGTGTCGAGCTCGGCGGCGAGGCCGGTCGTGGCCGCGGGGTCCTGCGCGAGGTCGAACGTCAGGTCGGCGCTCCGGATGCGCGCGGTGTTCGTGCCGCACGACCCGTCGCCGAACGCGTAGGAGAAGCTGTTGGCCGAACCGTCGGCTGCTTCGCCGAGCAGCTCGAGCGAGACCTCGGTGACGTCGTAGTCGTCGTAGTTCGTGCCGCACGACGTCTCGAACGTCCCCACGACGAACCGGACGTCGTTGACGCCCTGGACCAGGAGGTCCGTCGGGACGTCGAGCGCGACGCGCTCCGAGACCATGTCGCGGTCGAGGTCGATGCGGGTGTCGTTGACGAGCACGTAGCTGCCGTAGCGTCGCTCGATCGAGTTGCTGCCGACGTCGAACAGCAGGCGGGCGGTCGCGGGGGTCGGCGTCGCGACGAGCGGTTCGCCGTCGACCGCGAGCTCGGCGACCGGGTCGCCGGCCATCACCGGCTGGGCCTCGACGGGCACCGTGCCGTCGAGGTAGGTCCCCGTCGTGGGGTGCAGGAACGGCGTCCCGCTGGGCTCCTCCGCTCCGGCCGCGGCCGCGCGGGCTCCGCCGGCAGCGGAGGTGGTCGCCGAGCCCGGCGCCGCCGTGGCGGCCGCGGGGACGAGCACCCCCGCGGCCAGGCTCGCTCCCAGGGCGGCGGCGAGCGCGCGTCGTCTCCTGCGGGTCCGGGGCGTGTGCACGAGAACGTGCATCGGGTGTCCTTTCGTCGTCGACAGGCGAAGGGGCACGACGCACCGGTGGCCGGGGCGTCCGTACCCGCACCGGACCCTTCCGGGCAGGGATGAACTCTCGGACGAGACGGGACGAACGGGTGGCGAACGACCGACGAACGGTCCGGGGACGACGCAGGCCGTCCACCCGGGGGTGGACGGCCTGCGAGCGGCGACTGCCGCGGTGGTGCGCCATCAGGGACTCGAACCCCGAACCCGCTGATTAAGAGTCAGCTGCTCTGCCAATTGAGCTAATGGCGCATGAGGAAGGACACGAGCAACGGCCCGGGAACCGGGGCGTCGGCCTGCGTCGAGGAGTGGTGCGCCATCAGGGACTCGAACCCCGAACCCGCTGATTAAGAGTCAGCTGCTCTGCCAATTGAGCTAATGGCGCGCGAGAGAAAACACTAGCAGCAGCCCGACCGCGGGCGGAAATCGGCCCTGGCCACCACCGTGTGACGTCGACGACACGACGCAGCGCACGGATCGGTCAGAGGTACAGACCCGTCGAGCCGCCCTCCTCGACCTCCTGCGACACCGCGTGCACGTCACGCTCGCGCAGGAGCACGAGATCCTTGCCGCCCAGCTCGACCTCGGCGCGCTCGTCCGGGTCGAACAGCACGCGGTCCCCCACCGCGACCTGACGCACGTGCTCGCCCACCGCGACGACGACGGCCCACGCGAGCCGCTTCGGACCGACCGCCGTGGCCGGGATGACGAGGCCCGCGGAGCTCTGCCGCTCGCTCGAGTCGACCTCGGGGTCCACCAGGAGTCGGTCGTGCAGCATGCGGACGGGGAGGTCGGCGGGGCGCGGGGTGGGGGCGGACGTCGTCTTGCTCACAGCCACAACGCTACCCGGGTCACCTACCCTCGGAAGGACACCCGAGTCCCGGACCGAAGGAGATCCATGTCAGCCACGACCGCCAAGCCCCAGCGCCTCGCCGTCGGCGACACCGCCCCCGACTTCACCCTGCCCGCCGCCGACGGATCGACCGTCACGCTCGCAGACCTGCGCGGCAAGCACGTCGTCGTGTACTTCTACCCCGCCGCCGGCACGCCCGGGTGCACGACCGAGGCGTGCGACTTCCGCGACAACCTCGCGTCGCTGCAGGGCGCGGGCTACTCGGTCGTCGGCGTCTCCCCCGACCCGGTCGACAAGCTCGCGGCGTTCGTCGAGACCGAGCACCTGACGTTCCCGCTCGTCTCCGACGTGGACAAGACCGTCCTCGAGGCGTACGGCGCGTGGGGCGAGAAGTCGCTCTACGGCAAGACCGTTGTCGGCGTGATCCGCTCGACGGTGGTCGTCGACCCGGACGGGAAGGTCGAGCTCGCGCAGTACAACGTCAAGGCGACGGGCCACGTCGCGAAGCTGCGCCGTGACCTGGGCATCGACCCGAAGTAGTCGACTGCTGCACCTGCGCCCGGGAGGCGCACCCCGGCGTGCCTCTCTCGGCCGCAGGTGCATCGTTCGACACCGGGTGCACCCGTCGAGCCGCCGTAGACTGACCACCGCGCGCGAGTGGCGTAACTGGCAGCCGCGCCAGGTTTAGGTCCTGGTGTCCTCGGACGTGCGGGTTCGAGTCCCGCCTCGCGCACCGTTCGTCCCGTCGGGCCCGACGGCGATCGCCCCCTCCGCTTGCGGACGCACCACACCCTCGTACGGTAGGCATGGGAGCGCTCCCAGATGCGCTCCCGGTCCGGCGAAGACGCCGGACGACGAGCGCGGGACGACGAGGTGCCGCGCCTGACCCTCCGAGGTGAGACGTCGTGGCCCCCAACAGAGCACGAACGCCCCTGCCCGACCCGACCGGCCCGGTCCCCGCGGGACGGCCGCGCCCCGCGACCCGTCCCGTCCGGTCCCGCCGACGGCTGATCGCCGCGCTGCTCGCGACCGTGCTCTCCGGCGGCGGGCTCGCCGTCGCCCAGGTGACGACGGCTGCGGCCGACCCGGTCGGCGCCGGCTCCGGCAGCTACCTGAGCGAGCCGCCCGGCCCCACGCCGACCGGCTGCGACGCGATCAACGCCGACGCGCGCGCGTTCGTCACCGAGGACGCACCGGCCACCCCGCTCCCGACGAACGACTGGTGGTCCTCGCTCGCCTTCAAACGGCTCGACTGCCAGTGGAGCGCCCCGCTGCACGCCCACCCGGCGTCGTACCAGCCCGACGCCGCGGGCATGGGCATCTCGTACACCACCGTCCCGACGATCTCCGGGAGCGGCGCGGGCGTCTCGGAGTACCACTTCCCGTACCACGAGGACGTGCACGCCGGCGTGACCGGCCTGGAGGCGCCCGACGTCGACGTCGACGACTGGTCCGACTGGACCGTCTCACCCCTGTGGGACGACGGCGCGCAGTCCCTGCGCGCGACCATCGGCCACGGGCTGCCGTTCGCCTGGTTCGAGGCGACCGGTGGCGACGCGGTCCTCACCGCGGCCGACGGGGCCGACGTCTGGCTGGACGACGGCGCACGCCTGGGCCTGGAGGTCAACGGGCACGACTACGTCGCGTTCGCGCCTCCCGGCAGCGACTGGACGCGCTCCGGCGACACGTTCACCGCGCCGCTCGACGGCGACGGCTTCTTCTCGGTGGCCGTCCTGCCGGACACGGGGGACGCGAGCCCTGCCGAGCGCGACGCGCTCGCCGCAACGTTCGCCGGCGCCGCGTACGCCCCGGTCACCGGGACGACGGCGAGCTACGCGTACGACGAGTCGACGTCGCAGGTCACGACGACCTACGCGCTCGAGACGACGCCGTGGCCGGGCACGGGCGAGCCCGCCGGGACCGTCGCCGCGCTGTACCCGCACCAGTCCGTACACCTGGACCGGACCGCACCGGCGACCGAGCCGCTCGACGTGACGTACACGTCCGCCCGCGGCGATCTGACGGTGCTCGCCGGCATCGACTCGTTCACGACGGTCGACACGTTCCGGGGGGTGCTGACCGAGATCCCCGCGGTGGCGACAGGCGCCCCGGGCAGCGCCGACCGCGCGCAGCTCGAGACGTATCTCGACCAGGTCGCGGCGAACCCGCTCGACCAGCGCGGGAACGACACCTACTGGACGGGCAAGGCACTCGGCCGGGCGACGCGCATCATCGAGATCGCCGACCAGCTCGGGCGCACCGCGCAGCGCGACGCCGCCCTCGCCGAGGTCCGCACCCTCCTGACCGACTGGTTCACCGCGACCGAGGGCAAGACGCAGCGCGTGTTCGCGTACGACGAGGACTGGGGCACCCTCATCGGCTACCCCGCGTCGTACGGGTCCGACCAGGAGCTCAACGACCACCACTTCCACTACGGCTACTACGTGGCCGCGGCGGCGACGCTCGCCCGGTTCGACCCGCAGTGGGCGCAGGACTACGGCCCGATGGTGGACCTGCTGGTGGCCGACGCCAACGGCTACGACCGCGCAGAGACGCGCTTCCCGTACCTGCGCGACTTCGACGTCTACGCGGGCCACGACTGGGCGTCGGGCCACGGCGCGTTCGCGGCGGGCAACAACCAGGAGTCGTCGTCGGAGGGCATGAACTTCGCCGGCGCGCTGATCCAGTGGGGGGAGGCGACCGGCGACACGGCCGCACGCGACGCCGGCATCTTCCTCTACACGACGCAGGCCGCGGCGATCCAGGCGTACTGGCTCGACGCCGACGGCACGACGTTCCCCGACGAGTTCCAGCACGAGACCGTCGGCATGGTGTGGGGCGACGGCGGGGCCTACGCCACGTGGTTCACGGCCGACCCGGCGAAGATCCAGGGCATCAACTACCTGCCGATCACGGGGTCGCACCTGTACCTCGGGTACCGCCCGGAGCGGGTCCGCGAGGTGTACGACCATCTCGAGACCGTCGCGGGCGGTGCGCCCGGGTCCTGGCAGGACATCGTGTGGAGCTTCCTCGCGCTGGGCGACGGCGAGGACGCGCTGAGCAAGGTCCGCGGCGGGTACCCGGCGCCGGAGGAGGGCGAGTCCCGCGCGCACACGTTCCACTGGGTCGCGAACCTTGCCGCGCTCGGCACGGTCGACACCGCGGTGTCGGCCGACCACCCGCTCGCCGCGACGTTCACGAAGGACGGCCAGCGCACGTACGTGGCATCGAACGTGAGCGCCGAGGACCTGACGGTCACGTTCTCGGACGGCACGACGCTCGACGTCGCGGCCGGGACCATAGCGACCACGGGGGCACACACGTGGAGCGGCGGCGGCGCCCCGGGCGGCCCAGGGCCTGACCCCGACCCCGACCCGGACCCGGACCCCGATCCGGGTGAGTTCGCCTCGACGCTCCACGTGTCCCAGGACGGCACGCTCTCGGCGTCGCCGGGCGAGGCGGGCACGGTCCAGCTCGCGTCCGCAGGCGGCGTGAACCGGGACGGCACCCCGCACGAGCCCGCCACGTTCGTCGCGACGGACGTGACGGCGTCGTACGACGGCGGCGCGACCGCGTTCTCGCTGCCCGTGGACGCGGGGACGACCGTCGGACTCGCGGTCCAGGCCCGCGTGAGCTACGACCTCACGGGTGACGGGACCTGGGACCGCACGGAGACGTACGGATACTTCGCGACGGACCCGGTCCCCGGAGCGGAGACGTACACGAGCGCCGGCCGTCAGGTCCGGACCACCGGGGGCGCCCTGGGCGACCTCGACGGCGGCACGATACGGCTCGAGGTGTGGAGCGTGCTCGGCGCGGGTCGCCCCGCGCTCGCCACCGGGCCGACGGCGACGCTCACCGTCCCCCTCGAGGCGGCAGAGCCCGAGCCGAGCCTGGCCGTGACGACCACGAGCCAGGCGCGCTGCGTGGGAGGCAGGGCCTACGTCGCGGTCCGGGCGACCAACGACGACACCGTGCCCGTCGACGTCGTGCTCGAGACGCCGTACGGCTCACGGACGGTGGCGGGCGTCCAGCCCGGTGCGTCCGCGTACCAGGCGTTCGCGGTGCGGACGGTCCGCGTCGACGCGGGCACGGCACGCGCCGCGGCGAGCGGCGACGGCAGGACCTCCTCGACGGACGTCTCGTTCCCCGCGCTCGTCTGCGCCTGATGCACGGGCTCCGCCCGACCGGTCCGGTCGGGCGGAGCCTGTGGGTCACGTCGCCTGCGCGATGGTGACACGGGGGACGAGGCCGGGCACAGGGAGGGCGCGCGCGGTCGTGGCGGGCCTGGCGGGAGGCCGCGAGGAACGAGCGGCCGGATGGTAGACCGCGCGCGCCCTCCCGGAGCCCGGCCGGACGTCAGCGCACGCCCGGACGGAACCGAGGGTCAGGCGTCCTGCGCCGACGCCCCGTCGCCCGCGGCGGCGATCTGCCGGCGCACGTCCTCCATGTCGAGGCCCTTCACCGCGTCGACGACCTGCTTGAGCGCGGGCGCGGGGAGCGCGCCGGGCTGCGAGAAGACGAGGATGCCCTCGCGGAACGCCATGAGCGTCGGGATGGAGGTGATGTTGGCGGCCGCGGCGAGCGCGCGCTCGGCCTCGGTGTCGATCTTGCCGTGCACGACGTCGGGGTTCTCCTCCGACGACGCCTCGAACACGGGCGCGAACATCTTGCACGGTCCGCACCAGTCCGCCCAGAAGTCGACCAGGACGATGTCGTTGTCCGTGATCGTCTGCTCGAAGGTCGACTCGGTGAGGGTCTGCGTGGCCATGACTGTCCTCCAGGAGGTCTCGGGGTCCAGAGGGTGCAGCAACCGCGCGGACGCGGGTATTCCCCGGTGCTGCGCCGCCTCGACCGTCACGGGACCGTCACGGCACCCCCTACGCTGACGCTGTGACGAACGCCACCACGCCTCCCGGTCCGCGCGACGTCGCCACCGGGAGCCCGTCCCGCCGGACGATCGCCGGCTACGCCGCCGGGTCGGTCGGCACCGGCGGGTTCGGGACGCTGCCCGGCCTCGTGCTCCTCGTGTACCTGACGGACGCGCTCGCCGTGCCCGCCGCGGTCGCGGGCCTGATCGTCACGGGCGCGAAGGTGTGGGACGTCGTCGTCGACCCGTTCATCGGGCACGGCTCGGACCGCGACCTCGCCCGGACGGGCTCGCGGCGGCGGTTCATGACAATCGGTGCGCTCACGCTCCCGGTCCTCTTCGCGCTGACGTTCGCGGTCCCGGCGTCCGCGGGCCCCACGGCCGCGGCGCTCTGGGTCCTCGTGGCGTTCCTGCTCTCCGCGACGGCGTTCAGCCTGTTCCAGATCCCGTACATCGCGCTGCCTGCCGAGCTGGGGCTGTCGTACGACGGGCGCACCCGGCTGCTCGCGTGGCGCGTCGCGGCGCTGGCGTTCGCGATCCTGCTGTTCGGCGCGGGCGGCCCGATCCTGCGCGGCGACGGCGACTCCCTGTCCGGCTACCTGCTCATGGGGGTGGTCGCGGGAGTCGTCATCGGGACGGGCATGCTCGTCGCCTCCCGGACGGCGCCACGCACGCCCGCGCCACCGGCCCCGACCGCGACCGACGCGGGACCCGGTGCGGCCCGGAGCGCGTGGCTGGTCGCGGTGCGCGAGGCGGCCGGCGCGCTGCGCGGGTCGCGCCCGTTCCGCACGCTCCTGGCCACGTTCTTCCTCCAGGCCGTCGCGACGGGTCTCATGCTCGCGGGTGCGGCCTACGTCGCGCGCTACGTCCTGCGCGACGAGGCGGCGGTGAGCCTCCTGTTCGCGGCCCTCATCGCGCCGGCGCTCGCGTGCATGCCGCTGTGGACGCGCCTCGCGCGCCGCGACGGCAAGGAGCGCGCGTTCGTCGTCGCGACCGTCCTGTTCGCGGTCGCGACGCTCGGCATGGTGCCGCTCGCGTGGGCCCCGGGGCCCTGGGTGTACGTGCCGACGGCGCTCGCGGGCGTCGCGTACGCCGGGATGCAGGCCCTGCCGCTCGCGATGCTGCCGGACGTCATCGACCACGACGCGCGGCGGCAGGGTGCCGGGAGAGGCGGGACGTTCAGCGGCGTCTGGACCGCCGGCGAGACGACGGGGATGGCGCTCGGCCCGGCCGTGCTGTCCGTCGTGCTGGCGCTCACCGGCTACGTCTCGACCCGGGCGGGCGAGACCGTCGCCCAGCCGGCCGCGGCCGTCGACGGCATCGCGCTGTCGTTCTCGCTCGTCCCGGCGGTGCTGGTGCTGGTGAGCCTCGTCCCGCTGCTGCGGTACGGTCTGCGCCAGGGGGACATCGACGACACCGCACCGGAGCTGCCGCGTGACCACCCTGCCGAGCGACGACCCGACTGACCCCCGCCCTGGACGCGCCGACGCGACGGACGTCCCGGTCCGGACCGAGGGCATCCTCGAGCGTCTCGCCGCGCTGCGCGCCGCGGACGCCCCGACGCACGGCGGGCACGTGCTGTCCTACGTCTACGACCCCGGCCTCGCGCAGCTCGACGAGCTCGCGGCCGCCGCCGCGCGCGCGGTGCAGCCCGTCAACGGGCTCGACCCGACGACGTTCACCTCGGTCGCGGTCATGGAGCGCGAGCTCGTCGGCTTCGCCCGGAGCATGCTCCACGGTCCCGCCGACGGTCCGGACGTGGTGGTCGGGTCGGTGACGTCCGGCGGCACGGAGAGCTGCCTCCTCGCCGTGAAGATCGCGCGCGACGCGTTCGTCGCCGACCACCCGGGCGTGCGCCCGCGCATCGTCGTCCCGACGAGCGTGCACGCCGCGTTCCGCAAGGCCGCGCAGTACCTCGGCGTCGGCCTCACGGCGCTGCCAGTCGACCCGGCGACGGGTCGGGCCGACGTCGCACGGACTCTCGCGGAGCTGCGTCCCGGCCCGGACGGCGGACCGGGAGACGTCGCGCTCGTGGTCGTGTCCGCGCCGTCGTACCCGCACGGCGTCGTGGACCCCGTGGCCGAGATCGCGGGAGCGGCCCACGAGCTCGGGGTGCCGGTGCACGTCGACGCGTGCGTGGGCGGCTGGATCCTGCCCTTCTGGGAGGCCGCCGGGGGCGACCCCCTGCCGGCGTTCGACTTCGCCGTCCCGGGGGTCACCAGCATCTCCGCGGACGTCCACAAGTACGGCTACGCGCCCAAGGGCGCGTCGGTCCTGCTCGTGCGAGGCCGGGACCGCCAGCGGCGCCAGTTCTTCGCGACGACCGCGTGGCCCGGCTACCCGGTGGTCAACGCGACGACGTCCGGCTCGCGGTCGGCCGCGCCGCTCGCGGCGGCGTGGGCCGTCAGCCAGGCGCTCGGCCCGGAGGGCTACACCGCGCTCACCGGCCGCTGCGTGCGCGCGACGCGGGCGCTCGCGGCCGCGGTGGGCGAGATCGACGGGCTGCGCGTCGTCGGCACCCCGAGCGGCCCGCTGCTCGCGGTCGCGGCCGACGACGCCGTCGCTCCCGACCGGCGCGTCGACCCGCACGTCTGGGCGGACGCCGTCCGCACGCACGGGTGGGTCCTGCAGCCCCAGCCCGGGCTCGTGCAGGACGACGGCACGCGCCTGCCGCACACCACGCACCTGACGGTCACCCCGGTCACGGAGTCGGTGGTGGACGACCTGGTCATCGCGCTGCGCGCAGGGGCCGACGCGGTGCGCGGCGTCGCGCGGCCCGCGGCCGACGTCGTCCTCGGTGGGATCGCCGCCGGGCTCGGCGCCTCGCCCGAGGACGCGGTCGCACACCTCGCGGAGGCAGGCGCCGACGAGATCTGGGCCGTCCTGCGTGGGGCGCTGCTCGACGAGCGCGGATCCGACGAGCAGGGCGACCTCGCGCTGCCCGGGAGCATGGCCCCGCTGCTCGCGGTCATGGAGGCGCTGCCCGGACCGGTCGCGGAACGGCTGCTCGTCGAGCTCGTCGCCCGCTTCAGCGAGCCGGTCGTCCCAGGCCGTTGAGACCGACGGACTCGCTCCGACCCGCCGGGCGGGGTAGAACAGTCGCGTGACCGACACCGCCGACTTCCCGCCCGACGACTTCTCGAACGACAACCCGCAGCCCGCCGGGTGGCTCACGCCCGAGGAGATCGCCGTCGTGCGCTCGCAGCTGCCCCTCGTCTACGTCGACGCCGTCCCCGTGCGCGTCGACGACTCCGGGGACGTCGTCGCGGTCGGGCTGCTGCTGCGCGTCGCGCCCGACGGGATGATGACGCGCGCCCTCGTCTCGGGTCGCGTGATGTTCCACGAACGCATCCGCGACGCGCTGCTGCGGCACATCGAGAAGGACCTCGGCCCGGTGGCCCTGCCCCAGGTGCCGGCCTCGCCGCAACCGTTCACGGTCGCCGAGTACTTCCCCACCCCGGGCATCACGTCGTACCACGACCCGCGCCAGCACGCGGTCTCCCTCGCGTACGTCGTCCCGGTCTCGGGCGACTGCCGCCCGCAGCAGAACGCGCTCGAGCTGGCCTGGCTCACACCGGAGCAGGCGTGCAGCGACGAGGTCCAGCTCGAGATGCGCGGCGGGCAGGGCGTGCTGCTCCGCCAGGCGATGGCCCACGTGGGCCGCCTCCCGTGACCGACGCCGGGTCGGTGGGACGCGACGTCGCGCCACCCGGGCGCAGGTCGGGCCTCGGCGTGGCGCGGACGCTGCACGCGCTCGTCGCGCTCGTCGCGCTGACCGGGGTCGCGATGGAGCTCGTCATCGCGGTCACCGGCGGTGCCGGGACGGCACCGAGCCACGCCGAGCGCATCGTCCGGCTCTTCAGCTACTTCACGATCCAGTCCAACCTGCTCGTCGGCGTCGTGTCGCTGCTCCTCGCGCTCGACCCGCGCCGGGACGGCCGGGTCTTCCGCGTCGCGCGGCTCGACGCCCTGCTGTGCATCGCCGTGACGGGGATCGTCTACAACACCGTGCTCCGGGGTCTGCAGGAGCTCTCCGCCGCCGGCCAGGTGTCCAACCTCCTGCTCCACCTGCTCTCGCCGCTGCTGGCGGTCGCGGCCTGGGGGCTGGTGGGCCCGCGGCCGGGCGTCACGTCCGAGACGGTCTGGTGGTCCGTCGCGTACCCGCTCGCGTGGATCGCGTACACGTTCGCGCGCGGCGCGGTCGTGGACTGGTACCCGTACCCGTTCCTCGACGTGGGCGCGCTCGGGTACGGGCGCGCCCTGGTGAACACCGCGGTGGTCGCCGTGGTGTTCCTCGGCCTCGCCTGGCTCGTGAAGGTCGTGGACTCGCGACTGCGTCCCGCGCCCTGACACCCGTTCCTCGCGCGCGGACCGTCGCGACGTCGAGGGATCGGCACCGAGCTCCCGGCACGGGCGGGTCCGGTCGGGATCAGCCCGCGAGCCCTCAGTCCGCGAGCTCGAGCCGGGGCCAGTCCTCGAAGTCCTCGCGCATGCGGCGGTCGTGCGTCGCGACGACGACGGCCGCGGGCGTCACGCGCAGCGCCTGCGTGAGCTCGTCGACGAGGTCGATCGACAGGTGGTTCGTCGGCTCGTCGAGGACCAGCACGTGCGGTGCCGCGAGCAGGGCGCGCGCGAGGTCGAAGCGGCGCCGCTGGCCCGCGGAGAGCTCGCGCAGCGGCCGGTCCAGGTCGTCCTCCGTGAGCAGACCCAGGAACGCGACGGGCACGAGGTGCTCGGTGTCGAGGCGCCCGGCGTCGAGCAGCTCGAGCGCCTCCCGGCCGTACTCGTCGAAGCCCGTGCGCTCCTCCGCCCCGGCCGGCAGGTCGGGGCCCTCCTGCGCGACGACGCCGAGCCGCACGCCGTCGACCACCGACCGCGCGCCCCGGTCGAGCGCGACGCGGCCCGCGAGCGCCGCGAGGAACGTCGACTTCCCGCTCCCGTTGGGTCCCGTGACGAGGAGCCGGCCCGACGGCGGGATCGCGACCCGGGTGCCGGGCAGGTCGAGGCGGGGACCGTCGTCGGCCCCGACGCGCGGGCTGCGCAGCTCCACGACGGGATCAGCCGGGTTCCACCCCTGGGACATCGCGGGCAGCTCGGGGAACGCGAGCTGCAGCGGCGGCACGGGGACCTCGACCGACTCGGCCTCGAGCTTCTGGATCATCCGGTCCGCGGCCTTGACGTGGATGCGGGCGCGCGTGGCGCGGCGGTGCTTCTGGCTGCCCTTGGGCGGTCGCCACTCGTCGGACAGCCCCTCGTACGACGCGTCGAGCACCTCGGCGAGCTTCTCCGCGCGCTTGCGCTCGGCGCGGTAGCGCTGGCGCCAGCGGTGCAGCGCCTGGTTCTTCGCGAACCGGTACGACAGATAGCCCGGGTGGCCGTAGAGGACCGGCTTGCCGTCCATCGAGGGGTCGAGGTCGAGGATCTCCGTCGCGACGTCGTCGAGGAGCTGCCGGTCGTGCGTGACCATGACGACCCCGCCGCGCCACGCGACGAGCTCGCCCGTGAGGAAGTCGATCCCGCTCGTGTCGAGATGGTTCGTCGGCTCGTCGAGGAGCAGCAGCTCGGCGCGCTCGGCGAGGCGGCACGCGAGCCGCACCCGGTAGCGCTCCCCGACGGACAGCGTCGCGAGCTCGCGGTCGCGGTCGCGGCACGCGGCCAGGCGCGACAGCGCGACGTCGACGCGGCGGTCCGCGTCCCACACCGCGAGGTGCTCCGCGCGCGCGAGGATCGCGGTGAGCTCGGCGAGGTCGCCGGTGTCGTGGTCGAAGTCCCGGGCCGCGGCGTCGAGCGCCGCGGCGACGGCGCGCAGGCCGGACAGGGTCGCGCCGACGAGGTCGCCGACCGTCTGGCCCGGGGCGACGACGAGCTCCTGCTCGACGACGGCCAGGTCGCCCGCGCGGCGCACCTCGCCCCTGCTCGGCACGAGGTCGCCGGACAACACGTGCAGGAGCGTCGACTTCCCCGTCCCGTTCTCGCCGACCACGCCGAGCCGGGTCCCCTCCGCGACACGCACGCTCACGCCGTCGAGCACGGGACGCCCCGGGTAGGAGAAGGCGAGGTCGTCGGCTGCGAGGTGCACGGGACAACCCTAGGCGGCGCGGGACCGGGCCCTCGCCTTCGCGGGTGCGCGGCCTGCGCGGCGTGCCGGCCGCGAGATCGACCTGGGCGTCGCGAGGTCGACCCTCTGAGGGTCGATCTCGCGCCCGACGGGTCGATCTCGCGGGTACGGTCGATCCATGAGCACCGCGCCCGACGACCGCCTGCCCCGCCCCGCGCCGACGTCCTCCGGCGTCGGACGCGCCCGGCTCGGTCTCGTCGTGCTCGCTGCGCTGGCCGACGTCGCGTGCGTGCTCGTGCTCGCGTCCGGGGGCCTCGCGGCGCACACGCCGGGCGAGGGGGTCGTGCGGCTGCTGTACGTCGCCTGGCCGTTCGCCGTGGGCGCGCTCGTGGGGTGGCTCGCGACGCGGGCGTGGCGCCGGCCGTGGCGCCTCTGGCCCACGGGCGTGGTCGTGTGGGCGTGCGCGTGGGCGCTCGGGGTGCTGCTGCGCGTGCTCACCGGCCAGGGCGTGGCGCCGGCGTTCCAGCTCGTGTCGCTCAGCGTGCTCGGCGTCACGCTGCTGGGGTGGCGTGGCGTCGTCGCGCTCGTCGACGTGCTCCGTCCGGCCGACCGCCGCCGCCGCGAGCGCGAGCTGTCCGGGCGCTGACGCACCCGCGCGACCGCGGCACTACCCCGGGCGACCGCGGTACTACCCCGCGCGACCGGGGTGCTACCTCGGCGCGAGGGCGGCGACGATCTCCGGGGCGAGCGCGCGGAACGCGGTGCCCCGGTGGCTGATCGCGTTCTTCTCGGCCGGGCTCAGCTCGGCCGCAGACCGTCGCCGTACCGCACCCGACCCCGACCCCGGCGCCGCGCCCGCCGACGCCGCGTCCGAATCCGCGACCGGCTGGTCGTCGGGCTCGAGGATCGGGTCGTAGCCGAACCCGTTCTCGCCGCGCGGCGCGTCGAGGAGCACTCCGCGCATCTCGCCCGTCCGCACGACCTCGCGACCGTCGGGCGTGACGAGCGCCGCCGCGCACACGAACCCCGCCCCCCGGTGCTCGGGCCGCACGTCGCGCAGCTGTGCGAGGAGGAGCTCGAGGTTCGCGACGTCGTCGCCGTGCCGCCCCGACCAGCGGGCGCTGAAGATGCCCGGCGCGCCGCCCAGGACGTCGACGGCGAGACCGGAGTCGTCCGCGACGGCCGGCAGACCGGTGGCCGCCGCGAGCGCGCGCGCCTTGATGAGCGCGTTCTCGGCGAACGTCACGCCGTCCTCGACGGGCTCGGGTGCGCCGACGTCGCCCGCGCTGACGACCTGCTCGGACGCCAGCGCGAGCCCGGGGTGGGCGTCGAGCTCGGCGGCGAGGATGGCGCGGAGCTCGGCGAGCTTGCCCCGGTTGTGCGTCGCGAGGACGAGGCGAGCGCCGTCGGGCACCTGGACGGGCGCGCCGCCCGGTGCCGGAGCGGCGTCCGCCGGTCCGGTCCCGCTCACGCGCGCGCCTCGAGCGCGGCGCGCTGGATCGCGGTGAGCTGCGCGGTGCCCGCGACGGCGAGGTCGAGGAGCGCGTCGAGCTCGGCGCGGTCGAAGGGCGCGTGCTCGGCCGTGCCCTGCACCTCGACGAACGTCCCGGCTCCCGTCGTGACGACGTTCATGTCGGTCTCGGCGCGCACGTCCTCGACGTACGGGAGGTCGAGCATCGGCACGCCGTCGATGATCCCGACGCTCACGGCCGCGACGGAGTCCGTCAGCACCGGCTTGCCGCCGGACTTCACGTGACCGTGGCGCTGGCCCCACGCGACCGCGTCGGCGAGCGCGACGTAGGCGCCGGTGATCGCCGCGGTCCGTGTGCCGCCGTCGGCCTGGAGCACGTCGCAGTCGAGGACGATCGTGTTCTCGCCGAGCGCGGAGACGTCGATGACCGCGCGCAGCGAGCGCCCGATGAGCCGCGAGATCTCGTGCGTGCGGCCGCCGATCTTGCCCTTGACCGACTCGCGCTGGCTGCGCTCGTTCGTCGCGCGCGGGAGCATCGCGTACTCGGCCGTGACCCAGCCCTCGCCGGAGCCCTTGCGCCAGCGCGGCACGCCCTCGGTGAACGACGCCGCGCACAGCACGCGCGTGCGCCCGAACTCGACGAGGACGCTGCCCTCGGCGTGGTCGAGCCAGTTGCGCGTGATGGTCACGGGACGGAGCTGGTCGGGCGCGCGGCCGTCGACGCGCAGCACGGAGCCGCCGGAGACGTCAGGGGAGGTCATGCGCCCACCCTACCGACCGCGCCCCGCGCGCTGAGTGCTGGGTATTTGTCGTCCGGGCGTCGTCCGGACGACAAATACCCAGCACCCAGCGGTCAGACGAGGAACTCGGCGCCCGTCGTCGCGACGTCGACCGGGCCGGCGTAGACCTCGCGCGCCTCCGCGCGAGAACGCTCAGGGTCGTTCCAGGCCGGGAGGTGCGTGAGCACGAGCCGGCGCGCGCCCGCCGCGGTCGCGACCTCGCCCGCGCGCCTCCCGGTGAGGTGGATCCCGCGCTCGACGGCGTCGTCGCGCCCCTCGTGGAACGCCGCCTCCGACAGCAGCAGGTCGGCGTCGCGCGCGAGCTCCACCACGCCGTCGCACGCGTCGGTGTCACCCGTGTACGCGAGGACCGCCTGCTCCCCCGACCGGAGGGACGACGGCCCGGTGACCCGCACGCCGTACGCCTCGACGGGGTGGAACACGCGGTAGGGCTCGAGCGTCAGCGGTCCGACGGCGACCGCGGTCCCTGGCTCCCAGGTCCGCACGTCGAGCTCCTGCGCGAGCCCGTCCCCGGGCTCCGCGCCGTAGGCCGCATCGAGGCGCGTCACGGTGTCCGACGGCCCGAGCACGGGCAGCCGCGACGGCAACCCCGTCCGCGCGGAACCGCGCGTCGGGTGGTAGCGCAGGTACACGTACAGCCCGCACACGTCGACGAAGTGGTCGGGGTGCAGGTGCGACAGCCCGACCGCGTCGAGGTCGAGCGGGTCGACGAACCGCTGGAGCGCGCCGAGCGAGCCGTTGCCGAGGTCGAGCACGACGCTCCAGTCGCGCTCCTCGTGGCCCGCTGCGGCGGCCTCGGCGGCGGGCACCTGGACCAGGTACGACGACGCGGGCGAGGCCGGGCCCGCGAACGACCCGGAGCAGCCGACCGTGACGAGCCGCATCAGGCGGCCTCCACGGTGAGGACCTCGGGACCGAGGAAGCGTCGTGCGAGGTGCTCGAACGGCTCGGCGCTGCCCGTCGCGAGGAAGCGGTGCAGCGGCGGGCCGGCGTCGCGCGAGCGCTCGAGGTCGTGCGCGACGAGCGTGCGGTAGACGTCCTTCGCGGTCTCCTCGGCGCTCGACACGAGCGTGACGCCCTCCCCCATGACGTAGGAGATCGCGCCCGTGAGGAGCGGGTAGTGCGTGCAGCCGAGCACGAGCGTGTCGACCCCGGCCGCCTTGACCGGGTCGAGGTACTCGTGCGCGACCGCCATCACCTCCGGGCCCGACGTCACACCCTCCTCGATGAGCGGGACGAAAGCGGGACACGCCTGCGTCGTGATCTGCAGCCCGGGCGTCACGGCGAACGCGTCGTCGTACGCCTTGGAGTCGACGGTCGCCTTCGTGCCGATGACCCCGATGTGGCCCGACCGCGTCGCGAGCACCGCCCGGCGCGCGGCCGGCAGGACGACCTCGACCACGGGGATGCCGCGCCGGACCGTGTACCGCTCGCGCGCGTCGGGCAGCACGACCGCCGACGCCGAGTTGCACGCGATGACGAGCATCTTCACGCCGTCGTCGACGAGCCGGTCCATGACCGCGAGCGCCATCGCGCGGACGGCCGCGAGCGGCTTCGGGCCGTACGGGCCGTTGGCGGTGTCCCCCATGTAGAGGAGCGACTCGTTCGGCAGCTGGTCGAGGATCGAGCGGGCCACCGTGAGCCCGCCCACGCCCGAGTCGAAGATGCCGATGGGAGCGTCGTTCACGCGCCCGAGCCTAGTGCGACCCGCGCCGGACGGCCGTGCGTGCACGCGCCGTCGGGCTGTGGCAGCGCCCACAGCCCGACCCGGGTCGTCAGCCCCGGTCGCGACCGCGACGCGCCCGCAGGTCCGCGAGCATGCCGTCGACGAGGGACTCCTGCAGCAGCCCCGTGAGGAGGAACACGCTCACGAGGAACCGTCGGGCCGCGAGCCCGTCGACGTCGTCCTCGCCGTCGGGGCCGTCGTCCCCTTCCGCGTCGAGCTCGTCGTACAGGCCCTCGACCTGCTCGTCGGTCCGCAGGTCGAGGCGCTCCGCGAGCACGAGCCGCACGTCCGTCAGGGCGCCCGCCACGCGCTTCGCCGTGTCGCGCGGCACGACGAACGGCGCCGCGTGCGCCGGCTCGCCGTCCACGAGCATCTGGGCGAGCAGCACGAGCCGGCCGATCTTCTCGCCCGCCAGGTCGTCCTGCGTGAACCGGCGGAACTCGGCCGCGACCGCGGCGTCGTCCGACGCCGCGGGGAGCAGACGCCGGACCGCGGGGTCCAGCGGCGCCCTGCGGTCGGACCGGGGGGCGCCCGACCCGGTCGCGCGGGGAGCGGGACCGGTCCACCCGGGCGGCGCCCAGGCCTCGCCGCCCTCGGACCCGTCCCCCGCGTCTCCGTCCTCCCGAGCCCCGGGACCGTCGACGGGTGCGTGCTCCTGCAGCATCTGCGCGACGTCGCCCGCGAGCTGCGCCAGCACGATGCGCTCGGACGGCTCGAGCTCCGCGACGTACCCGAGCTCGTCGGTGCGGAACGGCCTCATGCCTCGTCGCTCCGCTGCATCGTCGCCCACAGGCCGAAGCCGTGCATGGCCTGCACGTCCACCTCCATGCGCTCGCGCGTCCCGGTCGACACCGCCGCGCGGCCCTCGTGGTGGACCTGGAGCATGAGCTCGTTCGCGCGGGACGTGGAGTACCCGAAGTACGACTCGAACACGTAGGCGACGTAGCTCATGAGGTTCACCGGGTCGTTCCACACGAGCGTGACCCACGGGCTGTCCGCGGCCACGTCCAGCTCCGTGCGCGTCGCCTCGTCGGGGACCGCGACGGACGCCCGGGGCAGGACGGCACGGGTGAAGATCGGGGGGAGGTTCACCCCACCACTGTATTCGCGGGCCCGTCACCGCCCGTGACGGACCCGTCTGCCCTACCGTGTTCCGCATGAGCCTGAACGACCGGGGCACCGCCGCCCTCCGGGCCGCCCTCGCCCCGGGACTCGACACCGGACTCGACGCCCTCGGCGCGACGACACCCGTGGACACCGGCCCCAGCCCTTCGACCGCCCTCCTCACCGACCGCTACGAGCTGACGATGCTCCAGGCCGCGCTCGCCGACGGCACCGCGCACCGCCACTGCCTGTTCGAGGTGTTCACCCGGCGCCTCCCGGCGGGACGACGCTACGGCGTCCTCGCGGGGACGGGACGGGTGCTCGAAGCGCTGGCGTCCTTCCAGTTCTCGGCGCGCGAGCTCGACTGGCTGCACGCGCACTCCGTGGTGGACGACCGCGCGCTCGACTACCTCGCCGGCTACCGCTTCACGGGCTCGATCAGCGGGTACGCCGAGGGCGAGGTGTTCTTCCCCCAGTCCCCCGTGATGGTCGTCGAGGGCACCTTCGCCGAGGCGGTCGTGCTCGAGACCCTCGTGCTGTCGATCCTCAACTACGACTCCGCCGTCGCCTCCGCCGCGTCCCGGATGACCAGCGCCGCCGTCGAGCGGCCGTGCCTCGAGATGGGCGCGCGGCGCGCCAACGAGCAGGCCGCGGTCGCCGCCGCCCGCGCTGCCGTCGTCGCGGGGTTTGCCGCGACCTCCAACCTCGAGGCCGGGCGCCGCTACGGGCTCGAGACCATCGGCACCGCGGCGCACGCGTTCACGCTGCTGCACGACGACGAGGAGTCGGCCTTCGCGTCCCAGGTCGCCTCCCTGGGCCCCGGCACCACGCTGCTCGTCGACACCTATGACGTCCACCGCGGCGTCACGAACGCGGTGCGCGCCGCGGGGACGGGGCTCGGCGCGGTGCGGCTCGACTCGGGCGACCTCGGCGTGCTCGCGGTCGAGGTACGGCGCCAGCTCGACTCCCTCGGCGCACGCGACACGAGGATCACCGTGACGTCCGACCTCGACGAGTACGCGATCGCGGCGCTGGCCGCCGCCCCGGTCGACTCGTACGGCGTCGGCACGTCGCTCGTCACCGGCTCGGGCGCCCCGACGTGCGGCATGGTCTACAAGCTCGTCGCGCGCGAGGACTCCTCGGGCGTGCTGCAGCCGGTCGCCAAGGCCTCGACGGCCAAGACGAGCACCGGCGGCCGCAAGGTCGCCGCCCGCCGCTACGGGGACGACGGGCGCGCCGTCGAGGAGCTCGTCGTCACGGGCGCCGACCTCGCCGTCCGGGACTGGGACCCGGACACCGAGGAGGGCGACGTGCGCCCCCTGCACGTCCCGCTCGTCGTCGACGGCGCCGTGGACTCGCGCTGGGTCGGGTCCTACGGCGTGCAGAACGCGGCGGACCGGCACCGCGAGGCGCGCGCCGAGCTGCCCCGCGGAGCACGCCGGCTCTCGGCCGGCGACCCGGCGATCCCCACGACGGTCCGGACACTGCGCTGACAGCGAGATAGCGACCTCCGGTCAGCAACCCCGACGAATCCGGGTCGGGCGTCGCTCTCTCGGCGGCAGATCGCTATCTCGGCGTACCAGGTCACTTCTTGCCGACGAACCAGCCGCGCACGAGGCTGACGCGCGCGTCGAGCTGCTCCACGGTCGCGAGCGGCACCTCCGGCCCACCGCAGCGACGGCGCAGCTCGTTGTGCACCGTGCCGTGCGGCTGCCCGCTGCGGCGTGCCCACGCCGAGACCAGCTGCTGGAGCTCCTTGCGCAGCTCGGCCGCGCGCCGGTGCTCGAGCTCCGACCGCTCCCGCTCGGCGGAGACCCCGTTCTTGGACCGCGCGCTGATCTGGTCAGCCTGACGCTGGCGCAGCAGGCTCGTCACCTGGTCCGCGTCGAGCAGGCCCGGCAGACCGAGGAAGTCGAGCTCCTCGTCGGAACCCATCTCCGCGCCCGTGCCGAACTCGCCGCCGTCGAACAGGACGCGGTCGAACGACGCCTGCGCCTCGAGCGCCTCGAACGACCCCTGGACGAGCTCGCCCGACGCCTTGTCCTCCCGGTTCGCCGCCGCGAGCTCCGCCGCCTCGGGGTCGAAACCCTCGCCCTGCTCCTCCGCCGTGAGCGGGCGGTCGAGCGCGTGGTCGCGCTCGACCTCCAGCCCGTTCGCGAGCTCGAGCAGCGGCGCGACGCTCGGGAGAAACACGGATGCCGTCTCGCCGCGCCGCCGCGCGCGCACGAAGCGCCCGACGGCCTGCGCGAAGAACAGCGGGGTCGAGGTCGAGGTCGCGTACACGCCGACGGCCAGGCGCGGGACGTCCACGCCCTCGGACACCATGCGCACCGCGACCATCCAGCGCTGGTCGCCGTCGGAGAACTCCTCGATGCGGCCGCTCGCGCCCTCGTCGTCGGAGAGCACGACCGTCGGCGACTGCCCGGTCAGGCGCGCGAGGTGGCCCGCGTAGGCGCGCGCGTCCGTCTGGTCCGTCGCGATGACGAGGCCGCCCGCGTCGGGGATCGCCCGCCGGACCTCGGAGAGCCGCTTGTCGGCCGCCGCGAGGACGGACGGGATCCACTCGCCGTTCGGGTCGAGCGCCGTGCGCCACGCCTGACCGGTCATGTCCTTCGTGAGCGGCTCCCCGAGGCGTGCGCTCACCTCGTCGCCCGCCTTCGTGCGCCAGCGCATCTGGCCGGAGTACGTGAGGAAGAGCACGGGCCGCACGACGTGGTCGCGCAGCGCCTCGCCGTACCCGTACGTGTAGTCGGCCTTCGAGCGACGGATCCCGTCCGGGCCGCGCTCGTACTCCACGAACGGGATCGCGGCGGTGTCGGACCGGAACGGCGTGCCGGTCAGGCTGAGCCGGCGCGTCGCGTCCTCGAACGCCTCGCGCACGGCCTCGCCCCAGGACAGCGCGTCCCCGCCGTGGTGGACCTCGTCGAGGATGACGAGCGTGCGGTCGGCGGTCGTGCGCGCGGCGTGCAGGGCCGGCTTCGCCGCGACCTGCGCGTACGTCAGGGCGACGCCGTCGTAGTGCGACCCGTGCCGCCCCTGGCTGTTGCGGAAGTTCGGGTCGATGCGGATGCCGACGCGCGCAGCGGCGTCGGCCCACTGGTGCTTGAGGTGCTCCGTCGGGGCGACGACCGTGACGCGACGCACGACGCCCTGCTCGAGGAGCTCGGTCGCGATGCGCAGCGCGAACGTCGTCTTGCCGGCGCCCGGGGTGGCGACGGCGAGGAAGTCACGCGGCGCGCGGGCGCGGTAGAGCTCGAGGGCCGCGGCCTGCCACGCGCGCAGCCGGGAGGCCGAGCCCCACGGGGCGCGTCGCGGGAAGGCCGGGGAGAGGTGCGAGGCCGCCGCGGACGACGGGCTCTGCGGTGCGGCCGGAGCGGCACCGGGAACGGTGCGGGGAGAGTTCGGGGAGGTGGACGACGAGTGGGGCGTGCCGCTCACTTGCCGGAGTCACCCTCGCCGTCCTGCGGTTCCCGCAGACCGTCGTAGATCTCCTTGCACGTGGGGCACACGGGGAACTTGTTCGGGTCGCGGCCCGGGACCCAGACCTTGCCGCAGAGCGCGATCACGGGCTTGCCGGACATCGCCGACTCCATGATCTTCTCCTTGCGCACGTAGTGCGCGAAGCGCTCGTGGTCGCCCGGCTCGGTCTGCTCGTGCGTCTCCTCGCGCTCGAGGACTCCCGTCGACGTGCCGGTGGTCGGCTCGGTCGCAGGGCTCCGGAACGGGTCCTCGGGACCGCCGGGGGGCGTGCTCGCGCGGAGTTCGGTCATGGCCAGCAGTCTACGTCGCCGCGCCGACAGCGTGTCCGCCGGCCCGGGCGCAGAAGAGCCCGCCGGCACCGGTCAGGGGCGTGACCGGTGTCGACGGGCGGCCAGCGGGAGGACTGCGCTCGCGGCCCGGGGACCCCGGTGCGCGTGCGCTCGTGCAAGCTCAGAGACCCTGCCACCGGGGCTTCGAGGCGTAGGTCTGGCGGTAGTAGTCGGCGAGCTGCAGCCGCGAGGCCGCGGCGTCGTCGACGAGCACGGTCGCGTGCGGGTGCATCTGCATGATCGTCGCCGGCCACAGGGCGCTGATCGGGCCCTCCACGAGCTGGTGCACGGCCTCGGCCTTGCCCTTGCCCGTCGCGAGCAGCACGAGGTGCCGGGCGGACATGATCGTCGCCAGGCCCTGCGTCAGGCAGTGCCGCGGCACGCGATCCACGTCGTCACCGAAGAACCGGGCGTTGTCCTCACGCGTCTGGGCCGTGAGCGTCTTGATCCGCGTGCGCGACGCGAGCGACGACCCCGGCTCGTTGAACGCGATGTGCCCGTCGGTGCCGATGCCCAGGATCTGCAGGTCCACCCCACCGGCCTCGGCGATCGCGGACTCGTACGCGGCGCACGCCGCGGGCAGGTCCTCGGCGTTGCCGTCCGGCCCCTGCACGGCCCCGGGGGCGAAGTCCACGCGCGACGCGATCTCCGTCTCGATGACGTTGCGATAGCGCTCCGGGTGGTCGGCGGGCAGCCCCACGTACTCGTCGAGCATGAAAGCGCGCGCCCGCGCGAAGCTCAGGCCTGCCTCCGCGTGCCGCCGTGCCAGCTCGTCGTACACCTTCAACGGGCTGGACCCCGTGGCCAGGCCCAGGACGGCGTCGGGCCGTGCGCGCACGAGCGCGTCGACCGCGTCGGCGGCCAGCTCGGCGAGCCGCGCGGCAGGAGCGATCACCACTTCCATCAGGACACCTCTCGACGGCCGACGAGGGCAGCGCCCACCGCGGCGACGGGGACGTCGTCGGGCGCGAGGGACACACGGTCCGCGAGCCGCAACGACGACAGGAACGGGGACGTCCGCGACTGCTCCTCGAGAGCGGCGCGGACGGCGTCGAGCAGCGGCACGCCGAGCGCCGACACGCCCCCGCCCAGGACGACGTGGCGCACGTCGACGGTCAGCTCAAGGATGCGCACGGCGCTCGCGACGGCGGACGCGAACTCGGCCTTGATGCGCACGGCCTCAGGGTCTCCCGCGGCCGCGGCCTCGAACAGCTCGGCCGGCGCGGGACGCCCGTGGCGCGACGGCCAGCGTGCGCTGAGCGCGGAACCGGACGCGTACACCTCGACGCAGCCCCGCTGGCCGCACGCGCACACCGGCCCGCGCGGGTCGATCGGGATGTGCCCGATCTCTCCCGCGGCGCCGCTCACGCCGCGGCGGAGCTCGCCGCCCAGGACGATGCCCGCCGCGAGACCGGTGCCGAGCGCGAGGAACGCGAGGTCGCCCCCGTCCGGACCCCTGAGGTGCGAGGCCCCGAGGGCCGCGACGTTGAGGTCGTTGTCCGTGCGGACGGGCAGGCCGCCCAGGTCGTCCGACAAGGCACGGGAAAGCGGGAAGCGGACGCCCTCGATGCCGAGGTTCACCGCGTGGGTGACCGACCCGTCGTCGGGGTCCACGAGGCCCGGCACCCCGACTCCGACGCCGTCGAGCGTGGCCAGGTCGACGCCGGCCCTGCGCGTGACCTCGCGCACGGCGCGTGCGGCGCTGGCCACGACGCCCTGCGGTCCACGGACCGTGGGGACCCGCACGGCCTCGTGCGCGACGCCGTCGGGCCCGAGGACGGTCGCGAGCACCTTCGTGCCACCGATGTCGAGCCCCGCGGTCCACCCGGCGCCGGAGCGCTCGAGGGTCCCGGTCGCGGGGCTCGGCCGCGGCGTCGCACCGAGGGCGCTCGGGGCGGCCGCCTCGCCCGAGAGCGAGGCGGCCGTGGTGAGGTCGTTCACGTCAGCCCTTCACCGCACCCGAGACCAGGCCGCCGGTCATCCGGCCCTGGACGATGAGGAAGAAGATCACCACGGGGACCGCGATGAGCACGGACCCGGCCATGAGCGCTCCCCAGTTCGTCGCCTGCGTCGCCTGCTGGAAGGTGCGCAGCCAGACCGGCAGGGTCATGGACTCGGGACGGGACATGATGATGAGCGCCATGAGGAACTCGTTCCACGCCTGGATGAACGCGAACACGCCCGTCGCGACGAGGCCCGGTGCGAGCAGCGGGAACGTGATCTTCCAGAAGGCCTTGCCGCGCGAGCAGCCGTCGATCATGGCGGCCTCCTCGAGGTCGGCGGGGACGCCGTTGACGAACCCGCGCAGCGTCCAGATCGTGAAGGGCAGGACGCCGGACACGTAGACGATCCCGAGGCCGACGATCGTGTTGAGCAGCTGCCAGCCGTCGATGATCCGGAAGATCGAGATCATCATCGCCTCGCCCGGGATCATCTGGACCACGAGGATCGCGATGATGAAGGTGCGGCGGCCCTTGAACCGGAACCGTGTGACCGCGAGCGACGCGAGGAACCCCAGCACCATCGCGATGACGAGCGTGAAGAACGTGACCGCGAGCGAGTTCTGCATCGCCGGGACGAACGGTGCCCGCGAGTCGTCCGTGATCGCGCTCACGTAGTTGTCGAGCGTGAAGACGTCGGGCGTCGGGAAGAAGTGCAGGTCGGTCCCGCGCACCAGGTTCGTGGGGAGGAACGACGTGTTGATCATCCAGTAGACGGGGAAGATCGACGCGAGGAACACGACGATCGCGAGGACCGCGTAGACGGCGTTCGCCGCCTTCTTGCGCTGCGTGTCGCGGCTCTTGCGCGGGACGTCCCGGTCGAGCGGCGCAGCGTGGCGGACGGGCGCGACGGGGGTGGTCGAGATGGTGCTCACAGTTCTTCCTCCCGGACCGTCTGACGCACGTAGTAGAACGAGATGCCGAGCATGATGAACACGAAGATCACCGCGATGGCGCCGGCCATGCCGTAGTGCCCCTGCGCCATGCCCATCTGGTAGATGTACACGCCGATCGTGTTCGTCTGCTCGCGGTCGCCACCGACGCCCTGCAGCGCGTAGATCTGGGTGAAGACCCGCAGGTCCCAGATGATCGACAGCACGATGAGCACGGTGACGATGCTCTTCACGTACGGGACCATGATGAGACGGAAGCGCTGGACCGGGCTGGCGCCGTCGAGCTGGGCGGCCTCGAGGACCTCGCCCGGGATCTGCGTCAGGCCCGCGTACATGGTGAACGCGACGAACGGTACGGCACCCCACACGATGATGATCGTCGCGATGAGGAAGAACTGGAGCGGGTTGAGGAGCCACGAGTGGCCCATCCAGTTCTCGCCCGTGATGGTCGTCAGGAGGTTGTTGATCACGCCGTACTGCGTGTCGAAGATCCAGCCCCAGACGATCGTCGCGGCGAGCGCGGGCATGGCCCACGCGAGGAGCAGGCCCACCGAGACCAGCAGGCGGAAGCCCTTGCCGAGCCGCATCATGAGCAGCGCGATGAGGGTACCGAGCACCATGGTCAGCACGACGCAGGCGGTCATGAGGACGAAGCTGCGCAGCAGCACCGTCCAGAAGCCGTCGACGTCCGTGAGGACTTCGGCGTAGTTGTCGAAGCCGACCCACTCGGCGGGCTGTCCCATGAGCTGGGCCCGCTCGTACTCCTGGAACGACATGACGAACAGCCGGACCAACGGGTATCCGACCAGGACCCCCAGCACGACGAGGCTGGGGAGGAGGAGCGTCCACGGCAGGACCGGTGGACGTCGCTTCTTCGTGGTGCCCCGCGCCGCGGCGTCGGCGCGCGCGGTGCGGGGTTCGAGGGTGGTTGAGCTCATGTCCTCACTCCGTCAGGTGCGCGGTGGTGCGCAGGCGACGTGCCCCTCGGCACGTCATGGGCAGGGGCGGGCACTCCTCGGGAGGAGCGCCCACCCCTGACGGCTCGATCCGGGCCCGCCCGGCTCACGTCCGGGCGGACCGACGGATCAGCTGTTGAGGATCTCCTCGATCTTCGCGTCGAGCTCCTCGGCGACCGCCTGGACGTCCTCGCCGTTCGCGATCTTCGTGAAGGCGCTCTGGAGCACGTTCTGCGCCTCGACGTCTGCCCAGCGGGGCGACGCGGGCGTCAGGCGGGCGTTGGCCGCCGCGGCGACACCGGCCTGCGAGATCGGGTCCTCCTGCGGGACGGTGTCGGACAGCGACACCTTCGCCGGGATGAGGCCGTTCGCGCCGAGGAACGACTGGTACTCGTCGCTCATCATGATCTCGAACGCCTTGTACGCGAGCTCGGGGTTGTTCGACTTCTGCGCGACGGCGATGTTCGAGCCGCCCGCGAAGACCGCGGCGGGCTCGCCGGCGGTCGCACCCGGCAGCGGGAACGCCGCGAGGTCGGAGCCGTAGGTCGTCTCGCAACCGGGGACGCCGTCGGGCTCCGTGGGCTCCTCCGGGGCCTTGATGGACCACTGGATCCACGTCGGCGCCGACAGGTACGCGACGTTGCCCTCGCAGAACGGCACCTGCAGGTCGGTCTCCTGACCGTCCTTCGGAGCCTTCGACGCGTTGTTCATGAGGTCCTGGACCTGCTCGAGACCGACGAGGCCGCCCTCGCTGGAGAAGCCCGCCTCCCACTCGCCCGAGTCGTTCTGCTCGGCGATGAAGCCACCGTTCTCCCACACGAACGGGAGCGCGTTGTACCAGTCCTGGCCGGGCCAGTAGAGACCGGAGCGGGTGTCCGTGGTGAGGGACTTGGCGGCCTCGACGTACTCGTCGAGAGTCGTCGGCACCGGGGCGTCGCCCGTGATCTGCGGGGAGTAGAAGACGACGCGCGAGCCGGCGTAGTAGGGCAGGGCGTAGTGCTTGCCGTCCCAGTCGCCCGCCTCGACGAAGCCGGGGAGCAGGTCGTCGCCGCCGAGCGACTCGAACTCCTCCTCGGTGATCTCACGGAAGAAGCCGGCCGACGTGAAGGCCGGGGACTGCGTGTTGCCGACCTCGATGACGTCGGGGCTGTCGGACCCGGAGAGCGCGGTCGTCAGCTTGTCGACGAGACCGGTCCAGGACTGCTCCTCGATGGTGAGGGTGCTGCCCGGGTTCTCCTCCTCGAAGGTCTCCTTCAGGTAGTCACGCGCTTCCTGCGGGGTGTCCGAGCCGTTGATCCAGACGCGGATGTCCCCGGTGGCGGCCTCGCCGCCGGAGCCGTTGTCGTCGTCGTTGCCGCCGCCGGAGCTGCAGGCGGTCAGCGCGAGCGCCAGGGTGATCGTCGACGCCACGGACGTGGCGACGAGGCGGTTCCTCTTCACTGGGTGCTTCCTCTCGGTGCTTGTGCGGTGTCGTCGATGACGGCGCACGAGATGTGGCAGGGGTCCTGCGTTATTCAGGGTGTGCGGTGCCCCGCGTCCGGAGGGTGCAGCACTGGGGTCTCCGGAGCGCCGGGCGTGCGGGGTGGGACGGGTCACGTGGTCGACCCGGCCCGTTCGGGCAGGGAGGTCAGGTGGGCGTGGTGCTCACGAGACCCCCAGCTGTCCGGACAGGACGAGGACGGCGGCCCCTGCGAGGACGACGTCTTCGTCGAGCGTGGCCATCCGCACCTGGAGCCCGCTGCCGATGACGGGCATCGTGCGACCACGGATGGTCTCGAGCGCTGCCTCCCGCAGGGGTCCGTCGAGCAGGTCCGCCGGACCGCTGATCAGGACCTCCGCGAGGTTCAGCGCACTGACGACAGGCGCGAGCGCGATGCCCAGCGTCCTGCCGACCGACGCCAGCGCAGCGTCGGACGTCTCGGTGTCGAGCCCGTCGACCGCGCGCCGCAGCGCCGGGACGGACAGGACGGTCTCCAGGCAGCCCCGGCGCCCGCAGGCGCACAGGTCGCCGTCGTCGACGACGGTCACGTGGCCCAGCTCGCCGGCCGCGTCCCCGTGCCCGCGCACGCGCGCGCCGTCGACCATGATGCCGGCGCCCACGCCCTCGCCCACGGTGAGGACGAGCAGGCCGTCCCCCGCGGCGCCGCCGAACGTGAACTCGCCGAGCGCGGCGATGTTCGCGTCGTTCGCGACGTGCACGGCGAGGCCGAGCTGCTCGGTGAGCTGCGCCGCGAGCGGCACGTCGTACCACCGGCGGTTCGGCGCCTCCACGACGCGGCCGACGGCGTCGACCACCCCCGGGGAGCCGATGCCCACGCCGATGACGGGCTGCGTGGCCGAGGCGATGAGGCCGCGGCAGAAGCGCGTGAGCAGGTCGACGAGCTCCGTGCCGGTCCGGCCGTCGACGGCGAGGCTCTGGCGCACCACGAAGTCCCCGGTGAGGGTGAGCACGGCGCCGCGCAGGACCTCGTCGTCGGTGAGGTCCACCGAGACGATCTGATAGGCGCTCGTGCGCATCCCGACGAGGATCGCGGGCTTGCCGACCCGCTGGCCCGGGCGCACGCCGAGCTCCTCGACCAGGCCCTCCGCGATGAGCACGGAGACGAGGTCGGAGATCGTGACACGGGTCAGCGACGTCGCCCGGGCGAGGTCGGCGCGCGAGGTGGGGCCCTCGTGGAAGAGGTGCTGCAGCACGAGGGAGCGGTTGTGGGCCCGAGCGTGCTCGGGGAGCACCTTGGAGGTGGGTCTGAGCCCTGAGCTCAGCCTCCTCCGCGGGGCACCGGTCCCGGTGACTGCCGTTGTCATGTTTGTTAGTAGACCGCCTTTACTAAGTGGGTGTCAACCTGCTCGCCCGGTCGTGACCGAACCGTTGTCGAGCGGCAACGTGGGCGACACGCGGCCCGGGCCACCGGTCCGTCGCACCTCCGCCCCGAGGGCGCACGGACCCTCGGTCAGCCGGCCGCTCGCGCGGAGATCCAGCCGCGCGCTCCCGCGTGCTCGACCGATCGCGTCGCGACGGTGACGGCGCTAACGAGCGCAGCGGCGAAAGGCTCCCCCGCGCAGAGCGCGGCCGCGAACGCCCCGTGGACGACGTCCCCCGCCCCCAGCGTGTCGACGACGCGGCGCGGCGACGGCACGGCCACCTGCGACCGGCGCCCGTCGTGCAGCACCTCGACCGGGCGCGCACCGCGCGTCCGCGCGACGAAGCGCGGACCGCGCCGCGCGAGGTCCGCCAGGGTCGCGTCCGAGCCCCGCCCCGACGCGTCCTCGTCGTCGAGCGGGACGCCCGGGACCCGGAAGTCCGCCGACAGCACGACGGCGTCGCAGAGCGCGACCATCTCCGGCGCCTGCGGCTTCCACGAGCCCCCGTCGAGCACGACGACGCACCCCGCGTCCCGGGCGCGTCGCGCCACCGCGAGCGCGAGCGGGGCGAGGTGACCGTCGAGCAGCAGGACGTCGCCGGGTCCCACCGGGCCGAGCAGGGCGTCGACGTCGTCCGCTCCCCCCGGCGGCACGAGGTCGCCGAGCGTCGTGGCGTTCGTGCTCACCACCGCACGCTCCCCCGACCCGGCCGTGACGAGGACGGTCGAGAGCGCAGGCTGCACGGCACCCCGGCGTGCCGCCGGGACGGCGTCGACGAGCTCGACGCCGGCAGAGACGACGTCGGCGCGGACCGCGTCCGCCAGCGGCCCGCTGCCGACCGCCGTCACCAGACGGGTCGACACCCCGAGCGCGACCGCCGTCGCCGCCGCGTTGGCGGCGGGCCCACCGAAGGTCGCGTCGAGCGAGCGGGCCACGACCTTCTCGTCGGGGCCTGGCAGGCGGTCGACGACCTGGACGACGTCGAGCGTCAGGAGTCCGCAGCACACGAGCACCCGCCCATCCTGCCGTCGAGTGGCGGCATGTGGCGACGAGGTCACGACCAGTTCACAACACGGTCACGATGTCCGGGAGCGTGTCCGGTTCGCACGCTTGGCCCCCTACTCTCGCAGCATGCGCACCAGCACCCGCCGGCTCCCCGCCCTCGTCGTCGCACTCGTCCTCGGCGGGGCTCTCCTCGCGGGGTGCTCCGGCGACGCCGGCGACGCGGAGTCGGGCGCCGCGCCCCTGACCTCCGAAGACCGCGCCGTGGAGGGCGACGCCGGGGGCGAGCTCGCCGAGGCGGGCTCCGACGACCCGGTGTCGGGCATCGCGACCGGCGACGAGGCCGCCCAGGCCGAGTCCGCGCGGGAGGTCGTCACGACCGGGTGGGTCACGGTCGTGACCGCGGACCCCGTCGCGGGCGCGGAGGAGGTCGCGGACCTCGCGGAGAGCGCCGGTGGGCGCGTCGAGACCCGCAACCAGTCGGGCGACGCCGAGGAGGGGACCGCACACGCCGAGCTGACGATCCGGGTCCCGGCCGACCGGACGACGGCCACGATCGACGCGCTCGGGCAGGTCGGCGAGGTGGACGACCTGTCGGTCGAGGCGGTCGACGTCACCGGCGCCGCGCGTGACCTCGACGCCCGGGTCGAGGCGCTCACCACGTCCGTGGACCGGCTGCGCGACCTCATGGGATCGGCCGGCACCACCGAGGACCTGCTCGCCGCCGAGCAGGAGCTCACGACGCGCCAGGCAGAGCTCGAGTCCCTCCAGTCGCAGCGGGCGGCCCTCACGGACCAGGTCGCGATGTCGACCGTGACCGTCACGCTGGTCCAGGTCGCACCCGTCGAGCAGCTCTCCCCCGGCGGCTTCCTCGGCGGGCTGGAGAACGGCTGGAACGCCCTGCTCGCGACGCTCAACGGGCTCGTCGTGGTGCTCGGGGCCCTGCTGCCGTGGCTCGTGCTGGGCGGGGCCGTCGCGCTCGTCGTCCGGTGGGTGCTGCGCCGTCGTCGGCGCGCCACCGCCGGCGGGACACCGCCGTCGGCGGGTGACCCGGCCGCACCCGACGGCGGACCCGGAGCAGCGCCCGGCGAGGGCGCGGAGGCCGGCGCCCAGCCGCTCGTCGGGGCGACGCGTGACTGACGGATCCACGGACCCGGACGGTGCCCGCGGCGAGGTGGGGCGGCTCTGGGACGCGGACCCGAGCGGCCCGGACGGCTCGGACGGCCACGCGGTCGGGTACCTGGTGACGCGAGAGTGCACGCACTGGGACACCGTCGGTCCGCACGCGTTCCCGCGGCACGTGAACCCCGAGCCGCGGCTGCAGTGGCGGGCCCATTTCGACGACCCGGCACGCGACGACGTGTACTGCGACGACCCGGACGCCCCGCGCGTCGGGCGCCACGACGACACGCTGACGATCGCGGGCGACGTCCTGCACGTGCAGTGGCTCGAGGGCACCGACGCGGAGACCGCCTGGGCGCGCCACGGCTGGTGAGCCGGCCATCCGGCTGCCGCGGCACGGAAGACGACGGACGGCCCGCACCGAGAGGTGCGGGCCGTCCGTCGCAGGGGTGGAGGTGCGGGGAATCGAACCCCGAACGGGTGGTTTGAGTGAACCCATATGGCACAACGGTTTTCACCCGTGCCGCCGTGACCCATAGTGGGGTCTCATGGGGCTACGATGGGCTCGTATCCGCAGTCGATGCATACGCCGTATGCATCGGCAGCACCGGAGAGAAGCGCGCCAGCGACCGCGAGGCCCAGCGTGCGAACACCCCGGAGTGCGACGACCTATGCGCCCAGGAGGAACCGTGAGCCAGGACTACGTGCCGACCGACAACGAGGTGCGCTCGATGTTCTGCGTCGGCATCTCTGACCCGACTAACCCCGAACCCGTCCCCGCGCGGCAGGCTTACGACGGGTATGACCGGTGGCTCGTGGCACGCGATCGCGCCGCGTTCGAGTCCATCGACGTGGACGCCCTCGCGAAGGAGTTGGCGCGGCACGTGACGTGGACCACGGAGACCCTGGCCGACGGAAAGATCGAGTCGGTGTGCTCAGCCTGCGGGTGGGTGATCGACAGCACCAGACAGTGGATGGCTGGTGACCAACTGAACCTGCACCACGCCACGGCGATCAAGGCGCACCTGCTGGGCACCACATGATCACTCCCCGCCCGCGCAAGTCACGCGACGGCACCGTGTCGTGGCAGATCATGTTCCGCCACGACGGCCGCATGACGTCGCGCACCTTCCCCACCGAGAAAGGCGCGCGCGAGTTCGCCAGACTCCTCGACCAGCTCGGGAAGGCCGAAGCGCTCAAGGTTCTCGACGAGCGCGAGGGGGCCGACGCCAACACCCCCACGTTCGGGGCATGGGCGCGCGAACACGTCGACTCCCTCACAGGCGTCACCGACGGCACCCGCGACCGCTACCGCCGCATCCTCGACACCAGACTCGCCGGACTCACCCCGCTGCCCGTCGACTCCGTAACGCCCGCACGTGTCGCCGCATGGGTCAACGGCCTCGAACGCGAAGGGTTGTCCGGGAAGTCGATCAGCAACCTGCACGGCTTCCTGTCGTCCGTCTACAAGGCAGCCATGCGCCGCGGACTCGTCACCGCCAACCCCTGCGACGGGACGCGCATCCCCAAGACCGAGCGCGAGGAGATGGTCACGCTCACCGACGTCGAGTTCGCCACATTCCTCGCGCACGTCCGCCCCGACGCACGCGACATGGTGACCTGCCTCCCCTTCACCGGGCTCCGATTCTCCGAGCTCGCCGCGCTGCAGGTCCGGGACGTCGACTTCAACGCCGGGATGCTCACCGTGACCCGCGCATGGAAGTACACGGAGAACAACGCGCTCGTCCTCGGCCCGCCCAAGTCGCGCCGGTCACGACGAACCATCCCCGTGCCGCGCGTCGCACTCGAAGCCCTCGCACGCGCCGCCGACGGGAAAGCCTCGACCGACTACCTGTTCACCAACACCGCCCGCAAGCCCTGGACCCGCTCACGCTTCCACGAGGGCGTGTGGCAGCCCGCCGCGAAGACGGTCGCGCCCATCATCGGGAAGAAGCCCACACCGCACGGCATGAGGCACACGTGCGCGTCGTGGATGCTCAAGGGCGGGGCGCCGATGGTTGTGGTGCAGCGTCACCTCGGGCACGAGTCGATTGCCGTTACCGAGTCCGTCTACTCACACCTCGAGCCGTCCCTCATCGCATCCGCGGTGAACGCGCTGGACCACGCCGGCGCCACCGCGTTCCCCCAGATCGAAGGATGACCGCGCCCGTTTGGCGGGGTGCTCGTAGCGCGTGTAGTGTCTCGCTCCGTCGGCGGGCTGTGGCGCAGCTTGGTAGCGCACCTGACTGGGGGTCAGGGGGTCGCAGGTTCAAATCCTGTCAGCCCGACCACCGAAGGCGGATCGTGCCTAACCGGCGCGGTCCGCCTTCTCTATGCCGCACCCTAGTCGCCCACGCACAGCAGCGCGCATAGCAACCCAGGCACGAGACCCGTCGGCCGGTCCTGCGACGGCTCAGGTGCGGGCGTGCTGGCAGGCTGCACGGGCTCAGGAGGCGTCACGGGTGCAGGCTTCGGGGCGGGCGCAGGCGCAGCAGGCGCCGGTGCAGGGGCCACCACCTCGGGCGCCGGTTGCGGTGCAGGCTCCGGCGCATCCACCTCCTGCACCGGCTCAGGCAGCGGCTCCACGTCCACCACGACCGGCGGGGTAGCGTCCTCAGGTGCCGGCTCAACCGTCGCAGGTGGCGAGCTGGGAGACGGCTTCGGTGTCGTCGGCGTCGGTGTGGGTGACTGGCCGACGTTCTGCTCCACGCCCTGCCGCTGATGCACCTCCTGCCGCAATGGCTCCTGCATCGCTGCACGGTTCACCGCCGCCAACCAGAACACCACCGACGCGACAAACAGGGCAGCACACACCACGACGGCGACCACCCAACCGGGCGGTCGCCGTCTTTTCTCGTCTCCGGGCTCGTGGTCACGCTCGCGGTAACCGTCCAACACCCCTTGCGCGTAGGCGTCGTCCTCTGGCTTCATCCCGCCGTCGTCCTCGTCGACAACCCGCAGCATCCCTCTGCCCTCCCTGGCACTTGCGTACCAGGTGCACGCTAGCCCGCGCGATGCTCCTCCGCACTCGGGGGCGTGTCACCGTCGATCGTCTCCAAGCCGTCCACGATTCGCTGCGCACGGCCCGTCAGCTTGTCGTGCGACGTGCCGAGCGCGACCGCGATACGGCGGATGTGCGCCAGCGTCATCGGCGCCTTGCCGTGCACCAGCTTGGACAGGGTCGTGCGAGGTATACCCGTGCGCTCCGCAAGATCGGTCGCGGACATGGCCGGTGTCTGACCGGCCATGCGGCTACGGACCAGTGCGGCGAGGACACGGTCGAACTCGTCAGGCTGCGGGCGCGTTCCACTAGGCATACCTGTAATGATGCCACCACCAGCACGTTTGATACAGATCTGGCGCACCTCTTGCGTGAGTCGTGCCACATGTGGCACAGTTCTCCACATGGAACGCACCAACCTCACAGAAGAGGACGCCGACATGGTCCTCGACGCCGAGGCGTCGCGGCGCATCACCACGATCCGCAAGCAGCACAGGATCAGCATCCGGGCACTCGCCGCCGGAGCCGGCATGTCGAAGCGAACGCTCGACCGCCGCATCGACGAAGGCGGCTGGTACCTCCACGAGCTGCGCGCCATCGCCAACCACCTGGGCGTCTCCATCGGGGACCTCACGGCCGACTAGCGCGCCCTCCACCGTTCCATATGGAACACACCGCACGACTCAACTGCACAGCGGCCGTACCCACTACCCGCAAGAGCGCGACTCGCGCCACGACGGCGGCAGGACAGGGATCGACTCGTGAGAGCCCCGGGGGAACGAAGAGGGAGGCATCCCTTCAACGATGCGCGATCAGCAACGGCTACCCCGCAAGCACCAGGGCGGCATGCCGTGAACCCCGGTTAGCCAAAGCACGGGGTGTCGCGCACGTACAGCAGCACCCCCCTGTTCACGCGCCCGGCATCGACGTCGGTCGCCCCCCGAGAGGAAGTGCCCCGTGGCACTCAAGTTGAACCTCACCGCTAAGCGTCGGCAGGCGCTGCAGGATGTGGCGGACGGAAAGGTCGAGTTGTACTGGCCGATTGCCCCGAACGCCCCCATCTACTTCGAAAAGGACGGTGGATTCGGGCGCCAGGCAGACACTCGGTCCCTGAACTGGCTCCGAGCCGAGCGCCTCATCACCCACTCGCCGAGCGACCGCTACCGCCGCTCCTCCGCCATCCTCACGAGCGACGGCCGGGCCGCACTCGACGGCCCGTCCGATGACTGACGAACTCGACGCCGTTGCGACCGACTGGCGCCCGTCCGCACGTGACGACCGTGCCGCGATCCACGACGCGATCGAACGAGCCGCAGCAGCCAACGACGGACACGTGCACATCGCCGACGTCCGCGGCTACCTCACCCGCGACGTCGACCCCCACCGTGTCGGCGCCGCCATCTGCGCGCTCGTCCGTGCCGGAGTCCTCGTCGGCACCGGCACCTACCGCGACAACGGCAACCACCGCAGCCGCAACCGCACCAGGCCCGCCGAGGTGCGCTACCTCACCCAACCCATCCCGGAGGCCACGTGAGCGACGACCTGGACTTCCACGACGCCGCCTGGTTCGCCCAGCGCATCGACATGTCCCTCGACTGGGTGCGCCGCCACACCAACACACTCCCCCACCACCGCATCGGCCGCCTCGTGAAGTACGACGCCCACTGCGTCGCCCTCTACCGCGATCGCACAGCCACCAACCCTGACGAAATGCGCCGGACACAGCGGTCCCGCGCAAGGAAGTGAGCCCACCATGTTCAACCCGTTCCGCCGCCTGCGCGCGGCTTTCAACAACCACCCGTTCTCCGCAGCCTCCGTCGAGACGTTCCTCGCCGACGATCACGGCACCAACGACGCCCCGGCCCACACAGGCACGCGCACCCCGGTCTACGACGGCCTCGTCGCGGAGAAGCTCGCCACCGCCCGCGACGCCATGCCGCCCCTGCCGAGCACGCAGCACATCGCCGAGATGGTCGAGGAGGGCAAGGCCGACGCCGACCTGTACGACGACCTCCTCGACGCCCTCGTCGCATCCCCCGAGCAGGTCTGGGACATCTTCACCGTGGACACGGGGTCGGACCGATGAGCGCCCTCGCCATCATCCTCGGCCTCGTCGCCCTGGACCACTGGCTCAAGCACCGCCACGACGCCGACATGCGCCGCATCGAGGCCTACGCGAACGAGGTGTCGTCATGAGCGCCGCCGTGCCGACCTGGAACCCTGACGCGCACGAACCGTGGCACCCGTCCACGTACTGGGACGAACTCAAGAACCAGGGCCTAATGCCCGAGCCGTTCGCCACCGTCAGCCCCGAGGGCCCCGCGAACATCCCCGAGCCGATGCCCGAGATCGACCGCCCTGTCGGCGAGGTGCTGCCCGACGCGATCACCGTCCCCGGCGCGCTCGTCATCCCGCCGAAGCAGGCACACCGACCCGCCTACGCCAACCCCACGTTCCGCAACCTCATGGGGCGCATTGGTCCCGGTGCAGCGGACCAGGTCGAACGTGAGCTGTCCCGGGCGCGCGCGTTTGAGGTTATCGCACGGGCGGCGGTCGAGTTCGTCGAGGACAACAGCGACGAGAAGCAGGCCGTGCTCATCGAGGCCGTGCGCGAGAACCGGGCGGCGGTGCAGACCGATGGTTGACGCCCGCTTCCTCACCGTTGCGGTCGAGATCTTCGATCAGGAGTACGGCGTCTGGTGTGACGCGTGCTCGCTGCCGTCCGCCAAGACCGTCACGTTCGCTACGACTATCGGCGACCGGACTCGACTCGGTAGCCGGACAGTCTGCGTCGACTGCGGAGCCACGTCGTGAACCGCTCCGACGAGCCCCTCCACGACCAGCGCATGGAGGACCGGCACCGGCACGAAATGGACGCCGCCCGCCAGTACGCGCTCGACACCATCCGACTCGCCGACCCCGACCCGCCCAAACGCCGCGAGCCACGACCCCCGCGACCACCCGAACCGCGATGGGGCGACGACATCCCCGACCCGATCAACGACCCCGGCATCGAGACCGACGCCGAGTACATCGCCAGCGTCATCGAGCACAGGAGGAAGTTCCCATGGTGAACGCTCAGCAGTTCCGCAAGAAGCCTGTCGTCATCGAGGCCATGCAGATGGCCAACCAGCGCCAGAACTGGACCGACGACGAAGCCGAAGAGATGACCGACCACCACGCCGACGTTGCGCGCTGGATCGAGTCACACGGTGGCACGGTCGAGGACTATGGCGTGAACTTCCTCGAGATCGAGACGCTCGAAGGAACCATGAACGCGAGCCTCGGTGACTGGGTCATCCGCGGGGTGCAGGGCGAGTTCTACCCCTGCAAGCCCGACATCTTCGCGGCGACCTACGAAGCGGTCTAGCCATGACCGCCGACACCAAGGCCGAGGGCGACCTGCTGGCCGAACTCGCAGCCCGTGACGACGAGGTCCTCGCAGCATCCGAAGCACTCCGCCGCGTCGAGGACTTCAACACCCCCGAATGGTTCGACGCGCACGGCATCTGGGCCGACGCCGTAGACCGCCGCGACGAGGTCATCCGCCGCATCGACACACACCAGGAGTCGTGATGGTCGCCAAGCGATCCGAAGTGGAACGCGCCGTGGTCGTGCTGATGCGGAACCTCGCGCCGGAGAAGTGGCAGCACCCGGACGGATGGGCCGACGCTTTGCCGCCCGAAGCGCGCGACGACATCTTGACCGTCATCGGCGCATTCATCACACTCCGCTACCAGCTCGACAGCACTCGGGCCGAACTCCACGCGACACGCGCTGCACTCCGCAAGTCCGTGTCTCGTGCGACGCAGGCCCGTGAGCGCATCCCCCTGCTCCATCGCGCTCCCGCCCGTGACTTCATCGAGCGTGTCCTGTCCGAGCACATCCTCCTCGGCTATGGGCAGTGCTCATGCGGCGCAGCCTTCCCCACGCAAGGGCACTACTCGCGCGACCACCGGCAGCACCTCGCCGTCGTGATCGTCGCCGCTGTCGAGGAGAACGAGAAGCGCGATCGACGCGCCACCATCCGCGACATGACCGGCGACGCGACCGCAGACGGGCCGACCGGCGACGGATTCGAGGCCACCCGATGAACGCCCGCCGCGAGCTGATCACCGACGTCCTCAACACCCTGCACCTGCACCTCGACCGCGAGAAGCAGGAAGTCACCCTCCACCCACGCAAGCCGCGCATCAAGATCCGCCGCGACGACCGCGTGTACCTCATAACCATCAAGGAGAAGCGATGAGCACGTACATGTACCTCGTGTGCCGCGACCACCAGCCACCTCTCATCGCTGAAGAGGAGTCGGGCCAGCACTTCTATGACCTGCCGCGCATCCGCGAGGAGATCGCCAACCGAGCCGCCCTCGCCACAGCGCACGAATCGGGCGACCTCTGGCGTCAGTACGACCAGATGGGATCCGGCCATCCCGATGCTGCCGCCGCCTACTTCCGACGTAACTCGGGCGCGTTCCTCTCGCGGCACCTTGAGTGCCGCATCGGGATCCGCGACGAGTACGGCCGCGACCACACCGAACCGGAGCCGGGCGAATGACAGCCGCCGACACGGTCCCCGCAGCCGCCACCCTCCGCCACGCCATCGAACGCGAGAACGCATCCCTCGGCCGCTGCCGAGGTGATGAGCGGTGCCACAACGACCATCTCGACCTCCTCAACCAGTACCGCCGCGCCCGCGACGTCTTCGCCGAGGATGCGCCCACCGACGACGACAAGAAGTGGGCACTCGGCATCCTCTACAACGCCCGCAGCACCTACGGGACAGGAGCAACGTCATGACCGCACCCCTCATCTTCATGGACACCGAGACCACCGGCCTGTCGCTCGACGACGACATCTGGGAGTTCGCCGGCATCCGCCGCCACCCGGATGGCCAGGAGATCGAACTCCACCTGTTCATCGACCACGACGTCGCGAAGTGCGGCAGGCTTCCGGACTCGTTCCATCGCGACCACATGGCGCGGTGGCCCAGCGGGTCGGTAGGTGCGGTCGCGCATGCGGACGCGGCCCGTCAGATCTCGCGCTTCCTCGCCCGGGATGTCGAGCACGGCAAGGCTCATGTTGTCGGCGCTGTGCCGAACTTCGACACCGAGCGCCTGGCGCTGCTGCTGACCGCGCACGGATATCCGACCGGCTGGCACCACCACCTGATCGACATCGAGAACCTCGCCGTCGGATGGCTTGCCGGGCAGGCCGCAGCGAACAACGGCACCGATGCTCCCGTGCCCCCGTGGGACTCCGACGACCTGTCCCGCGCGGTCGGTGTCGAACCCCCGACCGACGAGCGGCACACCGCCATGGGAGACGCGCGCTGGGCCATGGCCGTCTACGACCGCGTCATGGGAGAGAGGCCATGACCGCCACGACCGAGCTTGCACCCGGCATCCACCTCGGCATCCGAGACGGGGACTACCACCCGATGCCCGGCCTGTCCTCCACCGGCATCAAGAACATGCTCAAGTCGCCCGCGCACTACCAGTGGTACCGCACGCACCGGAAGGAACGGCTCGCGTTCGACCTCGGCCACGCAGCCCACGCCAAGATCCTCGGCGTCGGCCTCGGCGTCATCGCCTACCCCGACGAACACCTCACGCCGTCCGGGAACGTGTCCACGAAGGCCGCGACCATCCAGTGGGCCACCGAGCAGCGCGCACATGGTCTCGTGCCCATCGCACCCGACCAGATCACCGCCGTCGACAACATGGCCAAGGCGATCGAGGACCACCCCATCGCCGGACCGCTATTCACGAACGGCGCACCCGAGGTGTCGCTCTTCTGGGACGACCCCGAGACCGGCGTCCGGTGCAAGGGCCGCATCGACTGGCTACGTGGTGAACCCGTCGCCGTCGACCTCAAGACCGCGCGCACCGCCGACCCCCGACGGTTCGGACGCACCGCCGCCGACTACGGGTACGCCGAACAGGCCGTCCACTACCTCAACGGGCTGCAGGCCACACGCGGCGACACCGACGCCCGGTTCTTCCAGGTCCTCGTCGAGACCGACGCTCCACACTTCGTGTCCGTCGTCGAGCTCGACGAGACGTTCCGCATGCTCGCCGCCGAACGAGTACGCCGTGCCATCGACACCTACGCCGAATGCGTCGCGACCGGCGAATGGCCGGGGTACGCGCCCACGATCCACCCCGTCGCCGCGCCTTCCTGGTACGCCGCAGATGAAGAGGAGTTGCCCGACTCATGGACCTGACCGAAGCCGCTGCCCCCCGCAGCGACCAGCTCAACGCTGACGACCTCATCGGCGGGCCGATCACCGTGACGATCACCGAGGTGAAGATCGTCGGCGGAGAGCAGCCCGTACAGGTGCACACCATCGAGACCCCCGGACGCCCCTGGAAGCCCAGCAAGGGGATGCTCAGGGTTCTCATGGCCGCATGGGGCAAGGACGAGTCCGTGTTCGCCGGCCGTCGCCTCACCCTCTTCCGAGAGCCCAAGGTGAAGTGGGCGGGCCAGCAGATCGGCGGCGTTCAAATCTCGCACATGTCGCACATCGACAAGCCGCTGGTGACGAGCCTGACGACGGCGAAGGGTAAGCGCGAGGCGTTCACCGTTCAGCCCCTCACATCCGAGCCCACCGCCGAGCAGGTCGCCGCATGCGACGACCATGCCCAGCTGCGTTCCATGTGGAACGCATCCGGCCCCGAACGGCGCGCCCAGATCGAGGCGCGCGTCAAGGAGCTCCCGACCGCACAGGAGGACGAGCAGCCATGACCACCCAGCGATTCGACCTCCGCAAGACTCACGCCCCGCTTAAAGAGCGTCTCTTGAGGCGCACCGCCCGAGTCGGCGAGTGCTGGATCTGGGGCGGCTATCTGACCTCAGACGGCTACGGGCGAATCGGCACAGTCCGCAACCGAACCGCTGCCACACACCGCGTCTCCTACGAACTGTTCGTCGGACCCATTCCGCAAGGGATGCAGCTCGATCACCTATGCCGGAACCGCGCGTGCGTGAACCCCGACCACCTCGAGCCGGTCACGCCCGGGGAGAACACCCGCAGGTCTCCGGTGACTCGGGCCTCAATCAATCGCGTCAAGACCCACTGCATTCGAGGCCACGAGTTCACCCCGGACAACACGTACACCTACGCGGAGAAGAAGCGAGTGTGCATCACCTGCCGACGCGCGCGAGATGTCGCCCGGCGCGCCGGGCGCCGGGCACAGAGAAGCGGAGAAGCAGCATGACCGGAATGCGATACGCGATGGGACTCGGCCAGAGCCCCGCGCCCGGCTACCGCGAGAACACCAACGACTGGCGACTCCGGGCAGCCTGCCGCGACGCCGACCCCGAACTGTTCCACTCGGTCGAAGGTGAACGCGGCTACGCCAAGCTGCGGCGCGAGGTCGAAGCGCTCGCCATCTGCAAGGAGTGCCCCGTCCGCGAACTCTGCCGCGCCGACATCCTCGACTACGCCGTCAACGGACTGCACCCCGGACTTGCTGAATGGGGAGTCATCGGCGGACTCGCCGAGGATCAGCGCAAGCCCATCATCCGAGAGGCAAGGGCGGCAGCACGCGAGGCACGCAAGACGGGACAGGCAGAGCCCAAGCACCGCCGTGCCGCATGCGGCACCCCATCCGGCTACACCCTGCACTTCCGCCGCGGAGAGAAGCCCTGCGAAGCATGCCGCGCCGCAGGAACCGAAGCCCAGCGCCGGCGCCGCGCAGTCACCAAAGCCGCCTGCGCATCCCCCGACTGCCCGAACAAGGCCCGCTCCCACGGCATGTGCCGCAACCACCACCTGCAAGCACAGGCCGCAGCATGAACCGGCCGAAGATAGTCGACTTGTTCTGCTGCGCCGGCGGGGCAGCTACGGGCTATCACCGCGCCGGGTTCAACGTCGTCGGTGTCGACATCGCCCCCCAGCCCAACTACCCGTTCGAGTTCCACCAGGGAGACGCGCTCGACTTCATCTCCGAGCACTGGCGCGAGTTCGACGCCATCCACGCGTCGCCCCCGTGCCAAAGCCACACCGCACTGACCAAGGGGAACCGGAAGCGCGACGGATGGACCGACGAGCATGTCGACTTCATCCCCGAGGCCCGGCGCCTACTTCACGCGACCGGCCTGCCCTACATCATCGAGAACGTCCAGGGCGCACCCGTCCGACGCGACATGACGCTCTGCGGCGAGATGTTCGGACTCGGCGTCATCCGACACCGGTACTTCGAGCTCGGGCGCTGGGCCGGCGCGGCTCCCGCACACAAGCCGCACCGCACCGGGGCCGAGTGCGCGGGTGGCGGCACGGCGAGTACTTCGACGGCCCCTACTTCGCCGTCCATGGTGACGGCGGAGGCAAGGGCACCGTTGTCGAGTGGCAGCAGGCCATGGGTATCGACTGGTCCGACGTCCGCCGCGAGATCGCCGAGGCCATCCCCCCGGCGTACACGGAGCACATCGGCACCCAGCTCCTCGCCCACCTCTCGAACGAGGCCGCCGCATGATCCGCCACCTCACCGTCTGGTCGGGCCTGTTCCTCATCGCGTGCCTCGCCGCAACCCAGTGGGCGCGCACCATGCACCCCGAGATCGTGCCCGGCTGGTGGTGCATCAACGCGATCGTCGCCGGGTTCCTCGTCGCTTCCCTGTTCATCCGAAGGAGTTCCGATGAGTGAGCCGACGACGATCCACGTCGACCTCCCCGCGGGCCTGTGGTGGACGTCGAACGACCTGCGCGGGTCGCATCACAAGTGGGACTCGAAGGTTCGCGCGGTCCGGATGCTCGGCAAGTCCGCCGCCATCGCCCAGCGCGCACGACGCCACAACGTCGTCGAGCTCGAGGTCTGGGTCGGCTACCCCACGAACGTGCGCGCCGATCCGCCCAACGTCGCAGGCACCGTCTCGAAGCACTGCCTCGACGGCATGGTCGACGCCGGGATCCTGCCCGACGACGACTCCCGCCACATCACCGCCACCACCTACCGCCGCGAACCCAACCGGTGCGCGCGCGGCATCCACACACTCCGCTTCGTACTCACTGAGGTGACGCCATGACCGCCACGACGCACGTCCCCATCCTCGACGCCGAGACGCTGTGCGAGGAAGGCGCCTGGAACGCCTACCTCGACCGCGTCGGACCCGGTGCCGCGCGAAACGCCATCTGCGAACTCAAGGCCGACCTGCGCGCGCAACGTCGAGCGAGAATCCCCGACGGAGCAGGCAAGCAGGCAGACCGTGAGTACAAGGCATGGCTCCGAACCCAGGCACGGTTCGAGGGGCACGTCAACCGCCGCCTCGGTGAGGTGCAGGCGCTCATCAGGACCACCTCCGAGCCCACCGGAAACGTCCTGCGCCGAGCCATGACCGAGCTCGTCGACACCATCGCCGCGCTCACCAAGGCCATCGACGACACCGACCTCGAACACCTCCTCGACGACCACTTCATCGTCCTGGGCAACGAGCGCATGACGCTCGCAGAAGCGCTCGACACCGGGCTGTTCGATCGGCGCCAGCGATGACCCCCGCAACCCTCCGCGAGCAGGCCGCCATGCGCCGCGCCGACGCCTGGGTCTGGTGGATCAGCACCGCACGCCCTCACGGCTTCCCCGAGAACCAGTGGGACACCGACGCGCGCGACACCTACTACACGGCCCGCGACGCACTCACCGCAGCACGGGAGGACCAGTGAGCACGCCCAACGTCTGCGGCTGCGGCAAGCCCTACGACACCACCCCCACCGGCCGGCTCTGGCACAAGACCATCTACGGCCACGGACCATCCCCCGCACGAGAGGAGGCGCAGTGGACCCCTACGACCCCTGGGACAACCAGCAACTCGCACGCGTGATCGCCCGCACCAAGTCCATCCTCGGCCACGCAGACGGGCGCGAGAAGCAGGCCATCGACGAAGCCCTCCTCGTCCTCCAGGGCGCCACCGACGCCGAGATCGCGATGCTCCGGGAAGGGGCGAGCTGATGGCACGCATGCGCTACATCAAGCCGGAGTTCTGGACCGACTCGACCATGGTCAGCCTGTCCCGCGACGCACGGCTCTTCTACATCGGCACGTGGAACTTCACCATCTGCGAGCAGGGCCACCTCGAGGACGACCCGGTGCGGCTCAAGATGCAGATCTTCCCCGCCGACAACGTCGATGTTGGATCACTTCTGGATGAGTTGATCGACTCCGGTCGGATCATCCGAATGGAGTCCAACGGACGCACGTTCCTTCAGGTCAAGGCCCTCTCGAGCCACCAGAAGACCGACCCTCGTTGGGCGCCCAGGTGCGTGGCCTGCAAGAACGCTGACGAAACCTCACCGAACCCCACCGAAACTCGGGAGAGTTCCGGAGAGTTCTCCAAGACTCCCCGGAAAACGCCCAAGGAGGGGAGGGGAGGGGATAGGAGAGGAGAAGAGACTTCGTCCAACGCTCCGCGTCGGACCAGCGCGGCAGACCCCGGCTTCGACTCCTTCTGGGAGGTCTACCCCCGGCGCGAAGCCAAGAAGGCAGCCGAGAAGGCATGGGCCAAGGCAGCCAAGGAAGCCACCCCCGGCCGCATCATCCTCGGAGCCAAGCGCTACCGGGACGACCCCAACCGCGAGGCACCCTTCACCGCGCTGCCTGCAACCTGGCTCAACGGTGGCCGCTGGGACGACGACCCGCTCCCCACCCGCAAGACCGGCACCGACAACGTCACCCGCCCCACCTTCTGGGATCGAGGCCCCGTATGACCGACGACCGTGAGATGTGGGAGATCTACGACACCCGCACCGGAGAGAGCGCACAGATGTCCGTCTATCTGCGGCGCGAGCGAGCTGAAGCGGCCATCGCCTACTACATAAGGCGGGATGCCGAGGGCGGCCGTCCAGACCTTCATGACACAGTGCCGCACCTTGCTGCACGCAGGAGGGAGCGCTGATGACCGACGACCACTCCCCCGAGCTTGCCCTCCTCGGCATCGCGATGCACAAGCCCTCCGTCACGGCCGACGTCGACATCCACGAAGCAGACTTCGGGATCCCCAAGGCCGGCGCCGTGTGGGACATCATCGCGAACCTGTTCGGACGCGGTGAGCCTGCAGACCCACCGACGGTCTGGGCGAACGTCAGCCAGTCGTCGGTGCGTGGCATCGACGTCGGGTGGCTTGCTGACGTGTACGGCGACGCACCGCCCACCGCGCACGCCGACCACTACGCGCGCCTCGTCATGGACGAAGCCACGTACCGACGGCTTGAAGGGTGCGCACTTCGCATCCGGCAGACCGTGCAAGAGCGCGTGCCCGCAGCCGAAGCCGTCGAGATGGCGCGCGGCTGGGTCGACGCATCCAACCGGGCCGTCGCTGAGACCCACTTCATCGGCGACCGGCTCGAAGGCACCCTCGACATGCTCGAAGCCCCGGAGCCGGACTACACACCGACACCTTGGCGCGACATCAACGAGCGCATCGGCGGGCTGCGGCCCGGGGCCATGTACGTCATCGGTGCCCGCCCCGGATCCGGCAAGACGCTCATGGGCCTGCAGCTCGCGGTGCACATGGCGCGTCACGGGCACGTCGCGTTCTCGTCGCTCGAGATGACGCAGGCCGAGTTGCACCAACGCGTGCTGGCCCAGGTGACGGGGATCGCTCTCAACCGGTTCCTCGACCACCAGCTCGACGTCGCCGACTGGGGCAAGATCTCCGCGCACCGGCCCGAGATCGCGGGCCTGCCCCTGTCGATCGACGACTACTCGGCGGCCAGGGTCACGCACGTCCGGTCGCACGCACGCACCGTGGCACGTCGCGGCCCGCTCAAGGCCGTCGTCGTGGACTACATCGGGCTTATGCAGAACCCGCCCGGTGACCGCCGGCCACGTCACGAGATCGTCGGCGAGTACTCCCGCGGGCTGAAGCTGCTCGCGAAGGAGCTCAACGTGCCGGTCGTCGTCCTGGCGCAGTTGAACCGGCAGGGTGCGGGGCGTGCTGACTCGCGGCCCGTGCTGTCCGACCTTCGTGAGTCGGGCTCGCTGGAACAGGACGCTGACGTTGTGCTGCTGCTACACCGCGACGTCGAGGACGACCCGACCCTGCTGCACGTCGGCGTCCCGAAGAACCGCCAGGGCATGCAGGACGTCAAGCAGCTGCACTGGGACGCCGCACATGCCCGCCTGCTCGACCGCGCATGGCAGCCGTCAGGAGCCGTCGCATGACCATCAACCCCGCCCACCACCCGACCCGAGGAGACCGCATGAGCACCGACCGCACCCCGATCGACAGGGCCGCCGGATGGTTCCGCGGATGGCGCCCGTTCCCGACCGGAGTAATCCCCGATGACCTCGCGACCCTCGAGGACCGCGAGGCGGCGCGGGAGGTCCTGTCCGCTGCCCTGACGAACGACGCCGACCCGGACTGGCTCGCGGACGTGATCGAGGCCGCGGGTGACGAGTGGTGCAGCGTGGAGGACCGCATCGGAGGGCGTGGCCTCTTCATCGCCGATGCCGTGCGGGCCGCGATCCTCGGGGCCGACCAGTGAGCCGCCCCACGTTCCTCTGCGGCGGCGACCTCACCCCGGGGCCGCGCGACACCGACTGCCCGAACAGCCTCCACGACCACCCGCTGCCGTCCGGGTACGTGGACGCCGCGGAGGTCGCAGGGCGTCGCCTCCGCACCGGGTGGGCGAACCGCAAGTGCCCCGACTGCGGGCTCTACGGGTGGATTCCCGGACCTGGCTACGACACGAGGAGCGACCGATGACCGACCACCCCGCACCCAACCCGAACCAGCCCGATGCACCAGTCCCCTCCGCGTTCGACATGGCCCGCGTGCTTGCCGACGACCCGCGCTCCCGCATCACGCCCGAGTTCCGGGACGCCGCGTTCGTACTCGCTGAGCAGTGGGAGCACGACGGCACGCACACCCACGCGGACGGCGGGCTGGCGACCGTGCCCTGCGTCTCGGTCACGGCCGCTGTCCGCATCGTGTGGGACTACCTCGCTGCGGTGCTGCCCGAGGTCGAACGTCATGCGAAGGCAGCCGCCTGGGACGAGGGCGAGCACGCCGGGTGGCAGAACCACCAGTACGACGCAGACATGACCAACCCGTACCGCGAGAAGGGAGACGGCCGTGGGTGACTACACGCCCAGCACGGACGAGGTGCGCGGGCGGTACATCTTCGATGACTACAGCCCCGATCCCGCTGCGGCGTTCGACCGTTGGATCGCCGAGCACGACGCCGAGCGCGAGAAGGCCGTGCGCGAACGCATCGCACAGGACATCGGCCGGGACATCGCGATGGTCGAAGCGTGGCCCGCGGAGAGCCACGACCAGGCGGGCCAGTACGCGGCCGTGCGTGAAGGGCTGATCCGCGCCGCTCGGATCGCACGCGAGGGGGTGGCACCGTGAGCAAGCGATGCAACGCCACTGACCCCCACTACGCGCACATCACCGCCTACTGGTCCACATGGGCCGGGAAGTGGGTCGAGTACGTGTGCCCCGGCATCAGGGAGACGCCATGACCGATATGCCAAACATCTCAGAGTCCGACCTGCGCGACGAGAAGCCCGGAGGCATGGACCTGCTGGACGAAGCCACACGACTCGCGGACGTAGCGCCTCCCGGGTCGGCTGCGGAACGCATCCTCGTGACGCCGAGGGTTCTGCGCGCCCTGGTCGAACGGGTGCAGCGGTTCGAGTCCACCGCCCGAGCCGACATCGAGCAGATCCAGCGCGAGGCATCCGACGAGCCTTACACCGAGCCGGACCACCTCGACGACATGCTCGGCATCGACCCGAACAACCTCGCCGACCGACTCGCAGGGCGCGCTGCCGAGTACCGCAGGCAGCGCGACGACGCCGCACGACGGGCACGAGAGGCGCGGGGCAAGCTCGACGGCGTGCGCGACTGGGCCGAGAAGGGCAACCACCCGGACGACCCCGATGGGTGGCAGGCCGGATACGAGACAGCCGCCCGTGACGTGCTCGCCATCATCGACGCTGACGGGCCTGTGCGCCGATCTGAGGGCACGGGCGGCGCCCAAGCCACCTGGGGAGGTCCCGACGTCTGAGAGGCGCACAGACGCCCGCACGCGCCCACGAGCGATCCGCATAGACGCATGCGACCCACATGGGGACGATTCGCTAGACTTGGCACACCACCCGGCGGACGCGCCGGGTGGACTTCCAACAAGGGAGAACCGGCCCGTGGACAATCTCACCGCCCTCGCCGCACGAGACAGCCTCCTCGCCATCGTCGCCGCATGGCCCGCACTCCACGCCCGACTCACGCCCGGCGGCGCATCCAACGGCGGAGGCACGCGCACCGCACCCGGCAGCCGGCCGCCCATCAACATCCACATCTCCGACCTCATGCACGAGATCGCCTCGGCCGCAGAGTTCTACGGACAGGTGCTCCTCGAAGAGACCGACGACTGGCAGCCCGACACCAGCCAGATGCCCGGACTCCTGCGCTCCGTCGCCCTCCGCTTCGGCCACTTCACCCATAGCGGCGACGACAAGACCGCCTACGACTTCACCGACACCGCGCACGAACTGCGGCGCAAGGTCACGCACACACTCGAGCAGCCCGAACCCCCGCGCTGGATGGGGCCGTGCGTCCAGCCCGGATGCGACGGCGAGTACCGACTGCACGAAGGACGCACCGACGCGCGCTGCCCCGAATGCGGCGAGAGTGCCGGCCTCCTCGAGATCCAGTCACACCTCGCCGAGGCATTCCAGTCCAGGCTCATGACCCGGTCGGAGATCATCTCCGCGCTGTACGTAGTTGGGTTCGAGGTAAAGCCCAAGACGCTTGAGCGATGGGTCGAACGGTGGGCCAACTGGAAGGCGGCAGTAGACGGCGGCAGCAAGGCGAAGCGGCCGAGGCAATGCCTCGAGCCTGTCGTTCGGGACCCTGACCTGTTCCACTTCCGCGACGCGAAGGCGCTTGCCGCACGATCCGCACCGCGCCGTGACGACGCCCAGATGGCGAAAGGCGAACTTGTCGGTTAGCCTTAGGGCAAGATTGCACGTTCTGTCGATAGGCCCTCGGTTCACACCGGGGGCCTTCGTCATGTACAGACCACACGCCCGCCCCTCGGTGACCACCACCCGAGGGCACGGGCGGGCAACGTGGAGGGTGACGATGCCCCGCGACAAGCAGCACCAAGCCGACGTCGCGAAGCTCCGAGCCAGACGCATCCCAACCTGTGCGATCTGCGGACAACGCATCGACTACGTACTGCGCTGGCCCGACCCCGACAGCTTCAGCCTCGATCACACCAAGGCCGTGGCCCACTACCCACACCTCGAGCACGACCCCGGCAACCACCGAGCAACACACCTCGGATGCAACTCCTCGCGCCAGACGCGAGAAGACCGGCCCGGACTCGGCTCCACCTCCCGCTCCTGGTAGACCTAATCGACCACCTGGCAAGAGGTGAACCGGCATGGCTGAGCGCACCTGCACGGTCGAAGGATGCGAACGTAGGCACGAGGCCCGCGGCCTATGCAGGGCGCACTACAAAGCCCAGCGCAAGGCTGAGGGCTACCAACCGCCACCAGTTCAGGCTGAATGCAAGGCGTGCGGCGCTGCCTTCGGACGGCTCGACCGCAAGCAGGTCTACTGTTCCGCCGAGTGCCGCGAGCCCATGCGTGTGAGCCAGATCAAGGCCGTGATGGACGGCTACGGGGCGCGGTGCCGGATCTTCCGCCATCTCTGTGCATCGTGCGCATCCCCGGTGTTCACAGGGCGCCGCACTGAGCCTCGCAGTTTCACCTGCTCGGCGGCCTGCTCGGACGAGTTCCGGCGATGCCAGGACCGCAAGAAGCGGCGCTGGCATGCGTGCGTCGACTGCAACGCGCAATGGGCCGCGAAGCCAAGGTCTGGGCCAAGGCATCCGGCCCCGACGCGCATCACGGGCATCCTTCTAGACGAGAGCCAGAGGCAGGGACACATCTGGGTCCGATGCCCTGAGTGCCGCTCGGACGCGATGGCTCGCAGCCGAGAGAGGGCGAGCGCGACACGAGTCCGGGTCCCTGATGAGCCGCGAAACCACAGGTCGAGAGCGCGACGCTACGGTGTCAACTACGAGCCGATCAAACCTCGCAGCATCTTCGAGCGAGATGGATGGACCTGCGGCATCTGCTCAACCAGGGTTGACGCGACTCTTGCATGGCCACACCCAATGAGCGCAAGTCTCGACCACGTCATCCCGCTCTCGCGCGGAGGTGAGCATGCGCCGGGCAATGTCCAGTGCACGCACCTTACTTGCAACGTTCGGAAGGGTGCGAAAGTCCCAGCAGCCCCCTGAGGGGTAAGGGGGTCGGCGCCACCAGGAGTCCTGAGGGGCGGCCACCGCCGGGGTGGTGTTCTTTCCCCCTCCCGGGGGGGTACCCCATCGCGCGCGTGAGGAGGATCCCCCGTGGCCGGTGTTCTGGATGCGTTCGAGAAGACGGTTGAGGCTCTTCCTACTGCCGATGTTGACGCGGCGGCGGTTGCCCTTGGTCGGACTCTGGCGCAGCAGATCGACGCCTCGGAGTTCCTTGAGGGCGAGGCGCGGACGAAGGCGCTATACCTGACGCCACACCTGATGAACGTGCTGAAGGAGTTGCTGGCGACGCCGGCGGCGCGTGCTGCTGTGCAGGGCGTGGCTCCGGTGGCCCAGTCGGGGAAGGCGGGGCGGTTGAAGCGTCTGGCGGTGGTTCCTGGTGGTGCGTCCTAAGCGGTACGGGTCGGAGACGCCGCGAGTCTTCACTCCTCCGCTGCGGGAGTTGACGCCGGAGACGTCTCTGGGGTTCGCCGCGGTCGAGTTTGCTCTCGAGGTGTGCGGGATCGACCTGTACCCGTGGCAGAAGTGGCTGCTGATCCACGCGCTCGAACTTGACCCGGCGTTGACGGCGGACACGATCACGAAGCGCGGTCGCTTGGACCCGATCTTCCGATTCCGCAAGGTCATCGTGCTGGTGGCTCGGCAGAACGGGAAGTCGACGCTGTCGCAGGTGCTGAGCTTGTTCTTCCTGTATGTGCTGGGGACGGGCCTGGTGCTGGGGACGGCGCAGGATCTGGACACGGCCGAAGAGGTGTGGGACGGCGCGCTCGACATCATCGAGGACACGCCGGAGCTCGCCGCACTGGCTGACAAGCCGGTGAAGGTGAACGGCAAGAAGACGATCCGGCTGAAGACGGGTGAGCGGTACAAGGTCAAGGCGGCGAACCGTCGCGCTGGCCGTGGGCTCTCCGGTGACCTGATCCTGCTGGACGAGCTGCGCGAGCATCAGTCGTGGGACGCGTGGGGTGCGATCACGAAGACGACGCAGGCCCGGCCGGCGGCGATGATCTGGGCGCTGTCGAACGCAGGGGATGCGTCCAGTGTCGTGCTGCGGTATCTGCGGAAGCAGGCTCATGCGGCGCTCGGCGATCCGGACGGCATCAACGCGTCCGACGACCCGAGCACGCTCCTGCCTTCCGAGGCTGAGATCGAAGGCATGACCGATCTCGCGGACGACGATGGCGGCGAAGAGCTCGAGCCGGAGGATTTCGAGGATGACCCGGACACGCTAGGGCTGTTCGAGTGGTCGGCTCCACCGGGCTGCGACGTGACGGATCGTGACGGTTGGGCGTGGTCAAACCCGTCAATGGGGTACGGCATCAGCGAGCGGACGATCGCCGGGGACGCCAAGGGCGACCCGGAGTGGGTGTTCCGCACTGAGGTGCTGTGCCAGTGGTCGGACGGCTCTCTTGAAGGGCCATTCCCCCCCGGCATGTGGGAAAACCACTTCGAGTTGGGCGACCCGAAGGGCTGCCTCGACCCGGAGTCGGGCATCCCTGCCGGCGGGGTCTTCGTCTTCTGTGTGGATGTGTCCTGGGATCGCTCGCAGGCGCACATCGCGGTGGCGGGGCGCCGCGCAGACGGCCGCGTGCATGTCGAAGTCGTGGCGTCGCGCTACGGCACTGACTGGGTAATCCCGTGGCTCTTGGCTCGCCCTGATGGTTCGGACGTGGCGCGCAAGGACTCTCCTGGTCTCGTCGGTGTGGCGTTGCAGTCTGCCGGCGCTCCTGTCTCGTCGATCCTGGCCGCCCTGAAGGCGTCCGGGATCACTGTCATCGAGTGGGCCGGTTCAGACCTAGGGCGTGGCACTGGTGAGTTCTACGACCTGGTGCGTTCCGGGGAGTTGCGGCACCGAGCTCAGCCGGTTCTGGACGTTCCGGCCGCTACTGCTCTCCCGAAGCCACTGGCTGATGCGTGGGTGTGGGATCGCAAGAAGTCTCCGGTGGACTCGGCCCCGCTGATGGCTGTTACCGGTGCCACGTGGGCGCTGTTGAACCACAAGCCTCCGGTCAGGTCGGCCTATGAGGACAACGACTTGATCGTGATCTGAAGGGGGCGGGTGTATGGGCTTCATCAGCCGCTTCCTGGGCATCGACCGCGTGCCGTCGTACCCGTTCGACACCTCAGATGCCGCGCAGCGTGTGCTTCCGGAGCCGTACGAGCCTTGGATGGGGGCGGGATCGTACGGGATCGCGGTGGCGGACCCTGGCGTTCCTCTTGCGGAGCTTCACAAGGCTCGCGTCGAGGCGATCTGGCGGACGCAGCCGAACGTGCGCAAGGTTGTGGACTTCTGTGCGCGCAACATCGCGAGCATCCCCATGAACGCCTACGAGCGGGTGTCGGACACGGATCGGCAGCGTCTGCATGGTCATGTCCTGGCCGAGACGCTCCGTTCCCCGCAGCCGCGCGTGTCCCCGTACCGGTTCTGGCACTCTGTCCTGTCGGATGGGCTGCTGTACGACCGGTGGGCGGCCATCATGGAGCCGCAGGACGATGGGAGCCTGAACCTGGTTCAGGTGCCGTCGTGGCGGCTGCGGTTCGACGTCGACGCGCTCCGCCGGGTTACGACGGCCTGGTTCTGGGTGGGTGACGCCATGCGTCGCCAGGACGGCGACGTCGATGGCTGGCGTCCGCTCGACCTGTCGATGCTGCTGTTCGACCACGGGTACGCGCCCAAGATCGCCGGCCTGTCTCCCCTGGAGACACTGGCGGACATTCTCGCCGAGTCGTCGGAGGCGGTTCAGTACCGCCGGCAGGTGTGGAACAACGGCGCGCGGGTCCCGGCGTGGATCGAGCGCCCGGCGCCGGCTCAGCCAGGGGGTGACTGGTCTCCGCAGGCCAAGGAGCGCTTCACGGCAGGGTTCCGAGCCTCCTACACGGGCGACGGCCCCCAGGCGGGCGGCGTTCCCCTGCTCGAGGACGGCATGAAGCTCCATGGCCTGGACGCCTTCACCCCGCAGGACGCGATGGACCTTGAGGGGCGACGTCTGACCGCGATCGAGTGCGCTGCGGCGTGGCACATCGCCCCGGAGCTTGTCGGTGCACAGCAGGGAAACTACTCGAACGTGCGCGAGTTCCGGCAGATGCTGTACCGCGACTCGCTCGGGCCGTACATCTCGGCATGGGAGGGCACTCTCAACGCCCAGTTGGTTCCTGAGGTTGCCGGATCGCGTCGCCTGTATGTCGAGGCGAACGTCGAGGCGAAGCTGCGCGGTTCGTTCGAGGAGCAGGCGGAGGTCAAGCAGTCCGCGACTGGTGCGCCGTGGCTCACTCGAAACGAGGCGCGCGCACTGGAGAACCGGCCCCCGATCGAAGGTGGCGACGATCTCGTCGTGCCGCTCAACGTTCTCGTAGGGGGCCAGGCTTCGCCTCGGGACTCCGCTCCGAAGGCTCGGACGTGGCAGGTCAAGGCGCGGGCGGACGAGTCGGTCGTGGAGAAGGCTCGCCAGGTGCTTGAGGCGTTCTTCGAGCGTCAGCACCGGGTTCTGGCGTCGCTGGCTGGTGCTGGCGGTGTCACGTGGGACGAGGAGCGGTGGAACCGAGAGCTTGCCGCTGACCTGGTCGCTCTGAACGCTCTGATTGCCACTCAGGCGGGCAAGTCTGCGCTTGAGCGGCTTGGCTTCGACCCATCTCTGTGGGACGAGGGCTTGACGCTCGGGTGGCTGAGGGCGAACGCCTCCGGTGTTGCGGAGGGCATCAACGGACGCACCCGTGTCGAGGTTGAAGAGGCTGCCGGCAAGGACGACCCGGTCGTGTCGATCAATGACCTGTTCGCGGGTGTCGTCATGGCGCGCGCGGCTCAGATCGCCACGACTCAGGTCACGGCGGTCTCTGGTTTCGGCACGACTGAGGCGGCTAAGCAGGCTGGTCTCACCGCGGTGAAGACGTGGCGCACCACTGCGACCCCTTCGCGCCACTCACGCCTGAACGGCGAGACAGTCCCCGTTGGGGAGACGTTCAGCAACGGGGCTCGGTGGCCTGGCGACTCAACCCTGGACGACGACGATCGTGCGGGCTGTACCTGCGAGATCGACGTGACCGTGGAGGCATGATGCACACCAAGGATTTCCGAGCGGCCGTGAAGGCTGTAGGACCCCAGGACGGCCTGGAGGACGGGCAGTTCGAGGCGATCGTGTCCGTCTTCGGGAACGTCGACTCCTACGGGGACGTCGTTATGCCGGGTGCGTTCGCTGGCGACCTGAGCCGCTGGGCGCAGAAGGGCGACCCCCTGCCTGTCATCTGGTCCCACGACTGGGCTGACCCGTTCGCACACCTCGGGCGCGTTCTCGCGGCCGAGGAGCGAGACGGCGGACTCTGGGTGCGGGCGCAGATCGACGATCTCGCGGACAACCCGAAGGCTGCGCAGGTGTACCGGCTCCTGAAGGGGCGCCGTGTCACCCAGTTCTCGTTCGCCTACGACGTCCTCAAGGGCGGGTTCGAGACGGTCGACGGGCAGGACGTCTACGCCCTGCACGAGCTCAAGGTCCACGAGGTGGGTCCATGCCTCCTGGGCGTGAACCAGGACACCGAGCTCCTCGCGGTCAAGGCTCAGCGGCTCGCTGCTGACGCGAAGGCTGGCCGGGTCCTGTCGCAGAAGAACTACGAGACGCTCGTCTCCGCCCGGGACGCGATCGACGGTGTGATCACCGCGGCGCTGCCTGAGGAGGAGCCCAAGGCGGCGGCCAAGAAGTGCGACCGCGACAATCCCCAGCAACTCGGCGACGGGCGTTTCAAGACGTGCCCGGAGCACAACGTCGAGCACGGGCGCGAGAAGAGCGCCCCCGAAACTCCCGCACCGACCGGTGCGGGTCCGACCGAAGAGCCGAGCCAGGCCGACGCTACGGCGGATGTCGACGAGGAGCCCACCGGGGCCAAGTCGACCGACCCCGCAGCGTTCGCTCCGCGACGTGCCCTCGCGGTCGCCACCATCACCACCCTCTGAGAGAGGCAAGACGATGAATCTCAAGGCGCAGATGGCGGCCCTGAAGGCTGCCATGCAGAAGACGGTCGACACGGCGAAGGCCGAGGACCGCGACCTGACTCCCGAGGAGTCCACGGACATCGAAGCGAAGGCCGCCGAGCACGCTGAGCTCGCCGAGCGGCTCGAGAAGTCACAGAAGGCGAGTGCGCTCGTCTCCGGGCTGGCCGACGCGCCCGCCGATGTGCCCGACGGGGAGAATGGCCCCGAGGCTCCCGCGAAGGCGGGCGGCATCGGGCGTGCGTTCGTCGAGTCGGAGGGCTTCAAGGCCTTCCGCAAGTCGCACCCGACCGGCATCGGCTCTGGCTCCCCGGTCCGCATCGAGGCCAAGGGCCTCGGCGGTGTCCACGAGCTAGGGATCGGACGCAAGGCCACGATCGACAGCACCACCGGTCAGATCCGCACCGAGCGCGAGCCCGGCTACCGGAACTACCTCCCGGTCGACGAGCCGCTGTCGTTCCTCGACCTCATCACCACGGGGAACACCAACCAGGCGTACTCCGAGTACGCGCAGGTGATCTCGGAGAACAACAACGCTGCGGTCGTCGCGGAGGGTGCCCTCAAGCCCCTGTCGGACGTCACCACGGATATCCAGGAGTCGAAGGCGTTCACCTACGCCGACGGCTTCGACATCACGAACCAGACGCTCGCCGACGACGGCGCCCTCGCGGCGTTCATGGAGTCGCGTGTGCGCCGGCACGTGCTGGGTGTCGTCGAGCAGAAGATCTTCAACGGGACGGGCGCCGGCACGGAGCCGCTCGGCATCATGAACACCACGGGCACCCTCGCCCAGGCGTTCTCCACCGATGTCGTGACGACTCTCGCTCGGGCGCTGGAGAAGTTCCAGACGGCGAACGGGGACACGGACGCGCAGGCGATCGTGATGAACCCGGCTGACATCTGGAACCTGCGGCTGCTCAAGGGCACCGACGGGCACTACCTGCTCGGAAACCCGCTGCAGCAGGGGCCGATCCCGACGCCGTGGGGCGTGCCGCTGGTTCGCTCGAACAAGATCACGGCTGGGACGGCGCTCGTCGGCCGGTTCGACTCGGTCAACTTCCTCCAGCTCGAGCCCCTCAACGTGCTGGCGTTCAACCAGCACAAGGATTACGCCCAGCTCAACATGGTGTACGTCCGGGCCGAGATGCGTGGGCGTCAGCTCTTCTACGCCCCGCGTGAGGTCGTCGTCGCTGACCTGGCGGTCTGATCATGGGTGCCACGGCCGGGATGGTCGTCGTGAACGGTGTCCGCTACAGGGCTGAGGACGCGAAGCGCCTTGGCCTCGTGGCGGACGAGACTCGCGACGACGGTGAGAAGCAGCGCAAGACTGCGCCGAACAAGGCGCGAACCACTGCGTCCACGAAGTGACGGATGGAGCGTGAGTCCAGGTGAGTGAACTGCCTCTTGCGTGGGAAGACGGCCTGGACTCACGCTCCACCGACAAGCAGGTGGCCCTCGATCATGCTTCGGCGGTTGTTCGTGGCATCGTCGGGTGGCACGTGTACCCGGAGCGGGCGGAGACGTTCACCGTCAACGGCTCCGGGGCGAGTGTAGTGTTCCTGCCGACTACGAACCTCGTGTCTGTTGTCGATGTTGTCGACGATGGGAAGTCCGTCGACGTCGAGTGGTCCACGGCGGGCTACCTGCGACATGCCAACGGGGCGCGCTTCACCGCCAAGCTTCGTGGCGTCCGGGCAGACGTCACCCACGGGTATGCAGACATCCCGCCCGACCTGGCTGACGTCGTCATGGGGCTCGCAGAGCGCATCATGCAGGACCCCACGCTGGCGCACGGGAACGAACGCCTCGGCGACTACTCCGTGACGTACGGCGACCTGTCGCCACTGCATCAGGCGATCGTGAACAAGTACACGCTGCCGAGGCTGGCATGAGAGTCCCGGCGACGTGGTGGCGTGACGAGGTCGAGATCCGACCGTTCAAGGGCAGCGGCGGGATGGGCGACGAGTTTGGGGACCCGTTCACGGTGCTGGGCTCAGTGGATGCGCGCCAGAGCGTCGTGCGGTCTGACTCTGGTGAGGAGTCCATCGCTGAGGTGACGGTGCACCTTCCGCCCCGCATCAAGGTCGGCGGGCTCATGGTCGACACGTTGCAGGCGGTCACGGAGCAGTCGGAGATTACGCACATGGGCCGGACGAGCGTGGCCCTGTCGGTGAAGCCTCACACGTCGCGCGGCCGACTGGTTTACGTGACGGTGGCGACGACCTAGCTCGCCTGCTGCCATGCGGACATCTGCACAGCCTGCGTGGCTTCCCTGTTCGCGGCGGCACGCTTGCTTGCCATGACGAGGAGTGCGACTGCTGCGGCGATGAGTGCGACGCCGAGGAACGGTGCGGACTGGGCGACGAAGAACAGTAGCCCGGAGTCGTCCGTCCCGACGCTCGTCACGGCGCCGATCGAGAACAGCGGCCACACGACGAGCAGCATGAGGACGCCAGCGGTGAGTAGCGGCCAGCCCCAGGCTCGGAGTGTCCCGGTAGGGCGGATCGGCTGAGTGTTCATACCACCTAGGGTACGAGCGGCTGGGGGTGTGTGACGGGTGAAGTTCTTCCTCCCCATTCTCTCCACAATTGAGCAGGCGGCGCGGGATGGTCTGGTTGAGGGCGCCGAGGTGGTCCTGGCCGAGTCGAATCGTCGCGCACCTGAGGACACGGGTGACCTGAAAGAGGCCGGCTTCGTCGAGGCGAACGACCTGACGGTGAAGGTCGGCTACCAGTCCCCCATCGGGTACCCGTACATCCTGCGGCAGCACGAGGACCTCGACATCAAGCACGACACGGGTGAGGCGAAGTTCCTCGAGCGCGCCGAGAAGGCGAAGCGGTCCGAGGTGCTCGCGATCGTGGAGCGACACGTCAAGGGGGCGCTCGATGGGTGAGTCCTACATCCCCCTCGGGCAGCACCGACGCTCCATCGAGATCCTCCAGGCAGTCATCGCCCGGCTCGAGGAGGGCGGTGAGGATGACTGACTCCGAACTGACCAAGCGGCTCTGCGAGCTGCTCGGCGCCCTGCCTGGCTGGGCGTGGGGCACGGGCTACACGGCGTCGGACGTGGGCGTGTTCTACGGCCGGATCGGCACCTCACCGGAGCAGGCGTGCGGCGTGCGCGTGTATGACGGCGACGACGAGCTCGTGACAGGCCTGAAGGTCCGGCGTGTGCAGCTCCGGTTCCGTGGCGCGAGGAACGTGCCCGACGGTGCGGACCTCCTGGCTGATGTCGCGTTCGGCGCGCTCCAAGGGCTCTCCCGCTGGGAGGGGATCAACGGTGTCCGGCGGCTCTCGATTGCGCCGACGGGTGCCGACACCAACGGCCGTGAAGAGCGGACCGACAACTACATCGTGACTGTCGATAACGCGGAGGCGTGACATGACGAACACCGAGCAGCGATACCAGGAGGCCGGGATGCGGCCTCCGCGCGACACCGATGGCTTCCCGTCTGAGACGTGGACCGTCGACAAGCTCCGTGGCTACGCGGCGGAGCACTCCATCGACCTGGGCGGGGCTTCCGTCAAGGCGGACATCCTCGCGGCCGTCACGGCGCCGCAGGTTGACGAGACCGATCCCTTCCTGGAGGCATGATGTCCCCCGTTCCCCTTCCCGCCGGCACAACGCTCGGCAAGTCCTACGAGTACGGCCTCGACGTCAACACGGGCACGTCGGAGACGCCGGTCTGGACTCCGTTCCGACGGATCTCCAACTTCAACTTCACACCCACGCCGACCACCACTGATGCGCAGACGTACGACGACCTGGGTGCGCAGAACCAGTCGGTGACGGGCTGGTCGTGGGCTCTGGCGTTCTCCTCGCAGGTGAACCGTTCCGCGACGACGGGCGAGTACCTGCCCGAGGTCGAGGCGCTGCGTGAGCGGACGCTGCCGACCGCGAAGGGTGGTGACGCACAGATCGAGGTGCGCTGGTACCACAAGCCGGAGTCGGGCGAGCCGAACCCGAGCGACGCCGGCCAGGGCATCGCGACGGTCGCGTACACGCGGTCCAACGCGGGCTCAGACGGTGCCCCGGAGACCTGGGCGTGGACCCTCACGGGTGTCGGACCCTACGCGGTCATCACGAACCCCTTCACGGGTTGGGAGCCTGAGACGCCGTGACCGTCGTCGACTTCGGGTCGTGGGCTCGGCCGGATCTCGTCTTGACGCTGGGGGGCGGCACCTTCACGGTGAAGCCTCCCAGCGTGGCCGACATGCGGCAGGTGCTCGCGCTAGCTGTGCGGGCCGAGGTTGGGCGGGACCAGGTGCCGGACGAGATCCGGGCCGTCCTGGATGGCCTGCCTAGCGACTCTCACCCGGCACTCGGGGACACGTACCGCGAGATGGTCGAGGCCCGCGTCGACCCGGAGACACTGGCCCGCATCGGCGTGTACGCGACCCTGTTCTGGGCGCGTGGGCGCGAGTACGCGGACTTCGTGGCTGAGCGCATCTGGGGTCCTGAGCGTGACCTTGCCGAGGCTGAGGGCAAGGCCGGTGGTGCTCGCCCAAAAGGGTCGAGGAGTGGACGGCGGCGGACTGGGCGGAGTACGGCCTCGGTGAGCCGATCGACCACGACGAGCAAGGTATCCCCATCTACGCCGACTACCGGCAGATCCCCCGCGACGCCCAAGAAGTAGCGGCCGTCCCGGGTGTGCCGCTGATCGACGGGTCGCTGCTGGGGATCGTCAGCAACTGGCGGCTCGTGGTGGCGGACTTCCTGTCGATCTACCACCTGGACCTGTACGACCCGGCAGTGCTTGAGCGCCCGTGGCCCGGTATCCGGACCGCACTGTTCGCACTCTTCGATCACCCGGACTCGCTTCTGAGGCGGGCACTGACCAGGAGGTGAGCGGACGCGATGACCACTGCCGCCGAGCTCGAGGTTCTTTTCACCGCAAACACGGCGCAGGTCGAGGCTGCCGAGAAGGACGTCAAGAGCGCCGGCAAGCGCATCGAGTCCACGCCGATCGAGGCGAAGGTCGACGCGAACACGAAGCCGGCTCTCGACGGCATGGAGAAGGTCGAGGCTGCGGCCAAGCGCATCGTGTCGGCTGACACGGTGGCGCGGGTCGACGCGGATATCTCCACGTCGGAGAAGATGCTCGACGAGCTGCAGGGGCAGCTTGAGTACCTGGGCGCGCTGAGCACCGAGCTCGATGTGACCGCGGATGTCGGCAAGGCGGAGCGGCAGATCCAGACGGTGGAGCGCCAGCTCGACAAGCTGCGGTCGGCGCGCGCGGTTATGGAGGTTGACGCCGACACGTCCAAGGCCGAGTCGGCGTTGGACGGGCTGGCGGACGACGCCGGGGATGCGGGCGCTACGGCGGGTGCTGAGGCCGGCGGCGGGCTCATGGACGGCATCGTCGGGGCGCTGGACTCTACGCCGATCGTCGGGGCCGTGGTGGGCATCGGTGCACTGGCTGCGGCGGGCCTGGTGGCGGCGATCAACAGCGGTCTGCAGGTCGAGGTGCGCCAGGACCGGTTGCAGGCGCTGACGGGCATCAGTGAGCCTGAGGCGGCTCGTCTGGGGCGCGCTGCCGGCGAGGCGTACGCGAACGTCTTCGGCGAGTCCATCGAGGCGAACATGGACACGGCGCGCCTGGCCGTGCAGCAGGGCCTGCTGGACCCGTCGGCGACGACTCGGCAGTCGCAGGCGATCATCGAGTCGCTGTCGGGCATCTCGGACGTGCTCGAGGAGGACGTGAAGCCTGTCTCGGTCGCTGTGACGCAGCTTCTGCGGACTGGCCTCGTGAAGACGGCGGATGAGGCGTTCGACCTCCTCGCGACGGGCGCGCGTGAGGGTGTTAACGCGCAGGAGGATCTGCTGGACACGTTCACCGAGTACCCAGCCTTGTTCGAACGCCTAGGGCTGTCTGGCGAGGAAGCGCTCGGGCTGATCAACCAGGGCCTCGACGCGGGCGCGCGAAACAGCGACCTCGCGGCGGATGCGTTGAAGGAGTTCCAGATCCGCGCGACGGATGGGTCGACGGCCTCTGCTGACGGGTTTAAGCTCCTCGGCCTGAACGCTGAGGAGATGACGCGTCAGATCGCGGCCGGCGGGGATTCTGCCCGCGATGGCCTCGGGGCGGTGCTTGACCGTCTGCGTGAGATCGAGGACCCGGTGGCGCGAAACGCTGCCGCCGTGGCCCTGTTCGGCACTCAGGCGGAGGACCTCGGCGAGGCGCTGTTCGCCATGGACCTGTCGAACGCGGTCGATCAGCTCAACGGCGTCACGGGGTCCGCGCAGGCGATGTTCGACACGCTCGCGAACAACGACGCGACGAAGATGGAAGAGGCGCAGCGGAACATCGAGGTCGCGGCGGATGGCATCAAGGGCGCCCTTGCTGCGGCGTTCTCGGAGCCGCTCGGGGACTTCGCGACGTTCGTCTCGGAGAACCGCGGCGAGGTGGTGGGGTTCCTCCTTGACGTCGCCAACGGGGCGCTGGATCTGGGGCGCACCATCGTCGAAGGGATGGCGACCGGGACCGAGGCCATCGGCGACTTCGTGTCGACGTCGTTCCCGCCGCTGCTCGAGGCGATCGCGGGGGCCGTGGAGGGTATCGACCGGCTCACGCCCGGCGACCAGGGGGCTGTGGCGTTCCGTGAGTGGGCGGATGGCGCGATCGCGTCGCTCGAGGACTTCGACGCCACGACGGAGACGGCCGCGGAGACGATGCGGACGGAGCTGATCGAGAACGGCATTGACCCGGCGCAGCAGAAGCTCAACGAGTTCGGCATCCCGCAGATGCTGCAGGCCGAGTTTCATGACGCGACGCTGGCGGCGGCTCAGTCGCTCGACTCGGTCGGGTACTCGGCTGATGGCGCGTCGCAGCTGGTGGACGCGTTCACGGTGGCGCAGGACGGTTCGGTGCAGGCCGGGGCTGAGCTCAACGGGCAGCTCACGGCCGCTGTTGCCGCACTGGATGCTGAGGCTGCGGCTGGTGCGCGTGCGGGCGAGTCGCAGGAGTCGCTGGCCGCGAAGTATGAGCTCGGTCGGCAGGCGCTGTTCAACCAGCTCACACAGATGGGCCTCACGGAGGATCAGGCGTGGCAGCTCATCGACACGTATGGCGCGGTGCCGGGCAAGGTGGATACGGCGATCTCTTCGAACGCTGGGCCGGTGCGGACGACGGTCGGCAACCTGGCGTACGAGATCACGCATCTGCCTGACGGGTCGTTCGTCGTGAACTCGACGGTGAACTGGTCCCCGAGCCAGCTCGATACGGTCCTCAACAACATGCAGGCCCGCGCGAACAACCGGAACATCATGGTCGGTTCGACGATGGTGCAGGCGCAGGCTGCGGGCGGCGTGCTCGAGTTCATGGCTGAGGGCGGCCTGCGTGATCTGACGCCGATGACGTCGGTTGCGCAGATGGTGCCGGCGAACACGTGGCGTGTGGTTGGTGACCGCGGGGATGTGCCTGAAGCGTACATCCCGCTGGACGGGTCGGCCCGGTCCATGGCGATCCTCGCGGAGACGATGAAGCGCATGGGCGTCTCGCCGATGGCTTCGGGCGGAGTGTCTCAGTCCGGTTCTACGCGTGTCGGGCCTGTCACGGCGCGACTGGCGCGTGAGGACATCCGCGAGCTCGGCGAGTACATCTTGGCCGGCTCGCGGAATGTAGCCGCTGGAACGCTCGCCGCGGCCAATCGTTCTGCTGCGGGCTCGTCGAACACGATGGGGAGGTCGCACTGATGGGTGTTGCGGTTGCGGTTCTTCCGGCTGATGGTGCGCCTCAGGTGGGTATCACGGTGACGGGTCTGGATCCGGTGGTGTCGTCGGTGATCTCGGTCGAGGTGTCGTGGGATGGCGGCGACACCTGGCATGGGGTGCGTGGTGCGCAGCGTGTGACCCGTACGGGTAGCGCGTTCTTCCGGGATTTCGTGCCGCCGTTGAACGTGGAGGCGATGTACCGGGTGGTCGTGCACTCGGGGCCGGATAGTCTGCCGGACATGCGCTTTGAGTGGACGGGTACGCCTGGTGCGTCGACATCGCAGGCGGTCTCGGCTGCCGGAGCGACCGTGAGGGTCAACTACGTCACGAACCCGTCGGCTGAGCTGGATGCGGCTGTGGCGTCGATGGGCTCGGGGATCGCGTCGGTCGCTCGTGTGGGCGGCCCGGGCTCCGGCATGGATGTTGCCTCTGGGGACTACCGGTTTCAGATCACCGGGACGACACCGGGTACGACTTCTGCGAACTTCACGCCTGCTGGCCAGGCGGCAGTCGTGCCGGGTCAGTGGGTGGTGTTCACGGGGCACGTCAATCGCTTCACTGACGGGACCAACCTGGCGCTGCAGTTGCAGTACCGCGCCGGGGCGTCTGTCGTGTCCACGTCTGGGCTCTCGTGGTTCGCGTTGACGGGCGGGTCGTTGGCGTCGGACACCACTCTTGTGAGCATCGTCGGGCAGGTCCCGGCGGGTGCGGACAATGCCCGCGCAGTGGTGCGGTTCTCGTCTGGCATGGGCGGCTCGATCGTTGCGCCCCCGGATGGGTTCGTGGCCAACGCGGATGATCTCCTGCTGACTATCTTCGACACGGAGGCGGAGGCGAGGGCGCTTGCCAGCCGGAAGCAGACCTCATTGGGCGACGAGTACGTCACGCTGAATTCGACCCTTGCGACGCACGGCGCCGTGAACATGGGGGTCCCGGTGGGATCCGTGGGGCAGGCTGGCGTGCCTATCCTCTTGATGTGCCACGGCTCGGGCGGAAGTGCGGACACGTTCACGACGTCGTCCGCATGGGAGGCGATGCGCTCGTGGCTGGTCGCGAACGGGTGGGCTTGGGTTGAGGGTGCCGGCGGCGGCGGGGACGCTGTTGATTCGTGGGGTAACACTGCGGACCAGGCTGCCTACCTCGCCTACTACGACTGGGCCAAGGCTCACGCAGACCTAGGGCCGGTCGTGGTGCTCGGCCGCTCTATGGGTGGCATTGTCGCGTCATGGCTTGCGACCCAGTCGCCGATCTCCGACGACGTGCAGGGCCTCATCATGAACAGCGCCGTTTCGACGCTGTTCGTGGGAGACCCGCCCGGAGTGGGGACTGTCATCACGCGCTCATCCGGGGCGTACTTCTCTAACCTCTCGACAGCGTACGGGGTCACGCTCGGGGATCCTGGGTGGTACGAGGCACTGCAGGTCGCCGCTGCTGAACACGCGCCGGAGAACTGGCCGGCGTCCGTGTGGGATGGGCGCAGGGTGCTGCACTGCTACGGCACCGACGACACGTCCGTGCCGTGGTTCCCGCGGGGCGGTCAGCGCATGCGTGAGATCTGGGCTGGGCGGCTTGCTGTTGATCGTTTCGACGCGAAGGTGGGTGGTGACCACTCGATCGCGAGTGGAAGCTACGACCGCGTCGAGGCGATGGGGCCGTTCCTCTCGGAGATCTATAGCTCCGGCGGTGGTGGTGGCGAGTCAAGCCCCCTGCCTCCCTACTTCGATGGCGACACCCCGGCCGTTCCTGCGACAACCCAGGACACGATCACAGTCGAGTCGGACACGGCTTGGATTCAGGACCCGCTGGACCCGCGTGGTGCGGTTCCGGTCGCTTGCTTGAAGGCGAACGGTGCGGTGTCGATCCTGTCGTCGTCGTTCTCGTCGATGACGCGCGGGCAGGTGGCTGACTACGCGGCGGTGGAGGGTGCGCGCTACCCGGTGGGTTCGGTGGGTGCGCGTCAGGCTCCGTCGCGCGTGCCGGTGCACTTCCGGGCCGATGCTGCAGCACAGGGTGAGCTGGTGCGGGCGATGCGCCGCCTGTTCGACTCGGCCGGCGTGCTGGTGCTGCGTGGTCTGCCGGCAGACATCCCGCTGGATGCGGTGGCACACGTCATCGCGGGGGACGTCGAGGAAGTGCCCGTGGTGGGTGGCCTGGTCGGGTTCCGCAACGACTGGCACCTGATGGTGGACCAGGTGCGCCCGACGTCGATGAAGGTGACCGTCCCCTACTTCACCTATGACCAGGTGCACGCGCTGTGGCAGGAGTGGGAGTCGGGCGCGTCGTACGAGGACGTGATCGCGACACGGCCGGGCGACACGTACATCGACTTCCAGCGCGACCCGACCGTCCCGTAGCCCGCACCGCCCCCTGACAACTCAACACCGTGGAGGTGCCTTGTGCGCGTCGTTTCCGATGATCTGGACGCGGAGGTTGCAGGCACCACGTCGGGCGACCGGCTCGAGGTCCATGCTTTCCGTGGCGGTGTGGTGGTCGCGGAGAACTTGGACGTGTCGGCATGGAGTTTCAATTGGTCGGCTGATCGTGACGTGCAGGGGCAGGCGTCGTTCACGTTCGCGGACCCGGACGGCACTCTCGCTCCGTGGTCTCTCGCGGACCCGCTCGGGCCGGGTGGGTCGCGCCTGCAGGTGACGTACGTGTTTGGCGCGTCGGGAACCCGGGTGCCGCTCGGTGAGTGGCGGATCCGTTCGGTCTCGCCGCAGGAGCAGTGGCGTACGTACAACTCGGGCGAGTCGGTGCTGCGCGTGTCGGGCGGCGGGTCGGTGCAGGTGGACGCAGACGAGGAGACGGCGACGATCCAGCTCGCACGTCTGGACGCGGAGACGGTCGTCGAGGACACGGTGCTTGGCGAGGTCGGCAGGCTGCTCGGGGACATCTGCCCGGTGGTTGTGTTCCCCGGCGTGACGGACCGGAACATGCCGGCGGGGTACATCTACGACGAGTCGCGCCTGGACCACGTGAAGGACCTCCTGGGCCTGGTTCGGGCGGCGTACCGGATGGGTGCGGACGGTTCGCTCGAGGTGGTTCCGGCGACTGGCGTTGGTCCGGTGTGGACGATCGCGGGCGGGGAGTCCGGGGTGCTGGTGGGTGTTTCCCGGTCCCTGTCGGACGACGGCGTGTACAACGCGGTGATTGCCCGTGGTGAGACTGAGGATGGTAGCCCGCTCGTGGGGCGTGCGTTCATCACGGACGGCCCGTTGGCGTGGGGTGGCCCGTTCGGCGAGGTGCCGATGTTCCATCAGTCGATCGGCACTACGCGCGCGGCGGTGCAGCAGGATGCGGCATCGACGTTGGCGACGCACCGTGCGTCAGGTGAGGTCGACCTTGAGGTGGACTGCCTGACGCACCCGGGGTTGCAGCCGAACGACGTCGTGACGGTGGCGGCTTCTACGGCGGCCGGTGAGCAGTCGTTGACGGGCCGCGTGGTGGGCATGAGGCTGACGGGCGCGTCCACCCCGGGCAAGCGCATGAGCCTGACGGTGCGCGTCCCGGCGGATGCGTTGGAGGCGGTTGCGAGGAAGGTGTCTCGTGGCTGACATCCCGATCGTCCGGGACTACCCGGGCCTCATCGTGGCTGATTCGACGGGGATGCCTGTGCTGAACGTGAACGGGTCGATCCAGGTAGGAGTGCCGTGGCCTGCCGGGTACATCCCCACGGTTGGGGATCCGGTGAGGGTCGTCATGATCAACGGCCACATGTCGATCCTGGGGCCGACTGTCGTAGGGCCTCGCGCGCTGGGGGGCACGGTGTCTGGTGCGGCGTCTGGTGGGCTGGTGCCGGTCGATACGTCGTTCGGGACGGTCCAGGCTCGGTATACGGGTGATGAGCCGGCGCTGGGTACGAACGTGTTCCTGGATTGGCAGGCGACGACGGCGCGCATCATGGCGGGTGCTGCGGTGACGCCGCCGACGCCCCCGCCGCCACCTGATCCGACACCTCCGCCGCCGCCACCGAAGCCTCAGACGGGCACGCACACGGTGACGGCGACGGACTCGGGGTCGTACCAGGTGGGCGGCTCGTGGGCGTACCAGGGGACGAACGTCTTCCAGTCGTCGTACGGCGGCGCCAGGGAGAACCGTGGCGCGTGGTTCTACGGGTCGCGGCCGACGCAGATCCGGGGCCGCACGGTCACGGGGGCACGCATCCGGCTCGGTGCCCGCCTGCGCATAGGTGACTACAACAACGCGCTCCCGCTGCACCTGTACCTGACGACGAACACGGGCAAGCCGGGCGGTGACGTGAACCGTGTCGCCGGGCCGCACGACATCACCCTGCCCCCGAACGCGGGTGCTGGCTGGCACTCACTGCCGACCTCATGGGGTCAGGCACTCGCGAACAACGGCGGCGGCATCGGCATCGTCGGTGGCCCGTACATGGGCGTCAACGGTGTAGGCGCCGACCCTGCCTCCGGGCAGCTTCAACTCGACTGGACCAGGTGAGGGGACGACATGGCAAGCAACGACCTCGGGGTGTATCACCCGCTGGGTACGGACGAGTTCGCGCCGCACTCGGACATGGAGGCGCTGGCGGACTCGCTCGAGGGCCGCGTGTTCGTCCCGGTGGCGAACGTGACGGCGCGTGCGTCACTGGCCTCGGCTGTGTCGCCCTCGTCGTCGGAGCCGCTGCTGGTGTACAGGGCGGACGCTCCGGCCGGTCTGCGGTGGGAGTTCACGACCAACGGGACCACATGGACGGCGCTCATCGCGGACGTGCCATGGACCAACATCACGCTTGCGGATGGCGTCGGCGTGACTCACTCGTCCCAGGTGCCGAAGTACCGCGTCATCGGGGACAGGTGCTACCTCAAGGGCGTCATGACCCGTGCGGCTGGCATGGGCTCCACCTTCGCGATCTGGGCAATCAGCCTGCCACCGTCGCCCACGTCCAACGGTGAGTTCCCGATCAACTCCGTCGGGGCGATGGCACAGGGAGCGTCCGGGCCGACCGTGGCGGGCGTCAACGTCCGCAACGACGGTGCGATGCGCGTCGCTGCAACGGCCGCCACGATCGGGTCCAACGCCATCGTCACGCTCGACGGCGCGAGCTACCCGACCGCGTGATCGCGGGACGGCTGAGGGGGCGCACATGATCGACGGGATCCCGGTGTGGATGAGCGACCTGTCCGGATGGGGTGTGGTCGCGGTCCTCGTGATCATGCTCCTCACCGGGCGCGGACTCGCCACCCGCCGCGAGGTGGACGCAGCCGAGAAGCGTGCCGACACGTGGCACGCAGCCTGGACCACAGCCATGACCACCATCCAGGAGAAGGACGAGCAGAACGCCGAACTCCTCGAGAACTCACGCACCACGCTACGAATCGTACAGGCCCTACCAGTACCGGCTGACCGACCCGCAGCCCCGAGCGCGTCGGAGGACACCTCGTGAGCATTTGGCGTCGGAAGAACGAGCAGGCCCAAGCGCAGGTCCAGGCAGACAAGGCGTTGGCCCGGTCTGTGGACGAGCTTCACGCGACGGTGATGCGCGGGCCAGAGGTGCGCAAGGTCGCCGCGAAACTTCGTGAGGCGCGCATCGAGAACCACTTCGCGGAACGTATCCGCGATGCCTACAGCGGAGGGTCTTCGTCATGAGAACTGCGATCGAGGTCGCGGCGTGGGTCGCGTTCCTCGCATGGGCCATGTTCGTGACGTGGTACTCGATCCGCGCGCGTTGGTGGAAGTCGCCGGAGGGCCGAAACGTGTGGGGCGTCGGTCTCGCCCTAGCCATCGCTCTCGGGATCATCGTCGCCGCGTACACGCTGGGGGACTACGCGGCCCGCCCCTACGTGGTGCTCGTCGTGTATGTGGGCCTGGCCGCGCTGGGCATCCAGCGAACCATCCAGCTCGAACGCGCCCAGCGCCGACACCGGAAGGAGATGTGATGTCCTACTTCCTCTCGCCCGCGCTAGGGCGGCTCCGGTTCGAGATCAGCATGCTGTGGCCGCACCGGGACAAGACGTCGGACGGGTGGATCGGGGACACGTCGCACGCGGCACGCCCGTCCGACCACAACCCGGCACCCCCGGACGGCATCGTCCGCGCCATCGACATCGACGAGGACCTTGTCGCCGGTCTCACGGCTACCGGCGAGGCGATGCCCCTGGTGAACCAGATCATCGCCGACCCGCGTACCCGCTACGTGATCTACGAGGGCCGCATCTGGACCCGCGACACCGGGCAGTGGCGCACGTACACCGGGCCGAACGCGCACAGGCACCACGTCCACGTGTCCGTCCGCTCTGTGTCCGGTCTCGACCGTGACGCCCGCCCGTGGAACATCTCCCGCTCGACCTCGAGCGGTGGCGGCGGGTCCGTCACCGTGCCCGACTTTTCCGGCGGCATCCCCGTCGCCCCGACCCCGGAGGACTGGTTCGACATGGCTACCAAGGATGATCTGCGGGCGGTGCTCAACGAGTACGGCCTGCTGACGAAGCCGGAGAAGAAGGAAGTTCTCGACGCTGCGCGGGAGATCAAGCCGGACGGTACGACGTTCCGCTACCTGCGCGAGATCCCGGAGCGCGTGAAGAACCTGCTCCCCATGCTGTCGGAGTCCGAGCAGCGCGAGGTGCTCGAGAACGCCCGATACAACAAGGAGGGCGGCGAGAACGATCGGTTCGTCCACGAGATCCCGACCCGCATCACGGGGCCGGTGCTCGCCGAGCTCACCGCTACCCGTGCGGCACTGGCGGCGGTGGCGGAGAACGCCGGCGCCGACCCTCAGGCGATCGCGGACATCGTGAAGAGCGGCGTCGACAAGGCGCTGTCTGACCTCAAGCTGACCATCTCCCGAGAGGACGCCTGATGCTGACCAAGGCTTTCTGGAAGGGCGCCGCTGAGCGCGCCATTAAGACGTTCGTGCAGACGTTCATCGCGACCCTCGTGGCCGCGGCGGGCGCCGCCGTGTCGGCGTGGGACGTGGACTGGATGACAGGCCTGTCGAGTGCACTGGGCGTGTCCCTGCTCGCGACGTTCTTCTCGGCTGCGACGTCACTCGGCAACGCGGACTTCACCGCCGGCAAGGACGACCTGCACCCGGACACGTACGTCGGCGTCATCGTGGCGGACGACGACGAGAAGCCTGCCGTCTGACCCGTGGCACGGTACGACCCTGACGCGGACCGTGACTGGCGCGTCGACTCACGACTGAACGACCTCGAGGACCGGATCTCCACCGTGGAGGACGGTCCTTTCCCATGCCGGGACTGCGGCACCCCGTACAACTCGCGCGCGGCTGCGGCTGCGTGCTGCGACGACTGAGGAGTGCCGATGACCACGGTTCGCATCGACCTAAGACGCCCGACCGAGGATGGGGTCGATGTTCCGTCTGGCGGGTTCCTCGACTGGGCACCGACACGACGCCGGCACGTGGAGACGGGCGAGGACGACTACGTTGTCCTGCCCGACTCGTTCACCGTGCCGGCGTCGGAGTCGGTCGAGGTGCAGGCCGCTGCCACGGGTGCGGACTGGTGCTGGAAGGTGTCGGAGCGCACGCCTCGTGGTGGACAGACCCGGTTCCTCGCGGTGCCTGAGTCTGCCCTGGTCGTGGACTACGGCGATCTCGTCGAGGTGGACCCGGCCACGTTCGAGCCCACTGCCGCACCTGAGGCGGCGTGGTGGACGGCGCACGGTGCGCTCGTCGAGATCGTGCAGGACCTGCAGGTGGCCGCTGTGCCGCCCGAGCAGATCGCTACGGCTGTGCAGACGTTCCTCGCGGACAACCCGATCGAGGGCGTCACTCAGGCCACGCTCGAAGCCGCCATCGCGGAGATCGAGTTGCTGCCTGGGCCGCAGGGTCCGGCTGGGCCTACTGGTGCTGCCGGGGCTGCTGGTGCGACCGGCGCCACAGGCGCCACGGGTGGGCCTGGTCCTGACGGCGAGGATGGCGAGGATGGCCGCGAGGTCGAGATCCGCAACGACGGCACCGCGGTCCAGTGGCGCTACGTCGGGGACCCCACATGGACCAACGTCGTCACGCTCGGCGAGATTACCGGCCCCGAAGGCCCACAGGGGCCTGCCGGTGAGCCGGGGCAGGACGCTACGGGCGGCGGTTCGGGCCTGCTCAACGCGGTCCGCATCGTCGGTGACTCGATGGCGTCGAACCAGCAGGACAGCACCGGGCTGACGGGCGCGCAGCATCTTGCGGCAGCCCTCGGTGGCGACGTCGAGGTCATCAGCCGCGCCGACTACGGGGCCTACGCGACGTGGGCAGCCATCGCATCGGGTGGGCGCCCGCTTGCCCTCACCGTGCAGAACAACACCATCCCCACGTCGGGCGCTGTCACGATCACCGAGGCGGACGCACCCTCGCCCTGGTGGATCACGTCCGGCACGCACGTCGGCACCCTCGCGGGCGTGCACGGGACCATCGTGGAGGTGGGCGACAGGACCGGCAACGCGACATTCACCCGCGCGAGCTCGGGGACTGCGGTCGCGTGCCTGCCCGGTTCCGTGTTCGTCCCGGACCAGCTCGACCCGGAGTGCGCGTGGGTGTGGTGGGCTGGCACGAACGACGAGAAGGAGCCGTTCAGCCTGGAACAGTTCCGCACGGACCTGCGCGCGTTCCTCGACGCACACCCCGGTCGCGCGCTCGTCATCACCCCGGCGTGGCGCACGGGCGACGACCCCGGCGAGACCCGCTGGGAACGCCTCATCGACATGGAGGAGATCTGCGTCGAGGAGGCCGGGCCGCGCGTGCTCAACTCGCGCCTGTTCTTCGCACGCCACGGTGTGCAGTGGGCGGGCGTCGCCCCGACGCCGGCGGACGACGCCGCGTCGACCGCGAACCAGGTCCCGCCGTCGCTGCTGCACGACCACGTGCACCTCAACAACGACGGGCGCCGGGCCATTTGGGGCAAGGTCGCGTCGATGCTGCTGGGCATGGGCATCGTCACTGGCACCACGGGCACGGTCGACCCGCCGCCCACCGACACCACACCGCCTGCCGCCCCCACAGGGCTGGACGACACGGCTGTCACATCTACGTCGGTGGCGCTGACGTGGACGGCCCCGGAGCCTGGTGCTACGTACCGGGTGCGGACCAACGGCGGCACACCGTCCGCATGGTTCTCCGGGACCACACGCACCGTCACCGGTCTCACGCCGTCCACGGCGTACACGTTCGCTGTGCAGGCACGTGACGCGGCGGGCAACGAGGGCGCGTGGTCGTCGGATCTCAACGTCTCGACTATCGCCGCACCGTCCGACACGACGCCCCCGACACAGCCCGTCGTCGGCACCCCCACGTCCGTGACGGCTACCGGCGCCACCGTGCCCTGGTCGGCCTCCTCGGACGCTGTGGGCGTCACCGGCTACCGCGTCACGGGTGCGGGTCCCGAGCAGAACGTCACCACCCTGTTCGCCAACCTCACCGGCCTCACCGCTGGCACCCAGTACACCGTTCTGGTGTACGCACGGGACGCGGCAGGCAACGAGTCCACGCCTGGGTCGGTCACGTTCACCACGTCCGGCGCACCCACCGGCCCTGTCCCCGTGGCGCACTACCAGCTCAACGAGGGCTCGGGCACAACGACAGCCGACGACGCGGGCAGCCACGACCTCACCCTGAGCGGGACAGGGTGGACGACGGGGCGCACGGGGAGCGGCCTCACCGGCCCGGCCTCTGCCGTGCCCAGCCCCATCTGGGACGCCGCCCTGACGGACTTCACGTTCATGGCGTGGGTCCGGCAGGTCACGGGTGGCGTGCAGGCCGTCATCACGTTCGGAGACACGACCGGCCCTGGCTGGCTCGCGCTCTACCACTCCGGCACCTCGTTCCGGTACGGGCTGTACGGCACCGTCGCGGAGACCGAAGACTCCATCGTCCCGTCCGGTGTCACGTCCGGGTCGTGGCAGCACCTGTGCTTCACGTACACCGGGGGCAAGGCGAACTTCTACCGCAACGGCGTGCTCGAACGGGTGGCGGGCCTCGTGTCCCTGCCGGACTTCACGAAGGTGCGCATCGGTACGGCGCTGACCGGCTCCGGCATCGCGCTCGTGAACCTCGCCGGCACGGTAGACGACATCCGGCTGTACGCGAGCGTTCTGACGCAGCCTGAGATCGCAGCCATCGCCGCTTCCTAGACTCCCGGGTGCGCGCCCCCAATCCCGGGACACTGGCCCCTCGTTCTCGCTTCGGCGGGAGCGAGGGGCCTTTCGTCGTCCCCGGAACGTGTGCGCCGCGTGGTGTCCGAACAGGTCTGCACACTTTCCATGCGGGCAGCGTCGCGTGCGGGTGTGACACGACGAGACGCCACCCGGATGTGCTCCGGGTGGCGTCTCTGTGTGTCTTCACTGTCTGGGGATGCATACGCGGTGTGCATACGTGGCCTGCCGTGTCGTGCATCCTGCCAGTTCAGCAGGGGTGGAGGTGCGGGGAATCGAACCCCGGTCCGGTGACGCCGATCGAGGACTTCTCCGGGCGCAGTCTGCTGCAGATTTTCTCGGCCCCCGCACTCACGCAGACAAGGTGCGGACGGGCTCAGTCACCATAGAAGTCCCCGCAGCCCCGGTGACGAGGACTGCGAGCAGTGGCTCTCTAGATGACGCCAGGATCCGAGTCGAGAGCTAGCTCGGGCTGACGGACTTCAGGACTCGCTCAGGCGGCGAGTGCGAAGTCGGTGCGCTTGTTATCGGCACCTGTAGTTTGCAGACATCGTTTACGAGATAAGCCTGCATCCTCGGCCCGCTTCTCCTCGAAGCACGACCACCGTCGAAACCGATCACCCCCTGTGCAGTTGTCAACCACTGCCCCTCCCCGGGACGAACCCGTCGGGCGGTGCAGCAAGGTACAGCCTACGGGATCAACACCGACAGCCCACCACGTATTTCCCTCCGGTCCGCCGCACCCTCGGGCGTGCGTTCGAGGGCCCCGCCCGGTGCCCTACCTCTTACGGCTCAGGACGTCCGCGAGCAGGCCGCCGGCGATGCCGAGCAGGAACACGTCCTTCGCCAGACCGATCCCCTGGTCGCTCGGACGGATCCCGTCCTCGCGCGTCATGCCGGGCGTCTTGAGGTACAGACCCACGAGGCCAGCGGAGAAGGCGGCGAGCGCGGGTGCGACGAGCGCCGTCGGCACGAACGGCGTGACGAGCGCCGCGCCGAGCGCGATCTCGGCCGTCGAGAGGGACTTCGTGAACTGCTGCGGCTCGATCTCGTCGAGGAACGGGTACACCCCTGCGGCCATGCCGTGATAGCCCTGCGCCGCCTCGTCGTCGGCGTCGCGCTTGCTCAGGCCGGAGTTGAGGATGAACGCACCTGCGGCGAGGCGCGGGATGTACTGGCGCAGCTTGACCATGGGTCCTCCTGTCGGCGTCGGGCGCCGCCGCTGCCGGCGGCCGGTCTCGACCGTACGACGCCGCGGGCGCTCCCACCAGCCCCAGGACGGGGACGTCGACCCGACGTCAGCGGATCTCGCGCTGACGCATCGCACGCAGCGCCTCGCGGTTGTCCTGCTTCTCGCGCAGCGCCTGGCGCTTGTCGTACTCCTTCTTGCCGCGCGCGAGCGCGATCTCGACCTTCGCGCGGCCGTCGAGGAAGTAGAGCTGGAGCGGGACCACGGTGTGGCCCTTCTCGCGGGTCTTCGCCTCGAGCCGCAGGATCTCCTCCTTGTGGAGCAGGAGCTTGCGCTTGCGCCGCGGCGCGTGGTTGTTCCACGTGCCCTCGGTGTACTCGGGGATGTGGACGTTCTCGAGCCACGCCTCGCCGCGGTCGACGTCGATGTACCCGTCGACCAGCGACGCACGCCCCATGCGCAGCGCCTTGACCTCGGTGCCGGACAGGACGATCCCCGCCTCGAGCACGTCCTCGATCACGTAGTCGTGGCGTGCCTTGCGGTTGCTGGCGACGACCTTGCGGCCGTTGTCCTTCGCCATGTCGTCCTACCGTCCTCGTGGGTCTGATGCTGTTCGGCTCGTCAGGGTACGGGTGCCCGACGCCGCCCGGTACCGATTATCCCGCAGGTGCGGCTACAACCGGCTCATCGGGTCGACGGTGTTCCCGTCGACGTAGACCTCGAAGTGGAGGTGGCACGCGCTCGAGGTGCCCGTGTTGCCCGAATACCCGACGATCGAGCCCTTGTCGACCCACTGGCCCGGCGAGACCGCGAACCGCGACAGGTGGTTGTAGCTCGACATCACGCTCTGCCCGCCCATGATGCCGTGGTTGACGAGGACCTGGTTGCCCAGGCCGCCGTAGCGGCGCGCGAATAGCACCGTGCCGGACGCCGACGCGATGATGGGCGTCCCGCAGTAGGCACGGAAGTCGGTCCCGGCGTGCAGGCGCCAGATGCCGAGGGTCGGGTGCAGGCGCATGCCATAGCTCGACGTGATGTGCGGCACGGTCGTCGGGTAGGAGAGCCCGCTCGACGTCGGAGGGGGCGGGGCGGGCGGGGCGGGCGCGACGCTGCCGCCTCCCCCACCACCGCCACCGCCGCCGCCCTGGTTCTGCTGGTTCTGCTGGTTCTGCTGCTCCTGCCGGCGGCGCTCCTCCTCCTGACGACGACGCTCGGCCTCCTCGGCGATCTTGCGGTCGCGTTCGGCCTGCTCGGCGATGATGCCCTTGAGCTCGCTCTGCAGCGACGCCTGGTCCTTCTCGTTCTGCTCGATCTGCTTGAGCGCCGCGGCCTTGCGGTCCTCGATCGTCGCCTTCTTGGCCTGCTGCTCGACGATGAGCTGCTCGACCTCGGCCTTGCGGTCGGCAGCGGCCTTGCGCGCGGCCTGCGCCTCGACCACGTTCTGGTCCGCCTGGGCCTTGAGGTCGGTGATCGTCTCGCGGACCGCCTCGAGCCGGGCCTCGCGGTTGCGCCCGACCGCCTCGGCCTCCTGGAGCTCCTGGAGCGTCCGGGACTGGCTGCGCGCCGCGGTCGACGACGCGGCGTACTCCTCGATGAACTCTTCGGTGCTCTCGGCCCCGGTGACGATGCCGAGGCTCGACACGTCGCCCTGGCCCCGGTAGGCGCTGCGCGCCATCTCGGCGATGCTCGACCGCGCGTCGGCCACCTGGGTCGCGCTCTGCTCGATCTCCTGGGCGATCGACGCCTCCTGGGCGAGCGCGTCCTCGAGGCGCTGCGCGAGGAGCTCCGCCTCGCGCTGCGTGCGCTCGACCTCGGCCTCGGCCGCCTCGAGCTCGGCCTGGGCGACGGGCAGGCGTGCCTCGATCTCCTGGAGGTCGAGCACGGCCTGCTGCAGCGCCGCGTCGGTGCCCTCGAGCTCGGCCGCGAGCTGCTCGCGGTTGCCGAGGATCTCCTGCTGCCGTCGCTCGGCCGCTGCCCTCCGGTCGTCGATGTCGTCCGCGCTCGCTCCCGTGACGACGCCGGTGACGAGGACGACCGCGGCGAGGACGGCGGCGAGCAGGCGCCGCGGCGACCGGGCCGCACCGCGGTGTGCGGGACTGTTCGTGGGGGTCATCTCATACCCTCGTGTGCCGGTTGAGCGTGACGACCGAGGAGATGGCCGCCAGCAGGAACGCGATGCCGACGAGGACCGGCGCGATCGCCAGGACGTCCGACTCGTCGACGTAGGCCACCCACGTGACGGACTGCGAGAGCCAGTCGGTCACGAGGTACTTCACCCCGACCCACAGCCCGCCGACGGCGAGCAGCGCACCGAAGACGGCGGCTATCGCCCCCTCGAGCAGGAACGGGAGCTGGATGAAGAGGTTGGACGCGCCGACGAGGCGCATGATCCCTGTCTCCCGCCGCCGGCTGAGCGCGGAGAGCCGGATCGTCGTCGTGATGAGCAGCACCGCCGCGAGCAGCATGACAGCCGCGAGACCGGCGGACAGCAGGGACGCGCGGTTGAGCGCGAGGAACAGCGAGTCGAAGATGCGGCGCTGGTCCTCGACCACCTCGACGCCCGGCCGACCCGTGACGACGTCGTTGACGACCTCGTAGTTCTCCGGGTTCGTGAGCTTGAGCCGGAACGACGCCTGCATGTCCTCGACCGTGAGCTCCGTGCCGAGATAGCCGTCGGGGTAGCGCTCGGCGAACGCCTCGAACGCGTCGTCCTTGGACTCGAAGTACACGGTCTGGATCTCGTCGCCGAGCTCGGACTCGAACACGTCCTCGAGGGCGGCGATCTGCTCGGGGCTGGCCTCGCCGCCGGCGCACGTCGGCTCCGGGGAGCCGACGGGACAGAGGAAGACCGAGACCTCGACCTTGTCGTACCAGTCGTCCTTGAGCTTGTCGATCTGCGTCTGCAGGAGCATGGACGCCCCGACGAACGTCAGCGACACGAACGTCACGAGCACCACGGAGACCGTCATCGACAGATTGCGGCGCAGGCCCTGGCCGATCTCGGTGAGGATGAACTGGAGGCGCACGCCGCTCACTCCCCCGCCGCGGCCTCGGCGTGCCGCCGGGCCTTGAGCGCGCTCTCGCGGCGGACGACGACGCTCGTCGGGGCGGAGGCCGGTGCCGCGCCCGGCCGGGCGCCGGCCGGCCCGGCACTCGCGTCCGTGTCGTCGAGCGGAGGCTCCGGCACGCCCTCGGGCGCGTCCTGCGCGGGCGGGACCGTCGGGTCGGGGATCACCTGGCCGCGCGCACCGTACGCGCCGTGCGCCTGGTCGCGGACGAGGGACCCCGTGTCGAGCTCGAGCACGCGCTTGCGCATCTGGTTGACGATCTCCTCGTCGTGCGTCGCCATGACGACGGTCGTGCCCGTGCGGTTGATGCGGTCGAGCAGGCGCATGATCCCGAGCGACGTCGTGGGGTCGAGGTTCCCGGTCGGCTCGTCGGCGAGCAGGATGGGCGGCCGGTTGACCATCGCGCGGGCGATGGCGACGCGCTGCTGCTCACCGCCGGACAGCTCGTGCGGACGACGCTTCTCCTTGCCCTTGAGACCGACCATCTCGAGCGTCTCGGGGACCGTGATCGCGATGGTGTGCCGTGGCGTGCCGATGACCTGGAGCGCGAACGCGACGTTCTCGAAGACCGTCTTGTTCGGCAGGAGCCGGAAGTCCTGGAACACGACGCCGATCTGGCGCCGCAGGTGCGGCACCTTCCAGCTCGACATCCGGCCGAGGTCGCGGCCCGCGACGAAGACCTTGCCCTTCGTCGGGCGCTCCTCGCGCAGGATGAGGTGCAGGCACGTCGACTTCCCGGAGCCCGACGCCCCGACGAGGAACACGAACTCGCCGCGCCGGACCTCCAGGGACACGTCGTCGACCGCAGGTCTCGCGCCGCGCGCGTAGACCTTGGAGACGTTCTCGAAGCGGATCACGGCACGCACAACTCTCGGGTCAGGGAGCGAACCAGGTTCGCCGGACGTTCGAGAGTAGGCACGGCCGCACGGGCCTCAGCGGCGGACACGCCGCGGTCGCACGCATCAGATCGTTGCCCGAGTCACCCGACTTCGCGGGTGCGCGGGGGGTCAGGCGTCGATCTGCGCCCCGCGACGCCAGCGGACCCCGGCCTCGATGAAACCGTCGATGTCGCCGTCGAACACTCCGGAGGTGTTGCCCACCTCGTGCTCGGTGCGCAGGTCCTTGACCATCTGGTACGGGTGCAGCACGTACGAGCGCATCTGGTCGCCCCAGCTCGCCTTGATGTCGCCCGCGAGCTCCTTCTTCTTCGCGCTCTCCTCCTCCTGGCGCACGAGCAGCAGGCGGGACTGGAGCACACGCAGCGCGGCAGCGCGGTTCTGGATCTGCGACTTCTCGTTCTGCATCGACACGACGATGCCCGTCGGGATGTGCGTCATGCGCACCGCCGAGTCGGTCGTGTTGACCGACTGCCCGCCCGGGCCGGACGAGCGGAACACGTCGACCTTGATCTCCGACTCCGGGATCTCGATCGAGTCGGTCTGCTCGATGAGCGGGATGACCTCGACGGCCGCGAACGACGTCTGGCGGCGCCCCTGGTTGTCGAACGGCGAGATGCGCACGAGGCGGTGCGTGCCCGCCTCGACCGACAGGTGCCCGAACGCGTAGGGCGCCTTCACCTCGAACGTCGCCGACTTCAGGCCCGCCTCCTCCGCGTAGGAGGTGTCGAGCACCGTCGTGGGGTAGCCGTGGCGCTCGGCCCAGCGCAGGTACATGCGCATCAGCATCTCGGCAAAGTCCGCGGCGTCCACGCCGCCGGCACCCGAGCGGATCGTCACGACGGCCTCGCGGGCGTCGTACTCGCCGGCCAGGAGCGTGCGCACCTCGAGCAGGTCGAGGTCCTTGCGGATCGCGGCGATCTCGCCCTCGGCCTCCGCCAGCGCGGCGGCGAGATCCGGGTCGTCACCGATCTCCTGGCCCATCTCGACCAGCGTCTCGACGTCATCGATGCGCTGCCCGAGCTTCTTCACCCGGTCCAGCTCCGACTGCGCGGACGACAGCGCGGAGGTCACCTTCTGCGCCGCGTCCGGGTCGTCCCACAGGTCCGGCGCCGACGCCTTCTCGGAGAGGTCGGCGATCTTCGCGCGCAGCATCTCCGGGTCGCTCACGCTCTCGATGGACTCGAGCGTGCTGCGCAGCGCCTTGATCTCGGCGGGAAAGTCGATGGTGGCCACGAGGTTCAAGGTTACGCGACCTCACGGGCGCGGGTCGCCGTCGGGCGTGCTCGGGGTGCCCGACGGCGACGCGCGCCTCAGGCCGTCGGCTCGCCCTTCGCGGTGGCGCCCGTGCTCCCGGCGTTCTCGCCGGACGCCGCACCGGTCGTCGTCGCGGCGCCCCCGTCTGCCTGTTCCCGCTCGGCAGCGGCGCGGCGCCCCTCGTCGCGCGCTTTCGCGAGCATGTCCTCCAGGCGCTTGCGCCGGCGACGGCGCTCGTCGCGGATACCGAGGAAGAGGACCAGGAGGATGGCCAGGAGCAAGAGCTGTGGGAGCGGGACGGCCCACGTGGTCACCGTCGTCGTGACCGGCTCGAGCTGGGCGGCGTCGATCTCGTCCTCCGCCACGGGGACGGGCGTGACGGTGACCGTGGTGGTCACCGGACCGAGCGGCCAGAACTGGTCGACCTCGACCGTCCGGCTCATCGATCCGCCCGGGAGGAGCTCGGTCATCGGCTCCGCAGTGGCGTCCTGCGACGCGAGCCCGAAGAGCGCGGACGTCTCGACGGTGCTGTCGGCGCCGAGGCGGATGTTGCCGTCGTTCACGACGTCGTAGGAGACGCGCACCTCGCCCGGCGCGAACGGGTTCCAGGACGGCGTGTACGAGGCGCTGACGTCGGGCACCGTGAGCACGGGCTGGACCTCGCCCGTCACGCGCGTCAGGACGCGGAACCCGACGCGGCTCGTGACGCCGACGCTGTTGCCGCCCTCGTCGGTTCCGGTGCTGCTCACCGAGGCGGCGATGCCGGCGGGGTGGTCGCCGGGTGTCGCGTTCGCGGGGACGGACACCGTGTACGGCACGACGACCGTCTCGCCGGGGCCGACCTCGACGTCGTCCTGGACCGTGATCCAGGTACCGGCGTCGACGGACTCCTGGTCCGCGGGGAGCATGTTGAAGCGACCCCTGTCGGTCAGGTACCCGTCGGCGGCGATCAGGGCGAACGTCGCCGGGACGTCGCCGAAGTTCGTCACGGCGAGGTGCTCCTCGACGGTCTCGCCCGGGTCCACGGTCTGCTCGACCCAGCGGCGCCCGTCGAGCCCGTCCGCGTCAGCGGGCGCGACGCTCCACGTGATGGTGTCGTCGACGTCGTGCGACACGGCCGCACCGACGTCGCTCGACGGGCCGGCGATCGCCGGCGCGGTCGGCAGGATGGCCACGGCGATCGCGGCGAGGGCCGCCGCGACGCGACGGCCGACGGCGACGCGGCGCGAGGCGACGCGGTCTCGCTCGGGGACGGGTCGTGCGGGGACGGTTCGTGCAGGGCTCACGGGGAAGTGCCTTCTCGGTGCTGGGATCATGCGAACGGCGGGCCGGGTGCTCCGCTCGGCACGTGGCCGACAGGAGACCCGACCCGCCGTCGCTCAGGCGGTGCGTGCCCGGTCAACGACCGGGCGGTCGGTGGTCAGCCGACGCTCACTCGAAGAGGGAGAGCGTGATGGTCGACGTGTAGTCGCCGCCCGCGACGTCCTCGGCGGTGCGCAGCGTGAGGTCCGCGTTCGCGCTCCACGAGCCCTCGGGGTTGACCTCGGCGGAGTCGAAGGTCGAGACGAGGAGCTCCTGGTTCTCGAGCCCCACGTTGTTGAACTCGTCCTCGTCGCCCTCGAGCGCCGGGTCGACCGGCTCGCCGGCCTCGACCAGGCCGGTCTCGCCGCCGTCCTCGAGCATCGGCGCCCAGCCGAGGTTTTCGGCACCGATGGCCGGCTGGCCCTCGGTACCCGTGAAGTCGGTGGCCTGGCCCAGGACGGCCCAGGCGGCACCGTCGGGGACCTCCTCGGCCGTGCGGGTGTCGGTCACCGTGACGGTGGGCAGGGTGCCCGTGAACTCGCGGGTCCCCTCGACCGTCGAGTCGGCCTCGGCCAGCGTCGTCGAGTCGGCGGCCACGCTGAACGCGAGGTTGCCCGGCTCGACCGTCGACTCGATCGAGACGGAGACCTCGACGTCCGTGGTGTCACCCGGGTCGGCCGTCGCGGCGGACGACAGAGCGACCGTGCCGATGAGCATCGCACCGAGGGCACCCCCGGCGACGAGCTGCTTCCTTGCTCGTGCATTCATGTTGTTGATCTCCATCGTTGGAGTGGTGTTGTCGGACCGGATCACCATAACGGTGAACCACGCGGATGCACAGAGAAGAACGTGGGTCGTCAACCAAAGTTAAGGAAGTGAACGAAGAGGTGGGCGATCGCTCGCGCTCCCTTGCGCACTGTCCTCTCCCCGATCGTTCGTCGTCGAACGGGTCGACGGCTACCACGCCCTTGCGCGTGACTCCGCACGCACGATGATGCCATCTGACCAGAGCTGAGTCACCCAGCTGATCATCGCGGGTCGCGCGACGGCGACGAGCGAGACCTCCGCGGTCCGGCCGTCGGGGGTCGACGCGTCGACCACGCGCACGTCGTGGAGACCGGCGACAGCGTCGGGATGACGGCCCAGGTACTCCTGGACATCCGTCCTGATCTCGGCGTCCGAGAGCGTGAGGACCGCATCCTGTGCGGGCCGGTCCGCGTCCCCGACGTAGAACGTCTCGTGCGTCATCGAGTCCGCCGCCGTCAGGGCCAGCGCGTCGGCGAGGTCGAACAGGCGCTTGCGCTCCAGGTGCACCTGCGTCGCACTCACGACGACCGTGACGAGCAGCAGCGCGAACGCCACGAACGCCGACGTGAGGAGCATGATCTGGCCGCTCTCCCGGTCGGACGGCGCGACGACCCGTCGCCTCCCGCGCTCGCCGGCCGTCACGGTCGCCTCGCGGCGTACTCGTCCACCGCGGCCACGTAGCGGGCCTCGACCGGGACGGCGAGCGGCACGGCGTCCCGGACGAACGCCGGGACGAGCGGAAGCGGGACCTCGACCCGGACGCGGGCCGCGACCTCGCTCCCCGGCTGGAGGCAGGGCTGCGCGGAGCACGTCACCGTGAGGGCGGCCGCGGGGTCGACGTCCGAGAACCCCTGGTCGCCGAGGGCGATCCCGACGGCCGTGACCGCTCGCGACGCGCCGTCCGCGCTCGACGGCGCGGTGACGAACGCACGAGCCGCCTCCCTGGCCGAACCCTCCACGGCGAACGTCGCCGCCTGCACCCGGCCGAGCGTGAGCACGAGATACAGGACGGGCACGAGCAGCACGAGCGCGACCCCGAGAAACTCCACGACCGCGTTGCCGCGCTCGGCGGGATCCCGGCCATCTCGGCGCTGGACCGCCGGCGAACGCGGTGTCGACCGCGTGGGCCACCTCACGTGCCCTCCTCCAGCGCGTGCCCCTCGACCGTGATCGCTCCGGACGGACCGAGCAGCCCGACCACGGGAAGCGGCGCCGAGACGGTCACCTCGACGACCGGCAACCCGTCGAGCGTGGTCGCCCGTGCCGTCACGTCCTGCGCGTAGCGTTCCGACAACGACGCCGCGATGAGCTCCCTCGTCCGGGCGACGCCGTCGGCGGTGCCCCGGTCGGCACGTCCCGCGATCCTGGCCCCCTCGGCAGCGCAGTCGACGAGGGTCGAGCGCACGTGGACCGCGAGCGCCACCTGGACCACGCCCAGGAAGAGGACGAGCACGAGGATCGAGACGAGGGTGAAATCCACGACGGCCGACCCCCGTTCACCGGGCGATGCTTGTCCGAACCGCGGTGCCGGCGCTGACCGCGACACGGTCAGGGTCCGCTGACGCTGCTGATCGCCTCACTGAACGCCGCTGTCAGCGCCGGTCCGGCGACCGCCCAGAGCGCGATCACGAGGCCCGCGGTCATGAGGGTGATGAGCACCCATCCCGGGACGTCGCCACGCTCGACGTCGCCCCCCGTCACACGGCGCAGCCCTCGCCGCGCGATCGTGGACGTGGCACCTACGATCCTGCCGACCAGCCCCTGCATCTCGTGTCCTTTCGTCGCGGCGGCCGTCTCTCAGCCGTCCGTTCATCCCACCGTGCGACGTCGTCCGTGCGACGCCCTCCGCCTGGGCGTCCGGTCCGTCCGGTCCGCCGTCCCGTGCTCGTCAGAAGCCGATCCGCAGCGTCGCGATGGAGGGGAAGACGGCGAACACGACGAGGGCGTGCAGGACGTCCCGTTCGCCGTGGACGCCCTCACGACGCTCCGCAAAGCCCTGACGAGGCTCCAGACCTCGTCGTTCACGCCCACGGCCTACGCCGTGCACCCCACGGATTGGGAATCGATCGAACTTCTCCGCGACGAGGACGGGCGGTTGCTCTACGCCGGGAGTTTCGCCGTCGGAGTCGTCCCGCAGTTGTTCGGCGTCCCGGTCGTCGTCTCGGACGTCGTCCCGGCCGGATCCGCGGTGCTCGCAGACTGGCAGGCAGGTGTCCTTGCGGAGCGCGGCACGCTCGACATCAACTGGTCGGACGGCGGGGACCTGTTCGCGAACAACACCGTCAGGTTCCGCGCCGAGGCCAGGGTCGGATTCAACGCGATCCAGGCCGCCGCGTTCGCCGTCGCCCACCTGACCGCCCCCACCCCCTGACCGGGCGCGCCGCTCCGTCTCCTTCCGGGAGGGGCGACGCGTCCGCCGCGGGGAACGAGGTGCCTCCTGTCGATGCCCTCCTCGGTCCCCGCGGACCACCCCTGGAGGCACGCTTGCTCACCACCGACACACCGACGACCGCCCGGAGCCTCCCGAGCCGCTCGACCCCGCGCTCGGGGACATCCTGGAGTGGGTCCGCTACGAGGCGTTGAAGGAGACCGAGACGATGACCGTCCTCGCCCGGCTCCTCGACGCCGAGGCCCGAGCCCGGACCGGCCTGGCGTTCATGCAGCAGGTCCCAGGTCGCCGGGAGGACGTCCTCCGGGCGCTACTGATCCGGTCGGAGCGGAACGGCTGCCGCTCGCAGTCGGCGTGCTGATAGCGCCTCGACGCCCTGTGGTGCGTGGCGGCGTAGTTCGGCTGCTAGCCCTACGCGTCGGGCAGCAGGTAGGCGAATGTTCGTGCCACGAGATTGCTGCCCTCAGGGGCCCAGTCGCTCCAGATCCGCATCCTCCCGCCCGATGTTCGCACGGAGCCATCTGCTCCTCGCGTCCAGTCGATCCGATCGACCACAACGAGATCAGTCGGCTGGAAGGTCTCGGCGTGCGAGACCTCGTTCGCAGTTAACTCGACAGTTGTGACCTCGAGGGTGCTGCCCTTGACCTCTACATGGCGCTCCCTATCGTCAAGTGAGAGCCGGAGGTCGTACGGCTTCCCTAGTTCAACGATCCCGACAGCGCCACGATCGGCGTAGTAGGCCTCTGCCACATCGACTGACCTGCGCTCAACCGCCGCACGCAGGACCGGATCTTGGATCCGCGTTGTCGAACCAGGCGGGACTCGGCGACGACGAGGTTGAGTCTGCTCTTCGATCTCTGCTCCGCCACCTTGCCCGGGACCAGCATCGGGCAGCTCAAGTTGGAGGAGGTCGATCAGCTCGTTCGGGAACTTCGTCAAGTAGCCCTGCTGCGGCCGCAGCTCACCCGGTCGGTACTGGTAGAACGGGAAGTAGACGGGCTTCCCCCACTCACTCTCCATGCGTCGCCGCATGGCAAGGAGGTCATCGGCGCGTGATCCGAGCTCGCGCATACGGACTGGCGCGGGGAACCGGACGAGACCTCCTAGCGGCGCGTACCAGCTTGGACCCGTCGTTGCTACGCCCCGCTCGCGGCCACGCGAACCTCGCGCTTGCCAGGTGATGGAGCCCGTGGAGACGTCGCCGACGACCTTGGACCAACCGACCAAGCCCGACCCGCCCGGTTCATTCGTCTGATAGTGAAGGACGATGTCACCCGGGCGGACAAGCGAGACCGCTTCGTATGACCACTGGTTGCCACCAGAGCCGTCGTGCTGCGGTGCCACCAAGTTCTCGCCCGTGTCCGATCGCCCGGTGATCTCCATCCAGTAGCGTTCGTTCGGCAACCCGTCCCACCACGTTCGCAACGCCATCCATGGAGCGTAGCGAGGGTTGAGCAGTAGCTGTTAAGGGTGCTCGCTCCGGAGTCTTCGCACTGACAGACTTTCATGCAGCACCCGGACGCCGGGCGGATCGCAACGGCGTCCGGCAGCGCCACTAGGACAGGCAGGACTCAGCGGCTTCCGTTCCGTCGTTCGGATAGGTGATGCCGAACGCTGCCTCGGCGTCCGGCCAGTCCGTGACAACCTTGGCGAGGGCGTCGACGGAGATGATCGATCCACCCTCCAAGTCCGGGGTAGACCACACGCCCGTCTGCTCCTCGCCGTCCACCTCGAAGCGCATCGCGACGTAGTAGACGCCCGACTCGGCCTCCACCGCCTGCGTCTCTATTGGCGTGATCGGCATCGTATTCGCCCCCTCGGCGATCGCGTCACCCGTGCTTGCGGCGTCGATGCAGTCGACGTCGTCACTGGGAGATGAACCCCCGCAGCCCGCGGTCAGCACCACGACCACCCCCGCGAGCAACACCACTGCGCGTGCGTGCTCCATGCCACTCATGGTGGCGCACAACGAAAGGATGCGCGTCTCGAAGAACCAGACGCGCCCAGCGCTGCCCATCCAGGCGGTGCGCAACGGAGCCGCGCCCCTTCCAATCCGCGCTACGTGATCTCGGACGTCTCCGTTGAGCTCGCCTTTGCCAAGTCGGGACGCGTCTTGACCGATCGCGCTGCTTCCTTGCGCTCCCTCTTCTTCCTAGCCGCTCGCCTGTCCAAGAACTCAAACGGAAACACTGCGACCCGCACATTGCGCGATTCGGCGGAAACCAAAAGGCGAGGATCACGGTACAACTTCTTCTTGAACCTCTTCCTGGCCCTCGACAGCCTGTAACTTGGCTCGATCGCTAGCGTAGCCGCGACCAACGCCAGCGCGTAGAAGATGATCGCCCACCAGTCCAACTGCGCCAGCCCGGCAGGCTCGGGGGACCTCGGCGTCTCGTCACCGAAGGTCTCGCCGATCCAGTCCGCGAAGGACGTGTTGTCGAGGGATGATCGATTTATCACACGCCCGAAAGACAAGACCCCATAGAGGCCCGCGGTGACCCAGAGCGTGACGATCAACACTCGCGCCCCGGGGACGAATCGGACCGATGCTCGAACCACTAGATCTATCGCCGCGTCGCGCGCACTCATCATCAGCCCTCGCGCGGCTGCCGAACCTGACGGCAAAGACTGCGCCAGCTTCGAGTGGGTCTCAATACGCGTGCGAAGCCGGGCGTCTGCGCTCAGTTGCACGAGCCCTAGCACGATCCCGGCGAGTCCCGCCGAGCCCAGGAGCGCCGCCAACGCTGCGGGCACGTACTCGATCATCTAACCCGTACCCCCAGTGCGCCGTGATCTCGTGGATCTGGACCGTATACGCAACCGGCCACCAGGCTGGCCGTTCCCGTTGGGTCCTGCCGGCCGAACGCCTAGGCTTCCGTCGCCAAACCCGAGGGAACCGTACAGGAGGCGGTCAACCAAGGTACGCCTATTGCAAGTTGAGCGGGACCATCATGAGCACCTCCTTGCGCCCTCCGGACTCCATGAGCGCCCGGCGCCCGGTCTCCCGGACGTCCTGCGCCTGGGCGCGCAGGACCTCCGCGAGCGGCGTCCCGCGCTCGACGGCCACCGCGACCCCCTCGGCGAAGCGCGTGAGGCTGGCGAGCGAGGTCCGGTCGGCCAGCTGCTCGAGGGCACGCGTGAGCGGGGTCCCGGCACGGACCGACGCAAGGGTCGTCGCCAGCTCGGCCGAGAGCTCTCCGCGTGCCGTCGTCGCGACCCGCTCGAGCGCGGCCACCGGGCCTTCGCCCGCGCTCACGGCGAGGGCGAGCAGCTCGGCCACCGTGGGGAACTCCGCGAGCATGCGCTCCTCGCGTCGTCGGACCGCGCGAGCGAGGTGCTGGTCGCACGCCAGCAGCCCGCCCACGCCGCACAGCAGGGCGAGCAGGAGGAGCGCGACGACCGAGGAGCCGCGCGTCGCCGCGAGGAGCACCGCGAACAGCGTGCCGGCCGTCAGCCCGAGGACACCCCAGACGAGCTGGCGTGCGCGGAACTGGTCGACGCTCTCGGAGCGACCCGCCCGGTCGAGCCGACGCCGGGTCTCCGCCCTGGTCGATCCGAACCGGTCGAGTGCCCGCCCTGCGTCCGCGAGCCAGGGCGCGACGAGTCGCTCGAGCGTCGGGAACGGCGTGTGCACCGGCTGGTCCCGCAGCAGCGCAGACGTCGCGTCGTGCCTGCGCAGGTACGGCGCGAGCCGCTCGTCGAGCCGGATCGCGCGACCCCGTATCCCGGAGACGACGAGCAGGATCCCGAGGCCGCCGAGCGCCCCGACGGCGGCGCCGACCCGGGAGAGCTCGATGCCGGTCATCGCAGGACCCTCTCTTCCTCGGGCAGCCGACCGATCCGCGGCATGAGCTGGTACGCGACGACCGTGCAGGCCGCGCCACCGGCGAGGACGAGCGCGCCGGTCACCGAGTTGTACGCCGCGGCGGTCTCGGGACGGGTCGCGAGGAAGCCCCAGGACGACCCACGGACCGGCCACGGCGAGGCGAGCGCCGTTGACCGTCCACGACTGGCGTGCCTCGAGCTCGCCGCGCGTCCTCGCGTCCTCGCGTCCTCGCGGAGGAACGCCGAGAGGGTCCGCAGGAGCCGACCGAGATCCGTCCCGCCGACGTCGCGCGTCAGGCGCAGCGCCTCGACGATGCGGTCGGCCACCGGGTCGGCCAGCCGGCCTTTGAGCGCGTCGAGGCAGTCGCCGAACCGCCCGCTCGCGCGGTAGTCCTGCGCGAAGAGGAGGAACGCCCCCGCAGCTCGACCGGTCCGCGGTCCCCGAGCTGTCCGACGGCCTCGGGCAGGGAGAGCCCGGCCCTGACGCCCGACGCCAGGTGGTCCACGACCTCGGGCCACACGTCACGGAGCCGTGCACGCCGTCGTCGGGCCCGGGACCGGACGAGCATGGCCGGCGCCGAGGCGGCGATCAGGGCGAAGCACGCCGCGATGGTCAGCGAGCTGGTCAGGACGCCGGCCACGAGGACGACGACCAGCCCGACGCCGACGCTGCTCGCGACGAGCGCGCCCGGCGTGACCGACGGGGCACCGGCCTGCACGAGCAGGTCCTGTGTCCGGGCATGCCAGCCGTCGTCGCGGCGCGGGCGTCGGTTCCCAGAACGACCACCACACGCTGAAGAGCCCGGCACCGAGCAGCAGACCCACGACGACGCCCACGTCAGCGCACCCCCGACCACGCGACGTCGGGCAGGGCGCCCGGTTCGTCGGGCCGCGCGTGCCGCAGCACCGCGCCGAGGTCGATCCCCGCACGCGCGAACCTGTCCGCCGCGGGCGGGTAGCCGTCCGCCCGCACCAGCCGGTCGCCGGAGCGCACGAAGAGCTCGGACGTCTCGACGACGCCCTCCTCGACCCGGCCGGGAACGCGAGGATCTCGCGGACCCGCCGCCGAACGTCCACATCGACACCGAGGTGGACGACCAAGTCGATCGCCGACGCGACCGTCGGCACGACGAACCGGTCGGACACGTTCTCCCCCGCGAGCAGGGGCAGCGTGCACATCTTGGCCAGCGCCTCTCGCGCGGAGTTGGCGTGGATGGTGCACGCGCCGGGACCCGCCGATATGCGAGATACGCTATCCACATGGACGCAGCGATCTACGTACGCATCAGCCAGGACCGCAACGGCGAGGGCCTGGGCGTTGCCCGCCAAGAGGAGGACTGCCGGGCGCTAGCCGAACGCCTCGGCTGGACCGTCACCGAGCTCTACACCGACAACGACATGAGCGCGTTCTCGGGCAAGCCCCGTCCCGCCTACCGCCGACTCCTGGCCGACATCGACTCCGGCAGGGTAGGCGGCGTGATCGTCTGGCACACCGACCGGCTCCACCGCTCGCCCCGCGAACTCGAGGAGTACGTGGACATCTGCGAGAAGCGTCAGGTCGTCACCCAGACCGTCCACGCGGGCAGGCTCGACCTCGCCACCCCGACCGGCCGCATGGTGGCCCGTATCCTCGGGTCCGTGGCACGCCAGGAGGTTGAGCACAAGGCCGAGCGCACCAGGCGTGCGCAGCAGCAGGCCGCCAAGGCAGGCAAGTGGCTCGGTGGAGCTCGCCCCTTCGGCTGGGAGACGAAGCCGATCTCCCACAACGAGATCGAGGCGCAGCTCATCCGGGAGGCGTGCGCGCACATCCTGGCGGGCGGGTCGCTCGGGTCCGTAGCGGCATCGTGGAACGAGCTGGGCGTGACCTCGACATTGGGCAAGCCGTGGCTCGCAACGACGGTGAGGCAGACGCTGATTCGGGCACGCAACGCTGGACTGTCCACCTGGAAGGGCGAGGTGGTTGGACCCTCGCTGTTCCCCGCCATCGTGGACGAGGACACCTGGCGCGGCGTCGTCGCGGTGCTCACCGACCCGAGCCGCAAACGCAAGTCATCCGTCGAGGCGAAGTACCTGCTCGCCGGGATCGGGCACTGCGAGTGCGGAGCCCTGCTGCGATCCAACTACATCAAGAACCGCGACGGCAGTTACCGAGTCGTCTACCGGTGTAAGACCACCGGGGCGGGCCACGTGTACATAAACACAGCAGAGACGGACGCCTTCGTGGTGGACGTGGTGGCAGGCATCCTCGAGCGCGAGGAGCTCCCCGTCACCGAGGCAACCGGCGAGGACCCCGCCGTGAAGGCGTCGGCACTGCAGGCCCGGCTCGCAGAGTTGGCCGATTCCTACGCAGACGGCGAGATCACGCGGGACCAGCTCGCACGCGCCACGTCCCGCGTCCTGGACTCTCTAGCGGACGCCCACGCCCGTCTAGCCCAACGGGCAAAGGAGGGCGCGTTGGCCGCGTTCGCGGGGCGTGACGGGGCCGAACGGTGGCGGTCGGCCACCATCGACACGAAGCGGGCGGTCCTCCGGCAGATCGCAGACGTAACAGTCATGCGGTCAGGGCGCGGCCCTCGGGTGTTCGACCCTGCACGGGTGCAGGTGGAAGCAGCCGGGACACGCTGGCCCGCTGCTCGGCGCTGAGCCTCGAGAACGCCTCCACCACACGACGCACAGCCTCATCACGCGAGAGCGTGGTGGAGCTGTTGTCGCTGGTCATGGAACCGATGTTGGGGTCTGCTCCGCGGACCTGTCCAGCATTCCGCACTATCGGATAGAAACTCGCATCAGAACGATCGTTCTAGCGCGAGACCGCTGATCCGTAGTGCTATGCCCTAACGATCTCGCAGGTTAGAACGATCGTTCTGATCGAGACTCCCTACGTCGAAAACGCGACAGGAGGGATGGTCGCGTACCATCCGCCATTGGCCGTATGGTCATCCCCGTTCGGTTAATTCAATCGGAAGGGATACACCAATGCTCCTCACCATTCTGCTGAGCATCACCATCGGATCAGTTCTCGGATTCGCCACTTCGGCAATCATGAACCGCATGCTCGTTCGCACCGTTCTTAGCGCGATGAAGCGAGACATGGAATGAGCAAGCTGCTCACGAACCGCCAAGTTGCGGACATGCTCGGGATCACCGAAGCTGCGGTTCAGGTGCGAAAGATCCAGGACCCGCACCTCGTGCCGAAGATGACCGTGGTTACAGACGGCAAGCGAAGGTTCCGCATCGAGGACGTTCTGGACTTCATCCAGGACCGCCGCGTGGTCTCGTTCTGGGGGCTGACTCGAGAAGAGGCAGCCGCCTACCTCGGGTTTCGCGACCATCGGCGCATGGACGAGTACGCCCGTCGCTACAAGATTCGCCCGGTGCGCCACCGAGCCGGGACTCGCTTCTACTTCACGCACGACCTCGACGCCTGGGCAAAGACAGTCGAAGCCGCACGAATGGAGAACAGCTGATGGCTGTTCTCAACAACCTCGAGCGATCGACTACGCGGAGGTGGCGACGGCGTGAGCACCGCCCCCTACGCCCCCACGACGCCCGCACGCCGCGATGCCGGGTTCTCCCCCGTCATCCGCCCCGTGCTCCGCTCGTGGACGCAGACAGCGCCCCAGCCGATCCCCGTCCCCGCCATCACCGCGCAGCTCTCGCAGGACGAGACGTGGACGCCCCGTTGGCAGCTCGAGGCCACCGTCCCCCGTATCGCGGCGCTCGCGGCCGTGGACCCGCGCCGCGGGTGGCTCGTGGACGTGTCGGCGGGGTACGCCTATGCCGACGGCACGGAGGACGTGCATCCCGTCGCGGCGTGCCTCGTGCTCCGCGAGCTCGTGCCCATCATCGGCACCGGCACCTCGAGGCTCTCCGCGGTCTCCGCGGTCTCCGCGGAGACCGTGCTCATGGAATCCGTCTCGGATGAGCTCATCGCCGGATTCGCGACGTTCCCACAGCTCGTCACCGCGGCGACGACCGACGCGCTCGCTAACGGCGCGCACCTCCGTACATTCTGGCTCTCCACGGCAGGGCGGAACCTCGCGAGCGCGACCGCGATTCTGGGCGTCAACAAGGTAGGCGGCGCGGCGTCCGCGCTCCCGTGGTGGGACACGTTCCGCGCGGCCGCGGAGGTGAACGGCTGGGCCGCGTACATGGACGAGCTCGGGCGCATCGCCGTGCAGCCTCCCCCGACGGCGCCCGCGGCGACCCCCGATCACCTGTTCACCGCGGGCCCGGGCGGCGACATCGTGAGCTGGGCCCCGAACCGCACGATGGACGAGTACGCCAACGACATCTGGGTTCAGTACGGCGACAAGACGGCGCGGCAGTCGCTCGTGCTCCCCGGGCGCCCGCGCGTCTCGCGCATCATCGACCGGCGCGACCTCGAGGGCGCGAATCCGGCCGCGGCGGCGCTCGCGGCGGAGACGATCCGGCGTCGAATGATGGCCTACGCGGGCACGGGCGAGCTCCGCGCCGCCCTCACCCTCTGGGTGGGGTGCTGGGACACGGTGAGCATCACGACGACGGACGACGGCACGAGCTCGTGGCTCGTCGCGTCCGCTTCCCACCGGTTCCCCTCCGGGGAATCCACCTTCGGGCTCAGGCCTGTCCAGCGGCTTCGGTTCGGGAGCACGCAGTCATTCTTTTGTATCGACATTCGGCCGCGCCACTATAAGCGGCACTCTATCCTCGGCGTCCGCGCCTGGTTCGACGGGCACGACAGCCTCACCATGGGCGACCGAGTCACTAAACAATTCCCACCGCACGCGGATCGATTTTTCTCGTCCTCGACGAATTAGATCTGCGCGCCATTCATCAGAGCCTGCGATCACTTGCCTGAGGCCTGCAGCATAATACGAGTCGTCCACTTGTTGCATTTCAACGTAGCGATAGCTCGATGCCAACCTTGCTCGGCCAGCGTACAGTTCGAGCAAGATCGGAACGTGTCTTGAGCCGTCGGGGTGCGCCGGATCGAAGCACCCTAGAGCCTCGGCCCCGCTCCAAGCCTGCTCCCAGAAGATGATTGCCTGCTCGTCGATGCGCCTGAAAGACTTTATGTAAACTCGCTTCATTCGACGTTCGAAGCGTCTGATCTGTCGCTTTCGACGCCGTGTCCACTGCCCGTGCGTGAATAGCAGCCACCAGCCTCGAGGCCCAAGTCCCACCCCTGGGAAAGCAAGAAGGAGCAAGAAGACGGCCGGAGAAAGAAACAGGGTGGCGGAAACATAAGACACCACGGCCGCGGCAGCCTCGGCCCAAAACTCGCTCTCCGGCAACTCGCCGCTCGCGAGAATCTCGATCGCAATATACTCCATCACGAATAGCGCGATGAGAGCGCTGCCATAAATCGCTGCAAAAACTCTGGTAGCGAGAGCAGTGTGCAGTATCCGCGCAATCTGCGCCCGCGCGATGAGGACGAGCGGCAACCCAAGAACAGGAAGGATAGTGGCGATGGTTACCCAGAAGTTCACGTGCACGAGTCTCGCAGAGGGCGCCAAGGTTTAACACGAGCCGACACGCCGGGGGCCGTCGTTCGCGGGTGAAACGAACGACGGCCCCCGACCCTTCACCAGAGGTTCGGCAGCGAGTCCAGGTTGTTGCCCTTCTTGCTGTCGCGAACAGTCCGCAGGTAGGGCCGGCCCTCGCTAACAACCACGACAACCTCGATGGGGTCGTTGTCCTTCCAGTGCACGTAGAATCGATCGCCAGTTGGCGAGCGCAACTGCTGGATCGCGTAGCCCGCGGACATACGCCAAGTGTTGGGCTTGCCGATGAACGTGATGTTCCCGTCCCCGTCCTTCTGTGCACGCGCTACCTGGTGTCGTGCCACTCGTCAACCACCCCTCGATCAGTCGGGCAGCCCGGCGCGACCCGCTCCCAGTAGCCTCCCAGGCCACCCTGACACAGCCGCAACCGCCTATTTGGGATGGTGCGCCACGTATACTCGGCAGTCCGGCGTTGAGGGCGATGAGCAGGTCGAAACTCTCCGCCTCCCGGACCTCGCCGATGACGATGCGGTCGGGGCGCATTCGCAGCGCCTGCGTCACGAGGCGCCGGAGCGGGATCTCCCCCGTCCCCTCGAGGCTCTGCTCGCGGCACTGCATCGGCACGAGGTCCCGCACCGCGAAGCGCAGCTCGAAGACCTCCTCGCACGTGATGACGCGCTCGGTCGCGGGGATCGATCCGGCGAGCGCGTTGAGCATCGTCGTCTTGCCGGCCTGCGTCGCCCCCGCGACGAGGATGTTCAGGCCCGCCCGCACGGCGGCGTCGAGGAACGCGGCGGCCTGCGGGGTTAGCGACCCCAGGCGCACGAGGTCGTCGAGGTGCGCCGCCCGGACCACGTGCTTGCGCATGTTGACGGCGAAGTCGGTCCGCGTGATGTCGGGGATAACGACGTGGAGGCGTTCACCACCCGGCAGCGCGGCGTCGACGAACGGGCTCGACAGGTCGAGGCGGCGTCCGGAGGACCGCAGCATCTGCTCGACGAGGTCGCGCACCTGCTGACCCGTGAGGATCGTCGTCGTCAGCTCGGACTCGCCCCCGCGCGCGACGAACACCTGGTGCGGCGCGTTGATCCAGAACTCTCCCTCAGCCGCTGGTGGTCGATGGCCAATGCCAGCGCGGTTGGGATTCCACCGATCCACTGATGGTGGCTGATGGTCGGAGCGAGGTAGAAGCGGTCCCCCTGCGGACTCTGTGCGGACTGCCCATCACACCTACGGTGTCCGCTATGGAGCGCTATGAGATCCAGCCTGTCAGCTACGACATCCCCGGCGCCGCCCTGGCGACCGGCCTCAGTGAACGGACCCTCCGTGACTACGTGCGCAACGGCGACCTGGCCGTGCATGACTTCGGCACGAAGCCCGTCGTCGAGCGGGAGGAACTTCGGGCGTTCATCCTTTCCCTTCCATCAGAGAGGGCGAGATAGCATCTCGAAAACCAATTGGCATATTGCATGCCAATGTGAATGCGTAGTGCTGCATCTGCAACCGCGGATTGATTGCCATGGCATTCGGGCCTAGTGTCGCCCCATGACACGGCCCGATGAAAACGCACCTGAACCAGTATCCGACACCACCGAAGCTGCACGCCGCCTCGAGTCACCGTCACGTGGCTCCGAGACCACCGCGACTAGGTGCCCCATATCCGTGTTGGACGACTCGTCCGAAACACGCAGGCACACCTGGACCGCTACATCGAACTCAACACGGTTGATCCCGCACTCCTGCGGAGGTCGCCACGGTCGAAGCGCCCTTAGTCATGGACGTCGGTGACAGATTCCGTGCTTACCGGGTACGGATGAGGCACGGCGAGCACCTGACTGCGTCTCTCTCCAACCGGGTCGGTCCAGTTGACTGTCGCACTACGGCCACGCATCCAGGTCGCGATGATGGTAGGAACGGACGACTCGAGTTCAACGACTGCCGCCTGCCCTGAAACAAGGGACGCCCACTTCCGTTTGCCCCCAGCCACACCCGTGGGATCCAGATCCAGCGCGAGCTCAACGTCCGTAACCGCGGCCGAGCCGTAGTGAGTGAGCTCCAACACGACGGGCGGATTCTCAAGAAAGACGTGGGCACGAGCAGTGATCGCCCACCTCGTCCCGAGGGTCGCTGTGAGCGACTTCTCACTCAGGCCGTTTGCCTTCTCGGACTCAGCGAGCGCCTTTTCCGCGAAGGCGTTTGCCTTGCGGGCCTCCTCGACGGCATCTGCAGCGTGCTTGTTGGCGGTCTTGGCCTGGGCCACTGCTGCTGCAGACTTTCCGTTCGCGCGCACTGCGACCCACAGCCCCGAAGCACCAACAGCGAGACTGGCAGCGGCGCCAATCCATGCAGCGGTGATCTCAGCTTCCATGGCCCGCACTGTAGCGGTGCGGGCGCCTTGGAATCGTCCGGAACACGTCCTCGACGCGCAACCACGCGACGAGCTCGTGCTGGTTCGACGGTCCGGACGTCGCCTTGACGACGACCATGACGTGTGACTCGGTCCATCGGATGGCTCGTGCCGGTATGAGTTCCTCGTGGGTGTCCCAGAGCAGGCGCACGATCACCGGCAGGTCGCCTTGGGGGCGTGTCGGGACACGCTCGGGCTTCTCGTGGTTGAGCGGCCGGCGCTGCGACCAGGGGCGGCCGTCGAGCTCAGCAGGGCGAGGAGCGCGCTGTGCGAGCGAAAGGCGGTCGTCGCCCTTGCGTCGCACCAGCGATCCGTCGTCCTGTCCCATGGCACGAGGGTAACGCTGATTCGAACACCTGTTCGACCTAAGCGTGCCGCTCAGTCAATCCAGTTCTGGCACGTCGGCCTGTCGTACGACACGGATGGGCAGGTCCGCCGCACTTCGCACTCGCAGCCGCAGTTCGAACTGGTGAGTGATCGCTCGGAGCACCTCGTAGGGGTCGACGTCGTGGATGAGGAACTCGGTGACGGGGACCTCGCCACCGTTCCCTTCGGCGAACCTAGGAAAGACGTCTCCGCCGTCCGGCATGTCGTCGGCCGCTACCGCCACCACTCGCAGCTCGTGGGCCCGCTCTCCACCACCGATGTCGAGCCCGATCACCGTCCACTGCTCAGGGTCCAGGCCCACTGCTCGCTCGACGGGTGGCGCTGTCTTTCGCTCGTCGAGTTGCGCGGTACCGACGAGGTCCGGGTACGTGACCCGTGCGTCGCCCCAGATGAAGTCGGCCACTAGTGCTCCTCTCGACGAGGCAGGATCGTCTGCCAGTGGAATACGTCCAACGCCTCTTCAGGCGACGCACCTCCATTGCCGTGCTGACTCTTCTCGCCCGTTTTCAAGTTCTCTACCTCGACGAGATAGGAGTACTCGGCCAGCACGTCGTTCTGCAGCATGATTCGCACTTCGAGCTCGGTTCCTCTGGTGAACACGCGGTAGGTGTCCACAACGCGGTAGACCTTTGAGTCGTCGATCTGAGATTCGAGGTATCCGACGAGACTTCCGTTTGATGTCATACGGGAAGCGTCGTTGGTTCGACAGCTCGTGTCACTAGCACCGACCGAACTTCACCCGAAGCGACACTGCTTGCATCGTCGCCGGCCGTCCGAGGGATACACGATCGTGTTCTCGGGCGTGTACTCGTGCCCCTGCGGACAGTGGGTCTTGGCGAGCTGGTGCGCGCCCGAGCCGACGCCGTCGATGTGGCCGGTGCGGTGCCATCGGTTGTAGTGGAGGCGACACCATCCGCGGCCGACTGCCCGGCGACCACAGTCAACAACCTCGCACACTCCCCCGCTCTGCTCACGCAGCGGCCGCGTCATCTCGAAGTGAGCCCGAGCACGCGTAGAGAGCTCGTCATCGATCAGCCACGGGCCAGTCTCGCCGCGCTTTACGCTGGCTCGTAGCCAGCGGCGAATCGCGGACGCGGAGACGCCCAGCTCTGCCGCGAGGTCGTTCGGCGTTATGGCCTTGGTTTCCACCGGCCGAACCGTATCGCGAGCGACGCAACGTCTCATGCCTCGGCGCGTTCCCGCTCGACTTCATCCTCACCGAGCCGTGAGAGCCCGCCGATGTCGACTGGCTGAGCCTCCTCCAGCTTCCCGTCGGAACCGCGTCGCCACCAGACGCCATTGTCATCCTCGAATACGAGGAGGGCCGACACGTCCTCGGCTGGGCGCGCTCGGATCACCTCTTCGTGATCCCCTGGGCCGCTGAGCCCCCATCTTGCTGCGAGGCGGGGGCCTTCGGGGTTCCGGTAGATGAGCGCCGCGGCGCGAATCGGTGTCTCGGACGCGTTCGAGAGGATCGCCAGATAAGAGCCGCGGGGCCAGAAACTCTGCGCGTTGGTGTCTGGCTTGCGGAATCCGAACCGGTGACTGATGCGTCTTGCCTGCATCTGGCGCGCTCGGGCCGATTCCTGAGCGCGAAGCTCTTTGGTCTCCGCCTGGGCCGCGATGCGCTCGCGCCTCTCCACCAGGTAGAGCACGAGCGGCACGCCAGCTCCGATGATGGCGCCCGCGCCGCCGACCCACTCCCCTACGGTTCCCCACTCGATCACGCGCTGTAGTGTGCCGCCGCCCACCCACAGCCTCTGGAGGGCCGGTGTTAGGCACTTCCCTTGCAGGTCGCGATGGCGAACTCCCCGGTGGCGGTGTTCTCCGAGATGACCTCACCGTCGACCGTGATGCGGCAGGTGATTGACCGACCGTCTTTGCTCTGGGCCGAGATGTAGACGAACGACCCGGGATCGAACTCGTGAGTGACGAGACTCCCTGTCGTGAGCCGGAGCGGAAGGTCCGGCGAGGCCTGCGTGGTACCCGTCGGGGTTTCGGCGGTCATGTCGAAGTAGCGGCCGTCACCCTCTACCTCGTACATGACGTCGCGTGGCGCCATGGCTGAGACGAGGGCGGCAACGCGTTCCTCTCGTTCAGCGTCGGCGGCAGCTTTGCGGGCCGGTGCCGTGGCAAGCGTCCAGATGACGGCCACGACGACCAGTGCCACGAGACCGTTGGCGATCTTGCGCGGCGTCTCGAGCTCGCGCCATCGACTGCTCAGGTCTGCCGTGCGACGCGATCCGTCCATGTCAGTGATGATTCCGTCCCTTCGGCGGAAGCGGGAGTGGGCGCTCGGGTGAACTCGTCGTGGCAGGCCTTCGTCCGGTCGAATTCACCCGGTGGGGAGGTTCATGAGCCCGATGGCACCGGCCTAGCCTTCTTCGCAAGCCCCGCAGGGGGATCGACCGGCAAAGGAGCCGACGTGGCGAAGGTCAGCCCGTACCACTCGATCAACCCGTCCGACCCGGACGTCTATCACGACCACAGCGACTGTCCGCCCGGGAGCCAGATCCCTGCACACAACCGCCGGCAGGGCACCAACAACTTTCCGCGCTGTGCGAAGTGCAAGGGCATGGACTGAGATGCCGTCGCAGCGGTTGCTCGCTCGTGACCTGACGTCGGCTCACGAGCAGCGGTTCATCGCCAGCGAGCAGATTGGCGAGGGTAGGAGGGTGCTGGTCGGCATCGATCGGGAGTTCCCGGGCGTCGTGACCCTGGAACTCCGGCGGAACGAGGAGACTGAGAGTGTCGACGTCCCGGCCGATGCTGAGATCGTCGTCTACTCCTAGTTTTCGCAAACACGAATAGCCCCGGCTCGCAATCATGGGCGAGCCGGGGCGGATGTAGTTCGGTTACGCCTCCAGTCGGGCGTAACACCCGGGCGGCACGGCGACCTCACCACGCACCACGAGGTGGCCGTAGGTGAGGCACTGATGGATCTCGCCCAGGGTCATGGTGGCGAAGTTGATGCCGATGACCACGGTTCCGTCACGGCGGCGCGAGATCTGCCCGACGGTCGGGGCAGACTGTCCGGGGCGAGGGTGCTGGAACCGCACACCCCGGCCTTCGAGGTTGAGCATCATCTGGTTGACTGCCTCAGCGGTGGTGTCAGACACGCGACGCAACCTGCGCTTCGTGGACCGCAGCCTCCGCGGTAAGAGCGCAGCACTTGCCCAGCGGGAGCGGTCCCCCGCACCAGCACGGGTCCGCCGCCCCGAGTGCGACATGGCAGTCCACGTAGGTCTTCCCACTGCCGCACGGGCACGGCCCCTGCTGGCCAACGGGGTGCACCTAGATCCTGCATCGCGGTCATGGCGCTGTTGACCCCGATTGCCAGCCTGCCCATCCCCGCCACCCCCAGCAGCGCCAGACCGCCACCCCTGCGATCAGCAGCGTGGCCTGCTTCACCCCGTCGGGCAGGGCGTTGAACGAGTCCACGACATCGTCCGCCGTCTGCACAAGTGCTCGCAGTGGACCGTTCGCGCCTTCGCCCATACCGATGAGCGCTGTCTCGAACGACCCGGACAGCGCCTCGAGGTCACCTTTGAGGTTGTCCAGCCGCAACACAGCCTGCGCAGCCGAGTACCCCTGGTCATCGACCGCGGATACCCATCCGCGAATCCCCGCCTCACCCTCCGTGTACAGCACCGAGGCGGCGCGCACCGCGTCAGCGCCGAACATCGTCGCCAGTGCGGCGTTGCGCTGCGCGGGTGTCATGTCACCCAGTGCTCGCGTGAGCTGCCCGGCAAGCTCTTCCATGCCGACGAACTCGCCGGCCGCGTCATACGCCGAGATGCCCAGGTCTGACATCAGGGTCGCAGCCTCACCAGACGGCGCTGAGAGCCGCTGTAGAGCCGTCTTGAGGCTCGTGCCCGCGTCGGAGCCCAGCAGGCCCGCAGAAGCGAACGCAGCGAGCGTCCCGGTCGTCTCCTCGATGCTCAGGCCTGTCTGCGCAGCCAGCTCCGACGACGATCGCTTCCCGCATGAACGGAGTCCGGGCCGCACACGGCGCTGCGGTAAGGGATCGCCTCATCGCTGAGGACACGTCGAAGGGTGTGAAGCTCCCCCGCCGTCGTCGGGCCGAGGCAGCGATGTCGATTCCCTCGCCCGAACAGGTGGGGGCAATTCTTGAGGCGGCCGACCCGTACCGGCGCCCCTTGGTCGCGCTCGCTGCGTTCGCCGGCCTACGCCTGGGGGAGGCATCCGCGGTGAAGGTCGCGGACATCGACTTCCTCCGCAGACAGCTGAACGTGACCCGCCAAATTCAGCGCAAGTCCGGCGGCGGCCTTGAGGTCCGCCCACCGAAGTACGGCTCCGAGCGCACGGTGTTCCTGCCTGACGGCCTCGTGCAGATGCTCGCACGGCATCTCGAGGAGTTCGGAGTCGGCGCGGAGGGTTGGCTCGCGATGGGCGGCTCAGGCTCCGCCCTACCCCCGACGACCGCCCATCAGTGGTGGACCATCACTGCCGGGCAGCTGGCGTATCCGGTGTTCGCTACCACGGCCTACGGCACTTCTACGCGAGCGGCCTAATCGCCGCTGGCTGTGACGTTGTCACCGTCCAGCGTGCCCTCGGGCACTCGAACGCAACACCTACAGCCACCTCTGGCCGACGGCCGAGGATCGTACGCGCGCGGCGGCCGAACAGCTCATGGAGAGCATGACGAGCTCATTTAGCGAAGTACGCGCGGGCAACCGCTAGAGGTTCAAGGACGTCGGGATACCGTCGAGCCAAATGTTCCTCCCAGTCCAAGTCGTCGAGTCTGTCACGACCGATATTGTAGATCCGTTCCTTTGCCACCAAGCCAGCTTCCGTAAGGAACCAGCCCTCGAACGGCTCGATGATTCGATTGAAGTGGTGTGCCTGCCACCTAAGTTTCTGCGCACGTGCTTCTGCAGCGTATCCAAGCGCTTCTGCGACATCGACAACAAACTGCCGCGGGGAGAATAGTTGCGGACCCAGATGCCAGTCAAGGTCTTTCATGGCAGTGTCAAGTTGCGTGTATAGGCCGAGTGCATCAAGGCTTGGCAGCCACGGATGGCGGGACCGTACGTTTCCCGCGTCGTCCTCGATCGTGACAAGGACTTCGTCGCCGTCGAAACTAAACCTTATGTGGGCGTTTGTCTCCCAAACTGGGCAGCGGATGCCCGCAGCAGAAATGAGACCAGAGGCCGTACCTACTTCCAGTGCGCGAAGCAGGCTGGGCCTATCCAGCAGTTCGGCCCACCTTCCATAGGCATCCAATTCATCGCGCAATGGAGCTGCCTGATGCTCGAATAGCGCCTTCTCGATATCGAGCGCCGCAAGCTGCTTGCCAACAACGCGCGCAGCCTCAGAAGCCTGTGTCGCTTCCGCCTTTGCTTCCCGGGCGTTGGATTCGGCCGTCGCCGCTGCGGCCTTCGCTTGCCGCACCTCACCAGTTAGAAGGTGCGCGACGTAAGCTGCAGGCCCGAAAAGCAGTACCGTCACTCCAAGGTTCGCAAGCACGCCACTAAGCCAGGCTGACGAGATCCACGAAAGCAAGAGCACCACACTGGCGAGGAGAATCGTCCATACGATCACGGCCCGCGGTTTCCAGCTGACTTCAATCGCACGCTTCACCAAGCCGCGCGGCCAGTCACGGCCACGTCGCCGACGAGTTCCCATGGACGGCGACTCTACTCGTCGCAGCACGAGTGCCGATTGCGACGCGCTCGCGGACTCCCTCCGGACCTTTCTCAGACCATAGCGCTCTCACCAGGGAAGATGCCTCAACGGCGCGAGTTGATCCAGATCTCCTCGACCGCGGGGTCATCGAGGTACTGCTGGAGCGGCCCGAGCCCCGCGACGGCGTCCACGACCGCGCGCCCTGCGCCGGTCGGGTCGGCGAGCGGGACGACCGCGCCGATGGCGCTGCGCGTCTCGTAGTCGGCGATCGCGTCCCGCACGAGCCGGTCGACGGCGGCCCGGTCGCGCGCCGGGTCGACACCGCGGCGTCGGACGAGCTCGCGCACCTCGCTCTCGAGCACGGCGATGCCGTGCGCGTCGACAGACATACTCGAGCGTCCCCCGCTCCCCCTGCCCGGCAACCGTTGCCGCGCACCGATCGAACGGGCCAGACATTAGGGCATCTCGCGCCGCTGCGGCAGACCCCCTGTGGACACGGCGTCCCGACGCGCGGAATCTCGCCAGATCCGACGGGCCGGTCCCACCGCGCGTCCCACATCCTGGGCACGGGCGCCGCCAGTAGGGTCGGGACCATGACTCCTCCGACCGGTTCCCTCCCGCCCGGCCGCTGGCAGGACGCCGCTCGCGCGACAGGCCTCCTCGGCGCGGACGGCACGGTCGCGCAGACGATCTTCGCCGAGATGACCGACCTCGCGCGGCGCACGGGCGCGATCAACCTGGGCCAGGGGTTCCCGGACGTCGACGGCCCCGCGACGGTCAAGCACGCGGCGCAGCGCGCGATCGCGGACGGGCACAACCAGTACCCGCCGGGCCCCGGGATCCTCGAGCTGCGCAACGCCGTCGCGGCCCACCAGTACCGCCACTACGGGCTCGACCCGGACCCGGACACCGAGGTCCTCGTGACCACGGGGGCGACGGAGGCGATCGCCGCGACGGTCCTCGCGCTCGCGAGGCCGGGCGACGACGTCGTGACGCTCGAGCCGTTCTACGACTCCTACGCCGCGTGCATCGCGCTCGCGGGCGCCCGCCACGTCACGGTGCCGCTCGTCCCGGGCCGCGACCGGTTCCGCCTCGACGTCGAGGCCCTGCGTACCGCGGTCACGGACCGCACGCGCCTCATCCTCGTCAACACCCCGCACAACCCGACGGGCACGGTGCTGACGCTCGACGAGCTCGACGCGATCGCCGCGGTCGCGCGCCGTCACGACGCGGTCGTCGTCACGGACGAGGTCTACGAGCACCTGACGTTCGACGACACCGAGCACGTGCCGATCGCCACGCTCCCGGGGATGCGCGACCGCGCGATCACCATCTCGTCGGCGGGCAAGACGTTCTCGTTCACCGGCTGGAAGATCGGCTGGCTGCACGGCCCCGCCCCGCTCGTCACGGCCGTGCGCACGGTCAAGCAGTTCCTCACCTACACGTCGGGCGCGCCGTTCCAGCCCGCGATCGCCGACGCGCTGTCCGACGACGAGACGCCCCGCGCCCTCGCCGACTCGCTCGCCGCGCGCCGCGACCTGCTGTGCTCGGGGCTCGTCTCCGCCGGGTTCGACGTCGTCGTCCCGCAGGGCACGTACTTCGTCGTGGCCGACGGCGCTCCGCTGGGATTCGACGACGGCGTCGCCCTCTGCCGTGAGCTGCCGGCGCTCGCGGGCGTCGTCGCCGTGCCGGTGAGCGCGTTCTGCACGCCCGGCTCGACGACGGCGCGCGCCCTCGCCTCGCGCGTCCGGTTCACGTTCGTCAAGCGCGAGGACGTGCTGCACGAGGCGGTGGACCGGCTGCGGCGGGCGAGACGCCCCTGACGAGCGGCCGCCGGCGGCGGCCCGTCCGAGGAGCCGGAAGTCAGGAGGGCGGGCACACGCCGGGGAGCAGCGTCTCCACGGGGGTGGGCTCCACGGGAGCCGTGCCCGGGTCGGTCGTGCCGCCGTCGGCCGGCGGCTGACCGGCGTCCGCCGGAGGCTGACCCGCGTCGGCCGGGGGCGCGGTGTCGGTGCCGGGCTGCTCCGTCCCGTCACCGGTCGTCGCGTCGTCGCGCGGGTCGACGGGCGCCTCGTGGCCGGGCGGCGGCTCGTCGGCGATGATGCGCTGCCAGATCGCGTCCGCCTCCGACGTCCACTCGACGCGGTACTGCTGGCGCGGGGAGTCGACGACGGGCAGCTCCGTGAACACGACCTCGGACGGGTTGATGTTCCGCAGGCTGAACGCAAGGCCCGCGAGCGCCGTCGGGTCCGCGATGGTGGGGTCGGCGCTGATGGAGCTGAGCACGGCCTGGATCATCCCGTAGAGCTGCGGCGAGTTGGTGATGAGGTCTTTCGACAGGATCTCGCGGACGGCGGAGTCGATGAACGCCTGCTGGCGCTGGATCCGGGCGAGGTCGCTGCCCAATTCGAGCCCCATGCCCTGACCCTTGCGGGCGCGCAGGAACTCGATGGACGTCCGCCCGTCGAGCGCGCGCTTGCCGGCGGGGATGTTCAGAGCACGAGAGTCCTTGCCGCCCACGACGTCCTCGGGGAAGCACATCGTCACGCCACCGATGGCGTCGACGACGCCGATGACGCCGGACATCTTCACGACGACGTGGTTCGTGACGGGGATCCCGGTGAGCTCCTGGACGGCCGTGATGGTGCACGCCGCGGCGTGGTCGAGGTCGTCGACCCCGCCGGAGCCGATCTCGAACGCGGAGTTGAACATGCCGTACTGCGGCGAGGACATCGACCCGTCGGGCAGGGTGCACGCGGGGATCTCGACGAGCGAGTCGCGCGGGATCGACACGACCTCCATGCGCGTCCGGTCGCCCGACACGTGCGCGATGAAGGTCGTGTCGGAGCGCATGCCCTCCTCCTCGCCGGCGAGGGCCGCGTTCTCGGCGTCGCGGTAGTCGGTGCCCATCACCAGGATGTTGAGGGCGCGGCCGGCGAAGGGGTCGTCGGGGTCCTTCGGTGGCTCGACGGTGGGTCCACCGACCACGAGGTCGGAGACGTCGCTCACCGTGATCTTCGACCTGAGGTCGAGATAGACGGCGCCGGCGCCGACGGCGGCGAAGCTCAGGGCCCCGGTCACGACGAGGCCGACTCCCCGCGCGACACGGTGGGAGGCGAGCCTGCGGGCGTGGTGCGGGCCACCCGACGCGCGGGGCGCGGACGGCTCGGAAGACTTGGGCACCCCCTGAGGGTAGGGCCAGCGCGGGGAGGCATGCGCGCGACGCCTCGCCGAACCGGTGAAGGTGACGCGAAGACCACGCCGCGAGGCGTCGTCGGGCGGGTGCCCGACGACACCCCGCAGGTGCGGACCGGGCGTCGCCTCAGCGCGTCGCGGCCACCCCGAGGTCGGGGTGGTCGGTGAAGAACCCGTCCATCCCGGCATCGAGGAAGACCTGGATCTCCCCCGCGAGGTCGCCGTGCGCGGCGGGGTCCGCGCTGGAGCGGAACTCGGCGGGCAGGAACTGGTTCTCGGCGCGGAACGTCCAGCCGTGCACCTCGAGCCCGGCGCGGTGCGCGTCGCGGATCACGGCCGTCGGCTCGCCGAGCGTGCCGTCGGCGCGGCGCGGGATCATGACGTTCTTCTCGAGGCCCACGCCGTCCGCGTAGCGAGCGATCTCGCGCAGCCCGGAGCGCGTCACGAGGTCGGCGTAGGTGCGCGGGTCACCGGCGGCGACGAGGTCGTACGGGGCGCCGGAGCTGCTGACGAGCTGCGCGATGTCGACCTTCGTCATCCGGTCGAGCTCGCGCAGGTTGCCGGTCTCGAAGGACTGGAGGATCACGGGTGCCTTCTTCGAGTCGAGGCCCGCGTCCTGCAGGGCGGCGACGAGCGGCTCTTCCAGCGAGAGCCCGATCGAGTCGAAGTACGTCGGGTGCTTGGTCTCCGGGTAGACCCCGACCTGCTCGCCGTCGCACGTCTTCGAGTGGCGCGCGAGGTCGAGGACCTCGGCGAGCGTCGGGACGGGGTAGAGGCCGTCGAACGCGGTGTTCTGCGGCCGCAGCGCCGGGATGCGCTCCTTGGCGCGCAGCGTGCGCAGCTCGGCGAGCGTGAAGTCCTCGGTGAACCACCCGGTGAGGCTCGCGCCGTCGATCACCATGGTCGTGCGGCGGTCGGCGAACTCCGCGCGGGTGGAGACGTCCGTGGTCCCGCCGATCTCGTTCTCGTGCCGCGCGACGAGCACGCCGTCCTTCGTGGAGACCACGTCGGGCTCGATGTAGTCGGCGCACTGCTGGATCGCCAGCTCGTAGGCGGCGAGCGTGTGCTCCGGGCGGTATCCGCTCGCGCCGCGGTGCGCGACGACGGTCACGTCGTCGGTGGCGACGCGCTCCTTGCGCAGCTCGACGACCGCCATCTCGGTGTCGTCGGGCGTGCCGGGGACGCGAGCGTCGTTGCCCGGATAGTTGTTGTCGTTGCCGATGAGCAGGCGCCCGTCGCGGAGCTGGACGACGGTCTCGAACGACTGCACGGGCAGCGCGAACGGGTCGCCCGTGCCGTAGCCGTCACCGGCGCCGATGCCGTGCGGGTTCGCGATCTTCAGCGCGTCGAGCACGAGCTCCTTCTCGAGGTTCCCCGCGCGGTCGCCCTCGCTGAGGTCCACGCGGTACACGCGCTTGATCACGGACTGCTCGCCCTCGAAGTCGTCGCGCTCGACGAGCAGCAGCTCGTCGCCGCCGACCATGAACGCGTCGCCCACGACGTTCGCGTCGGTGTCGACGCGGTAGGTCCAGGTCCGGTCGGTGTAGCGGCCGGCACGCGTGTCGAACTGCCGCACGACGCGGTCGCGCGGGTCGTCGCCGACGAGCGCGCCCTCGAGCACCGGGTAGAGGTAGCGGCCGTCGCGCGAGCCGGCCAGCGCCTCGAAGCCGCGGCTCGACCCGACGAGCGGTGTCTCGCCCGGCGCGAGGTACGGGTTGGCCGGTGACTTGCCGTCGGGGAACGGCACGGGCGCCGACAGGACCTTGCCGGTCGCGTCGACGTGCACGAGGAACGGCCCGAACTCCTCGCCGATCCAGAAGCTGCCGTCCTTCGCGCGCACGACGGACTCGATGTCGAGGTCGGCGCCGGTGAGGAGCCGCTCGTCGGTGTCCTCGTGGACGATCGGGAAGTCGAGCCGGTGGTCGGGGTCGCGCAGCGAGAGGTGCTCGCCGACCTCGATCTCCCCCGCCCCGCCGCGCGCCGTCTCCCAGTGCGGCGTCACCCGGTACAGGCGCAGGAGGAAGTCGGCCGAGTTGCCCTTGGCGCCGAACCCGTTGTCCGGCTGGGCCCAGAAGGTGCCGTCGCCGTTGTCGATCATCGCCGAGAAGCCCGGGATGACCTGCCCGTCGAACGGGCCCTGACGTCCGTTGGCGGGGGTGACGAGCGCGCCCGACGGCGGCCCCTCCTCGAGGTGGTCGGCCGACAGCGTGGCGCGGGCGACCAGCGTGGGGACGGTGGCCCAGGTGCGGCCGGACCCGTGGCCGGTCGCAGCGGTGGCGGTCACGGGCAGGAGGAGCGTCGCGGCGACCGTGGCGGCGACGACCTTGAGCACGGCTGTGGGTCTCATGAGGACGATCAGACCGCCGTCGGGCGTCGCCCGCATGTCCGGCGGGCGACGGTTCGACGACGAGTCGGTGGCCCGCGGGTGACGACCCCTCAGACCGGCGTGTGCCAGCCGCCCTTGCGGAAGGCGGGCGTGGCGAGCCCGAGCACGAGCAGCGAGGCGACGACCGCGCCGAGCATGACGGTCGACATCGCGACGGCGTCGCCGCCGAGCACGCCGACGAGCGGGCTCACGAGGCCCGCCACGCCCGACTGGAACGCGCCGATGACCGCGGCCGCGGTCCCCGCGATCTCGCCGTGCCGCGTGAGCGCGAGGGCGGACGCGTTCGCCGGGATGAGCCCCTGGAGGGACAGGACGAGGAAGAGGGCGACGAGGATGCCCCCGAGGCCGCCGACCCCCGAGACGGCGACGACGACGAGCCCGACCGCGAAGACGCCCTGCACGACGAGCGCCGTGCGCAGGAGGCGGATCGGCGCGACGCGCCGCACGAGCGACGCGTTGAGCTGCGCGGACAGCACGAGCCCGATGCCGTTGACCGCGAAGAGCGCGGCGAACTGCCCGTGGCTGAGCCCGTAGCCCTCCTGGAGCACGAAGGGCGACCCCACGACGTAGCTCATGAGCACCGCCTGCCCGAGGCCCGGGAGCACCGCGAGCGCGACGAAGTGCCGGTCCCGCAGGAGGCTCCGGTACCCCCGCAGCACGACTCGGGCCCCGGCGGGGCGCCGTCGTTCGAGGGGCAGCGACTCGGGCATCCAGAACGCGACGATCGCGCCGAGCACGATGCCGCCCAGGGCCAGCACCCAGAACACCGCGCGCCACGACGCGTGCGCCCCGATGAACGAGCCGATCGACGGCGCGAGGAGGGGCGCGAGGCCGATGACGAGCATGAGCCGCGAGAGGACGCGCGCGGCGTCGGACCCGGTGAACCGGTCGCGGATCGCGGCGATCGCGACGACCGACGCGGAGGCGTTGAAGAAGCCCTGGAGCACCCGCAGCGCGATGAGCATGCCGATGTTGGGCGCGAGCGCGCACAGCAGCGACGTGACGACGTGCAGGGTCAGGCCCACCATGACGGGCAGGCGCCGACCGTAGCGGTCCGAGAGCGGCCCGATGACGAGCTGACCCACCGCGCCGCCGACGAGCATGCCCGAGAGCGTGAGCTGCGCGAGCGAGTCCGGGGCCCCGAGCTCGGCGCCGACCTCCGGCAGGAGCGGCAGGTACATGTCGACGGTGAGCGCGGGGAGCGTCGCGAGCGCTCCGAGCAGCAGGACCCAGCGCGCGGACGACCTCGGTCGGGGCATGGCGGAGTCGACCGAGGAAGAGGGCATGAGGGTCATCGTATCGATTCGAACCCCGGGATGGTCGCCCCGGGCGACGTGATTCCGCTCTCCCCGGAGGCCGGGCCGACCCGTGTGGGCGCCGTGCGGCACCCTGGAACCATGTGCGGACGCTATGCCTCCTTCCGGGACGCCCAGGACCTCGCCGACGAGTTCGCCGTCGCGGACGTGGCCGACGACGCGCGCCTCCTGCCGCCGTCGTGGAACCTCGCCCCCACGGACCCCGTGCGGATCGTCGTCGAGCGGGCGGCCAAGGACACGGGCGAGGTCCGGCGCTCGCTGCGCGTCGCACGCTGGGGCCTCGTCCCGTCGTGGTCGAAGAGCCCCGCGGGCGGCGCGCGCATGATCAACGCGCGGGCGGAGACGATCCTCGACAAGCCCGCGTTCGCGAAGCCCTTCGGGGTCCGCCGCTGCCTCGTCCCCGCCGACGGCTACTACGAGTGGCGCCCCCTGCCCGACGGCGCGTCCCCGGCGGGCGACGATGCCCGCCTGCGGCGCGGGAAGACCCCGAAGCAGCCGTACTACATCGAACCGGGCGAGGGCCGCGGCGCGGCGTTCGCCGGCCTGTACGAGTTCTGGCGCGACCGGACCAAGGCCGACGACGACCCGGACCGCTGGCTCGTGTCGACGACGATCGTCACCACCGACGCGGCGCCGTACCTCGCCGAGATCCACGACCGGATGCCGCTCGTCCTGCCCCCGGACGCCTGGGACGCGTGGCTGGACCCGGCGGTCGACGCGAAGGGCGCCGCCGACCTGCTCGGCCTCGGCGGACTGCACGACGACGTCCCGATGGTGGCGCGCGAGGTGCCGACCCTGGTCAACACCGTCGCGAACGACGGCCCGGGGCTGCTCGCGCCGGTCTGAGCGGTCAGCCCCGGTACGCCCACTGGAGCCGGACGGGCTCGATCGTGCCGAGGCCCTGGACCTCGCGCTCCGGCTGCGCGGTGAGCGCGAACCGCTGGTCGCGCGCGAGCATGCCTGCGGTGTCGCGGTCGACGAGCACGGTCGTCGGGTCCGCGATGTCCACGAGGCGCGCGGCGAGGTTCACGCTCGGACCGAACACGTCGCCGAACCGCGACAGCACGCGGCCCCACACGAGGCTCACGCGGACGGGCGGGACGTCGACGTCCTCCTCGCGCCCGCCCGCCGCGGCCAGGCCGAGCGCGACGCGGGCGCCCGTCGCGACGTCGTCCGCGACGTAGAGGACCGCGTCCCCGATCGTCTTGACGACCCGCCCGCCGGCGGCCGTGATGACGTCGCGCGCGCTCGTCTCGAAGAGCTGGACGAACTCGGCGAGCTCGCTCGACCCGAGGCCGCGCGTCCGCTGGGTGAACGACACGATGTCCGCGAACCCGACGGCGCGCGGCAGCGGGAGCGCGTGCTCGTCGACGGCCGTGTCGCGTGCCTGCGAGAACTCCACCGCGAACCGCCCGGCGACCGCGGCGAGCTGGCGCCGCCACGCGTGCAGGAGCTGCTCCTCGAGGATCGGCGCGAGGTCGGGCAGGCGGTCGAGGACGAGGAGCCGCGCGCTCGTGTCGTCGAGGTCGAAGCGGCGCGTCAGGTGCTCGACGAGGGCCTCGACCTGCCACAGCACGAGCCGCTCAGTCGTGTGCCCGGTGGAGCGGATGAGGGTCGTCAGCGCGCGGTCGTCGAGCTGCTCGGACTCGGAGAACGCGAACACGTCGGCGAGCGCCTGCGCGTCCAGCTCGGTGAACGCGCGGACCTCCCCCTCCGTGATCGGCAGCCCGAGCGCCTGCCAGTACGCGCGCACCCGGGTCTCGTCGACGCCGGCACGCTGGGCGAGACGCTCGACCGTGAGGGTGCGAGGACCTCCGAGCAACGCCTCGTCGAGGACGGCCTCCGTCGCCGCTCCCCCGGCGTCTCCGGTGTCGGCGTCGTCGCTCGTCGGGCCGGGCGCGACCGTCTCGTCGTTCCGGTCTGCGGCGTCGTTCTGCTCGGGCACCCCGCGATCCTACGACCGGGCGGTCCCGGCGACCGCGCACGTCCGGGCGCCCCGACCCGATGTCACGGGCGGTGGTCAGCCCTGCGGCCGCCGCGCACGTCCGGGCGCCCCGACCCGATGTCACGGGCGGTGGTCAGCCCTGCGGCCGCAGGTGGTGGACGTCGCCGCTGTGCTGGACGCTCGTGGTGCCGTCGTCGTGCCGGACGACGAGACCGCCGTCGGCCGCGAGCCCCGTCGCGGTCCCGACGATCTCCTCCCCACCGACCCGCTCGACCCGGACGCGCGTGCCGATGGTCGCGCAGACCCGCAGGAGGTCGGCGTCGAGGCCGGCCGCGCCCGCGTCCCCGCCGGCGCCCTGCCAGCGGACCACGACCTCGTGGAACGCCTCCTCGAGCGCGACGAGGAGCACCTCTCGGTCCGTCGTCGCCGCGCCGACGAGGGCGAGCGACGTAGCCGTCGGCACGGGCAGCTCGTCGCGCCCCTGCGTCACGTTGAGGCCGACGCCGACGACGACCCCGCCGTCCGGCAGGACCTCCGCAAGGATCCCGGCGACCTTGCGCAGCTCCCCGGACGTGTCAGGGCGAGAGGACACCGGAGGGACCCGTGGCCCTGACAGGGCGCCGGGGTCCGGGAGGAGCACGTCGTTGGGCCACTTCACGACGGCGTCCACGCCGGCCGTGGCGCGGAGTGCCCGGACGGTCGCGAGCCCGGCGAGCAGCGGCAACCAGCTCAGCGCCTCGCGCGGGACGTCGGGGCGCAGCAGCAGGGAGCCGAGGAGCGCCGCGCGGGGCGGTGTCGTCCACGTGCGCCCGAGCCGACCCCTGCCGCCGCCCTGGTGCTCCGCGACGAGCAGGGCGGGCGCGGGCCACGACCCCGGGTCCGCGGCGACCGCCTTCGCCAGCTCGGCGTTCGTCGACGTCGACTCCTCGACCACCTCGAGCCGCGCGAGCGGCCCCGCAGGCCGGACGAGCAGCTCCCGCAGGAACTCCACCCGCAGCGAAGGCCGCGCCGCGTCGTCGGGCCGGGACACGCCGTCGGGCAGGCTCACCATGCCGACATCCTCCCCCAACCACCGCGCCAAGCACCTCAGCGACCGGAACCCAGGACCGGGACCGGGACCGACGAGACGGCCAAGACGACGAGACGACGGGCTGGCGAGAACGGACTGGGGCGACGGGACGGACGAGGTCGGGGTGGGCGGGGCTGCGCGCGGTCGTGGTGGGCCTGGCGGGAGCCCGCGAGGAACGAGCGGGCGGATGGTAGACCGCGCGCAGCCCCGCCCACCCCGACCGGACCCGACCGGACCCGACCGGACCCGACCGACGACCGAGCCCTGGTTGTCGACACCCACCAACACCCGCCCCCACCGCACTGGCGACGACCGCATCGAGGTGGTGGGACCCACCAACTAGGCTCGACGTCGTGACCGAACCTGCCACGACGACCGACGCGCACGTGACGACCGACGGCGACGCCGCCCACCTCACCGGGACGGCGGCGAAGCTCGCGGACCTCGACCGCCGCCGCGCCGAGGCGACGAGCGTCCCCGAGGAGGCGGCGCGGGAGAAGCAGCACGCGCGCGGCAAGAAGACGGCGCGCGAGCGCATCGACGCGCTGCTCGACGAGGGGAGCTTCGTCGAGCTGGACGCGTTCGCGAAGCACCGCTCGGTCAACTTCGGGCTGGAGAAGAAGCGGCTGGCGGGCGACGGGGTCGTCGTCGGGCACGGGACGATCGACGGCCGCCAGGTGTGCGTCTACAGCCAGGACTTCACGGTGTTCGGCGGGAGCCTCGGCGAGGTGCACGGCCAGAAGATCACCAAGGTCCAGGACCTCGCGCTGCGGACGGGTGTCCCGCTGATCGGCATCAGCGACGGTGGCGGGGCGCGCATCCAGGAGGGTGTCGCGGCGCTCACGCAGTTCGCGGAGATCTTCCGGCGCAACGTCGCGTCGTCGGGGGTGATCCCGCAGATCTCGCTCATCCTCGGCCCGAGCGCGGGCGGTGCCGTCTACTCCCCCGCCCTGACGGACTTCATCGTCATGGCGGACAAGACGTCGAACATGTTCATCACGGGCCCGGACGTCATCCGGGCCGTGACGGGCGAGGACGTGGGTTTCGAGGAGCTCGGTGGCGCGCTGACGCACAACTCGACGTCCGGCGTCGCGCACTACCTGGGCGCCGACGAGGACGATGCGATCGACTACGTGCGCCACCTCGTGTCGTACCTGCCGCAGAACAACCTGTCGGACGCGCCGTCGTTCCCGCCGGAGGACACCGAGCTGGAGGTGACCGACGCGGACCTCGAGCTCGACGCCCTGGTCCCCGACTCGGACTCGCAGCCGTACGACATGCGCACGGTGATCGAGCACGTGCTCGACGAGGGCGCGTTCCTCGAGGTGCAGCCGCTGTTCGCGAAGAACGTCGTGATCGGGTTCGGGCACGTCGAGGGCCAGTCGGTGGGCGTGGTCGCGAACCAGCCGCTGTCGATGGCCGGGACGCTCGACATCGACGCCGCGGAGAAGGCGGCGCGGTTCGTGCGCACGTGCGACGCGTTCAACATCCCCGTCCTCACGCTCGTCGACGTGCCGGGCTTCCTCCCGGGGGTCGACCAGGAGCACCAGGGCATCATCCGCCGCGGCGCGAAGCTCATCTACGCGTACGCGGAGGCCACCGTCCCGCTCGTCACGGTCATCACGCGCAAGGCGTACGGCGGTGCGTACATCGTCATGGGCTCCAAGCAGCTCGGTGCGGACGTCAACCTCGCGTGGCCGACGGCGCAGGTCGCCGTCATGGGTGCCGGCGGCGCCGTCAACATCCTCCAGCGCGCGGCGCTCAAGCGGGCGGCCGACGCGGGCGACGACGTGGACGCCGAGCGCGCGCGCCTCGTCGCCGAGTACGAGGACGCGATCGTCAACCCGTGGGACGCCGCGGAGCGCGGCTACGTCGACGCGGTGATCCGGCCGTCGGAGACGCGCGTGCAGGTCGTGCGCGCTCTGCGGGCGCTCCGGACGAAGCGCGCGAGCCTGCCCCCGAAGAAGCACGGGAACATCCCGCTGTGAGCGCCCCCGGGAACCTGGACGACGCACGCACGACACGGAGGGAGCGCGCATGAGCCACGAGGACGCGACGCACGGACCGGCACCGCTCGGGTCGGTCGACCCGGCGCCGATGCACGCCGCGGTGGACGCCCTGGCGGCGGCGCTGCACGAGTACGTCGGGGCGGCGGTGGGCGTGCGCGCCGAGTTCGGCGCGCACGAGGCCGACGAGGACCCGCGCATCCTCGCGCTCGAGGAGCGGGTCGGGACGCTCAACGCGCGCCTGTTCGACCAGCTCCACGGCTCGCTCGGCATGCACCCCGACCTCACGTCGTCGGTGTGGGAGCCCGCGGAGGGCGAGGAGGACGCCGCGCCGCGGGACGAGACGTCGCGCGACGAGGTGGCGGAGGAGTTCTACCTCGGGTTCGTCGTGGCACCGCCGGCGGGGACGACGGACGTCGGTCTCGACGACGTGGTCGGCCTCCTCGACGACGCCGGCTCCGCGGTGGTCGCACGGCTCGTGGACTCGGGCTTCGACGTCGTGGAGTGGACGGCGTCGCGCGGCGACGCGTTCGACGACCTGGACGACGACGACGGGACGGAGGGCGGCCGGTGAACGAGGAGCGCGGTGCCAGCGTGCGCGTCGTGCGCGGCACGCCCGACGAGGTCGAGGTCGCCGCCCTGGTCGCAGGTCTCGCGGCCGCTGCCGCTGCCTCGGACCTGCCCGACGACGCGGCGCCCGTCGCGGAGTGGACGAACCGCGTCCGCGGACTGCGCGGGACGGGCGCCGGCGCGACGGCGAAGAGCTTCGGCGGCCGGTCGGGCCGCCACAACGCCGACGCGTGGCGCTGGAGCCTGCACTCGTGAGCGCCGGTCCCCGCGTCCGACGCCTCCCCGTGCGCTCGGTCCTCGTCGAGCTTCCGGCCGCTCCCGACGAGGTCGAGGCGGACCCGTCGTCGCTCCCCGAGCCCGGCAAGGTCGCCGCCTGGCGACGCTGGGGCTGGGCGGTCGCGTTCGTCCCGACGGTCGCCCTCATCGTCTACCAGCGCCTCGCGGCCGGACGCGACTGGCCCGTGCCGGAGGCCGTCGTGGTCGCCGCGACGCTCGGCCTGGTCGCGACCGCGCTGCTCGCGCTCGTGCGCTACCAGGACGACCGTGGTGCAGCGGCCGTCGAACGGGGACGCCACGCGCTGCTCGACGCGCCGGTCCGTGCGACGGGCACGTTCGCCCCCACGGGCGGGTCGACCGGCGCCGAGTCCCTGACGATGTCGGCAGATCCCGTCGACGGTCTCGTCACCGTGACCCCGACGTCGGGCGAGCCCCTGTCCCGGCCGGTGCGCGTCGTCGTCCCGGCGGGCGTCGGCGGCCCGCGCGCGGGCGACCCGCTCGCCGTCTGGCACGCCGCGGACGACGAGGACGCGACGGGCGTCCTGCTCGTGCGCTACCACCGGGACTGGGCCGACGACCTCCTCGCCGCGCTGCGCCCACCGGAGGAGCAGGCGCCGGGCGCCTGACCGGGCGAGCGGGCACGAGTAGGCTCTGCGGCGTGACCGACACCACCCCTTCCGGTAACCCTGCCAGCATGCCGGCCGTGACCCGCGAGCCCACGGCGATCGACGCCGTCGCCGAGGCGTACACGACCCGTCTCGCCGAGCTGGACCCGTTCCAGGCGACGGCGATGGGGCTCACCGGGTACGACCACCTGGTGACCGACCTGTCCCCCGCCGGCCACGAGGCCCGGGCCGAGGCCGACCGCGCGGTGCTGCGCGAGCTCGACGGCCTCGAGCCGGTCGACGACGTCGACCGTGTGACCCTCGCCGCGATGCGCGAGCGCGTCGGGCTCCAGCTCGAGCTGCACGACGCCGGCGAGACGCTCGCGAGCCTCAACAACATCGCGTCGCCCGTGCAGGAGCTGCGCGACGTGTTCGACCTCATGCCGACGGGCACCGTCGAGGCCTGGGAGAACATCGCGGCGCGTCTCAACGGGCTGCCGGGCGCGATCGACGGGTACATCGCGTCGCTGTCGGAGGCCGCGTCGCGCGGGAACGTCGCCGCGATCCGCCAGGTCCGCATCGGTGTGCAGCAGTCGCGTGAGCTCGCCGACGCGCAGACCTCCTTCTTCACGACCTTCGTCCAGGGCGAGGAGGCCGCGGCCGTCCTCGACGACTCCTCGGCGTGCTCGCTCGTGCGCGCCGAGCTCGAGCGCGGCGCCACCGCGGCGCGCGAGGCGTACGGGCGCCTCGCGGACTTCCTCGAGACGACGCTCGCCCCGCAGGCGCGCACCGAGGACGCCGTCGGGCGCGAGCGGTACGCGCTCCTGTCGCGCACGTTCCTCGGCGCCGAGGTCGACCTCGACGAGACGTACGCGTGGGGGCTGGAGGAGCTCGCGCGCGTCGTCGCGGAGCAGGAGGAGATCGCGCAGCGCATCGCGGGTCCCGGCGCGAGCGTCGAGGACGCCGTCGCCGCGCTCGACGCCGACCCGTCCCGCACGCTCCGCGGGACGGACGCCCTCCGGTCGTGGATGCAGGAGACGTCGGACGCCGCGATCACGGCGCTGAACGGCACGCACTTCGACATCCCCGCGCCGGTCCTCGACCTCGAGTGCATGATCGCCCCGACGCAGACCGGCGGGATCTACTACACCCCGCCGAGCGACGACTTCTCGCGCCCGGGCCGCATGTGGTGGTCGGTGCCCGCCGACGTCACGGAGTTCAACACGTGGCGCGAGAAGACCACCGTCTTCCACGAGGGCGTCCCGGGCCACCACCTCCAGTGCGGTCAGGCGGTGTACGCGCGGGCCACGCTCAACACGTGGCGCCGCCTCGCGTGCTGGGTCTCCGGCCACGGCGAGGGCTGGGCCCTGTACGCGGAGCGCCTCATGGCCGACCTGGGCTTCCTCGAGGACGACGGCGACCGGCTCGGGATGCTCGACGCGCAGCGGATGCGCGCGGCGCGCGTCGTGCTCGACATCGGGGTCCACCTCGGTCTGCCGGCGCCCGAAGAATGGCGAGGCGGGGCCGCTGATCCTCGATGGGACGCCGAGAAGGCGTGGACGTTCCTCCGGGCCAACGTCAACATGCCCGAGTCCTTCGTGCGCTTCGAGCTCGACCGCTACCTCGGGTGGGCGGGGCAGGCGCCGTCGTACAAGGTCGGCCAGCGCCTGTGGGAGCAGACCCGCGACGCCGCGCGCGCGGCCGCCGAGGCGCGCGGCGAGACGTTCGACGTCAAGGCGTTCCACGAGCGGGCGCTCAACCTCGGCTCCGTCGGTCTGGACGTGCTGCGCGGCGCGCTGGCCTGACGCGTGACGGACGTCCTGGTCGGCTTCGCGATCATCGCCGTGGTCGTCGCGGCCGGGTACCTGTGCGCACGGCTGCGTATCGGCGGCCCGGACGCGAGGACCGCGCTCAACCAGGTGGGCTTCTTCGTCGCGAGTCCGGCCCTCCTGTTCACGGTGCTCGCGCGGGCCGACGTCGCGGCGCTCGTCCAGGCGCCGCTGGCGGTCGCGGCGGTGGGCGCTGTCGTGGCCGCCGGCGTGTTCGTCCTCGTGAACCGCCTGTGGCTGCGCCTGGGCGCCCCGGAGGCGACGGTCGGCGCCGTCGGCTCCGGCTATGTGAACGCGAACAACATCGGGCTGCCGGTCGCCGTCTACGTGCTCGGCGACGCGACCGCCGTCGTGCCGGTCATCCTGCTGCAGCTGCTCGTCCTCGCGCCCGTCGCGCTGCTCGTGCTCGACGCGACGACGAGCGGCCGGATGTCGTGGCGGTTCGTCCTCGCCCAGCCCGTGCGCAACCCGATCATCCTCGGGTCGGCCGCGGGCGCCGTCGTCTCGCTGACGGGCTGGGCCCCGCCGGTCGCCGTGATGGCACCGCTCGACATCCTCGGCGGCGCGGCCATCCCGATGATCCTCCTCGCTTTCGGCATGTCGCTGCACGGGACCCGGCCGCTGCGGCGCGGCGAGGCGCGCGCGGCGGTCTGGGTCGCGAGCGGCGTGAAGCTGCTCGTCATGCCGCTCGTCGTGTTCGTCGTCGCGCGGTACGCGTTCGGGTTCGACGACGCCGCGGTCGCCGCCGCCGTGACGCTCGCCGCGCTGCCGTCGGCCCAGAACGTCTACAACTACGCCGCGCGATTCGGCCGCGGCGAGATCCTCGCGCGCGACACGATCCTCGTCACGACCCTCGCGTCGCCGGTCGTGCTCGTCGTCGCGGCCCTGCTGCTGTCCTGAGCAGCGACTGTCGACGATGGAACGCCCGGACCCGTGGCTCGCGCCGGGTAGTCTGCGCGGGTGCTCCGACTCGTGCTCGCCTCGCGCTCCCCTGCCCGCCTGACGACCCTGCGCGCCGCCGGCGTGGACCCCGCGGTCCGCGTGTCCGACGTCGACGAGGACGCCTTCCTGCGGGACGCGGCGGAGCGCTACGGCGGCCTCGCCCCCGTCGACGCCGTGCTCGTGCTCGCGCGCGCCAAGGCCGAGGAGGTCGCGCGCATGCTCGACGCCGAGGCGGACGCGGACGAGCCGGGCGACGACACGTCGACCGAGGACGAGCCGGGCGACGGCGCGGACGCCGACCTCCTCGTCGCGTGCGACTCGATGCTCGAGCTCGGCGGCGAGATCCTGGGCAAGCCGCTCGACGCCGACGACGCGCGCGCACGGTGGCGTGCGATGCGCGGTCACGCGGGCGTGCTGCACACCGGGCACTGGCTCATCGACCTGCGACACCCCGAGGAAGGCGGGACGGGCGCGACGTTCGGCGCGACCGCGTCGACGACCGTCCACTTCGCCGACCTGCCGGACGGGGAGATCGACGCCTACGTCGCCACGGGCGAGCCGCTGCACGTCGCCGGCGCGTTCACCGTCGACGGGCTCGGCGGGCCGTACGTCGAGCGGATCGAGGGCGACCACCACAACGTCGTCGGCATCAGCCTGCCGCTCGTGCGGGAGATGCTGGGCGAGGTCGGCGTGGCCTGGCACGAGCTGCGCGCCTGAGGTCCGCGGGCGAGCCGAGTTGTCGGTGCCGGACAACCCGGCGTCGTACGAGCGTCCCGTTGCGGGCTCGCTATGGAGGTTTCCTCCAACCGGCCTGCACGCGCCTTGGCCGCATCTCCAATCTTGTCCGGTACCGGGGGTCGGAGCGTGATCGGCGGTCCGGGCACGCGTTACCGTGAGCCGTGCCCGCGAACCCCTCCCGCCCCCTGAGCAAGGTCCTCATCGCGAACCGCGGCGAGATCGCCGTCCGGATCGCCCGCGCCTGCGCCGACGCCGGCGTCGCGTCGGTCGCGGTGTACGCCGACTCGGACCGCCAGGCCCTGCACGTGCGCGTCGCCGACGAGGCCTTCGCGCTGGGCGGCGCGCGAGCGGCCGAGACCTACCTCGACGTCGACAAGCTGCTCGACGTCGCACGCCGCTCCGGTGCCGACGCCGTCCACCCTGGCTACGGCTTCCTCGCCGAGAACGCCGGTTTCGCACAGGCGGTCATCGACGCCGGCCTCGTGTGGATCGGACCGCCTCCTGCCGCGATCGACGCGCTCGGCGACAAGGTGAGCGCGCGCCACATCGCGCAGCGCGCCGGCGCGCCGCTCGTTCCGGGCACGTCCGACCCCGTCGCGGACGCGAGCGAGGTGCATGCCTTCGCGGCCGAGCACGGCCTGCCGATCGCGATCAAGGCGGCGTTCGGCGGCGGCGGCCGTGGCCTCAAGGTCGCGCGGGTCGCCGAGGAGATCGACGAGCTCTACGAGTCCGCCGTGCGCGAGGCCGTGGCGGCGTTCGGCCGCGGCGAGTGCTTCGTCGAGCGCTACCTCGACACCCCGCGCCACGTCGAGACCCAGTGCCTCGCCGACGAGCACGGCACGGTCGTCGTGGTCTCCACGCGCGACTGCTCGCTCCAGCGGCGGCACCAGAAGCTCGTCGAGGAGGCACCCGCACCGTTCCTCACGCCCGAGCAGGAGGCCGAGCTCTACAAGGCGTCCGAGGCGATCCTGCGCGAGGCGGGCTACGTCGGCGCCGGGACCTGCGAGTTCCTCGTGGGCGCCGACGGGACCATCTCGTTCCTCGAGGTCAACACGCGACTGCAGGTCGAGCACCCCGTCTCCGAGGAGATCAGCGGCATCGACCTCGTGCGCGAGCAGCTGCGCATCGCGGCGGGCGAGCCGCTCGGCTACAGCAGCGTCGCCACGCGCGGGCACTCCATCGAGTTCCGTATCAACGGCGAGGACCCGGCCGCGAACTTCCTCCCCGCGCCGGGCCGCATCACGACCCTGCGCTTCCCGTCCGGGCCCGGCGTGCGCGTCGACTCGGGCGTCGTGGAGGGCGACACGATCTCCGGCGCGTTCGACTCGATGATCGCCAAGGTCATCGTCACCGGCGCGACGCGGCAGCAGGCCGTCGAGAGGTCGCGCCGCGCGCTGCGCGAGCTGGAGATCGAGGGCATCCCGACCGTCGTCCCGTTCCACCGCGCCGTGCTCGACGCCGAGGCGTTCGTGCCCGCGGGCGACGAGCCGTTCCGCGTGCACACGCGGTGGATCGAGACCGAGTTCGCGGACACGCTCGCGACGCTGGCTCCCACCGCCGGCGGGGCGGCGTCGGACGAGGACGCCGACGAACCCGTCGCGACGGAGCGCGTGGTCGTCGAGGTCGGCGGCAAGCGCCTCGAGGTCGTCCTCCCCGCGGGGCTCGGCATGGCCGCGGGCCGCGCCCGCACCGCCAACGCCGCGCGCCGGCCGGCCCGTCGCGCAGCGGCGCGCGCCAACGGCGGCGCGTCCGGCACCACGCTCGCCTCCCCGATGCAGGGCACGATCGTCAAGGTCGCCGTCGAGGACGGGGCACAGGTCGCCGAGGGCGACCTCGTCGTCGTGCTCGAGGCGATGAAGATGGAGCAGCCTCTGCTCGCGCACCGCGCCGGCACCGTGCGCTCCCTCGCGGCAGCCGCCGGAGCCAGCGTCAGCGCCGGGACCTCGATCTGCGAGATCGTCGACTGACCGTCGCGACCGACTCCGTCTGACGGCTGTCAGGCGGTGTCGCCGCGATCGGCGCCCACCGTCGCCGCCGGTGCGGCCGGCGGTCCGGCGGACGTCCCGTGCTGCGCCGCGGCGCGCATCGCCCGGCGCCCCGACGGGAGCGCGACGGCGATGCCGATCACGGCGAACATCAGCAGGCCGGACACCACGAGCAGCGACTCGACGGTGAAGCGGTCGGCGAGCGGGCCGAAGACGACCATGCCGAGCGGCATCGACACGGCCATGACGATCCCGACGAACCCGAACACCCGCCCCTGCCGTTCCGGGTCGACCGTCTCCTGCAGGATCGTCATCGACGTCGTCGAGAACGGCGGGACGGCCAGGCCGAGCAGGAACATGAAGGTGAAGAAGACCCACATGTTCGTGGACAGCCCCATGCCGACGGACAGGATCCCGAAGACGAAGGTCGCGCCGACCATCAGCGCGATGCGGTTCTTCAGCCGCCCGCCCCACGTCGCGAGGAGGACGCCGCCGAGCAGCATGCCCACGGAGAACGCGACCTCGTTGACGGTCAGCTTCCACACCTCCTCGCCGAACGACCGGGCGACCATGAGCGGCGTGAGGTACGACGGCGCCACGATGAGCAGGAAGATCGCCGCGTAGAGCCCGAGGACCCACCGGACAAACGCGTGCGAGCCGAGGTACCGGAACCCCTCGACGAGGTCGTCGAAGTACCCGGCACGGTCCGCCGTCGCACGGGCGTGCGCGAGCGTCGGCACGGGGACGAGCAGGAGCAGCGCGATGCCGATCGCGGCGGTCACGACGTCGACGAAGAACACCGCGACGATCGACGCGCTCGCGTAGACCGCGGCCGCGACGGCCGGGGCGAGGAGCATCATCGCGGACTGGATCGACTGGTTGATGCCGTTGACGCGCAGGAGCTTGCTCGTCGGGACGATCTGCGGCAGGAGCGCGGCGACGGCCGGGGTCTGGATGCCGGCCCCGGTCGAGCGGATCGCGAGCGCGGCGTAGATGAGCCAGAGGTCGTCGGCCCCGCCGAGCATGAGCAGGGCGAGCGCGAGCGTCGTGAGGGCGATCGTCGCGTCGGCGGCGACGATGAGCACCTTGCGGTTGACGCGGTCGGCCCACACGCCGCCGAAGACCGAGACGACGGCTTGCGGGAGGAAGCCGAAGAGCGTGCTCAGCGCGAGCACGGACCCGGACTTCGTCTCGATCGTCAGGTGCCACATGACCGCGTACTGAACGAGCATCGACCCGAACAGAGAGACGGTCTGACCGGAGAGGAAGACCGTGGCGTCGCGCCGCCACCGGGGCAGGGCCGCGACGTCGTCCGGCGTACCGCCGGATGCGGGCGAGGAGGTGTCGGTCGGGATCTCGCCGGTCGGCGCGTCGTTCTCGTACGGCGTATGGCTCACCCGGACATCCTCACCCGAGCCACCGACACGGGTCCATGACTTTCCGCTACGGGCCGACCATGCCCTCCTGAGCGTCGAGCATGCGACCCCGGCCCGTCCGAGCGCGCGGACGGGCCGGGATCACCTGGTCGGCGCGGCGGGGGCGTCGGGGTCGACCTCGCCGGCGTGGGCCACGTTCGTCAGCTGGCGCCACACGAGCGCCAGCGTGAGCCCGGCGCCGGCGAACGCGAACCAGAACGGCGCGGTGATCCCCCACGTCTCGGCGAGGATCCCGCCGAGAAGCTGCCCGATCGCGATGCCGCCGTAGACGCACACCATGTAGGCGGCGGAGACGCGCCCCTGGAGCTCGGTCGGGACCGCGCGCTGGCGCACCGTGCTCGAGACCGTGCCCCACACGAACGCGTAGAGCCCGAACACGACCATGATCCCCATCGCGACCCCGCCGGAGGTCGTCACGGCGAGCGCCGCGTGCATGAGGACCTCGAGCGTGAGGCACACGCGCATGAGGGTCGCGAGACTCACGTGGCGCTCGAGCCAGCCGTAGATCCCGATCGCGACGACCCCGCCGACGGCGGACGCGGTCGTGAGGAGACCGAAGCCGACCTCGTCCATGTGCAGGTGGTCGATCGCGTACTTCACGAGCACCGCGCCGGGTGCCGCCCACGTGATGTTGAACGCGAGGATGACGAGCGCGAGCGTGCGCACCGGCGCGTTGCCGAGGATCCAGCGCACGCCCTCGGCGATGTCCTGGCGCACGTGCGTACGACCCTCACGGACCGGGCCGGGCGTCGTCGCGATGCGCGCGACGAGCAGCACCGCGAGAAGGATGCTCACCCCCTGCGCGACGAACGGGAAGGCCATGCCCGCCGCGAAGAGGAACGCCCCGACGGGCGGCCCGACGAGCTGGTTGCCCACGAGGAAGCCCGCCTGCAGGCGGGCGTTGCCGGTGCCGAGGTCCTTGCGGTCGACGAGCATCGGCAGGAGCGTGCTCGCGGTCGTGTCGACGAAGACCTCGGCGGTGCCGAGGCAGAACAGCGCGCCGAGCACGACGGCGATGCTCACGTTCCCCGTGGCCACGAACACGCACAGCACGCCGACGACCCCTGCGCGCACGAGGTTCGCGCCGACGACGAGGAGACGGCGGTCGACCCGGTCGGCGACGGCGCCGGCCCAGAGCCCGAACAGGAGCCACGGCAGGCGCTGGACGAGCGCGGCGAACGCGACGAGGAACGCGGAGTCCGTCTGGGACTGCACGAGGAGCGGGCCGGCGGCGAGCGCGATCCCGTCGCCGATGTTGCTCGTCCACGACGACCCGACGAGCCAGCGGAAGCTGGTCCCCATGCGCCGCGGCACGACGGCGTCCACGACCCTGCCCACGCCCCGTCGTCCGCTCACAAGCGGGAGATCCTACGTGCCCCGGGCGACGACCGCGGCACGCCGCAGTCGGGACGCTCGCGGGTCCCGCCCGCCCTCTCCTGGCAGCATGGCCCCGTGACGATCCCCACCGCCCCCCGCGACCCGGGCGACCCCGCGCCGCGCCTCCCCCGCCACCTGCAGCCCGGCGACGGGTGGGTCGAGTGCGCGTGCGGTCGGCGCCACTGGGGCTTGTTCGGCGCCGCCGGGCTGCTCCTCGCGCGGCGCGGCGACGACGGCCGGGCGACCGACGTCGTGCTGCAGCACCGCGCGCCGTGGAGCGACCAGGGCGGGACGTGGGGCGTGCCGGGCGGCGCCGTCGGGCCGGACGAGACGCCCGAGCAGGGCGCCCTGCGCGAGGCGCACGAGGAGGCGGGGATCGACGCGGGCACGGTGCGGGTTCTCGGCGAGCGCGTCCTCGACCACGGGCCGTGGCGCTACTCGACCGTCGTCGCCGAGCTGGCGGACGGTGCCGACCTCGCGCCGACCGCGACCGACGCGGAGAGCGTCGAGGTGCGGTGGGTCCCGGTCGACGACGTCGCCGGGCTCCCCCTGCACCCCGCCTTCGCCGACGCCTGGCCTGCCCTGCGCGCACTGCTCGACGGCGCGCCGCCCGCCTGACCGGCGCCTAGTCCCGGGTGCGCGCCAGGTCGCGGACGGCCGGGCCGATCGTCTCGCCGTACGCGCGCAGGGTCTCGTCCTTCGCGTCGTGCTGGAGGTAGACCGCGAACTGGTCGACGCCGAGCGCGGCGAGCTCGCGCAGGCGCTCGACGTGCCGCTCGGGCGGGCCGACCAGGCAGAACCGGTCGACGATCTCGTCCGAGACGAACGCGGTGTGCGTGTTCCCGGCGCGCCCGTGCTCGTTGTAGTCGTACCCCTCGCGCCCGGCGACGAACGCCGTGAGCGCCTCCGGGATCGACACCCCCGCGGACTCCTCCGTGCCACCAGGCCCGTAGCGCGCGACGATCTCGGCGACGTGGTTCCCGACCATCCCCCCGAACCAGCGGCACTGGTCGTACGCATGGGCGAGCGCCCGTCCGGGCTGCCCGTCCGACGACGCCCCGTCCGTCACGTACGCGGGCGCGGCGACGCAGATGCTCACCGCGTCGGGGTCGCGGCCCGCGCGCTCGGCCGCCGCGCGCACGGCCGCGACGGACCACGCGACGACGTCCGGGTCGGCGAGCTGGAGGATGAACCCGTCGCCGACCTCGCCCGTGAGCGCGAGCGCCTTCGGCCCGTAGGCCGCGACCCACACGGGCAGCCGCGAGCCGGGGTTCCACGGCAGGCGCAGCGTCGAGCCGCGGTACTCGACGGACTCGCCCGACGCGAGGCCACGGATGACGTGGACCGCCTCGCGGAGCTCGGCGAGGGTCACGGGGCGTCCGTTGATGACGCGCACCGCGGAGTCGCCGCGCCCGATCCCGCAGATCGTCCGGTTGCCGAACATCTCGTTGAGCGTCGCGAAGAGCGACGCGGTGACGGTCACGTCGCGCGTCGCGGGGTTGGTCACCATCGGCCCGACGGTCACGCGGTGCGTGGCGGAGAGGATCTGGGAGTACACGACGAACGGTTCCTCCCACAGCAGGTGCGAGTCGAACGTCCACACATGGCTGAACCCGTACGTCTCCGCCTGCCGCGCGAGGTCGACGACCCGCCACGCGGGCGGGTCGTTCTGCAGCACCACTCCCAGGTCCACGTGACTCCTCCCTCAGCGCACGTACGCCGACAGCCCGCGCTTCAGGAACTGCCCGTGACCGGGGCTCCCGTGGTACGCGCCATCCTCCACGAGCACGCGGCCGCGGGACATGACGACGTCGACGTGGCCGTCGATCTCGAACCCCTCCCACGCCGAGTGGTCCATGTTCATGTGGTGGGTGGCGTCGTGCCCGATCGACGTGTGCCCCGCCGGGTCGTAGACGACGACGTCGGCGTCCGCGCCCGGCGCGAGCACGCCCTTGCGGCCGTCGAGGCCGAACATGCGCGCCGGCGTCGTGCAGCACAGCTCGACCCAGCGCTCGCGCGAGATCTTCCCGTCGACGACGCCCTGGTAGAGCAGGTTCAGCCGGTGCTCGACGCCGCCTATCCCGTTGGGGATCTTCGAGAAGTCTCCGCGGCCGAGCTCCTTCTGCTCCTTCATGCAGAACGGGCAGTGGTCGGTGCTCACGACCGACAGGTCCCCCGTGCGCAGGTAGCGCCACAGCTCGTCCTGGTGGCCCTCGGCGCGCGAGCGCAGCGGCGTCGAGCACACCCACTTCGCGCCCTCGAAGTCACCCCACTCCTCGCTGCGGGCCGCGAGCTGCTCCTCGAGCGACAGGTAGAGGTACTGCGGGCACGTCTCGCCGAACACGTCGAGCCCCTCGTCGCGGGCTCGCGCCAGCGTCTCGACGGCCTGCTTCGCCGACATGTGCACGACGTACAGCGGCGCACCGGTCAGCCGCGCGAGCATGATCGCGCGGTGCGTCGCCTCCTCCTCGGTCTCCCACGGGCGCGTCGTGCCGTGGAAGAACGGCGCGGTGTCGCCGCGGTCGAGCGCCTGGCGCACGAGCACGTCGATCGCGATGCCGTTCTCGGCGTGCATCATGACCACCGACCCGTTGTCGCGCGCCTTCTGCATCGCGCGCAGGATCTGCCCGTCGTCGCTGTAGAACACGCCCGGGTAGGCCATGAAGAGCTTGAAGCTCGTGATCCCCTCGCCGACGAGCTCGTCCATCGCCTTGAGGGCGTCGTCGTCGACGCCGCCGAGGATCTGGTGGAAGCCGTAGTCGACGGCGCACTGCCCGGCCGCCTTCTCGTGCCACGCGGCGAGGCCGTCCTGGACGCGCTCCCCGGTGCGCTGGACCGCGAAGTCGACGATCGTCGTCGTGCCGCCCCAGGCCGCGGCGCGCGTCCCGGTCTCGAACGTGTCCGAGGCTGCCGTTCCCCCGAACGGCAGCTCCATGTGCGTGTGGCAGTCGACGGCGCCCGGGATGACGTACTTGCCCGTCGCGTCGACCACGCGCTCCGCGTTCGCGGCGAGGTCCGCGCCGAGGCTCGTGTCCCCGGGCCGCAGCAGCGCGGCGACCTGCTCGCCGTCGACGAGCACGTCGGCGAGCGTCGAGCCCGTGGGCCCGACGACGGTCCCTCCCCGGATCAGCGTGTGCGGCATCGTCGTGGTCCTCCTCCAGGTGCGGACGGTGCGGTGGGCGCGCAGGCCAGGCCTGGCCTCACGGCCGGGTGAGGTCGTCGTACGCGTCGGGCCGGCGGTCGCGGTAGAACTGCCAGCGGTCGCGCACGACCCGGAGCAGGTCGAGGTCCAGGTCCCGCACGACGAGCTCCTCCTCGTAGGCGTCGGCCGGGTCCCCGACGAACGAGCCCTCGGGGTCCACGAAGTACGACGTGCCGTAGAAGTCGTCGTCGCCGAGCTCCTCGACGCCCACGCGGTTGATCGCGCCGACGTAGTACTCGTTCGCGACCGCCGCGGCCGGCTGCTCGAGCCGCCACAGGTAGTTCGACAGCCCGCGGCTCGTCGCGCTGGGGTTGAGCACGATCTCCGCACCGTTGAGCCCGAGCGCGCGCCACCCCTCGGGGAAGTGCCGGTCGTAGCAGATGTAGACGCCGACGCGCCCGACCGCGGTGTCGAACACCGGGTAGCCGAGGTTGCCGGGCCGGAAGTAGAACTTCTCCCAGAACCCGCGCACGTGCGGGATGTGGGTCTTGCGGTACTTGCCGAGGTAGCGCCCGTCGGCGTCGATCACGGCGGCCGTGTTGTAGAGGACGCCGGGCTGCTCCTCCTCGTACACCGGCAGCACGACGACGGTCCCGAGCTCGGCCGCGAGCGCCGAGAACCGTTCGACGGTCGGCCCGGGGACGGACTCGGCGTACGCGTAGTACGCGGCGTCCTGCACCTGGCAGAAGTACGGGCCGTAGAACAGCTCCTGGAAGCACACGAGCCGCGCGCCCTGGGCGGCGGCGTCGCGCAGGTGCTTCTCGTGGACGTCGATCATCGACTCCTTGTCGCCGGTCCAGCGGACCTGCGTGAGTGCGGCGCGCACGGTGGTCATGACCCCTCCTTCGTCCTGGGCTTCCCGATGTGGTCGTCGGCGACGTCGAGCGCCGCGTCGATCGCGGCGAGGCCGTGCTCGAGGTCGTCGGCGGACGTGACGAGCGGTGGTGCGACGTGCAGGCGGTTGAAGTGGACGAACGGCCAGACGCCGCGCTCCTTGACCGCGGCGACCACCGCTGCCATGGGAGCGGCGGCCTGTCCGCTCGCGTTGAACGGGACGAAGGGCTCGCGCGTCTCCTGGTCGCGCACGAGCTCGACGGCCCAGAAGAACCCGAGCCCGCGCACCTCGCCGACGCTGGAGTGGCGGGCCGCGATCTCGCGCAGCCGCGGGCCGATCAGGTCGTCGCCGAGGCGGCGGACCCGCTCGAGGATCCCGTCGTCCTCGACCGTGCGGATCGACTCGACCGCGACGGCGCACGCGAGCGGGTGACCGGAGTAGGTGAGCCCGCCCGGGAACACGCGGTCGTCGAACGTCCGCGCGACGTGCTCGGCGATGAGCACGCCGCCCAGCGGCACGTACCCCGAGTTGACGCCCTTGGCGAAGGTCACGAGATCGGGCACGACACCCCACCGGTCGATCGCGAACCACTCCCCGACCCGGCCGAACCCCACCATGACCTCGTCGGCGACCAGCAGGATCCCGTGCTCGTCGCACAGCGCGCGCACGCCCGCGAGGTAGCCGTCGGGCGGGACCAGCACGCCGTTCGTGCCGACGATCGTCTCGAGGAGGATCGCCGCGATCGTCCCGGGCCCCTCGAGGGTGACGACCTCGCGCAGGTGCGCGAGCGCGCGCTCGCCCTCCTCGACGTCGTCGTGCGCGCCGAACGCCGAGCGGTAGGTGTACGGGCCGAGGAAGTGGCGCACCTGCGGGTCGGGCGCGACCTCGTTCGGCCAGCGCCGCGGGTCGCCGGTGAGGGTGATCGCCGTGGCGGTGTTCCCGTGGTACGACCGGTACGCGGAGAGCACCTTGGCGCGGCCCGTGTGCAGGCGCGCGAGCCGCACCGCGTTCTCGACGGCGTCCGCGCCGCCGTTCGTGAAGAACACGCGCCACCGCCGGTCGTCCGACGCGTCGCTGCCCGGCGAGCCCGCCGAGCCCGCCGCGCCCGGCGCGCCCGGCGCGCGCTCGACGATCAGCCGCGCGAGCTCGCCTCGCACGTCGTTGGCGAACGTCGGGCCGACGGTCGCGAGCCGCCCGGCCTGCGCCTGGATCGCGGCGACGAGACGCGGGTGCTGATGACCCAGGTTGAGGTTCACGAGCTGCGACGCGAAGTCGAGGTAGCGGTTGCCGTCCTCGTCCCAGAACCAGGCGCCCTCGCCGCCGGCGACGGGCAGCGGTGAGATCGCGCCCTGCGCGGACCACGAGTGGAAGACGTACCGGTCGTCGGCGCGCGTGCGCGAGGCGGGCCGCGTCATCGCCCCCTGCGCGAGGTCCTCCGTCGTCACGCGTCCTCCTCTCGTCCGGGTTCCGTCAGCGTGGTCAGGATCGTGCGGCCCGGTCCCGTCACCGCGTCCGGGGGAAGCCGAGGTCGACCGCCGACGTCGCGGGGTCGGGCCAGCGCGTCGTGACGACCTTCGTGCGCGTGTAGAACTGGACGCTCTCGGGTCCGTAGACGTGCAGGTCGCCGAACAGCGAGCTCTTCCACCCGCCGAACGAGTAGTAGCCGACGGGCACCGGGATGGGGACGTTCACGCCGATCATGCCCGCGTGCGCGTCGACCTCGAACGCACGGGCCGCACCGCCGTCGCGCGTGAAGATCGCCGCGCCGTTGCCGTACGGGTTGTCGTTGACGAGCCCGACCGCCTCGTCGTAGGTGTCCGCGCGGACGACGGACAGCACGGGCCCGAAGATCTCCTCGCGGTACACCGTGTGCTCGGGCCGCACGTGGTCCACGAGCGTCGGGTGCAGGAAGAAACCCGCCGCCAGGTCGGCGTCCGGCGCGTGCCGCCCGTCGACGACGAGCGTCGCGCCCTCCGCCTCGGCCGTCGCCACGCGCGCGGCGACGCGATCGCGGTGCTCCGCGGTGATGAGCGGTCCCATCTGCGAGGCGGGGTCGTCACCGGGCCCGACGACGAGGCGCGCCACACGCTCCCGGATCGCCTCGACCAGGGGGTCGGCCACCGCGCCGACGGCGACGAGCACGGACACCGCCATGCACCGCTCCCCCGCCGACCCGTACGCCGCAGAGACTGCCGCGTCGGCGGCGACGTCCACGTCGGCGTCGGGCAGGACGACCATGTGGTTCTTGGCTCCACCGAGCGCCTGGACCCGCTTGCCGTGCCGCGTCGCGGTCTCGTAGACGTGGCGTGCGACGGGCGTCGACCCCACGAAGCTCACGGCCTCGACGTCGGGGTGCTCGAGCAGCCGCTCGACGGCGACGCGGTCGCCCTGCACCACGTTCACCACGCCGTCGGGCAGCCCCGCCTCCTGGAGCAGCCGGGCGACGACGAGCGACGCCGACGGGTCGCGCTCGCTCGGCTTGAGCACGACCGTGTTCCCGCACGCGATCGCGTTGGGGATCATCCACAGCGGCACCATGGCGGGGAAGTTGAACGGCGTGATGCACGCGACGACCCCGAGGGGCTGCTTCACCTCGTGCACGTCGACGCCCGCGGACGCCTGCTCGGTGTACCCGCCCTTGAGGAGCTGCCCGATGCCGCACGCGAACTCGACGCACTCCAGCGCGCGGGCGACCTCGCCCGCGGCGTCGGAGAGCACCTTCCCGTGCTCGGCGCTCACGACGGCCGCGATCTCCTCCCGGTGCTCCACGAGGAGCTGGTGGAACGCGAAGAGGATCTCGACGCGGCGCGACACGCTCGTCGCGCGCCAGGCACCGAACGCCTCGCGGGCGGCCGCGACCGCGGCGTCGACGTCGACGTCGGACGCGAGCGCCACGCGGCCCGAGACGGTCCCGCGGGCGGGGTCGTGCACCGGGGCGTGCCGGGCGGCGGCCGTGCGCAGCGCGCCGCCGACCCAGTGCCCGACGACGCGCGGCGGCTCGGGAGCGCCCGCAGGCCGGGTGCCGGTCTCGTCGCTGTCCACGGCAGTGGTGCCTGGCGCGGCGGGAATCCTCGTGGCGCTCGTGGCGCCCGCCGTTCGCGTGGTCCGATCCATCGTCGCCTCCTCGCGCGCCGAGGTGGTGGCGCGCCGTCGCAGCCGATCACCCAGTGTGGCACGGAACACACAGCGGCACCGGGCGGCACGTGGCGGAGGGCTTCGAGCGTCGCGCAGCCGACGGCGCCCCGGTACCTTCGGACCCGTGAGCGCAGCGCCGCAGTCTCCCCCGGACCGTGCCGTCCTCGTCCTGCTCGTGCTCGTCACGGCGCTCGTCGTCGAGCTGGTCCGGTCGAGCGGGCCTTTGCTGGACCACGCGTTCGCCGCGGGGATCACGACCGTCGCGCTCACGGCGCTCGCGACCTACGCCGCCCCCGGCGTCCTCGTCGTGATGATCGCGGCCCGGCTCGAGATCACGGGCAAGGTCGTGCTGCTCGCGGTGGCCTCCCTCGTCGTCGCGCGGCTCGCGCTCCAGGGCCTCGGCACCGCGATCGCCTCCGGGGCAGACCTCGGCGTGGTGCGCTACGGCGTCGGGCTCGCGACGGTCGCCCTGGGAATCGCCGCCCTGGTGATCGTCGCCGCGTTCGCGAGCGGCACGCGCTCCGGGCCTGCGGACGCCGTGACCGGGACGACGGCCGCCGTCACCGGGACGACGGACGGGGCGCCTCGTCCCCCGGGCCCTCACGCGGGGGGCGCTCCCCCGGACGACCGCGCGCGCGGCGGTCTCGTCGCTCTCGGCGTCACGCTCGGCGCGCTGCTCGCCGCGGCGCTCAGCGCCGTCCTCGGCACCTGGGACGCCTACTGGCGCGGCGGGCCCCTCGCCTGGGGACTCACGGTCGCGGTCGGGCTCGGGGCGCTCGCGTGCGCGTGGGTCGTGCGTGACCGCGCCGCGTGGCCCGGCGCCCGGGGGCTCTGGCTGCTGGGACCGTTCCTCGCGCTCGTCGTGCAGGCGCTCGTGAACCCGGCGTTCGTCGCCTCGCAGTCCGGCGTCGCGCTCGCCCCGGCGGTCGCGGCGCTCGCCGTGGCCGCGCTCCTGACGGCGTGGTCCGTGCCGCGAACCGTGCGCGCCGTCCGAGCCGCCCGAGCCGTCCGAGCCGGTCCAGGAACGGGGGGCGCCCGGTGGCTCGCCGCCGTCTGGGGGCCACCGGTAGTGCTCGTCGGGGGCGTCGCGGTCGTCTTCCTCGCCGTCCCGCGCCTCGACGGTCCCGGCACGGTCGGCGGCTGGTCGCTCGTCGTGCTTCTCACGCTCCTCGTGCCCGCCTCCGCCGCCACCCTCGCGCTGTGCCTCGACCGACCCGCACGCGACGTCACGTGGTTGCGCCTCGCGGGTGCGGCCACGCTCGCCGGGCTGGGCGTGGCGCTCCCGATCCTCGGATACCAGATCGACTACGACGTGCCGCTCCCGTTCCGCAACGGCTGGGTGCCGGTCGGCGCGGCCGCGGTCCTCGCGGCGGTCGCCGTCGTCACCGCGTACCGCACCGCACGTGCCGCGAGCGCCGCCTCCGCGGGGTCCGCCGTCCCCACCGGGGGCACGTCCTCCGCGGGCCCGCAGCCGGGCGACCGCGAGAGCAGCGGTGTGCGGACGGGAACGCTCGTCGCCGTCGCGGGCGCCGTCGGCGCGCTGGTGCTCGTCGGGACGACGCAGGTGCTCGCCCCGACGTCCGGCGCCTCGGCCGACCGTCCGCCGGGAACCCTGCGCGTGCTGGGCTGGAATTTGCACTACGGCGTGAGCGCCGACCCCGCGGTCCGCCTCGACGAGGTCGTGGCGACGATCGAGGACTCGGGGGCAGACGTCGTCGCGCTCCAGGAGGTCTCGCGCGGCTGGGTGCTCGGCGGCGGGGCGGACATGGCGTCCTACCTCGCGCGCGAGACCGGCATGCGGTTCGTCGCCGCGCCGGCTGCCGACCGCCAGTTCCTCAACGTCCTCCTCTGGGACCCGTCCCTCGGCGAGCTCGCCGACGTCGAGCGACACGAGCTGCCGTTCGGCGCGGGCCCGCAGCAGCGGTCCGCGGTGTCCGCGACCGTCGACGCGGGCGGCGTGCCCGTGCGCGTCACGTCGGTCCACCTCCAGCACCGCGAGGAGAACACCCCCACGCGCCTCGACCAGCTCGACGCGCTCCTCGCGGCGGAGCCGGTCGAGGGCGCGTACGTCCTGGCCGGAGACCTCAACGCCGAGCCGGGGTGGGACGAGATCATGCTCCTCGAGGACCAGGGCCTGGAGAGCGGGCAGGACGTCGCGGGCGACCCCGAGGCGCTCACCTCACCGGCACTCGCCCCGGCGCACCGCATCGACTGGGTCTTCGGGTCGGCGCCCGTGACGTTCCGCTCGTTCGAGGTGCTCGACGTCACGGCGTCCGACCATCGCCCGCTGCTCACCGAGATCCGCGCCACGGGCTGAGCGCCACGGGCTGAGCGCGACGGACGCCGACCCTGGCCCCGCGAGCGCGGTGCGGTCGGGTTAGGGTCGGCCGGTGCGTATCGAGCTGACCGTGACCGAGGCCGTCGAGCTCGCGCGTGCGTCCGGGGCGCTGCCCCCGTTCGTGCGCTCGGTGACCGGCGAGGGCGACGACGTGCGCGTCGTCATCGACCTGCGCGAGGTGCCGGACCCGCCGTCGGCGCTGCGGCTCGCAGCGCGGCTGGTCCCCGTCGTCCGCGGGACGCTGCGCGTCGAGTCGTTCGTCGCGGGGACGGCGGTCGTCGCCGTCGAGGCGACCGCGGCCGGGCTCCCCGCGCACAAGCTGCTCGGCATGGCCGAGGGCCCGCTCCAGGGCGCGCTGCGGTCGAAGGGTCTGCCGGCGGACGCGGTCCGCGTCCTGCCCGACGCGCGGCTCGCGCTCGACGTGCAGGCCCTCCTCGCCGCCGGTCTCGCCGGGACGCTGCCCGGCCTCGAGATCACCGACCTCGCCTACGCCGACGGGACGCTGCGGGCCGAGGCCCGGCTGTAGCGCGCGGCTTTGACGCGGCTGTAGCCGCCAGGCTCCGCCGAGGGCGCCGCGACGCGACGCAGTCCCTGGCCCGCAGGCTCAGTCCTCGCGGTGGTGCAGCATGCGCGCCACCTCGGCGATCGACCCCGAGAGCGACGGATACACCGTGAAGGCGGACGCGACGTCGTCCACGGTGAGGCGGTGGGACACCGCGAGCGTGATGGGGAAGATCAGCTCGCTCGCGCGGGGCGCGACGACGACGCCGCCCAGCACGACCCCCGCCTCCGGGTGCGCGAAGAGCTTGACGAAGCCGTCGCGCATGCCGAGCATCTTCGCGCGCGGGTTGCGGGCGAGCGGGAGCGTCGCCGTGACGTACTTGCTGCTCTGGGCCTTGAGCTGCTCCTCGCTGTACCCGACGGTCGCGATCTCGGGCGCGGTGAAGATGTTCGCCGCGACCGTGCGGAGCTTGATGGGTGCGACGGCGTCGCCGAGCGCGTGCGACATCGCGACGCGGCCCTGCATCGCCGCGACGGAGGCGAGGGGCAGGACGCCGGTGCAGTCGCCGGCCGCGTAGACCCCGCGCGCCGTCGTGCGCGACACCTTGTCGACCTCGACGTGCCCGCTCGGCGCGAGGCGCACCCCGGCCTCCTCCAGCCCGACACCCTGCGTCGAGGGGACCGACCCGACCGCGAGCAGCACGTGCGAGCCGGTGATCACGCGACCGTCGGCGAGCGTCACCTCGACGCCGTCGGCCGTGCGGACCGCGGACTCGGCCCGCGAGCGCGACATGACGGTCATGCCGCGGGACCGGAAGACGCCCTCGAGGAGCTCCGCGGCGTCGGCGTCCTCGCCGGGGAGCACGCGGTCGCGGCTCGACACGAGCACGACGTCCGAGCCCAGCGCGTTGTACGCGCCCGCGAACTCGGCGCCGGTGACGCCCGACCCGACGACGATGAGCCGCTCGGGGAGCTCCGTGAGGCGGTAGAGCTGCGTCCACGTGAGGATGCGCTCGCCGTCGGGCTGCGCGGTGGGCAGCGTGCGCGGCGTGGAGCCCAGCGCGAGGAGGACCACGTCGGCGTCGAGGGCGAGGTCCGTGCCCGCGCCGTCAGCGCCGTCGACGACGACGCGCGACGGGCCGTCGAGCCGGCCGGTCCCCGTGACGACGCGCACGCCCTCGCGCTCGAGGCGCGCGCGGATGTCCGCGGACTGCGCGGCGGCGAGCGCCATGACGCGCGTGTTGACGGCGTCGAGGTCGACGATGTGGCGGCGCATCGCCGGGTGCTGCGCCTTGGCCGTGTCGACCGGGAGGCGGATGCCGAGGTCGGCGGCACGCTCGGCGATCGTCATCCAGTCGGCGGTCGCGATGAGGGTCTTCGACGGGACGACGTCCGTGAGGACGGCCGCGCCACCCATGCCCTGGCGCTCGACGACCGTGACGTCTCCCCCGAGCCTGCGGGCGACGAGCGCCGCCTCGTACCCGCCGGGTCCACCTCCCACGACGACGATCCGGGTGGCCTGACGGTCGAGGGTCTCGTGGGTCACGCGGCCCATTCTGACAGGCCGGAGCGGCGACGCGTGTCACGATGCGAGACGGGCTGCCGGGGAAGCGCCTCCGCGCCCCGACCGCCCTGGCACCCGCACCCCAGGTCGCAGCGCCGCGGGAGGACTAGCCTTGCCACCATGACGACGACGCCCACGAGCACACCCTCGCTCGACGACCCGAGCACCGATCCCTTCGTCGTGGCGCGGGCCGCCGCGGACCACATCGCCGAGGCGACCGGGGTCGACGGCCACGACATGGCGCTCGTGCTCGGCTCGGGCTGGGGCGGGGCCGCGGAGCTGCTGGGCGACGTCGTGGCCGAGATCCCGACCGCCGAGATCCCCGGCTTCTCCGCGACCGCGGTCGTCGGACACCTGTCCGTGACGCGCTCGATCCGCGTCGAGCGCGCGGACGGCTCCGTGCGTCATGCGCTGGTCATCGGCTCGCGGACGCACCTGTACGAGGGCAAGGGCGTGCGCGCCGTCGTGCACGGGGTCCGCACCGCCGCCGCGACGGGGGCGGAAACCCTGATCCTCACGAACGGGTGCGGCGGTCTGAACACGGACTGGCCCGCCGGGACCCCCGTCCTGCTCTCCGACCACCTCAACCTGACGGGCCGGAGCCCGCTCGAGGGGCCGACGTTCGTCGACCTCACCGACGTGTACTCCCCGCGCCTGCGCGAGCTCGCGCGCCGCGTCGACCCGAGCCTCGCCGAGGGCGTCTACGCCCAGTTCCCCGGGCCGCACTACGAGACGCCGGCCGAGGTCCGCATGGCACGGGCGATCGGGGCGGACCTCGTGGGCATGTCCACGACGATCGAGGCCATCGCCGCGCGGCACTGCGGCCTCGACGTGCTCGGCATCTCGCTCGTGACGAACCTCGCGGCGGGCATCAGCCCGACGCCGCTCTCCCACGCGGAGGTCATCGAGGCCGGCCAGGCCGCGGGGCCCCGTATCAGCGCCCTCCTGGCCGACATCGCGAAGCTGGTGTGACATGACCGAGCGTGCCACGTCCCCGCGGGGGAGGACGTCCCGGGCCGGGGTGCCCGCCGACGCCACCGACGACCCGTCGTTCGACCCGGGATCCGTCCACGCCGCGTTCCTCGAGCGCGTCGCCGCGTGGATCGACGACGACGTCGACGCGGGCGACCAGGCGGACCTGCGCCACCTGCTCGACCTCGCCGACTCCCCCGACCCGCGCAAGCACGACGTGCGCCGCGCGGCGCTCGCCGAGCTGCGCGACCGGTTCTCGGGCCCGCTCGAGTTCGGCACGGCCGGCCTGCGGGGGGCGATGGCCGCCGGGCCGCACCGCATGAACCGGGCCGTGGTCGTCCGGGCCGCCGCGGGGCTCGGCGCCTACCTCCTCGACGCGCTGGGTCCCGACGCGCGACCTCGGGTGGTCGTCGGCTTCGACGCACGCCACCGCTCGCGCGCGTTCGCCGTGGACACTGCCGCGGTCCTGACCGCCGCCGGTCTCGACGTGTCGGTCCTGCCGAGCGCGCTGCCGACGCCGGTCCTCGCGTTCGCCGTGCGCCACCTCGGCGCGGACGCGGGCGTCATGGTCACCGCGAGCCACAACCCGCCCGCCGACAACGGGTACAAGGTGTACCTCGGCGGCCGGGTCGTCACCGACGGGGGTCAGGGCGCACAGATCGTCCCCCCGTACGACGCGCGCATCGCCGCGGCGATCGACGCCGTCGGGCCGGCCCGCTCGGTCCCCCGGGCCCGCGACGGGTGGACCGTGCTCGAGCGGGACGTCGTCCGCGCCTACGCCGCGTCCGTCCTCGCACTGTCCGACGGCGCCCCCCGCCGGCTCACGGTCGTCACCACCGCGCTGCACGGCGTGGGCGGCGCCGTCGTGGCGCACGTCCTGCGCGAGGCCGGGTTCGCGCACGTCGTGCCGGTCGAGGAACAGCTCGACCCGAACCCCGACTTCCCGTCGGTGTCGTTCCCCAACCCCGAGGAGCCGGGCGCGATGGACCTCGCGCTCGCCTACGCGCAGGATGCCGGCGCCGACGTGGTGCTCGCCAACGACCCGGACGCGGACCGGTGCGCCGTCGCGGTCTACGACCCGCGCGTCGGGACGTACCAGGGCGCCGAGACCGCGCGGTCGAACGGGTGGCGCACGCTGCACGGCGACGAGGTCGGGGCGCTGCTCGGGGACGACGTCGCGCGGCGGGCCGCCGCCTCGGGCGCGGCCGGCGGCGTGCTCGCGTGCTCGGTCGTCTCCTCGCGCCTGCTCTCCCGTATCGCGGCCTCCTACGGCCTCGGCTTCGCCACCACGCTCACCGGGTTCAAGTGGATCAGCCGCGTCGACGACCTCGTGTTCGGCTACGAGGAGGCGCTCGGCTACTGCGTCGACCCCGCGCACGTGCGCGACAAGGACGGCATCAGCGCCGCCCTGCTCGTCGCGCAGCTCGCGAACCGGCTCAAGGCCGAGGGCAGGACGCTCGTCGACGCGCTCGACGACCTCGCGCGGCGGCACGGACTGCACGTGAGCGACCAGCTCTCGGCGCGGTTCACCGACCTCGACCGCATCGGCGACACCATGACGCACCTGCGCTCGGCGCCGCCGCGCACGCTCGCGGGCGCCGGGGTGACCGACGTCGCCGACCTGTCCGCGGGGCTCGACGGCCTCCCACCGACCGACGGTGTCCGGCTCCTCACCGCCGACGCGACGCGCGTCATCGTGCGCCCGAGCGGGACCGAGCCCAAGGTGAAGTGCTACCTCGAGGTCGTCGTCCCGGTCGCCGCGGACGCGTCCCACGACGACCTCACCGCGGCCCGCGCGTTCGCCCGGGAACGCATCGACCGCGTGAAGGCCGACATGTCGCGCGCGCTCGGCCTCTAGGTGCCGCGGTCGGCAGTGCCACGCCCGGGCCGCGGCACCGTACCGACGGGTAACCTGGGGCGATGAGCACCACGACACCGCCGTCGGTCCGGGAGACCGGCCCGGCGGGCTCCGACGCGGCTCCGGCGACCCCGGCACCCGCCGACCGTCCCGCCACCGCGATCGCCGACCTCGCCCGCTCCGTGACCGGCTCCGCCGTCCTCGACGACACAGGGTGGCGGCGCTACCTGCACGGCCTGCCGGGCGTGGACAAGGTCGGCGCCGACGGCCGCGCCGCGATGCTCGGCACGCGCTCGATCAAGACGACGTCGAAGGCCTGGGCGCTCGACACGATCGTCCGCATGGTCGACCTCACGACGCTCGAGGGGGCCGACACCCCCGGAAAGGTCCGGGCGCTCGCCGCCAAGGCCGTGCGGCCCGAGCCGAACGACCCGACGTGCCCGGCCGCCGCAGCGGTGTGCGTCTACAACGACTTGGTGCCCGTGGCGGTCGAGGCGCTCGCCGGGACGGGCGTCAAGGTCGCCGCCGTCTCGACGGCCTTCCCGTCCGGACGCGCGAGCCGTGCGGTGCGCCTCGCGGACACCCGCGAGGCCGTCGAGGCGGGCGCCGACGAGATCGACATGGTCATCGACCGCGGTGCGTTCCTCTCAGGCCGGTACGAGCAGGTCTACGACGACATCGTCGCCGTGCGCGAGGAGTGCCGCGCGAACGGGCGCCACGCCCACCTCAAGGTCATCCTCGAGACGGGCGAGCTCGCGACGTACGACAACGTCCGGCGCGCGTCGTGGCTCGCGATGCTCGCGGGCGCCGACTTCATCAAGACCAGCACGGGCAAGGTCGCCCCCGCCGCGACGCTGCCGGTGACGGTCGTCATGCTCGAGGCGGTCCGCGACTTCCTCGCGCTCACGGGCGTCCAGGTCGGCGTCAAGCCCGCGGGCGGCATCAAGACCTCCAAGGACGCGATCAAGTACCTGGTCGCCGTCAACGAGGTCGCCGGCCCGCAGTGGTTGGACCCGGACTGGTTCCGGTTCGGCGCGTCGTCGCTGCTCAACGACGTGCTCATGCAGCGCAACAAGCTCGCCACGGGTGCCTACTGGGGCCCGGACTACGTGACCGTCGACTGAGCGGAACCCGAGGACAGCACGCACCATGACTGCAACCCCAGCCCAGAGCACCACGCCCGCCACCTCACCGTTCGAGTACGCGCCGGCTCCCGAGTCGCGCGCCGTCGTCGACATCGCGTCGTCGTACGGCCTCTTCATCGACGGCGAGTTCACGCCCGCGTCCGACGACGGCGCCTTCAAGACCGTCAACCCGGCCACCGAGGAGGTGCTCGCCGAGGTCGCGGAGGCCACCGAGGACGACGTCGACCGCGCCGTCCGCGCCGCGCGCCGCGCCCAGGAGAAGGTCTGGGGCCCCATGCCGGGCCGCGAGCGCGCGAAGTACCTCTTCCGCATCGCCCGCCTCCTGGCTGAGCGCGCCCGCGAGTTCGCCGTCCTCGAGACGCTCGACAACGGCAAGCCGATCCGCGAGGCGCGCGACGTCGACGTCCCCACCGCCGCCGCGCACTTCTTCTACTACGCGGGCTGGGCGGACAAGCTCGAGCACGCCGGCTACGGGTCCGCGCCGCGCCCGCATGGCGTCGCCGCCCAGGTCATCCCCTGGAACTTCCCGCTGCTCATGCTCGCGTGGAAGATCGCACCGGCGCTCGCGACGGGCAACACGGTGGTGCTCAAGCCCGCGGAGACGACGCCCCTGACGGCCCTGCTCTTCGCCGACCTCCTGCGCCAGGCAGAGCTGCCGCCCGGCGTCGTCAACATCGTCACCGGTGCCGGCGCCACGGGCGCCGCCCTCGTCGGTCACCCGGGCGTCGACAAGGTCGCGTTCACCGGGTCCACGGCGGTCGGCAAGCGCATCGCACGGGAGATCGCCGGGACGCGCAAGCACGCGACGCTCGAGCTCGGCGGCAAGGCCGCGAACATCGTGTTCGACGACGCTCCGGTCGACCAGGCGATCGAGGGCATCGTCAACGGCATCTTCTTCAACCAGGGCCAGGTGTGCTGCGCCGGCTCGCGGCTCCTCGTCCAGGAGTCGATCGCGGAGGAGCTCGTCGAGCGCCTCAAGTCGCGCCTCGGCACGCTGCGCGTGGGCGACCCGATGGACAAGAACACCGACGTCGGCGCCATCAACTCACCGCAGCAGCTCGCCCGCATCACCGAGCTCACCGAGGCGGGCGTCGCCGAGGGCGCGACCCGGTGGAGCCCGGCGTGCGAGCTGCCGGAGGCGGGGTACTGGTTCGCGCCGACGCTCTTCACCGGCGTCTCCGCGGCGCACCGCATCGCGCGCGAGGAGATCTTCGGTCCGGTCCTCAGCGTCCTGACCTTCCGGACGCCGGCCGAGGCCGTCGCCAAGGCCAACAACACGCCTTACGGGCTCTCGGCGGGGATCTGGACCGAGAAGGGGTCGCGCATCCTCTGGATGGCCGACCGGCTGCGCGCGGGCGTCGTGTGGTCGAACACCTTCAACCGGTTCGACCCGACGAGCCCGTTCGGCGGCTACAAGGAGTCCGGCTACGGCCGCGAGGGCGGCCGGCACGGCCTGGCGTCCTACCTGATCGAGGGGAGCACCTACTGATGGCCCGCACCAGCACGAGCGGCGGCAGGACCACGACGGCGGCCGGCACCGCGGCCAGCGCGACCGGCACCGCGTCCGGCTCCGCGGCCGCCCGCCCGGCGCGGTCCGGTTCCGCGCCGGAGCGCCTCGGCGTCCGCAAGACGTACAAGCTCTACGTCGGCGGGAAGTTCCCCCGCAGCGAGTCGGGGCGCACGTACGAGGTCGTCGACGCGAAGGGTCGCTTCCTCGCGAACGTCGCGCAGGGCTCGCGCAAGGACGCGCGCGAGGCCGTCGTGGCCGCGCGCGCTGCGCAGCCCGGCTGGGCCGGCGCGACGGCGTACAACCGCGGGCAGGTGCTCTACCGCGTCGCCGAGATGCTCGAGGGACGTCGCGACCAGTTCGTCGCCGAGGTCGCCGCCGGGGAGGGCCTGACCGCACGGCAGGCGGAGACCGCGGTGTCCGAGGCGATCGACCGCTGGGTCTGGTACGCGGGCTGGACCGACAAGGTCGCGCAGATGGCGGGCTCCGCGAACCCCGTCGCCGGCCCGTACTTCAACCTGTCGTCGCCCGAGCCGACGGGCGTGGTCGTCGTCCTCGCGCCGCAGCGCTCGTCGCTCCTCGGACTGGTCTCGACGATCGTCCCGCCGCTGGTCACGGGGAACTCCGTGATCGTCGTCGCGAGCGAGGACCGCCCGATCCCGGCCGTCACCCTGTCGGAGGTCCTCGCCACGTCCGACGTGCCGGGCGGCGTCGTCAACGTCCTCACGGGCCGCACGAAGGAGCTCGCTCCCCCGCTCGCTTCGCACCTCGACGTCAACGCGATCGACCTCGCCGGAGCCGTCGGGGCCGGCGGCACCACGGGCATCACCTGGGGTGAGCTCGAGGCCGCCGCCGCCGACTCGGTCAAGCGCGTCCTGCGCCCCGCCGTCGACCGCCGCGGCAACGACGCCGAGCCCGACTGGACCGAGTCCCCGCTCCCCCAGCGCATCCTCGCCTACACCGAGATCAAGACAGTCTGGCACCCCAAGGGCATCTGACCCGCCGAACACGACTCTGGTGCCGTTGTCCACGCGACAACGGGCACCAGAGTCGTTCTCGCCGCTGACGACCCCCGTACTACCTCGCGCGACCTGCGTACTGCCTCGCACGACCCACGTACTACCTCGGCGGGTATGGCGCGCCGAGGGAGAGGTGACATGACGGACGAGCGGCCGGCGCGGAGGGGGCGCGGGTCGTGGTGGGTCTGGCGGGAGCCGCGAGGAACGAGCGGCGGATGGTAGACCCGCGCCCCCTCCGCAGAGGCCGCGGACCCCACCCGTGACCGCCAGACGACCACAGACCTCAGACCTGCGCGCCCTCGACCAGCTGGTACCCCGGCAGGATCACGTCGTCGACGAGCGCGCGACGCTCGTCGTGGTGCACGAACGCGCTCCACGCCGCCGTCATGGTGACGTCGGCGAGGTCGTCGATGGTCCATCCCGCCTGCTCGACGAGGAGCGTCATCTCCTGCGTCATCGACGTGCGCGACATGAGCCGGTTGTCGGTGTTGAGCGTGACGGCGAAGTCGAGCTCCTTGAGGCGCGTGATCGGGTGGTCGGCGATCGACGTCGCGGCGCCGGTCTGGACGTTGGACGACGGGCACAGCTCGAGCGGGATCTGATGGTCCCGGACCCAGTGCGCGAGGAGCCCGAGCGCCGCGGTGCCGGGCTCTCCCTCGACGCTGTGCGGGTGGGTGGGGTCGAAGGTGATGTCCTCGACGATCCGGACCCCGTGGCCGATGCGACCGGCCTGGCCCAGGTGCACCGCCTCCGCGATCGACTCCGGGCCGGCGGCCTCGCCCGCGTGGATCGTCACCGGGAAGTTGTTCTGCGCGAGGTAGCCCCAGATCTCGGCGTGCCGCGAGGGCGGGAAGCCGTCCTCGGCGCCGGCGATGTCGAACCCGACGACGCCGTTGCCGCGGTTCGCGACGGCGAGCTCCGCGATCTCCTGCCAGCGGTCGGCGTGCCGCATCGCGGTGACGAGCTGCCCGACGCGGATCGTGCGGCCCTCCGCCGCAGCCGCCGCGACGCCCTGCTCGATGCCGGTCTGCACGGCGTCGACGGTCTCCTGGAGCGTCAGCCCGCGCTGGAGGTGCTGCTCGGGCGCCCAGCGCTGCTCGGCGTAGACGACGCCGTCGGCGGCCAGGTCCAGCACGGCCTCGCGCGCCACGCGCGCGAGCGCCTCGGGGGTCTGCATGACGGCGATCGTGTGGTCGAACGTCTCGAGGTACCGCACGAGGGAGCCGGAGTCTGCTGACTCGGCGAACCACGTCGCGAGAGACTCGGCGTCGTGGGCGGGCAGCTCGTGCCCGACGTCGGCCGCGAGCTCGAGGATCGTCGCGGGGCGCAGCCCTCCGTCGAGGTGGTCGTGGAGCACGACCTTGGGCAGGGCACGGATGACGTCCGCCGTGAGCGGACGGTTCTCGGTGGTCATGCGCTCACGGTACCGGCCGAGGAGCTCGCGGGCCGGTCAGGTGTCGTCCCGTCAGGCGTAGTCGTCCTCGGCGCCGGGGACGGCCGACGCCTGCTCGACGACGTCCGCCTCGCTCGCCTCCCCGTCGAGGTCGGGCCGTGCCGAGCGGGGGCGGTAGTCGTCGGGCTCGTGCTCGGGGTCGTCGACGCCCGTGTCGTCGGTCTCGACCTCCTCGACGAGGCTCACCGCTTCCTCGTCCTGCTCGACCAGGCCGGCGTCGCGCCAGGTGTTCTCCCCCGGGACCGTGCTCATGTCGACTCCTTCCGCGTGGCGGGTGGTGCCCATCCATCCTCACGCGGGCACCCCTCGGTCGCCAGCCGGTCCGGTGTTGCCCACGTCCTTGTCGTCATGGGGTGGGCAGGACGGCCCACACGACGTGCGGCCAGTCGCCGAGCGCCCGCCGCACGGCGGGGACGTCCGCACCCGCCGCGAGGTGCGCGGCGTCGAGCCGGTGCACCGTGCCCGACGACGGCTCGTAGACCCAGCAGCGTCGCACCCCGGCCGACGTCTCGTCGGTCGGCGCCGGGTCGGCTGCCACGAGGAGCACGACATGTCGCGGCACCGCCGCGGCGAGGCCGCCGGACAGGTCGCCGCCGGTGAACAGCGGCACCGGGATCCCGCGAGCCGCCGTGTCGAGGGCGGCGTCCAGCACCGCGAGCCGGCGACCGCCGTCGACCACGTGGTGCGTGAACCGCGCGTCGGCGTACCGCGCGGTGCGCGCCGCACCCCACGGCGGCGTCCCGAGAGCGCCGGGCCACGGGAACGGCCCGAGCGCGCGTCGGCCCGTGCGCGCCTTGACGACCTGCTGCAGGCGACGCCACCGGTGCTCGGCCCCGGCTGGCGTGCCGTCCCCGGGTGGTCGATCCCCGGCCGCGGGCGGACCGGGAACGGGATCGGTGCCGGTGGACGCGGTGCTGGCGTCGTCGAGCACCACGCCGGTCACGAGCCAGAGGGCGAGCGCGGGGTCGCCCGCGGCGGCGAGCAGCGCGAGCGCGGCCGAGCCGCACGTCGTCCCGTCGACCTGCCGCGCGAGCGCGCCGCCGAGCGTGAGCGGGCGGACGACGGGCCCGCCGGCGCGCGCGAGGGACGGGCCCCGGCCGAGCGGGTCGACGACCTCGTGACGCACCTCGACCGACAGTGCCGGTAGGGCACGCGCGAGCTGAGCGACCACGCCGTCCGGGTGCCCGGCGGCGCGCGCGCGGTCGAGCGCCCCCGCGACGGTGAGCGACGCACCGAGGCCGGGCGGGGTCGGCCGCGCACGCGTCGGCAGCGGTCGCGCACCGACGTCGAGCAGCGAGGCGAGGGACGTGAGCCGCAGCCCGCCGAGCGCGCTCATGCCGCGCCGAGCACGCGCGCGAGCGCCCAGGCGGCGCCGATGCCCGCGAGCGCGAGCACGAGCGCGACGAGGCGTACCAGGAAGGACCACGAGCGCAGGCGCCCGTGCGACGGCAGGCCCCCCGTCGGCGGGCGCAGCACCGCCGGGACCAGCGTCAGCACCGCGACCGCGGCGGCTGCCCACACGACGAGCGCGTGGCCGCTGCGCAGCCCGGCCGCGCCGAGCAGGAGCGCGCCGACCACGACGCCGAGCACCGAGCGCTGCCAGGCGAGGGCGGTGCGCTCGGGCTGGAGCCCTTCGTCGCGCGCGGCGGGGTCGCTCACGGCAGGGCGCCGGCCTCGCCGAGGCCCGCCGCGACCGAGTAGCCCGCGATGAGCACCGCGAGCAGGATGACGCCGCTCACGAGCAGGGGGAGACCACCGGGCGCAGGCAACGGCCGCCGCAGCCGGAGCGCTCGCTCGTTGCGGCGCCACGACACGAGGGCGTACAGGGCGCACGCGGCGCCGACGAGGCACGCCACCGCGGCGACGAGGTCGACCAGCCCGGGGAGGTCCGCGAAGGTCGAGAACGACGTGAGGGCCACGCCTCCGGCGACGAGGCCCACGCCCGTCCGCACCCACGCCAGGGCCGTGCGCTCGTTCGCGAGGCTGAACCGCGCGTCGGGCTCCGTGCCCACGCCGTAGACGGAGCGCGGGCGACGGTCGTCGGCCGGAGCCTCCTCGCCCGTCGGCCGCTCGGTCCGCGGTCCCGGCGGCCCACCCTCCTGGGGGCCCGCCACGGTCAGCCGACGCGGTCGAGGACGACGGGCCCCGGCGCGACGTCGCTGCCGGGCGGGGCGATCTCCCACGCCCCCTCGAGCGCCTGCACGGCCCGGTCGAACCGGTCGGGCGTGTCGGTGTGCAGGGTCATGAGGTGCTGGCCCTGGCGCACGACGTCGCCCGGCTTCGCGAACAGCTCGACCCCCGCCCCGGCCTGGACGACGTCCTCCTTGCGGGCGCGTCCCGCGCCGAGGCGCCACGCGGCGACACCGACGGCGTAGGCGTCGAGCCGGGACATCACGCCGTCGTGGTCCGCGACCACGTGCTCCTTCTCGCGTGCGACGGGCAGCGGCGCGCGCGAGTCGCCGCCCTGCTCGGCGATCATCTCGCGCCACTTGTCGAGCGCCCGGCCACCGACGAGGGCGTGCTGGACGTCGTCGGGGTCCTGGGGCCGGCCCGCCGCGGCGAGCATCTCGACGGCGAGCGCGACGGTGAGGTCCACGACGTCCTGGGGGCCCTTGCCCTGCATCACCTCGATCGACTCCCGCACCTCGAGCGCGTTGCCCGCCGTGAGGCCGAGCGGCGTCGACATGTCGGTGAGCAGCGCGACGGTCCGCACGCCGGCGTCGGTGCCGAGGTCGACCATCGTGCGCGCGAGCTCGCGCGCCGACTCGAGGTCCTTCATGAACGCGCCCGACCCGACCTTGACGTCGAGCACGAGCGCACCCGTCCCCTCGGCGATCTTCTTGCTCATGATCGAGCTCGCGATGAGCGGGATCGACTCGACCGTGCCGGTGACGTCGCGCAGCGCGTACAGGAGCCGGTCCGCGGGCGCGAGCCCCGACCCTGCCTGGCAGATCACCGCGCCGACGTGCTCGAGGGCGTTCATCATCTGCTCGGCGGTCAGCGAGGCGCGCCAGCCGCGGATCGACTCGAGCTTGTCGAGCGTCCCGCCCGTGTGGCCGAGGCCCCGCCCGGACAGCTGCGGCACCGCGACGCCGTACGACGCGACGAGCGGCGCGAGCGGCAGCGTGATCTTGTCCCCGACGCCGCCGGTCGAGTGCTTGTCGACGGTCGGGCGGGACAGGCCCGCGAAGTCCATGCGCTCCCCGGACGAGATCATGGCCTGCGTCCAGCGCCCGATCTCGGTGCGGTCCATGCCGTTGAGGTAGATCGCCATTGCGAGCGCGGCCATCTGCTCCTCGGCGACGACGCCGCGCGTGTACGCGTCGACCACCCAGTCGATCTGCGCGCCGTCGAGCAGCCTCCCGTCGCGCTTGGCACGGATCACGTCGACCGCGTCGAACGGCTCCTGCGCGGGACCGGTCTGCTCCTCGTCGGTCGCGCCACCCTGCACGGCCCCGTCGTCGCTGGTCACGAGCGCACCTCCAGATCGTCGGGCCCGAAGGCGTCGGGCAGCACGTCCCTCATCGTCTTGATACCACGCGCGGTGTCGACGAGCAGGTCGGGGCCGCCGTGCTCCCACAGGAGCTGGCGGCACCGACCGCACGGCATGATCGTGGCGCCACGGCCGTCGACGCACGCGAACGCCACGAGGCGTCCGCCCCCGCCGCCGACGAGCGCCCCCACGAGCGAGCACTCGGCGCACAGGGTCACGCCGTAGGCGGCGTTCTCGACGTTGCACCCCACGACGACGCGTCCGTCGTCGACGAGCGCGGCGGCGCCGACGGGGTAGCCGGAGTACGGGGCGTACGCCCGCGTCATGATCTCGCGCGCCGCGGAGCGCAGCGCCTCCCAGTCGACGGTGGGGCCCTCGTGCCCGACGCCGCCACCACCCGGGCGGGTGTCGTCGCCGGGGTGCGTCCCGCCGTCGGGCACGTGCGTCATCGCGACCTCACTTCACGTAGGGGATGCCCTCGGCGGCGGGCGGGCGGACGCGTCCCACGAGGCCGGCGACGGCGAAGATCGTCACGACGTACGGCGTCATGAGCATGATCTGGCTGGGGATGGGCGTCCCGACGATGCCGAGCACGACCTGCAGGTTGTCGGAGAACCCGAACAGCAGCGCGGCGATCAGCGCGCCGACGGGGTTCCACCGGCCGAGGATCATCGCGGCGAGGGCGATGAAGCCCTTCCCGCCGGTCATCTCCTTGCCGAAGGCGAGCCCCGCGGCGACGGTGAAGAACGCACCGCCGAGGCCCGCGACGGCGCCGCCGAGGATCGTGTTGCGGACGCGCGTCGCGTTGACCTTGATGCCCACGGTGTCGGCGGCCTTGGGGTGCTCGCCCACCGCGCGCAGCCGCAGGCCCCACCGGCTCTTGAAGAGGAAGACCTGGAGCAGGATCACGACCACGTACATGAGGTACACGAGCAGCGTCTGGCGGAACAGCACCGGGCCGACCACGGGGATCTGCGACAGGACGGGGATCTCGAGGACGGGCAGCGGCGTGCGCGTGTTCCACGTCGCGGAGTCCTCGGTGAGGACCGTCGAGTAGAGGTAGCTCGTGACTCCGACGACGAGCACGTTGAGCACGACGCCGACGATGATCTGGTTGACCCAGTACTTGACGGAGAAGATCACCAGGAGCACGCCGACGAGGGCACCGGCGATCGGTGCGGCGATGAGCCCGGCGTACGCGCTGGACGTCAGCGACGCGACGACCGCGGCGAGGAACGCGCCGGCGAGCAGCTGGCCCTCGATCGCGATGTTGATGATGCCGACGCGCTCGCACAGGACGCCGGAGAGAGCCCCGAAGACCAGCGGCACCGCGAGGAACAGCGACCCCTGGAGCAGCCCCGTCAGCGGGATCGACGACTTGCCGGCGCCCGCCCAGCAGAGGAACGCGAACACGACGAGGACGCCGAACACGATGGGGAGCCAGATGCCGACCTTGCGACGGTCCCACGCGGCCCAGGACGCCAGGCCCGCCAGCAGGAGCGCGAGGACCGACAGGAAGAGGGCCGCGCCGCTCGAGCTCACGGTGATCGGCGCGATCTGGAAGAAGTCGTCCGCCGTGGCGAGGCGGAACGTCGTCTCGCGCCCGCCGGGCGGGAGGATCGCGAAGAAGAACAGCGAGATGAGACCGATGACGGCGTAGGCGATCGGCGCGCGCCAGCTGATCGGGGGCAGAGGCTTGGCAGACGGCCGCGGTGCCGCGGGCTCGCCGGGAACGGTCGGGGCCGGGGTGGTCGCGGTGCTCATGCGCCGGCCTCCTGCGTCGTCGGGGTGGTCGGGGTCGTCGCGCGGTCGCGGCGGCGTGCCGCCTGCCGCTCGGCGCGCGTCGGGCCGCCCGGCGTCGGGAGCCGGAAGATCGCGCGGACCAGCGGCGGCGCGGCGATGAACAGCACGATGAGCGACTGGACGACGAGGACGATGTCGATCGGCGTGCCGGTCCGTGCCTGCATGGCGAACCCGCCCGCGCGGAGCGCACCGAAGAGCAGGCCCGCGAGGACCGTGCCGAGCGGCCGCGAGCGGCCCAGGAGGGCGACGGTGATCGCGTCGAAGCCGAAGCTCGCCGCGACCCCGGCCGTGAGGACCTTCTCGGTGCCGAGCACCTGGGCGGCGCCGCCGAGTCCGGCGAGTGCGCCGGCGATGGCCATGACCCAGACCGTGACCCACGGGACCGAGATGCCCGCGGTCCGTGCCGCGTGCGGGTTCTCGCCGACGGCGCGGAAGCGGAAGCCGAGCGTCGAGCGCTCCATGAGCCACCACACGCCGACGGCCGCCAGGAGGGCGAGGACGAACCCGAGGTGCAGCCGGTAGCCCTCGCCGAGCAGGAGCGGGAAGGTCGCGCTGCTGGGGATGGGCGGGCTGATCGGGTTGGAGCTGCCGGGTCGCTGGAAGGGCGGCGTCGTGAGCAGGTACGCGACCAGGTAGATCGCGATGTTGTTGAGCATGATCGTGACGATCACCTCGTGCGCGCCGGTGCGTGCCTTGAGCACGCCCGCGATGCCGGCCCAGATGGCGCCGCCGAGCGCCGCGCCGAGCACCGCGAGGAGCAGGTGCAGGCCGGGCGGGAGGGAGAACGTGAAGCCGATGAACCCGGCGAAGATGCCGCCGAGGATGATCTGCCCCTGGGCGCCGATGTTGAACAGGCCGGCACGGAAGCCGATGCCGAGCCCGAGCCCAGCGAGGATCAGCGGGACGGAGACCGTCATCGTCTCGGTGAGCGGCCGCAGCGCGCGCTGCAGGTCGGGCGCCTGGATGTTGATCACCGCGCCCTGGAACAGCGCGCTGTAGGCGCCGAACACCGCGTCCCACACGGCCTGGAAGAAGTCGGTGGGGCGCGCGAAGAAGTAGGTCGCCGCCTCCTGGACCTCCGGGTCGGCGGCGGCGATGAGGACGCCGCCGATCACGAGGGCGGCGACGATCGCGAGCAGGGAGACGAGCCAGCTGCTCTCGAGGATCTCGCGCAGCACGCCGCGCCCGGCGGGTCGCTCGGGCTTCGGCACGTCGCTCGGCGGTGCGGGCGTCGGTGGGACGACGGGCGTCCCCTCGTCGTCCGGGATGGCCTGCTGGGTCACTGGTCCTCCTCCTCGCGCTCGTCGCGCGGGACGGCGTCGGCCTCGAGATCGGCCCCGCCGAGGGTCGTGTGGTGCTCCGCGGCCTGGGCGACCGCCTCGTCGAGCGGGACTCCGGCCATCATGAGGCCGAGCACGTCGCGGTCGGTGCCACCGGGGACGACCCCGACCACCCGGCCGCGGTACATCACCGCGATCCGGTCGGCGAGCGCGAGCACCTCGTCGAGCTCGGTCGACACGATGATCACCGGGGTCCCGTTGTCGCGCTCCTGCACGACCCGGCTGTGCACGAACTCGATCGACCCGACGTCGAGCCCGCGCGTCGGCTGGGACGCGATGAACAGACGCAGCGGGCGCGACATCTCCCGTGCGAGCACGACCTTCTGCTGGTTGCCTCCGGACAGCGTGCCGGCGGGTGCCTCGACGGTCTGGGTGCGCACGTCGTACTCGACGACGCGCTGCTCCGCGTTCGAGCGGATCGCGCTCTTGTTCAGCGCCCCGGCGCTCGAGTAGGGGGCCGAGGTGAAGAGGTCGAGCACGAGGTTCTCCTCGACGGAGAACGTCCCGATGATCCCGTCGGTGCTGCGGTCCTCGGGCACGTAGCCGACGCCGGCGCCGAGCACGTCGGCGACGCCGCGACCCACGAGCTCCGCGCCGTCGAGCGTGATGGAGCCCGCGACGGGCCGGCGCAGGCCGACGATGGTCTCCGTGAGCTCGGTCTGCCCGTTGCCCTGCACCCCGGCGACGACGAGGATCTCCCCGCGCGCGACGTCGAGGCTCACCCGGTCGACGACCGGGGTCCCGAGCTCGTCCATCACCGTGAGGTCGGTGATGCTGAAGGTGGCGTCGCCGGGCTCGGCCGGGCTCTTGTCCACGCCGAGCGACACGGACCGTCCGACCATGAGCGACGCGAGCTCGGTCTCGCTCGCGCTCGGGTCGGCCGTGCCGACGACCTTGCCGCGGCGGATGACCGTGATCCGGTCGGCGACCGCGCGGACCTCGCGCAGCTTGTGCGTGATGAAGACGATCGAGGTCCCGGCGGCCTTGAGCTGGCGCATGATCGCGATGAGCTCGTCGGTCTCCTGCGGGGTCAGCACCGCGGTGGGCTCGTCGAGGATGAGCACGCGCGCGTCGCGCGAGAGCGCCTTGATGATCTCCACGCGCTGCTGCACGCCGACGGGGATGTCCTCGACCATCGCGTCCGGGTCGACCTCGAAGCCGAACCGGTCGGAGATCTCGCGCACGAGGGCGCGCGCGCGACGGGCGTCGATGAGGCCGCCGCCCTTGACGGGCTCGTGCCCCAGGGCCACGTTCTCGGCGACGGTGAAGACCGGGACGAGCATGAAGTGCTGGTGCACCATGCCGATCCCGGCGGCCATGGCGTCGCCCGGTCCCGTGAACGTCACCGGGACGTCGTCGACGAGGATCTCGCCGTCGTCGGGGTCGTACAGGCCGTAGAGCACGTTCATGAGCGTGCTCTTCCCGGCGCCGTTCTCCCCGAGCAGGGCGTGGATCTCGCCCGGCTCGATGACCAGGTCGATGTGGTCGTTGGCGACCAGGGACCCGAAGACCTTCGTGATCCCGCGCAGCTCCAGCTTCACCGGCTGCCCTCTCTCCGAACAGGGAACTCCATCGAACCGTACTTCCGCCGTCGCGGCGCAACATGGCGACGGTGGCCCGGGCGGGCTCGCCCGGGCCACCGTCTCAGCCTGTCGTCACGGGGTGTTCGTCGACTCCACGACGAGGTCGCCCGCGATGATCTGCTCCTGGTACTCCGCGAGCTTGTCCTGCAGCTCGGTGGGGACCGCGTCCTCGAAGTCGTGGAACGGGGCCAGGCCCACGCCCTCGTTCTCGAGCGTGCCGACGTACGGCTCGTTGGTGAAGTTGCCGTCGACCGACTCGCTCACCGTGTCGAAGACCGCCGGGCCGATCCGCTTCATCACCGACGTGATGATGAGGTCGCCGTACTCGGTGGTCAGGAACCCGTCGGAGTCGACCCAGATGATCTTGGCGTCACCGCTCTGCGCGGCCGCGGCCGCGCCGAGACCGACCGGACCGGCGACCGGCATGATGATGTCGGCGCCCTGGTCGATGAAGCCCTGGGCGAGGTTCTGGCCGTTCGCCTGGTTCTCGAAGTCACCGGTGAAGGAGCCCGTCTGGGCCTCCTTGTCCCAGCCGAGCGCCTTGACGTCGGTGCCCTCGTCCTCGTTGTACTTCGCGACGCCGTCGACGAAGCCGTCCATGAAGATCGCGACCGACGGGATCTGGATGCCGCCGAACGTCGCGACGGTGCCCGTCTCGCTCATGCCCGCGGCGAGGTAGCCCGCGAGGAACGCAGCCTCGGCCGTGTTGAAGAGGATCGGCTTCGCGTTGTCGAGCTCGACCGCGTTGAACTCCGCGTCGGAGAACGAGGAGTCGATGAGGGCGAAGTTCGTGTCGGGGTTCGCCTCGGCCGCGGACTGGATCGGGTCCTCGAGCAGGAAGCCCACGCCGATGACGAGGTTGCAGCCCTGCTGGACGAGGTTGTCGATGTTGGGCCCGTAGTCCGTGTCAGCCGACGACTCGACCTCGGTGGCGGTGATGCCGAGCTCGGACTCCGCCTGCTCCAGACCCTCGAACCCGGCCTGGTTGAACGACTGGTCGTCGAAGCCGCCCGCGTCGGAGACCATGCACGCCGAGAAGTCGGTGTTGCCTCCGGCCGTGTCCTCGCCGCCGCCCGTGGTCTCGTCGTCCTCCGGGGCCGCGCCGCACGCGGCCAGCGCGAGCGCGGCCGCGGCCGCGAGCGCGGAGAACTGCATTGCTCTCTTCACGATGAGCTCCTGTCGATGTCCGTCGCTGGCCGCCGGTCGTGACCGGGATCCTCCCGGGCGCCGTTGCGCGGGGGGACCTCGGGGTCCGTCGGCCTCTATGGACGGCAAGACTAATCAGCCGGATGCGTCCCGGACGTTACTTGTCGGTAACGCCGCTGCTTCGTTATGCAAGCGTCACTTTCCGTCTGAGGCGTGACACATCCCGGTCCACGGGTCGGGACCGCGCCCCTCGGGCCACCGCTCGCTCAGCCCAGGGCGACGCGCGCGAGCAACCGCGTCCCCGCGTCGATGGCGCGCTCGTCGACCTGGAGGTCGCCCTGGTGGATGTCGTAGGCACGCCCGCCGGGTGTGCGCGTGCCCAGCCGGGCCATCGCCCCTGGCACCTTCGTGAGGTACCAGGCGAAGTCCTCGCCGCCGAGCGACTGCTCCGTGAGCAGGACCGAGTCCGGCCCGAGGACGTCGCGCGCCGCGGCCTCCAGCAGTCCCGTGCACCGCTCGTCGTTCTCGACCGGCGGCACACCGCGCGTGTGGTGCACGGTCACCTCGACCTCGTACGGGGCGACGACCTGCTCGACGGCGTCGTGCAGCACCTGCCCGGCGAACTCCCACGCGCGCACGTCGAGGCAGCGCAGCGTGCCGCGCACCGTCCCGGTGCTCGGGATCGCGTTGTGCGCCGAGCCGGCGTGCACGGCGCCCCACGTGAGGTTGACCCCCGAGCGCGGGTCCAGCCGTCGTCCGAGCACGGCCGGGACCTGCGTGATGACCTGCCCGAGCGCGTACACGACGTCGCCCGTCAGGTGGGGCCGGGACGTATGGCCGCCCGGCGACGCGATCGTCACGGAGACCTCGTCGGACGCCGACGTGATGGGCCCGATCCGGGTACCGATGTAGCCCACGTCGACCTTCGGGTCGCAGTGGATCGCGAAGATCTCGTCCACTCCGTCGAGTCCGCCCGCGGCGATCACGTCGAGCGAACCGCCCGGCTGTACCTCCTCGGCGGGCTGGAAGATCAGCCGGACCCCGCGACGCAGCCCGACCTCGGCGTGCAGGTCCGCGAGCACGAGCCCCGCGCCGAGCACCGCCGCGGTGTGCACGTCGTGGCCGCACGCGTGCGCGACGCCGCTGACCGTCGACGCCCACGGCAGCCCGCAGCGGTCCTGCAGCGGGAGCGCGTCGAGGTCCGCGCGCAGCGCGACGCGTCCCGGTGCGGTCGTCGGGAGGCCGTCCGGTCCCGGGACGAGGTCGCCCGGCGCCGGGCCGACGTCGCACACGAGCCCGGTGCCGGGGAGCGGCTGCGGGTCGAGCCCGGCCGTCCGCAGGCGCTCGGCCAGGAGCGCCGTCGTCCGCGTCTCGGCGCGCGAGACCTCCGGGTGCTGGTGGAGGTCGCGCCGGATCCCGACGAGCTCGGCGGCGTGGCGCGCCGCAGCGCGCCCGAGCAGCCGGGCGAGGTCGTCCCGCCCGGCGCTCACAGCAGCTCGTCCATCCCCAGCTCGCGCACCGCGTCGACCATCGACTTCACCTGCTGCGCCCGGGCGCGCGTGGTGACGAGGAGGGCGTCGGGCGTGTCGACGACGACGACGTCGTCCAGCCCGAGGACCGTCACCACGCGGTCGCCGGCCGGCACGACGACCGAGCCCGCGCTGTCCCGGCGCACGACCTTGCCCGTGTCGCCCAGCACCTTCGAGCCCGCGTCGTCCACCGACGGGAGCAGCGCGGCGAGCGAGTTGAAGTCGCCGACGTCGTCCCAGCCGAACGTCCCCGGCACGACGGCGACGCCGCCCACGGCCGCGACCGGCTCGGCCACCGCGTGGTCGATCGCGATCTTCTCGAGGGCCGGCCACGTCTCGGCGAGCACGCGGTCGCGGTCGGGACCGTCCCACGCGGCGGCGACCGCGCGCAGCCCGTCGTGGAGCTCCGGTCGCTGGTCCGCGAGGTGCCCCAGGAGGACCGACGCGCGCACGATGAACATGCCCGCGTTCCACCGGTACTCGCCCGACGCCAGGTACTGCTGCGCCGTCGCCGCGTCCGGCTTCTCGGTGAAGCCCTTCACGTGCAGCGCGCTCGGCGCACCGTCGACGCCCAGGGAGTCGCCGCTGTGCACGTACCCGAACGCCGTCGAGGGCCGGGAGGCCGCGATCCCGATCGTCACGACGTACCCGGCGCGCGCGGCCTCGACCGCCTCCCGCACCGACGCCTCGAACGCGTCGTGCCCCGCGATGACCTGGTCGGCCGCGAAGGAGCCGATGACCACGTCGCCGTGCCGGCGCCCGAGCACGGCGGCGGCGAGCCCGATCGCCGCCATGGAGTCGCGCGGTGACGGCTCGGCGAGGACGTTCTGCGCCGGCAGCGCGGGCAGCTGGGTCCGGGCCGCGGCGACGTGCCGCTCCCCCGTGACGAGGACGACGCCCTCGTCGCCGGTCAGCGGCGTCAGCCGGTCGACCGTCGCCTGCAGCAGCGTGCGCCCCGACCCCGTGAGGTCGAGCAGGAACTTCGGTGCCGTGGCCCGCGACAGCGGCCACAGCCGCGTTCCGGCGCCGCCCGCGGGGACCACGGCGTAGAAGTCGGCGATCGGCGAGCCGGGCCCCCGGGAGGCGGTCGACGGCGTGGCGGAGGGCTGGGCGGGCGAAGGGACCATGAGGGCAGCATAGTGAGGGCGAGGGCTCCCCCGTCGGCTGTGGGATCAGTCACAAACACCCCGCGCGAGGCCCTCGCACAGCCCTCGGCGGTCCGCATCATGACGCCGATGTCACTATGGTGGAAGCCCAGAGACTGATGCCGACGAGGGCTCTCCGCGTTCCGGGACCGTGGTCCCGACCGCACCGGGTCCGCCCGGCATCTCCCCCTGATCTCGCCACAGGAGGCCCCCAAAGTGCCCAGTGCACCTGCTGGCACGCTGTACCGCGGCCGTGAAGGCATGTGGTCGTGGGTCGCGCACCGCGTGACCGGCGTGCTCATCTTCTTCTTCCTCCTCGTCCACGTGCTCGACACGGCGCTGGTACGAGTCTCGCCCGAGGCGTACAACGCCGTCATCGGCACCTACCAGACGCCGATCATGGGACTGGGCGAGGTCGGCCTCGTGGCCGCGATCGTCTTCCACGCGTTCAACGGGATCCGGATCATCCTCGTCGACTTCTGGGCCAAGGGCCCGCGGTACCAGCGCACGATGCTGTGGATCGTCGTCGGCCTGTTCGTCGTGACGATGGCGGGCTTCCTCCCGCGTCATCTCATGAACGTCTTCGGAGGGGGGCACTGATGGCCGCCGCACCCACGGTGGAGGTCGCCGCGCCGCGCGACCCGTACAAGCGCCACAAGGCCACGCGCAGCAACTACGAGCTGTACAGCTGGATCTTCATGCGCGCCTCGGGCGTCGTCCTGATCGTCCTCATCTTCGGCCACCTCTTCGTCAACCTCATGGTCGGCGAGGGCGTGCACGCGATCGACTTCGGCTTCGTCGCTGGCAAGTGGGCGTCGCCGTTCTGGCAGATCTGGGACCTGCTCATGCTGTGGCTCGCGATGTTCCACGGCACGAACGGCGTGCGCACGATCATCAACGACTACGCGGAGCGCGACGGCACCCGCCTCGTCCTCAAGCTCGCGCTGTACCTCGCCTTCACGATCGTCACGGTGCTCGGCACCCTCGTGATCTTCACCTTCGAGCCGTGCCCCGCGAACGCGCCGGCCGAGCTGCTCGCCTCGTTCTGCTTCGACTGACGCCCGCAGGACGCCACGCCCCCACCCCCGCCGTCCGCGGCACCACCTCAGCTCTCTCCCAGGAGGCATCGGAACCGATGCAAACCCATCAGTACGACGTCGTCATCGTCGGCGCCGGCGGCGCCGGGATGCGCGCGGCGCTGGAGTCGTCCGGCAAGGTCCGCACCGCCGTCATCTCCAAGCTCTACCCGACGCGCTCCCACACGGGCGCGGCGCAGGGCGGCATGTGCGCCGCGCTCGCGAACGTCGAGGAGGACAACTGGGAGTGGCACACGTTCGACACGGTCAAGGGCGGCGACTACCTCGTCGACCAGGACGCCGCGGAGATCATGGCGAAGGAGGCCATCGACGCGGTCCTCGACCTCGAGCGCATGGGCCTGCCGTTCAACCGCACGCCCGAGGGCCGCATCGACCAGCGCCGCTTCGGCGGGCACACGCGCAACCACGGCGAGGCCGCGGTCCGCCGCTCGTGCTACGCCGCGGACCGCACCGGGCACATGATCCTCCAGACGCTCTACCAGCAGTGCGTCAAGCAGGACGTCGAGTTCTTCAACGAGTTCTACGTGCTCGACCTCATCACCGACCACGACCTGGCGGCCAGCGAGGTACCCGACGGCGAGACGGTCACCGCGACCGGCGTCGTCGCCTACGACCTCGCGACCGGCGAGATCCACGTCTTCCAGGCGAAGGCGATCATCTTCGCGACCGGCGGCGCGGGCAAGATCTTCAAGACGACCTCCAACGCCCACACGCTCACGGGCGACGGCATGGCCCTCGCCTACCGGCGCGGCCTGCCGCTCGAGGACATGGAGTTCTTCCAGTTCCACCCGACGGGTCTCGCGGGGCTCGGCATCCTGCTGTCGGAGGCCGCGCGCGGCGAGGGCGGCATCCTGCGCAACTCCGACGGCGAGCGCTTCATGGAGCGGTACGCCCCGACGATCAAGGATCTCGCGCCGCGCGACATCGTCGCCCGCTCGATGGCGAACGAGGTCCGCGAGGGCCGCGGTGCCGGGCCGAACAAGGACTACGTCCTGCTCGACCTCACCCACCTCGAGCCCGCGCACATCGATGCGAAGCTCCCGGACATCACCGAGTTCGCGCGGACCTACCTCGGCATCGAGCCGTACACGGAGCCCGTGCCGGTCTACCCCACCGCGCACTACGCGATGGGCGGCATCCCGACGAACGTCGACGCCGAGGTGCTCCACGACAGCAGCCACGTCGTCAAGGGCCTGTACGCCGCCGGTGAGGTCGCGTGCGTGAGCGTCCACGGCTCGAACCGCCTCGGCACCAACTCGCTGCTCGACATCAACGTCTTCGGCAAGCGCGCCGGGCGCACGGCCGCCGCCTACGCGGCCACCGCGCAGTACTCCGAGCTTCCCGAGAACCCCGCCGCGGCCGTCATCGCGCAGCTCGAGGAGATGCGCAACCGTCCCGACGGCGAGCGGGTCGCCGAGGTCCGCAAGGCCCTCCAGGAGACGATGGACGCGAACGCCCAGGTGTTCCGGACGGGCGAGTCGCTCGACCAGGCGCTGGCCGACATCCGCGACCTGCAGAAGCGGTACAAGAACGTCTCCGTGCAGGACAAGGGCCGGATGTTCAACACCGACCTGCTCGAGGCCATCGAGCTCGGCTTCCTGCTCGACATCGCCGAGGTCACCGTCGTCGCGGCCATCAACCGCAAGGAGTCGCGCGGCGGCCACTACCGCGAGGACTACCCGAACCGGGACGACGCCAACTACATGCTGCACACGATGGCGTACCGCCGTCCCACGTCCGCCGGTGACACGGCGGACGGACACGTCGCCGACTACTTCGACCACGTCGAGGCGTTCGACGGCTACAAGGTCGTCCTGGGCTCGAAGCCCGTCACCCAGACCCGGTACGAGCCCATGGAGCGGAAGTACTGATGACTGCCACACTCGAGAGCCCGGCCGCGTCCGAGGCCAAGGCCGGGGAGATCCCCTCGTTCGAGGTCACGCTCCGGATCCGCCGCTACTCGCCCGAGTCCGCGCACGGCGACGAGGCGTACTGGGACGAGTTCACCGTCCTCGCGCACGGCACCGACCGCGTGCTCGACGCGCTGCACAAGATCAAGTGGGAGCACGACGGCTCGCTCACCTTCCGCCGCTCGTGCGCGCACGGCGTGTGCGGCTCCGACGCGGTGCGCATCAACGGCCGCAACCGCCTCGCGTGCAAGACGCTCCTCAAGGACGTCAACCCCGACAAGCCCATCACGGTCGAGCCCATCAAGGGCCTGCCCGTGGTCAAGGATCTCGTCGTCGACATGGAGCCGTTCTTCGCCTCCTACCGCGAGATCATGCCGTTCCTCATCACGTCGGGGAACGAGCCGAGCAAGGAGCGCCTGCAGTCCGCCGAGCAGCGCGAGCGCTTCGACGACACCACGAAGTGCATCCTGTGCGCCGCGTGCACCTCGTCGTGCCCCGTGTTCTGGACGGACGGCCAGTACTTCGGCCCGGCCGCGATCGTCAACGCGCACCGGTTCATCTTCGACAGCCGCGACGAGGGCGCCACGCAGCGCCTCGAGATCCTCAACGACAAGGAGGGCGTGTGGCGCTGCCGCACGACCTTCAACTGCACCGAGGCGTGCCCGCGCGGCATCGAGGTCACGAAGGCGATCCAGGAGGTCAAGCGCGCGATGATCACGCGCGCCTTCTGAGCCGGCTCCCGCTGCACGCGTCTCACCCTGGCACGGGGTGGGGGTGCTGCTGCCCGGTCTACCCGCGACGCTCGTTCCTCGCGTCGCCTGCCAGACCCACCACGAACGGGCAGCAGCACCCCCACCCCTTCGTCGTCCCACCTCGTGCGGACGGTCCGCTCGACAGCGGCCGTCGGCGACATCGCTCACCGCTGAGCGTGCGATGCGGCAGAGGTCCCGCGCGACGGCTCAGGTGTCGCGGGCGAGGCGGCCCTTGCGGACGCCGCGGACGACGGGGCTCCAGGGCCTGCCCCGGCCGTGGCCCGCGCGGACCTGATCCTCCGGCACGGCCGCGCTGTCCGTGCGGACGTGGCGGCCCGCGGCCGTCGTGGCGCCGTCGAGCACCGGGAGCTCGGGGCGGCCGTCGCGGGCGTGACGAGGACCGCCCGGCTCCGGCTCGGGGACGCGCGGCGGGTCGGCCATCCAGGCGCACACCGCGAGCAGGATCCGGGCCATGAAGTTCACGAGCAGCAACAGGGTCACGAGGACGGCGAACGACGCGAGCAGGGCGTTGCGGCTCGCGCTGCCCGCGACGAACGACGACCCGAGGTAGCGCAGGCCCCCGAAGGCCGTGGCAGCCGTGAGCGAGCCGACGACGAGGTCGCGCCGCCGCACGTCCACGCCCGCCAGCAGCACGACGACGAGCACGACGACGACCGCGTCGATCAGCAGGCTCACGAGCACGCCGGCGACGGACACGAGCACGGCGGCGCCTCCCGAGAGGCCGAGCGCCGCCATGAGGTGGTTGCCGAGCGTCGTGACGGCGACCGCCGCCGTGGCCGACACGAGGATCAGGACGGCGAGGAGGACGAAGCCGAGGAAGGCGCGCACGCGGGCGAGCACCGGGCTCTGCCCCACGTCGCTCACGCCGAACATCGTGCGCACCGCTCCCCGCAGGTGGTACATGAACGAGACCGCGGAGAAGAGCAGGACGACCCCGGCGACGACGCTCGTCACGCTCAGGCCCGAGTCGAACAGCAGGTCGTCGGGGTCGATCGCCCCCGGCTTCCCGTCGACCGCGATGAGCCCGGGGACGAGGTCGTTGATCCACGCGAAGACCGCGTCCATGAGCTCCTGGCGTCCGCCGAGGACCTGCATGAAGATCGTGTACCCGATCGTGAGCGCCGCGAAGAGCGAGAACAGCGCGGAGTACGCGATGCCGCCGCACAGCAGAGCGCCGCGGGAGTAGAGGTAGCGGTACGTCGCGCGACCGGGACGGCTGTCCTTCCACCACTCCTCGAGGGCCGTCGCACGGGCCGCGACACGCTGGATCGTCGTCGGCGCGGGGCGGTCCTGCGTGGTCACGCCCTGAGACTACGAGGGGTCCGCGGGCCGGGCATCCCCGGTCAGGTGGAAGAGCTGCCGAGGCCGCCACACGGCGTCGTCACCGTGCTCGTAGAGGTGGAAGCCGTCCACCGCGAACCGCGCCTCGTAGGCCGCCATCTCGTCGAACGCGCGGTCGAGGGCCAGGTCGTCCACCTCGTGCGCCACCGTGACGTGCGGGTGGTAGTTGAAGCGCAGCTCCTGCTCGAGAGGTCCGCTGCGCACGACGCTCTCCAGGTGCTCGCACTCGGCGATGCCCTCGACGACCTGGACGAACACGACCGGTGAGACCGGGCGGAAGGTCGCGCTCCCCCGCAGGTGGATCCGGAACGGCGCCGCCCCGGCCGCGACGCGAGCGAGGTGCTCGGCGACGCCGTCGAGCTGTTCCGGGTCGAGCACCGTCGGTCCCAGGAGCGTGACGTGCGGGGGGATCAGCGCGGCGAGAGGATCCCCGAACCGTGCCCGTGCCGCCTGCAGCTCGGGGCCGAACGGCGCGGGGACCTCGATCGCGATGCCGACCCGCACCTGCGAGGGCCCGCGTTCCGGGAGGTTCACGCGGTCGTCCCCCCGGCGGGGACGAGGCCGACCCGGTCGTAGACCCGTGCGAGCGTCCCCGCGGCGATCTCGCGAGCCTTCTGCGCGCCGCGCGCGAGGACCGCGTCGAGCTCGGCCGGGTCCGCGAGGTACGTGTTCGCCCGCTCCTGGAACGGCGTGAGGAACTCGACGACGACGTCGGCCAGGTCCACCTTGAGGTGCCCGTACCCGCGGCCGTCGTACTCGGCGGCGATCGCCTCGACGTCGCGGCCGGTGAGCGCCGAGAAGATCGTCAGGAGGTTGGACACGCCCGGCTTGGCGGCCGGGTCGTAGCGGATCTCGTTCTCGGAGTCCGTCGCGGCCGACCGGATGCGCTTGGCCGCGACCTTCGGGTCCTCGAGCAGCCAGATGACGCCCTTGCCGTTCGACGAGGACTTGCTCATCTTCGCGGTCGGCTCCTGGAGGTCGTAGATCTTCGCGACCGACCGCACGATGTGGGGCTCGGGGACCACCGCGGTGCCGTCGCCGAACCGCGCGTTGAGGCGCTCCGCGAGGTTGCGGGCGAGCTCGAGGTGCTGGCGCTGGTCCTCGCCGACGGGCACGAGCGCCGCGTCGTACAGGAGGATGTCCGCCGCCATCAGCACCGGGTAGGTGAAGAGCCCGACCGTCGTGCCCTCGGCGCCCTGCTTCGCGGACTTGTCCTTGAACTGCGTCATCCGCCCGGCCTCGCCGAAGCCCGTCTGGCACGAGAGCACCCACGACAGCTCCGCGTGCTGCGGGACGTGCGACTGGACGAACAGCGCGGAGCGGTCCGGGTCGACGCCGCCGGCGAGGTACTGGGCCGCAGTGCGGCGCGTGCGCTCGCGCAGCCGCGCCGGGTCCGGGTTCACCGTGAGGGCGTGGAGGTCGACGACGCAGTACAGCGCGTCGTAGGAGTCCTGCAGCGCGACCCACTGCGTCAGCGCGCCGATGTAGTTGCCGAGCTGGAGCGAGTCCTCGGTGGGCTGCATCCCGGACAGGATCCGGGGAGCGGTCCCCGGCGGTTTCGTCCCGGTCTGCGACGACGCGGTCCTCGCCGTCGTCCGTGCCGTTCCGGTCTCGGTCACCTCGATGGACATTTGCCCATTCTGACAGGTCGACGGGCGCCGACCGAATTCGCGCCCGACCGCGGTCAGGTCGCCTCGTCGTCGAACGGTGCGGGCCCCACCGGTGCCGTCGGCGCAGGCGGAGGCGGCGGCTGGACGCGTGTCGGGACCGGGTCGTCGTCGAGCAGCGCCTCGCGCACGATACGGCGCGGGTCGTACTGGCGCGGGTCCAGCTTCGACCAGTCGACGTCGCCGATCTCCTCGCCGATCTCGGCGTCGACCCGGGCCTTGGCGTCCCGCAGGTAGCCGCGTGCCGAGCGCACGAACCCGCCGAGCTGCTCGGCGTACCGGGGCAGCCGTTCGGGACCGATGATGATCACCGCGACGACGAGGAGCACGACGAACTCGGCTCCGTTGATCCCGAACACGGCGTCAGACTACTCGCTCGTCGCCTCGTCGAGGACGACGCGCACGTCGCGCTCCTGCCCGTCCGCCCGCACCCGCAGCGTCACGGCGTCCCTCGGGGCCTTCGCGCGGATCGCGACGATGAGCTCGTCGGACTCCGTGACGGGGCGCCCGTCGATCGACAGGATGACGTCGCCGGGGCGGATCCCCGCGGCGTCCGCGGGGCCGTCGGGCGTCACCGCCTGCTGGCCCTGCTGGGCGTCGGTGGAGACCTGGACGCCCTCGCCCTGGTACCGCTGGTCGAGCAGCACCCCGATGACCGGGTACGTCGCGACGCCGTCGGCGATGAGCTGCTCCGCGGTCCGCCGCGCCTGGTTGGACGGGATCGCGAAGCCCAGACCGATGCTCCCCGTCGCCGCCATGGCCCCCGGGGGCTGCGCGATGGCCGAGTTGATCCCGACGACCTCGCCCTGGCCGTTGACGAGCGGCCCCCCGGAGTTGCCGGGGTTGATCGCCGCGTCCGTCTGGATGGCGTTGATGAACGCCGTCTGGGCCGACTCGCCCGCCTGGACGGGCCGGTTCAACGCGCTCACGATGCCCGTCGTGACGGTGCCGTTGAGCCCGAGCGGAGCACCGACCGCGACGACCGGGTCTCCGACGACCACGCCGTCCGAGTCCCCCAGCGCGAGCGGCGTCAGGCCGGAGTCCTCGACCTTGACGACCGCGAGGTCGTACTCGACCGTCCGACCCACCAGCTCTGCCGTGCTCTGATGACCGTCGGCGAAGAGCACGACGACCTCTCCGCCCTCCGCGGCCCCGGCGACGACGTGGTTGTTCGTGAGGATGTACCCGTCCTCCGTGAGCACGAAGCCGGACCCCGTCGCGACGCCGTCACCGCCGCGCACCTGGAGCGAGACGACGCTGGGCAGCACGGTCGCGGCGATGTCCGCCACGGAGCCGGGCGGGCGCTCCACGTCCGCCTCGACGCTGGCCGCGGGCAGCGTGATCACCCCGCGCTGCGAGGGTCCGTCGAGGAGGCGGTCCGCCGCCACCCCGCCGAGCGCTCCTGCGACGAGCGCCAGCACGACGAGGCTCACGACGCTCCCCGTGCCGAGCCGCCGTCGCCGTCCCGCGACGACGGGCGGCGCGACGAGCGTCGGGTCCACCGACGGCCGGCCGGCATCGGGACGGCCGCCCACCGGCGAGGACGCCGAGGGTTCGCCGAACGAGCGCAACGGGTCCCACGGGTCCGGTGCGGGGGCACCCGCGGGCTCCGGACCGGGCGCGGCGGGACCGCGCGCCCCGGGCGCGGACGTGTCCGTCCGGGACGGAGGCGGAGGCACCGGGACCGCGGTGGGCGCGACGCGGGCGACCGACCGGTACGCCGACGGCGGCGCGAACGGGTTGTGCGGTGCCTGTGGTGCCTGCGGTGCCTGTGCCTCTGGTGCCTGCGACGGCTCGTCCGGACGCTGCGGGGCGTCCCCGCCGGGCCAGGATGCAGCGGGTTCGGTCATGAGGTGCCGAGCGCTCCTGTCATGGTCGTCCAGCCCCGGGAGATGCGCGCCGGGACCCCGGCATCGTAGTCGCGGGCGGGGAACGCCGCCACGAGATCGGCCAGCACCTCGTCCTCGGTGTCCGCGACGACGTCGATCACCGTGTCGCCGGACTGCCAGACCAGGTGCCACGGTTCCTCGGACAGCACGTGCACGCGGCGACCGTCGACGTCCCAGGTGTCCAGGCCGGCGAGCGCCGCCTCGTCGAGGAGACCGACCTGCTCACGGACGACGACCTCGCCCGTCGGGGTGGCGAGGTCGATCTCGAGGACCTGGCGGGCCGCGTCCTCACGCACGGCGGCCACCGTGACGCCGTCCGGGAGCTCGGTGGGCCCGGCCCAGCCGCGGGCCGCGAGCGAGGACAGACCCGTGTCGGCGCCGGCGGACACCGGGCCCGTCCCTGCCGCGGTGATGCGCGGGGCGGCCTGCGCCAGCACCGTCAGGGGGTCGGACCGGTGCAGCTCCGGGGTGACGACCGGGCTCTCGCCGAGGGCGAACAGGCCGACGGCCACGACCCCGGCGCCCCCGGCGAGCACCATCGCGACCCGCCGACGGAGCACCCCGCCCCGCAGCTCGCCGCTCCATGCGCCGGCCGGCAGGACCGGGCGCTGCGCCCAGGGGTCGGCGGCCACCGGGGCGCGACGCAGCGGGTCCTGGTCGCTCGGGGGGATCTGGGCCGACAGGGCGAGCAGGCGCGCGGTGAGGTCGGGCGCCGGCTCGACGGGGGCGGCGGCGCTCAGCGCACGACGCGCGGCCCGGGCTGCGGCGAGCTCGTCGGCGCACCGGGTGCACCCGGCGACGTGGCCGAGGGCACGCTCGGACTCGGCCGGGGAGAGCTGGCCGTCGACGAGCGCGGAGAGCCGCGAGCCCAGGTGGGACGTCACGCCACCTCCTGGGCGGTGCGCACGGCCCGCTCGTCGGGGGCGGAGGACTCCGGCCGGTCGTGCGGGTCGCGGTGCGGGAGCGCCGCCCGCAGCTGCGCGCGTGCCCGGTGGATCCGGGAGCGGACCGTCCCGAGCTTGATCCCGAGCGTCAGCGCGATCTCCTCGTAGGACAGCCCCTCGATGTCGCACAGCACGACGGCCGCGCGGTACTCGGGGCTCAGGGCGTCGAGCGCGCGCTGGACGTCGTGGTCGAGGTTCGCGTGCTCGAAGCCCCGCTCGGGCTGGGCGAGCTCCCCGCGGGCCGGGTAGTGCGAGTCGTCGTCGCCCATGGCCTCCATGCGGATGCGCTGCTTGCGGCGGACCTGGTCGAGGAAGAGGTTCGTGGTGATCCGGTGGAGCCAGCCCTCGAACGTTCCCGGCGTGTAGCTCGACAGCGAGCGGAACACCCGGACGAACGTCTCCTGGGTGAGGTCCTCGGCGTCGTGCCGGTTCCCGGTGAGGCGGTAGGCGAGCCGGAACACGCGGGCCGAGTGCTCGCGGACGATGGCGTCCCAGGTCGGAGGCACCCACGCCGCCGCGCCCTCCGGTCCGCTCGCCGGGGTCGTGGGTCGTCTGTCGCTCACACCGTCCATCGTCCCAGAAGAACGCCCGGTGCCCGGTCGGTGTTCCCGCTCCCCGACCGGACCCGCGCCGCACGTCCACGCCACGTGCACACGCGCGCCGACCCGTCCCGGCGCGTCCCGGCGTGTCCCCCGCACCTCACCTGGCGCGCACCAGGCACCGGACGGGGCGTCGTCCCGGGCCTCGTGGGCGATCGCGGGTACGATCCGAGGCAGGGCGCGCTCCGCGCCCGTCCCGCGCCCACCCCGTGCCCCTCGGGTGCGGGGACGCAGGGCTCGAGCACGCGGAGGCTTCGATCAGCAACGACGTCGGCACCAACCGCAGCGCCAAGGCGGCCAGCTGGGTGTACACCGAGGACTTCGTCCCGGAGGACGAGGTCCTCCTGCGCGCCCGCGACCGCGCCGCCGAGCTCGGCTGCCCGGCCATCCTGCCCGGCGCCGGGGCGGTCCTGCGCGTCCTCGCCGCAGCGCTCGGGGCACGTTCCGTGGTGGAGATCGGCACGGGCACGGGCGTCGCGTCGCTCTGGCTGCTGCGCGGCATGCCCGCGGACGGCGTCCTCACGACGATCGACGTCGAGGTCGAGCACCAGCGCGCCGCGAAGGAGGCCTTCGCCGAGGAAGGGCTGCCGCCGGCACGCACCCGGACGATCCCCGGCCGGGCGAGCGACGTCCTGCCTCGTCTCACCGACGGCGCGTACGACCTCGTCCTCGTCGGGGCCGACAAGCACAGCTACCCCGAGTTCGTCGAGCAGGGCCTGCGCCTGCTGCGGCCCGGCGGGGTCCTGGCCGTCGACGGCGCCCTCGCCCACGACCGCGTCGCCGACCCGGCGCGACGCGACGAGGTCACCACGATCGTGCGCGAGGTCGGGCGCACGCTGCGTGCCGACGACCGCGTGCTCCCGGCGCTCCTGCCGAGCGGAGACGGCCTCCTGCTCGCCGTGCGCCGCTGAGCACCGGTCGAACGACCCGAACGACCCGAACGAATCAGAGCCGGTCCAGCGCTGCCAGGAGCAGCCGTGCCCCGTAGCCGGTCGCGCCCTCGGTGACCTCGTGGCGGTCGGACGTCGCCCGTGCCGGTCCCGCGATGTCGAGGTGCGCCCACGGCAGGTCCCCGACGAACTCGCGCAGGAACAGCGCGGCCGTGATCGACCCACCCCCGGGGCTCTCGAGGGGGACGTGGCGCAGGTCCGCGACCTCGGACCGCAAGGCCTGCGCGTAGTCCGCGACGAGCGGCATGCGCCACACGCGCTCCCCGGTGACGGCCGCGGCATCCTCGATCGCGCCGGCGAGCGCGTCGTCGGTCGCGTAGAGCGCGCCGTGGCCGCGTCCGAGGCCGAGGGTCGCGGCGCCGGTGAGCGTCGCGACGTCCACGAGCACGTCCGGCGCGAGCTCGGCGAGCGCATACGCGAGCGCGTCCGCGAGGACCAGCCGACCCTCGGCGTCGGTGTTCGCGACCTCGACCGTGCGCCCGGAGTAGGTGCGCAGCACGTCCCCCGGCCGGTACGAGGCCGCGCCGACGTGGTTCTCCGCGAGGGGCAGGACCGCCGTCACCCGGCGCCCGGAGCGCGTCTCCGCAGCGCCGAGCACGACGGCGAGCGCCACCGCCGCTCCCGCCATGTCGGTCTTCATCGGCACCATGGCCTCGCGCGGCTTGATCGAGAGGCCGCCCGTGTCGAAGGTGATCCCCTTGCCGACGACCACGACGTGACGAGGCGCGTCCGAGCCGTCCGGGTCGACCCCGTGGTCGCGCGGGTCGTACGTCACCGTCACGAGCCGTGGCTCGCGCGCCGAGCCGGCGCCCACGGCCAGGATCGCGCCGAAGCCCTCGGACGCGAGCTCGCCCGCGCCGCGGACCCGGACGTCCAGCCCGTGCTCCTCCGCGATCGAGCGGGCCTGCTCCGCGAGCCACGCCGGGTCCTTGACGTCGGCCGGCGTGTTCGCGAGGTCCCGGGCGAGCCAGGTGGCGCGCGCGGCGCGCCGGGCGGCCTCGATCGCCGGCTCCGGGTCGTGGCTCGTCGCGGCGGAGAGCAGCACGAGCTGCTCGGCTGGCGCCTCCGCGCCGCGCCGTGCGGCGGTCCCGTCCGCCGCGATCCGTCCCGGCGCCGCGGGAGCCGCCGGCCCGGTGCGACGCGGCTGCCGGTAGGCGGCGAGCAGGTAGCCCTCGACGAACGCGCGCACGCCGTCCGGGTCCGCCTCGGACGTCACCGCGCTCACGACGCGCTCGAGCCCGCGGACCGAGCGGGCGAGCGCCGCGCCGGCGCGGCGCAGCGCGGCGGCGTCACCGGACCCGACCCCCAGGAGGACGAGCCGCGTCGGCAGCCCGGCCCACGGCAGCCGTCCGGCCGACCCCACGTGGGCACGCGGCAGGTCGACGCGCACGATGTCGCCGGCCCGGCCCTCGAACGAGGGACCGCCCGAGCGCTCGGCCAGCTCCGCGAGGTCGACGCCGTACCGCACGGCGGCGTCGACCGTGCCCGCGCGGGGCTGCAGACCGTCCCCCGGCTCCCGGGCGGGAGCCACCGCGACGACGAGCGCCGCGACGTCGTCGTCCACGAGGAGCGGCGACTCGCGCACGGTCCCCCGGACCGCCACCACGTCGGGCAGCGGTCGCGGGATCCCGGCCGCGGACGTCACGGCGCGGTCACGAGCCGCCAATCAGCCCACCACGGCCTGGAGCGCGTCGCCGAGCTCGCTCGCCTCGGTCGCGTTGAGCTCCACGACGAGCCGCCCACCACCCTCGAGCGGGACGCGCATGACGATGCCTCGCCCTTCCTTGGTGACCTCCAGCGGGCCGTCACCCGTCCGCGGCTTCATCGCAGCCATTGGTGGCTCTCCATTCCGTAGTCCCGGGTTCACCCCGCGTGCGCGGGGAGGGGCGCCCATCAGGGTCCGACCGACGTCCGGGCGTACGCCACCGCGCACCCCGGACGCGCGTCCGACCTCCGACGACGCCCGCAGGACAGTCTAGTTCACCTCGACCGACGCCCAGGGCGTCACGGCGGCCAGCCCGACGGCGGGACGAGGCGCCACAGCTCCCAGACCCACCACGCCTGGCCGGCGACGAACACGACGCACACCGCGGCGAGCCACGCCCGCGAGCGGGTCCAGCCGGCCGTGACGGCGCCGAGGGGGAACGCGAGGAGGAGGAACCGCACGAGCGAGGTCCCCGGCTGGACCGTCGCGACGAGATAGGCGAGGTAGGCCCCGGCCCACGCGTGCATCTCGGGGCCGAGCCGTGCCGCGACGGGGTTGAGGACCAGGGCCGCGACCACGACGAGCAGCAGTCCGAGGATCCACGGCCCGGCACCGTCGAACAGCCAGCGCGACACGTCGACCCACGGCACGAACGGGACGACGTCCGCCCCGCCGCGCCACGCCTCCTGCGTCCGGAAGTACCCCTGGTGCGTGCCCGTGACCAGCCCGCACACCCACGGCCACAGCAGCCCGCTGCCCAGGGCGACGGCGAGGAGGCCGGCAAGGCGCGCGGCGTCGGGCAGGCGCAGGTCACCACGCCGCCACCGGACGACCGCGTGCCAGACCACGACCGCCGCCATGGGCAGCGCGACGGCGCGCGTGAGCCCGAGGAGCACGACGACGAGCGCCGCCCACCCGTACCGGCGGCGCGCGACGAGCAGCAGGGACCCTGCGACGAGCAGGAGGGCGAGAGCCTCCGTGTAGGCGACCTGGAGCACCGGGCTCGACGGGAAGACGCTCACGAGCAGCACGGTCGCGAGCGGCAGGCCGGGCCGCCGCTCGACGGCCGCCGCGCCCGCGGTCGCGACGAGCCGGTGGATCACGACGACGGCCCCCGCGCCGCACGCGAGCGAGAGCGTCGGCGCCAGGACGTCCCAGCCGGCCCCGGTGACCGCGTCGAGGCCGCGCACGAGCGTCGGGAAGAGCGGGAAGAAGGCCCACGCGTTCTGCTCGACCGCGCCGTCCTCCCCCACTGGCAGGACGTCGGGGTAGCCCGACGCGTAGATCTGCTCGTACCAGCTCGAGTCCCACATCCGGCCCACGTACGCCAGGTACGACGGCGCCGCGTCGGTCCAGAGGTTCTCCTCCTGGGCGCGCGAGACGACGACGAGGATCAGCGCGCTCACGGCGCGCGCGAGGCCGTACACCGCGAGGGCCTGCACCCACCACGGCCATGTCCGCGGCCGCAGGGCGCGGCGCGCGGGGCGCGACGGCCGCACGGAACGGCCCCCGGACCCCGAGGGCTCGTCCACCGGAGCGGTCACGTGAGCCCTCGCAGCGCTCTCGCGGGCGGCGCCTCGTCGCGCACGGCCGCGACGAGGTCCAGCACCCGGCGCGTCGCCGCGACGTCGTGCGCACGGAACACCCGGGCACCGAGCCACGCCGCGACGGCGGTCGCTGCGAGCGTGCCCTCGAGGCGCTCGTCGGCGGGCAGGTCGAGGGTCTCGCCCACGAAGTCCTTGCGCGACAGCGCCATGAGGAGCGGGAACCCGAGCCCGGCGAGCACCTCGGTGCGCCGCAGCAGGTGCAGCGAGTGCCACGTGTTCTTGCCGAAGTCGTGCGTCGGGTCGACGAGCACCGACGCCCGCGGGACACCGCACGCCACGGCCCGCTCGGCCGCGGCCCGCACCGTCGCCACCACGTCCTGCACGACGCCGTCACGGGGGTCGGTCGCTCCCGGCCGGGCCGGGTAGGCCACCCGGTACGGGTCGGTCCGTGGCGCCGCGCCGCCCGTGTGGGAGCACACGACCCCGACGCCGTGCTCGCCCGCGACCTCGACCAGGCGCGGGTCGTGCCCCGCCCACGTGTCGTTGACCAGGTCGGCGCCCGCGAGCGCCGCCTCGTGGGCGACCTCCGCGCGCCACGTGTCGACGCTGACGAGCAGGTCCGGGAACTCCTCGCGCACCCGCGCGACGAAGGGCACGACGCGCCGGATCTCCTCCGCGGTCGTGACCTCGGGCCCGACGCCGGCGCGCACCCCGCCGACGTCGAGGATGTCGGCGCCCTCCTCGGCCGCGCGCGCGACGGCCGCTAGCGCCGCGCCGTCGTCGAGCTGGCGCGCGCCCGCCCAGAACGAGTCGTCGGTGCGGTTGACGATCGCCATCACCGCAGGACGGTCCAGCTCCCGCCCGCGCAGGACGAGCGTCGCACCGCGCGGCGGGACCGCGAGCGGGGGCACGTCGAGCGGGGACGGGTCCACGCCGGTCAGCCGGCGTCGGCGGCGCGCAGCTGCGCGGCCTCGAGCTCCGCCGCCGCCTCGACCTCCTCGGCGCGCAGCTCCGCCCCGCGCTCGCACACGTAGGCCACGGCCTCGGCCGGGTCGTCGCACAGGTGCACGAGGTCGACGTCCTGGGCGCTGATCATGCCGCGGTTGACGGCGGCACCACGCGCCCACTCGAGCAGACCGCCCCAGTAGTCCGAGCCGACCAGCGCGAGCGGAAACTCGGTGATCTTGTGCGTCTGGACGAGCGTCAGGGCCTCGAACAGCTCGTCGAACGTCCCGAACCCGCCCGGCAGCACGACGAACCCCTGGGCGTACTTGACGAACATGGTCTTGCGCGCGAAGAAGTAGCGGAAGTTCACGCCGAGGTTCACGTAGGGGTTCATGCCCTGCTCGAACGGGAGCTCGATCCCGAGACCGACCGACGTGCCACCGGCCTCGTAGGCGCCCTTGTTCGCCGCCTCCATGATCCCCGGCCCGCCGCCCGTGATGACGGCGAAGCCCTCCGCGACCAGGCGGCGGCCGACGTCCTCGGCGAGCGCGTAGTCCGGGTGGTCCGGCTTGGTCCGCGCGGAGCCGAAGACGGAGACGGCGGGGCCGAGCTCGGCGAGCGCACCGAAGCCCTCGACGAACTCGCTCTGGATCCGCATCACGCGCCACGGGTCCGAGTGCACCCAGTCCGCGCTCTGGCTCGAGTCGAGCAGCCGCTGGTCCGTCGTCTGCTGCGGGATCTGGTCGCCGCGCAGGAGGACCGGGCCCTTGCGGTACCCCGTGCCGCGCTGCGGCATGCCCTCGTCGGACCCGTCCTGGGGCGTCTCGGCGCGCCTGCCCGCAGGCTCGTCCGTACCGGTTGTGTCGCTCATGCCGAAGAGCCTATGCCGCGTCGTCGCCGGTCAGCCAGGCACGCAACGCGTCGCGGCACAGGGCGAGCTCTGCGACGGTGCACCGCTCGTCGTCCTTGTGGGCGAGCAACGGGTCCCCCGGACCGAAGTTCACGGCCGGGACGCCGAGCTCCGCGAAGCGCGCGACGTCCGTCCAGCCGTACTTCGGGCCGGGCGCGCCGCCCGTCACGGCGAGCACCTTCGCCGCGAAGTCCGCGGCGAGCGGGTCGTCGAGACCCGGGCGGGCGCCGGGCGCCGCGTCGGTCACGGTGACCTCGAACCCGGTGAACAGGTCCGTGACGTGCCGCGCGGCGTCGTCGACCGTGCGCGACGGCGCGAAGCGGTAGTTGACCGTCACGACGCACTCGTCCGGCACGACGTTCCCCGCGATGCCACCACGGATGCCGACGGCGTTGAGGCCCTCGCGGTACACGAGCCCGTCGACCTCGACGTCCGCGGGCACGTACGCGGCGAGGCGGTCGAGCACCTCGTGCGCGGCGTGGATCGCGTTGGAGCCCGTCCAGGAGCGCGCGGAGTGCGCGGCCACCCCGGGGACGCGCACGTCGGCGCGCAGCGTGCCGTTGCAGCCGCCCTCCAGCCCCGCGGACGTGGGCTCGCCGAGGACGGCGAAGTCGCCCGCGACGAGGTCGGGACGGTTCCGGACGAGGCGCCCGAGCCCGTTCAGCTCCGCCGCGACCTCCTCGTGGTCGTAGAAGATCCACGTGACGTCCTGCGCGGGCTCCACGAGCTCCGCGGCGAGCGCGAGCGCGACCGCCACGCCGCCCTTCATGTCGACCGTGCCGCGACCCCAGACCGTGGCCCCGTCGGCGTCCTCGACGACGCGGGTCGGAAGGTTCGGCGGATCGGTGAGCGGGACCGTGTCCAGGTGACCGGCGATCACGACGCGACGATCGCGTCCCAGCGACGTGCGCGCCACCACCGTGTCGCCGTCGCGGACCACCTCGAGGTGGTCGTACGCGCGCAGGGCCGCCTCGACCGCGTCGGCGAGCGCCCGCTCGTCGCCGCTCACCGACGGCGTGTCGCACACCGCCCGGAACAGCGCGACGAGGTCCCCGCCGAGGTCGAGCACGGGGGGCACCGGGACCGCCGGGGTTCCCGGGCTCGCCGCGGGAAGGGCGGAGGGAGAGGTCACCCCAGCACCCTACCGGCGGCGGATAGGCTGGTCCGCATGACTTCTGCGACCCCTGCGACCTCCCCGGCCGCGGCCGCCCCCGGAACGCGCGCGGCGTGGGGCCTCGGCCTCGCGACCGTCGCCGCCGACGGCACCGTGCTCGATGTCTGGTATCCCTCGCCCGCCCTCGGGACGGCCCCCGAGGACGTGAGCGTCCCCGCGTCGCTGGCGACGCTGGCGGAACGCGACGAGGTCCGTGGGGTCGAGGTCGTCGTCGTGCGCACCGAGATCGACCTGGACGTCCCGCCCGCCGACACGGCTGACGCCTACCTGCGCCTGCACCTGCTGTCGCACTGCCTCGTCGAACCGCACGGGCTCGTGCTCGACGGGATCTTCGGGGTCCTCGCCAACGTCGTGTGGACGAACCACGGGCCCTGCTCCACCACCGACTTCGAGGAGACGCGTCTGCGCCTGCGCGCCGCGGGCCTGTCCGTGACGGTCCTCGGTGTCGACAAGTTCCCCCGCATGGTCGACTACGTCGTCCCCTCCGGCGTGCGCATCGCCGACGCCGACCGCGTCCGCCTCGGCGCCCACCTCGCGCCCGGAACGACCGTCATGCACGAGGGCTTCGTCAACTTCAACGCGGGCACGCTCGGCGCCTCGATGGTCGAGGGCCGCATCTCTGCGGGCGTCGTCGTGGGCGACGGGTCCGACGTCGGGGGCGGCGCGTCGATCATGGGCACGTTGTCCGGCGGCGGGCGCGAGGTGATCTCCGTCGGTCGCCGCTCGCTGCTCGGCGCGAACGCGGGGCTCGGCATCCCGCTCGGGGACGACTGCGTCGTCGAGTCCGGGCTGTACGTCACCGCGGGGACGAAGGTGACCGTGGTCGGGCGGACCGACGACACGGGCGCGCCGCTCGTGGTCAAGGCGCGCGAGCTCGCCGGTCGCTCCGGCCTGCTGTTCCGCCGCAACTCGCTCACGGGGGGCGTCGAGGCGGTGTCGCGCACCGGGACGGGCGTCGAGCTCAACGCGGCCCTGCACGCCAACTGAGCCCGGCCCTCCGAACCGACGAGCCGACGAGCCGACGCCGATGTCCCCGCCCCGCACCGCCCGGACGCTGCCGTCGGTGCGCGCCGGGCGCCGTCGGCGCCCGCTGCGCACCGCGGTCACGCTCCTCACGGTGACCGCGGTCGCGGTCGGGAGTGTCGTCGTCGCGCTCAACCGCCTCGACGACGACACCCCCGTCGCCGAGCGCTGCGCCGCCACGGCCGACGGCCGCACCTGGTACCTGTCGACCGTGCAGGCGGACAACGCCGCGCTCGTCACCGCGACCGCCCTGCGCCGCGGGTTCCCGGCGCGAGCCGGGACCATCGGCATCGCGACGGCGCTCCAGGAGTCGCGCCTCGTCAACATCGACTACGGGGACCGCGACTCGATCGGTCTGTTCCAGCAGCGCCCGTCGCAGGGCTGGGGCAGCATCGAGCAGATCATGGACCCCGTCTACTCGACGAACGCCTTCTACGACGTCCTCGCGACGATCGAGGGCTACGAGGACATGGAGGTCACCGTCGCGGCCCAGGCCGTGCAGCGCTCCGGCTTCCCCGACGCGTACGCCCAGCACGAGCCCCGCTCGCGCGCGTGGGCGTCCGCACTCACGGGCCACTCCCCCGCGACCCTCACGTGCGACCTCGCCACGGTCGCGGACAGCGAGCTGCCCGCGGCGGGCGCCGACCCGGCGGCCCTCCTCACCGCCCGCGTCACCCGCGACCTCGGCGCCCTCCCGGCCTCCCCCGTCGACGGCGCGGCGGGAACCGTCGTCGTCGACGCCACGTCCCTCCCGACGGCGGCCGGCGACGGCGGTCCGGAACGCGCCGCGTGGGCCGTCGCCCAGTGGGCGGTCGCGTCAGCCGACGCGACCAACGTCGAGACGGTCGAGGTCGCCGACCGCCGCTGGACCCGCGCCGAGCCGACGTGGATCGCCGTCGACCCCGCCGACGCCGCACCGCCCACCCCGGGCACCGTCCGCCTCACCGTCGCGACGCCCGCCCCCGCCTGAGCTGCAGCGTGTGCTGGACCGTCGGACCGGTCGGATCGCGTCGGTCGGGTTGGGTCGGTCGCGTCGGGCTTGTTGTCGGGACCGAGGGGTGCGCGCGCGGTCTACCATCCGCGCGCTCGTCCCTCGCGCGCTCCCGCCAGACCCACCACGACCGCGCGCGCACCCCTCGCTCCCTCCGCGGCCACCTCACCCTTGTCCGTGGCAGGGCAAGACCCCGCTGCCGCGGCGACGACGCGACAGAGCACGGCGGGGCGACGGCCGAGGCGACGGCCCGGACGAGGGAGGGGGTGGGGTGTGCGGCGCCGGTCGTGGTGGGTCTGGCGGGAGCAGGCGAGGAACGAGCCTGCGGATGGTAGAACGGCGCCGCACACCCCACCCCGTCCCGGAGGCGACCACGACGCCCGACCCACACACCCCGACCCGGCACCACGACCACGACGCACGAACGCCGCGCCCACCCGACGGTGGCGACGCGGCGTCCGAGTGCTGCGAGGAGGAGACTCAGCGGTCGGCGACGGGGACGTAGTCCCGCTCGGTGGCGCCGACGTAGACCTGGCGCGGGCGGCCGATCTTCGTCTGGGGATCCTTCATCATCTCGCGCCACTGCGCGATCCAGCCGGGCATGCGGCCGAGCGCGAAGAGCGGCGTGAACATGGCCGGGGAGAAGCCCATGGCCTTGTAGATGAGGCCGGTGTAGAAGTCGACGTTCGGGTAGAGCTTGCGCTCGACGAAGTAGTCGTCGTTGAGTGCGATCTCCTCGAGCCCGCGAGCGATGTCGAGCAGCTCGTCCTGCTTGCCGAGGGTGGAGAGCACGGCGTCGGCCGACTTCTTGACGATCGCCGCGCGCGGGTCGTACGACTTGTAGACGCGGTGCCCGAAGCCCATGAGCCGGACGCCGTCCTCCTTGTTCTTCACCTTCTTCATGAAGGTGTCGACGTCGTACTCGGCGCTGGCGATCTTGTCGAGCATCGACAGGACGGCCTCGTTGGCGCCGCCGTGCAGCGGGCCGGAGAGGGCGTTGACCCCCGCCGCGACGGACGCGTAGAGGTTGGCGTGCGACGAGCCGACGACGCGCACGGTCGACGTCGAGCAGTTCTGCTCGTGGTCGGCGTGGAGGATGAGGAGCTTGTCGAGCGCGTCGACGACGACCGGGTCGGCCTCGTACTGCTGGTACGGCGTCGCGAACGTCATGCGCAGGAAGTCGTCCACGTAGCCGCGCGAGTAGTCGGGGTACAGCAGCGGCTCGCCGACGCGGCGGCGGTGCAGGTACGACGTGATGGTGCGCGTCTTCGCGAGGAGCAGGACCGTGGCGAGCTCGACCGTCTCGTCGTCGAACGGGTCGAGGGACTCGGGGTAGAACGTGGACAGCGCGTTGATGGCCGAGGAGAGGACGGCCATCGGGTGGGCGTTCCGGGGGAACGTGCCCATGAACGTGCGGAAGTCCTCGTGCACGAGGGTGTGGCGGTTGACGCGCTCGACGAACGCGTCGAGGGTCGGCGTGTCGGGCAGCTCGCCGTGGATCAGGAGGTACGCGACCTCGAGGAAGCTCGACTGCTCGGCGAGCTGCTCGATGGGGTAGCCGCGGTAGCGCAGGATGCCGGCGTCGCCGTCGATGTACGTGACGCTCGACTCGCACGACGCGGTGTTCATGAAGCCAGGGTCGACGGTCACGAGACCGGTCGACTTGAGCAACGAGGACACGACGATGCCGTCGTTGCCTTCGGACGCCGCGACCACGGGCAGGTCCTGCGCCTGGTCGTCGACGAGGAGGCGGACCGTCGCCTGCTGTGTGGTGGTCATGGTTCCCTTCCTGCTGCTGCTCGCGCCGTTGCCGCGCGCTCGACCGTACCCCGCATCACCCGCACGTGACCAATCCTGAACCGTCACGAGATCCCCACCCGAGAGTGAGGCGGATCACACCAACGAGCGGGCTCCAGAGAGTCGCGCAGCGGCCTCGTGGACGCGTTCGTCGCTCGCGGTGAGCGCGACCCGGACGTGCCCGGCGCCTGCGGTCCCGTAGAACGATCCCGGTCCGACCAGTATGCCGAGGTCGGCGAGCGCCGACACGGTGCGCCAGCTGTCCACCGGCTCGTCCCGGCCGGACTCCGGGCGCGACCAGAGGTAGAGGCCGGCCTCCGAGTGGTCGACGTCCAGCCCCGCGTCCCGCAGGGCCGCGAGCAGGACGTCGCGACGACGCCCGTAGACCTCGCGCTGCGCCGCGACGTGCGCGTCGTCGGTGAGCGCCGCGACCATCGCCGCCTGCACCGGGGCGGGCACGATCATGCCCAGGTGCTTGCGGGTGGCGAGCAGGTCGGCCACGAGCCGGGCGTCGCCCGCGACGAACGCGGCGCGGTACCCGGCGACGTTCGACTGCTTGGACAGGGAGTACGCGACGAGGAGCCCGTCGTGGGAGCCGCCGCTCACTGCGGGGTCGAGCAGGCTCGGGACACCCGCGGTCCCGTACGGCTCGGCCCACGCGAGCTCGGCGTAGCACTCGTCGCTCGCCACGACGGCGCCGATCTCGCGGGCGGCGGCGACGACGCGCGCGAGGTGCGCGGCGTCGAGCACGCGCCCGGTGGGGTTGCTCGGGGAGTTCACCCACACGAGGCGGACGTCGCGACGCCCGGCCCACGCGTCGACGTCGTCGGTCGCGAGCGGCGTCGCGCCGGCGAGCCGGGCGCCGACGTCGTACGTGGGGTACGCCGTCTCGGGGTGCACGACGACGTCGCCCGGGCCGAGGCGCAGGAGCGACGGCAGGAGGCCGACGAGCTCCTTGCTGCCCACCGTCGGGAGGACCGCCTCAGGGTCGAGGTGCGCCACTCCGCGTCGGCGCGCGAACCACGCCGCCACGGCCTCGCGCAGCGCGGGCGTGCCGTGCGTCGTCGGGTAGCCGTGCGCGTCGGACGCTGCGGCGAGCGCGTCGCGCACGACCGTCGGGGTCGGGTCGACCGGCGTGCCGATCGACAGGTCGACGAGGCCGCGCGGGTGGGACTTCGCGCGCGCGACGTACGGGGCGAGCGTGTCCCAGGGGTAGGCGAGGCCGGAGAGGTCGGCGAAGCCCATGTCCCGCCGGCCGGTCAGGCCTGCGGCGGGAGGGCCGCGATCATCGGGTCGTCCTTCTCGACGAGACCCATCTTCGCGGCACCGCCGGGCGAGCCGAGGTCGTCGAAGAACTCGACGTTCGCGCGGTAGTAGTCGCTCCACTCGGTGGGGACGTCGTCCTCGTAGTAGATGGCCTCGACCGGGCAGACGGGCTCGCACGCGCCGCAGTCGACGCACTCGTCCGGGTGGATGTACAGCGACCGCTTGCCCTCGTAGATGCAGTCCACAGGACATTCCTCGATGCACGCCTTGTCCTTGACGTCGACGCACGGCTGGGCGATCACGTATGTCACGACCGGGAACCTTTCTGGCGGCGTTCGGACCTGGCGGCGGCGAGAGGTGCCGGGTCACGTGGGAGCACGTGCCCCCGACGGCGACCGCGCGCGGTCTCGGAGGGCATGCACGTCTAGTATCGCTCAGGTCGGGCGGTGGTCGGCCACCGCAGACCAGCCAGTGGACGGACGTGACATGAGCCCCGAGCACGAACGACCTGCTCACGCGTCCGCCGAGGGTCCCTGGCGGACCTGGGCACCGGGCACCCGCGTCGTCGTGCGCCGCCGTCTCGAGGACGCCGAGGTCACGGCCGACGGGAAGACCCTCACCGACGTCATCGGGGTCGTCGTGGCCACCGACGACGCAGCGCTCACGCTGCGCGAGGACGCAGGAGGCAGTGCTCCGCCCCACCGCGGGCACGGGCCTGCCGACGCCGTCCCGCCGCTCGTCGTGGTGCCGCTGGACGCGATCGTCGCGGGGAAGGTCGTGCCGCCCCGGCCGCCGCGGCGTCCCGCCTGAGCACGCGGTCGGTGGCCGCCTCCCGGGCGCCGAGGCGCCGGGAGGTCCGTCCGTCAGCGGACGACGACGGCGCCGTCCTCCACGCCGACGGCGACCCGGCCCTGCGCACCGAGCCCGGTGAGGCGGTCACGCCAGTCCCCTGCCTCGTCGAGCACCACGCGCTCGCGCGCGCGCGCCGCGTCCGGCTCCGCGAGGAGCGCGCGCACCGCGTCCGGTCGGTCGAAGAACTCGCCGACCGGCGCGTTCGACTCGAGCGCGCGCACGAGGCGCTCGAGGTCGCGCACCACGACCCGGAGCGCGGACGCGACCCAGGCCGCGTTCTCGGTCACCATCGCCTCGGTGCGCCGCGGGTCCGTCCGGCCCACGCGCGTCGCGTCGCGGAAGCTGCCGGCCGCCAGGCCGAGGGCGACGTCGCGCACCGGGGCGTCGGCGACGACGCCGAGCAGCTCGGTCGCGAGCACGTGCGGCACGTGGCTGATCAGGGCGGTCGACTCGTCGTGCACGTCGTCGGTCACGACGTGCACCGTGCCGCCCAGGGGTCCGGTGACGAGCCGCAGCACGGCGGCGAACGCGTCGGCGCGCGTCGTCGGGTCGACCGTGATCGCCCAGGACGCGCCGTCGAGCAGGCCCGGGTCCGACGCGTCGAACCCGGAGTGCTCCGTGCCGGCCATGGGGTGCGCACCCACGTAGCGCGTCTCGAGACCCGCAGCCCGGACGGCGTCCCGCACGGCGCCCTTGACGCTGCCCACGTCGGTGACGACCGTCGCGCCGCGGACGTGCCGCGCGACCTCTGTCGTCACGGCGCGCATCGCCCGCAGCGGCACCGCGAGGACGAGGACGTCCGGCTCGGGGTCGCACAACGCCGCGACGTCGTCCACGACGCGCAGCCCGGCCTCCCGCGCGGCCTCGCGCGTCGACGCCGTCGGGTCGAGGCCGGTGACCTCGACGCCGCGCGCGCGCAGGAGGCGCGCGATCGACCCGCCGACGAGCCCCAGACCGGCGACCGCGACGGAGCCGGGGACTCCCGCGTCCGCGCGACCCTGCCCGGTCACCACAGGAGCCCGCTCTCGACCGCGTCCGACGACGAGGCGGCGCCGACGCTCCCCACCGGGACGTGCGCGGCGTCGACGTCGGCGTGCACGGACTCGTCCAGCTCGCCGCGCGCGGGCACGACGCCCAGCGTCTTGAGCGAGTCGCCCGCGGCGACCAGGTCCTCCAGGACCGCGCGCACCGGCGCGTCCCACGGTGCGCCGTCGACGGTCAGCACGAAGACGTAGGTCCCGGCCACCGCCTTCAGCGGGCGCGTGATGAGGCTCGACAGGTTCACGCCCCGCGCGCCGAACGAGCGGGTGATCCGCGCGAGCACGCCCGGGCCGGTGACGACCGGCGTCACGGCGAGCATCGTCCGCCACGCGCCGTCGTGCCCCGCGCGCGTGCGCGCCAGCACGTCCCGCGCGGACGAGCGCTGCGCGAGCACGAGGAAGCGCGTGCGGGCGCCGGCGAAGTCCTCGACGGCGCGCGCGTACGTGTCCAGCCCGTAGAGCTCTCCGCAGATGCTCGGACCGAGCGCGACCTGGTGCGGCCCGGCGTCCCGGCACGCCGCCGCGTTCGACGCCGCGGGCACGGCCCGCAGCCCTTCGCGGCTCACGAACTCCTGGCACTGCGCGAGCCCGTGCGGGTGCGCGCTCACCTCGGTCAGCGTGCCGTGGTCGGGGCGGACGAACGCGTCGAACGAGATGTCGAGCACGACCTCGTCGACCGCGACCACGGTGGCGCTGCCCACGATCGCGTCGAGCGACGGGACCACGTAGCCCTCGACCGTGTTCTCGATCGCGACGACGCCGCGCTCGTCGCTCCCCTCCGCCACGGCGGCGAAGACCTCGGCGACCGACCCGCGCGCGACGAGCGGCGCGCCGTCGGCGTGGTCACGTCCCCAGCCCGCGGCCGCCTGGTGCGTGAACGACCCCTGCGGCCCGAGGTAGCCGACGCCGCTCACGCCGGCCGCAGGTGGGGCAGATCGCGCAGGTCGGGCTCAGTCGCCGGCTCGGCAGACCGCGACGGGGCGCCGACGGCGGACCAGCGCGGCGCGAGGGCGTCGGGACCGGGCACGAACTCCTGGCCCGGGAGCACGGCGAGGAGCCGGTGCGCGACGCCGCGGTCGTCGAAGTCCGCCACGAGCCGGTCCAGGACGTCGGCGTCCGGGCAGGAGAACGCGGAGAAGAAGATGTGCGGCCCGGCCTGCGAGCGGTGGCTGCGCACGTGCTGCAGGTCGATCCCGGCGTCGGCGAAGAGGCCTAGAGTCTGCTGCAGCGATCCGCGGTGGTCGTCGCGCGGGCCGAACGCGAGCCAGACCTGGGCCGCGCCCGCCGCGCGGGGCGCGGCCTCACGCGACTCCAGGAGGCCGTACCAGACGGGGGCCCCCTGGGACAGCGCCTCGCTCCCGGGGAGCTCGTCGAACCCGAGCGGCGCGAGCGACGCCGTGGCGACCGAGCGCTCGACGACGAGCGTGCCGTCCGAGCCGGCCAGCGCGACCCGCTCCTCGAGCGGTGTGCGCGTCGGGACCAGGCGAGGGCTCATGCCCATCGTCCGCAGCACGTGCCGCCGGTCGCGCATCCCCGCCTCGTCGACCACGACCGGCCCCGACGCGTCCTGCGCGCCGACCGACCGGCCGACCCACACCCACTGGGCGGGGACGGCGACGGCCGCCGTGAGGACCAGAGCGGGCGGTGCGGCGAGCAGGGCCCGCTCGAGCTCGTGCGACGGCTGCGCGGGATGCCCGAGGTGCACGACGGCGGACAGGCCATCGATGCTCGCGACCGTCGACAGGGTCGCCGTCGTCGAGCCCAGGTCGAGCAGCGCGTCGGGCTCCGAGCGCCCGCCGTCGTCGCCGGCCGTGCCCTCGGTGCCCCAGCCCGCCGCCGTCGCGGCGAGCAGCGCCTGCGGTCCCGACTCCCGTTCGCTGCGTCCGAGCATGCGCACTCCTCGTCCGGTGGTGCGCTCAGGGAGCGCAGACCACCTGGTTGTCCGGCTTGTAGGTCCACCGGTCCGCCTCGTCCTTGACGAGCTCGCCGTCCAGGTAGACCTTGCGGTAGTTCGTGATCGAGAAGCCGGGATTGCCGGCGGGCTGCGGCACGCAGTCGGCGCCCGTGTGGGTCACGGTCGTCGGCTCGACGACGTTCGACTTCTGGCTCGCCGTCGTCTCGACCTCGAAGTGCTTCGTGCTCCAGACCGCGACGTGCAGCTCGCCGCCGCCGACCCACGACTGCATGAGCACGCCGTAGGGGGTGTCGTTCTTGAACCGCATGTCGAGCGAGCCGACGAAGATCGTCGCCTCGCGCCCGGCCGGGTAGCGCGTGAACCAGTAGCTGTGCTGGCGGTGCTCGACGTCCTCCAGGCCGGCGAAGAAGCCCGCGTTGTACGTCGTCGTCGCCATCTGCGACAGACCGCCGCCCACGCCCTCGATGTGCTTGCCGTCCTGCACGATGCCGGCGGAGCGGTACCCGCCCGCGGCCGTGATCGGGGACAGCGCCTCGGTCAGGGAGAACGTCTCCCCGGGCAGGACGAGCGTGCCGTTGACCTTGCTCGCCCCGACGCGCAGGTTCTCGGTGCGCACCGGCTCGCTCGTCAGCGGGGTGGAGAACTCCGAGACCTTCTCCTTGACGCCGAGCGCCTCGAGCGCCGCGACGGACTGCGCCGGGTCGCTCTCGACGAGCTCGACCGGAGCGGTCCGGTCGTCGCCGGTCGCGGCGGTCGTGACCGCGGTCGCGATGGCCGCCGGGTCGATGGTCGTCCCCGGTGCACCGCCCTCGATGACCGGGACCCCGTTCGAGAACACGAAGTGCGCGTCGTCCGGGACGGTGAGCAGGTCGTTCGTGCGGTCGACGACCGCCTGCACGAGCGCCGTGCCGTCGAACGTCAGGGTGAGCGCGCCGTCCGCGGCTGCGTACGACGCGGTCGCGGCGAGGGTCTCCGGGGGCAGCTCGGGCGACTGGTCCCCCACGGACACGACCACCGGCGCGGAGACGACCTTCTGCGCCTCGGCGAGTGCCGCGTCCGTCTCCTCCTGGGTGATCTCGGGGGGGACGGGCTCGGTCGCGAGCTCGATCGGGCCGTCGGTCACGAGCCAGCCGGCGGCGATCGTGTCCACCGCGGAGTCCCCGACCACGGACGCGCCGTCTGCCGCAGGCGTGGCGGTCGGGGCGCCGTCCACGAACTGGACGGTCCCGTCGACCGGTGCGACGTCGAGCCCGCCGCGCAGCGCCTCGACCTGAGCGTCGAGCGCGGCCTCGTCGACCGTCACGACGGGCGGCTTCTCCTCGCCCCCGAACAGGTGCTCCCACAGGCGCACGGGGTTCATCGAGAAGGCGGTGAGCTCCTCCGCGGTCGCCTCGGCGTCGAACGCGAGCCCGGACGTCGCCGGGTCGAGCGTCGTCGTGGCGTCGCCGGCCACGAGCGTCACGGGCTCCGCGGCGCGCGGGCCGAGGGCGGCCTCGAGCTCGTCCTGCGCCGCGGTCCGCGTCGCCCCGCCGACGTCCACGCCCGCGACGGTCGTGCCGCTCGGGACCTTGTCCGAGAAGTACCACTGGGCCCCGGTGTACAGGCCGCCGAGCACGAGCACGCCGATCCCGGTCCACATCAGGCCCCGGAGCCACCCGCGGCGCGGGCCGTCCTCCTCGAAGCCGTCGAACGGCGACGTCACGCGCTCCTCGTCGGGCGGGACGGGCGGGAACGCACCGACCGCCGTGGCCGGCTCGGCGGACGCAGCCGCGGCAGGGGCCACCGCCGACCGGGCGGAGACGCGCACCGGGGCGGGCCGCTCCCACGGCGCGACCGCGGGGATCACCTCGGTCCGCTCGAACGCGGGGGCGGGCTGTGCGGAGACCGGGGCCTCGGCGACAGGCGCTCCGGCGACGGGGACTTCAGCGACCGGGGCTGCGGCGACCGGGGCTGCGGCGACCAGGGCTGCGGCGACCGGGTCCATGACCACGGTGTCCGACGACGCGGCGTCGGCCGCGGGCTGCCCGGTCCCGGCCGGGCTCGGGTCGGCGGGAACAGACTCGGCAGGAGCAGCCTCGCCGGACGCGGGCGTAGCAGGAGCAGGCGGAGCAGCGGCAGCAGCAGCCGGCACCGGCTCCGCCGGCACGGACTGGGCAGGCGGCTGTGCGGGCTCAGTGGACCCGTCCTCCGCTGGGACGGCCTCACCAGATCCCTGCGCGGCGGTCTCCGGCCGCGCCTGCGCGGACGCGTCCGAGCCGCCGACGGGCACCGCCACGATCGGCTCGGCCTCGTCCACACCGGCGGCCGAGGCTGCGGGCGAGGACGGTGCGGTCGACGTCGGCCCTGCCGACGGGGTCGGCTCGGCCGACGGGGTCGGCGCGACAGCCGCAGCCGCAGGGGGCTCGGCCGAGGGAGTCGGCTCGGCAGATGCGGTCGGCTGGGCCGACGGGCTCGTCGGGACGGTCGCGGTCGGCTCCGCACCGTCCCCGCGGGCGTCGTCGGCTTCCGCCGGCCCGGTGCTCCCGGCGACGGGTAGCTCGGGTGCCGCGCCCTCGTCGGCGGAGCGGACGACGGCAGAGACGGCCGGGTCGAAGGCGAACACGAGCGGCACGTAGGGTGTGTCGTCGTCCAGCTCCTCGGAGGACCCGGCACCCGGCGCACCGGGCTCTTCGACACCGGACGCCTCGGACGCCTCCGCACCCGGCGTGTCCGGCGCCTCGACGCCCGGCTCCTGGCCACCCGACGACGCCGTGGCCGCGTGCTCCTCGGCGCTCACGGCAGCGGCACCGTCGTGCGCCCCCTCGGCAGCGCTCCGCTCGGACCCGCCCGCGATCTCCGCGATCTCCGCGGTCTCGTCGGACTCCGGGGCGGCCTGGCCACCCTCCGTCGGTGCGTCGTCGACCTCCGTCGGCGCCTGGTCGCCCCGTCCTGCCGCGTCGGCCGGAGCAGCGGGCGTCGTGCCTGCCGCGTCGGCGAGGGTCGACGGCTCGCTCGCCGGGGGTACCGGCGAGGAGTCCTGGGGCGTGCCGAGAGCTTCGTCTCGATCGGTCGGCTGACCCATCCACTGTCTCCGTGACGCGAGGGCGCGCCGAGGCGCGCATGACGACGAGGGGTGCGGTGCCCCACACCGGGGATTGTACCGGGGTGGATCTACACCTGATGTCCGCTCTGCCCGACCTGACGCTCGTGGAGCGCGACCCGCACAGGCCGCTCGCTGAACCACGAGCGCGGGAGGAACGCGGCGAGCGCGACGACCAGCAGACCGCCGTAGATCCAGACGTACCCGACGACCTGGCTGGGCACGAGGACGTCGCCCCCCGGACCTTCGAGCGAGAGCAGCTGCACGACGACCATCCACCCGATCCCGAAGCCCAGCAGCCCGGCGTAGCCGCCCCAGGCCCGCGACAGCACGCCCGCCGCGAGGACGGCGAGGAGCGCGAGGACGAGCCCGAGGTGCAGCGCCGGAAGGTCGACGACGGGAGCGCGGTGAGCGACCGTTCCCACGAGACCGACGATCGCCCCGATCAGCGCGCACGCCGCTCCACGACCCACGAGACGTCCGGTGTTCTCCACAGGTAGAGGCTACTGTCCGCGAGCGCCGGAATCCCGGGGGCCCGGGAGAGCGCGGCGGGAGGGGGCGTAGAACTCGTGTGAAGGCATCGGCGCGAGCACGTCGTTGCTCAGGGCGTACCAGCCGACGAGCGGCGCGTCCTGCGCTGCGGACGGTGCCGCCCCGAGGTGCTGCACCTGCGTGGCGTGCGCGCGCAGGGCGTCGAGCACGGCGGGCAGGACCGGCGTGACAGGGACGGCCCGCAGCGCCGGGCCGGACGGCTCGCTCCCGGGCGCGGCCGGCGCACCGGGGATCGCCTCCGGCAGCGCGACGGACGGGAGGGGCGCGGCCGGGTCGGGCAGCGTGAGCCCGTCGACGCGGTCGAGCAGCCCGCGGACCTCCGGCTGCCCCCCGAGGGTGCGCCGTGCGGAGCGCAGCAGCGAGGCGGGCACGACGGCGGTCCAGAGCTCCGGAGTGCCCTCGCCCGCGTCGTCGAGCAGCTCGAGCGCGCGGACCGTGACCTCGTGCGCGCGCACGTGGTCTGGATGCCCGTAGCCCCCGCCCGCCTCGTACGTCACGACGACGGCCGGTCGCCGCGCCCGGACCACGGCGGCGAGGCGGGACGCCGCCTCGTCGACCGGGACGCCGACGAACGCTCCCTCGGGGAGCTCGGCCTCCGCCGTCGCGCGCGCGATGCCCGGGGCGGCCCACGCCATGCCGGAGTCGGTGTACCGGGGCGAGCGCCCGGCGTCGGGCACCACGCCGGGACCGTCACCGGGACCGGTGAGGGGAGCGGCCGTGTCCAGGAAGACGTGGTCGGTGACCCCCAGCGCGGCGAGTGCACGCGCGAGCTCGCCCTCGCGGTGGGCCGCGAGGGCCGGCCCGTCCCCCTCGAGGTGCCCGACGCCGGTCGGGTGCGCCGCGGTGTCGATGACCTCGCCGCGCTCCCCGCGCGTGCACGTCACGACGGTGACGCGCTCCCCCGCCGCCGCCCAGGTGGCGAGGAGCGCGCCGGTGGCGAGCGTCTCGTCGTCCGGGTGCGCGTGGACGGCGAGCAGCCCGCCGTCGGGCACGACCGGGACGCTGCCGGCGGGCACGACGGCGGGCTTGGCGACGGCGTCGGCCATGCGAGTGGTCGGCGAGGGGTCAGGCGCGCTTGGCCCGCGACGTCGCGCGGGCGCGCTCGGTCTGGTCGAGCACGACCTTGCGGATGCGCACGACCTCGGGCGTGACCTCGACGCACTCGTCCTCGCGAGCGAACTCGAGCGACTCCTCGAGCGTCAGGTGCTTCGGAGGCGTGAGGTTCTCGAACGTGTCGCTCGAGGCGGCGCGCATGTTCGTGAGCTTCTTCTCCTTGGTGATGTTCACGTCCATGTCCTCGTTGCGCGAGTTCTCGCCGACGATCATGCCCTCGTAGACCTCCTGCGTGGGGTCGACGAAGAAGCTGCCGCGCTCCTGGAGGTTGATCATCGCGAACGGCGTCACCACGCCGGCACGGTCCGCGACGAGCGAGCCGTTGATGCGGGTCTCGATGGGGCCGGCCCAGGGCTCGTAGCCCTCGGCGATCGAGGACGCGATGCCCGTGCCGCGCGTGTCCGTGAGGAAGCGTGTGCGGAAGCCGATGAGCCCGCGCGCCGGGACCATGAACTCCATGCGGACCCAGCCCGTGCCGTGGTTCGACATGGTCTCCATGCGGCCCTTGCGCTGCGCCAGGAGCTGCGTGACGGCGCCGAGGTACTCCTCGGGGACGTCGATCGTCATGCGCTCCATCGGCTCGTGCGTCTTGCCGTCGACGGTGCGCGTGACGACCTGCGGCTTGCCGACGGTGAGCTCGAAGCCCTCGCGACGCATCTGCTCCACGAGGATGGCGAGCGCGAGCTCACCGCGTCCCTGGACCTCCCAGGCGTCAGGACGCTCGGTGGGGAGCACGCGCAGCGAGACGTTGCCGACGAGCTCGGAGTCGAGGCGGTCCTTGACCTGGCGGGCCGTGACCTTGTGCCCCTTGCCGCCCTTGCCGGCGAGCGGCGAGGTGTTGATCCCGACGGTCATCGAGATCGCCGGGTCGTCGACCGTGATGAGCGGGAGGGGACGCGGGTCGTCGGGGTCCGTGAGCGTCTCGCCGATCGTGATGTCGGCGATGCCGGCGACGGCGACGATGTCGCCGGGGGCCGCGGAGTCCGTGGGGACGCGGCTGAGCGCCTTGGTCTCGAGCAGCTCGGTGATCTTCACGTTCTGCAGCGTGCCGTCGTGGCGCGCCCACGCGACGACCTGGCCCTTGCGCAGCGTGCCGTTGAAGATGCGCAGCAGCGCGAGGCGGCCGAGGAACGGCGACGCGTCGAGGTTGGTGACGTGCGCCTGCAGGGGCGCTCCCTCCTCGTACACCGGGGCGGGGATCTTCTCGAGGATCGTGCTGAAGAGCGGCTCGAGATCCTCGTTCGAGGGCAGCCCGCCGTCGAGCGGCTGGTCGACCGACGCACGCCCGGCCTTGGCGGACGCGTAGACGACGGGGACGTCGAGGATCGCGTCGAGGTCGAGGTCCGGGACCTCGTCGGCGAGGTCGCTCGCGAGGCCGAGGAGCAGGTCGGTCGCCTCGGCGACGACCTCGGTGATGCGCGAGTCGGGTCGGTCGACCTTGTTGACGACGATGATCACCGGGAGCTTCGCGGCGAGCGCCTTGCGCAGCACGAAGCGCGTCTGCGGGAGCGGGCCCTCGCTCGCGTCGACGAGCAGGACGACGCCGTCCACCATGGACAGGCCGCGCTCGACCTCGCCGCCGAAGTCGGCGTGGCCCGGGGTGTCGATGACGTTGATCGTGATGCCCTCGGGCTCACCCGCCGCGGCCGCCGCGGGACCGGCGTACCGGACCGCGGTGTTCTTCGCGAGGATCGTGATGCCCTTCTCCCGCTCGAGGTCGCCGGAGTCCATGACGCGGTCGTCGACCTGCTGGTGCGCCGAGAAGGCGCCGGACTGCCGCAGCATCGCGTCGACCAGGGTCGTCTTGCCGTGGTCGACGTGGGCGACGATCGCGACGTTGCGCAGGTCGGAGCGCACAGACATGTCAGTTACTCATCTCAGGAGGAGGGGCGGGACGACGCAGCACGGGCGACCGTCGTGGACGGGTGCCCCCGCGACACCGCTGCGCGGACGAGCGGGGCGCTCGTCCGGCACGGCAGAAACGCCGTCGACCGGGCGACGTCCATCCTACAGGGCGATCCCAGTCCACCGCCGTGGGGTCCACCACACGCCGTCACCCCGCTGCGCACCACCGCACGACGACGCGCCGGCGACCTCACCCGCCGTCGCCGCCCCGTCCACGCGGGCGCCGCCGCAGCGGGGTCCAGCGGTCGCGCGGGTCGGGGTACAGCTGCTCCCACTGCTCCGAGATCGACTCCGAGACGCGCGTCGTCACGTGCTCGGTGAGCGCGGCGCGCGCCGCGCGGCGCTCTGCCCGGACGATCGCCGCGTGCTCGACATGCAGCGCCTTCACCGTGGACACCGCCATGCCGATCATCACGACGGAGAACGGCAGGGCGATGAGGATCGCCGCGGTCTGGAGCGCGGACAGGCCCCCCGCCAGGAGCAGCGCGATCGCGAGGAGGCCGGACACGGCCGCCCAGAAGATCCGGCTCCACGTCGGCGGGTTCGGGTTGCCGCCCGACGCGAGCATGTCGACGACGAGAGAGCCCGAGTCGGACGACGTCACGAAGAACACGACGATGAGCACGATCGCCACGATCGACAGGAGGGTCGACATCGGCAGGCCGTCGAGGAGCTGGAAGAGCGCCGTGTCGGAGTTCACCGCGCCGTCGTCGAGCATGCTGCCGGGCTCGGTGAGCTCGCGCTCGAGCGCGGAGCCGCCGAAGATCGAGAACCACAGCGTCGTGACGATCGTCGGGACGAGCAGCGTGCCGAGGACGAACTCGCGCACCGAGCGGCCCCGGGAGATGCGGGCGATGAAGACGCCGACGAAGGGCGCCCACGAGATCCACCAGCCCCAGTAGAAGATCGTCCACGACGACTGCCACTCGAGCCCGGCCGCGCCCTGGAACGCCGTCGTGTCGAACGTGAGCCGCACGATGTTCTGCAGGTAGTACCCGAGCGACTGGACCCACTCGCGCAGGAGGAAGAGCGTGGGGCCGAGGACCAGGACCACGACGGCCAGCGCGCCGGCGAGCACCATGTTCCCGTTCGAGAGCCACTTGATGCCCTTGCCCAGCCCGGAGACGACGGAGATCGTCGCGATCGCCGTGATCGCCGCGATGAGCCCGATCTGCAACGCGGTGCCGGGTTCCGCGACGTCGAGGTACCCCAGCCCCGCCGAGATCTGCAGCACGCCGAAGCCGAGCGACGTCGCGACCCCGAAGACGGTCCCCACGATCGCCACGACGTCGATGACGTTGCCGAGCCAGCCCTTGACCCGGTCGCCGAGGAGCGGCTCGAGCGCCCAGCGGATCGACACCGGGCGGCCCTTGCGGTGGATCGCGTACGCCAGGGAGAGGCCGGCGACGACGTAGATCGCCCACGCGTGGATCCCCCAGTGCAGATAGCTCTGGCCCATCGCGGCCTGCGCGAGCACCGCGTCGCTGCCCTCGACGCCCGGCTTGGGCGTCACGTAGTGGGTCAGCGGCTCGGCGACGCCCCAGTACACGAGCCCGATGCCCATGCCCGTCGCGAACAGCATCGCGAACCACACGGGGAGCCGGAACGTCGGCTCGTCCTCGTCCTTGCCGAGCACGATGTCGCCGAACCGGCTCAGGCCCATCCACAGCGCGAACACGACGAACCCCGCGACGAGCAGCACGTAGTACCAGCCGAACACGCCGATGACGTCGCGCTGGAGGGTCGTCATGAGCGCCGAGACGGCGTCCGTGAAGAGCACCGCCGCGAGGACGAAGAGCAGGATGACCCCGGCGGCCGGGTAGAAGACGGGCGGGAAGGGCCTGCCCGAGCGCACGTCGTCGTCGGTCGGGCGCCGCCCGGACGCAGGCTCGCCGGTCGTGCGGTCGGGCGTCGCTCCGTCGCTGGGGGCCATCCCTCCAGGCTTGCCGTGCCGGGGCGGCACGGCAACCGGAAGGTCAGGCGGTGCGCTCCACGACGTGCCCGTCGTGGAGCTCCACGACGCGGTCCGCGCGCTGCATGAGGATCGGGTCGTGCGTCGACACCACCGCGGCGACACCGCGCTCGTGCACGACGTCGCGCAGCAGGTCCATCACGGTCGCGGCGGTCCCGGAGTCGAGCTGACCCGTGGGCTCGTCCGCCACGAGGATCCGCGGCTCGGCGACGAGCGCCCGGGCGATCCCGACCCGCTGCTGCTGGCCCCCCGAGAGCTCGTACGGACGCTGGGCCGCGTGGCCCTCCAGGCCGACCAGCGCGAGCGCCCGCGCGACCCGCTCGGAACGCTCGCGGGCGTCCACGCCCTGCAGCCGCAGCGGGACCTCGACGTTCTCCGCCGCCGACAGCACCGGCACGAGCCCGAACGACTGGAACACGTAGCCGATCTCGCGGCGCCGGACCTCGAGCACGTCCCGCTCGGGCATCGCCGACAGCTCGCGGTCCCCCGCGAGGTGCACGCTCCCCGTCGTCGGGCGGTCGAGACCCCCGAGGATGTTGAGGAGCGTCGTCTTGCCGGAGCCCGACGGCCCGCGCACGACGAGCAGCTCCCCCGGGTGCACGGCGAGACCGACGTCGGTCAGGGCGTGGACCGCGGTCGCGCCGTGCCCGAACACCCGGCCGACGCCCTCGGCGCGCAGCGCGACGTCCCGCTCCTCGACGACCCCCGTCGGCGTCGCGCCCTGCGTCTCGCTCATCGCTCGTCCTCCTCGCGCGGCGAGGCCGCCCCGCCGTCGCCGCTCGTCCCGGCATCGCTCGTCGCACCGCCGCCACCCGTCGCCGGCCGGCGGCCGTCCGGCCACACCCCGACGTGGTCCGTCTCGAGCGCGAGCCGCACGCGGTCGCGCAGGTCGAGGCTCGCGACGAAGTCCGGCGGGAGCTGGAGCCGGCCCACGCGGTCGAGCACCGCGAACTCCTCCGCGACGTGCCGCTCGGACCCGTGCTCGTCGACTTCGGTGCGGCGCAGCACCTCGGTCGACGTGCGCCCGTCGCGGATCTGCACGGTGCGCAGCACGTGGTCGGACACCGTCGGGTCGTGCGTGACGATGAGGGTCGTGACGCCCAGCTCGGCGTTGACGCCGCGCATCGCCTCGAGCACCTCGACGGAGGTCGCCTCGTCCAGCTCGCCCGTCGGCTCGTCGGCGAGGAGGACGCGCGGCGCGTTCGCGACGGCGACGGCGAGCGCCGTGCGCTGCTGCTCGCCGCCCGACATCTGGTCGGGCCGACGGTCGCGCACGTGCCCCACCTCGAGGAGCTCGAGGAGCGCGTCGACCCGCGCGCGCCGTTCCCGTGCCCCGAGGTCTCCCGCGAGCGCCAGCGGGACGGCGACGTTCTCCGCCGCGCTGAGGTACGGCAGGAGGTTGCGGCTCGTCTGCTGCCAGACGAAGCCGACGGAGTGCCGCTGGTAGCGCACCCGCTCGCGGCGTCCCATGGTCAGGAGGTCGGTGCCGGCCACGACGGCCGAGCCGCCGGTGGGGCGGTCGAGCCCGGACAGGATCGTCAGGAGCGTCGACTTGCCCGATCCCGACGCCCCGACGATCGCGACGAGCTCGCCAGGGTCCACCCGCAGGTTCAGCCCCTGCAGCGCCTGCACCTCGACGCCGTCGGCGGAGAAGATCCGCACGAGGTCCTGGCACAGGATGTCCGGCTCCGCCACGGCTCCTGGCACGCGGGCCGACGAGCGCTCGTCGGGTCCCGTGGCGCTCCTCGCCGCGAGCTCCGCGGCCTCGAGTCCGGTCCTGGTCGTCATGTCACCTCTCCTCACCGATGCGCAGCTCTGCTGCGAGGTTGGTCCGCCGGCTCAGGGCGGTGGATGCCGCGACGGCCGCGACCACCACGACGACGAACCCTCCCACGACCAGCCCGAGCAGCGCCGGGTCGACGGCGAGCGACGGCTGGGCCTCGCCTCCTGTGAACGGCGTCAGGTCCACCGCCGCGAGCACGAGCGCCGGCACGGCGAGCCCGAGCAGGGCTCCGACGACGAGGGCTGCCAGCGCCCACGGCCCGATCTCCCAGGCCACGAGCCCGCGGGTCCCGCGCCGCTCGAGCCCGAGCGTGCGCAGGACGGCGACGAGCCGGTCGCGCGCGGGCGCCCCGATCATCAGCGTCATGACGACCGCGGCGGCGCACAGCAGCCCGGACAGGACGATCGCCACCACGAAGGCGCGGTTCATGCCCTCGGCGGCGGGCGAGCCGAGCGCCTGCTCGGAGATCTCGTGAGGGCTCGTGATCGCGGACTGCGGCAGGACGTCGGCGACGGCCGCGCGCACCGTGGCGACGTCCGCCCCGTCGGCGAGCGCGAGGAGCGCGACGCGCGGACGGAACGTGACGTCGAGAGCCTCCGCGGCCCGGTCGCGGTCCACGACGACGAAGGCGCGCGGTGCCGAGAGCCCGGGCACCGGACCGCTCGTGGCGAGGACGTCGACCTCGGCCGGCGTGCTCGCCACGAGCGTCACGTCCTGCGCACCGGCCGGGACCGCGAGGGCCTCCGACACCACGACGGGCAGGACGTCCCCCGACGCCCCCAGGCCCTCGGGCAGCTCGAGAGCACCGGGGACGTCCGCCTGGACGGCGGCGAGCTCGTCCGCGTCGACGGCGAGCACGGTGACGCGCTCCCCGGAGACCCCGGCCCGCAGCGGCAGCTCGCCCGCGTCGGTGACGGTCGCGACCTCCGCGACCCCGTCGACGGCCCGCAGCTCCTCGACGACCTCGTCGTCCATGATCGGTCCGCTGACCCGCAGGTCGGCGCCCACCGTGCCCCAGGCGAGCGTCTCGACGCCCGACCGGACCGTGGAGTAGAGCACCCCGGAGAAGAGCGCGACGGCCACCCCGACGACGAGCGCGAGCGCGGGCACGACGCCCCCTGCCGGGTCGCGCACCGCCCGCGCCGCCCCCAGGAACGGCACGAGGTCGCGGCGCGAGCGGAACACGCGCTCGAGCGCACGGACGGGCAGCGGGTAGACGCGCAGCACGACGACGCACGTCGCCAGGGCGAGGAGGAGCGGCGCCGCGGCGAGCAGCGGGTCGACCGCCGCGCCCGCCGTCGGGACCGCTCCGGCGGCCGTGCCTGTGGTCGTGCCGATGGTCGTGCCGGACGGGTCGGCGGCCGGGCCGACGATCACGCCGCGCTGCAGCAGCAGCACGACGGACACGGCCGCCGCCACCACGACGAGCAGCTCGACGAGCCCGCGCCACCGGCTGCGCGTCGTCCCGAGGTCGGCCCGGGTGTCGCGCAGCCCGGCGGGCGACGTGGTGAGCGCGAAGAGCAGCGCGGGGGCGAGCGCGGCCAGGAGGGCGGGGACGAACGCGCCCGCGCCCACCGACCCTCCGCCCACGGCGGCGGGGACGGCGAGGACGGCGGCGACGGCGCCCAGGGCCGCCGCCGGGAGCCCGAGGGCCAGCCCCTCCGCACCCATCAGCCCGCGCAGCTGGACGCCCGACGCACCACGCGCGCGCAGCAGCGCGAGCGACGTGCGCCGTCGCGACACCACGAGCCGTGCGCCGAGCAGCAGGACGGCGAGGGTGACGCCCAGTGGTCCCACCACGACGACCGCGAGGATCGCGGACGACGCCCGCTGCTGGGCGAGCACCGACGACAGGACGCTCGTCATCTCGCTCGACGGCGTGAGCACGAAGGTCCCGCCCTCGACCACGGGGTGCGGCGTCGCGGTGAAGCCGCGCAGCTGCGCGAGCAGCGGCGCGACGTCGTCGGCCGCCACCCCCGCGCCCGTGACGGGGTACCAGATGCGCGTCGTCGGGTCGAGCAGGAACGCCTTGTCGGCGGTCGCCGCGTCGAGGTAGAGCGCGGTCCTCGCCGACCGGCCCAGGTTGAGGTCGTCCACGACCTGCGGGGCCGCGGAGTACGGGTTGTGCTGCCAGTAGTCGTCGGTCGGGTCGACGGCCTCGAACGTCCCCGTCAGCCGGACGGACGTCAGCGCGTCGAGCGCGTGCGCGTCGCCGACCGACCAGCCCAGCACGTCGGCAGCCTCGGCCGACACGACGACGTCGAGCACCTGCGGGCCGATGACGCTCACGGTCCCGTCCGCGTCGACGACGGCCGTGCCGTCCTCCGGTCGTGCGGGCGCGGGCGCCTCGACCGGCCCCGGCCACTCCCCCTCCACGAGCGTCACGTGGTCGGGGAGGTGCGGGTCGATCTTCAGCGCTCCCGACGGGAAGCGCACGTCGTTGCCCGGGATCTCCGGGAGGTCGCGCGCCTCGTCCTCGATGGTGAAGGCGGGGTCGCCCAGCGCCGTGCGCAGCGGCTCGGGCTGGTCGTCGCGCAGCGTCGTGAGCCCCTGGGTGAACGCGCCCCAGACCTGCTCCACCTCCGCGTCGAGCCCGGTGCTCCCGGGTGGGTCGGCCGGGCCGAGGTCCGGCCGCGACTGGCTCACGGTGATGACGTCGCGCTGCAACGGCGTGGACGTCGAGAGGACGTGCTCGACCTGCGCGGTGTTCGTCGCGGCCACCGCGCGCGGCCACGCCGTGACGACGAACGCGACGAGCAGCACCACGACGGCGAGGGCGACCGAGACGGCACGGTGGGCCGCGAACTGGCGCCACGTCAGGCGCGCGAGCCTCATCGGATCTCCTCCCGGTACTCGGCGTCGAGCGCCTGGGCGCGCACGCGCCCCGCGACGACGGCGGCGACCCCGGCGAGCCCGACGACCAGCACGCCCACGAGCAGGGCCGTGGGCGCGAGGGACGCCTCGAGCGGGACGGGCAGGACGTCCGCCGCGTCGCCGAGCGTGGCGCGCGCGAGCGGCGCGACGGTGAGGGTCGCGACGAGCCGTCCGGCAAGCACGCCCAGGACCACGGACGTCCCCGTGACGGCGACCAGCTCGAGGGCGCGTCCCCGGGACTGCGCGCCGGACGGCATGCCGAGCGCCCGCAGGACCATGACCTCCGCGCGGCGCGACCTCAGGAGCGCCAGCGCGACCGCCAGCACCCCGGCCAGGGCGAGCACCACGGCACCGGCGGCCGCGAGCCAGAAGGCGACGCGCACGGGCGCCGACACGTCCGGCCCCGCGTCGGCGCCGGCCACGGCGACGGTCGCGTCCGCCCCGCCGTCGTCGCGCGCGAGCGCCAGGGCCGCCGCGGCCAGGTCGTCGCGCTCCGCCGCGTCGCCGGACGCGCCGAGCCACACCTCGTCCGCGCGGGGCACCGCCTGCAGCACGCGCAGGAGGTGCTGCAGGAGCCCACCCTGGTCGGCGACGACGGCGGTCCGCTCCACCGCGCCGGGGATCACGTCGACGACGTGCGCGACGCGCACCGGGACGTCGACGCCGGACACCGTCAGGACGGACTCGTCTCCGGGCGCCAGCCCGTACCGTCCCGCGAGCGGCGCGGGCACGGTCACGGGGACGGGGACCGGGGCGTCGTCGCCGCCGGGCAGGAGCCGCAGCGTGAGCGGGAGCCCGTTCGTCGTGAGGGCGGCCGAGAAGCCCGCGGGCTGCGCCGGCTCGATCTCCGCGAGCCCGTCGCGCACGAGCGAGGTCACCGGTGCCCAGCCGCCGTCGAGCGCGACGTCCTGCTCGCCCGCGGGCGTGAGGGCGCGCGCGGCGTCGAGCGTGACCGAGGCCTCGCCGGCCATGCCCGGCGTCCCGAGGACGAGGTCGACCGCCGCGAGGCGCCAGGTCCCGGGGCCCGGCAGGTCCCCCGTGAGGGTGTGCGCCGCGGGCGTCGACGTCACGTCGGCCGCGACGTCGGGCGCGTAGGTGACGCTCAGCTCGCCGAGCGGCACCTGGTTGAGCGCGCCGGACCCGTCGACCACCCAGGCCACGGCGCGCAGCCCCCGGGCCTGGTGGACGTCGTACCAGTAGTAGGGCTGGTCGGGGGTGATCTCGACGGTGGGCGCGACCGATGCCGTGACGTCGAGCGCGAGGCGTTCCGTCCCGTCCGGGAGCGCGACGCCGAGGTCGGCGGACGGGTCGCGCAGACCCGCGGTGAGCGCCGCGGGGTCGACGGACGTGACCACGTCCCCCGCCGCGTCCGCGTCGAGCGCGAGGAGCGCGAGCGGGTCCTCCCCCAGCACGCCGGGCAGGTCGAGGACGCTCGACGCGCCCGAGGCGCCGTCGAGGGCCGCATAGTCCGCGACCAGCGGCGGGTTGCTCGTCCCGGCGACCGTCACGGCGCCCTCGGTGACCACGCGCACGTCGGCCCCGGTGCGCAGCTCCGCCACGGAGGTGCGCAGGGACCCGGTCGTGCCCGCGTACGCGCCCGCGAGGGTCCCCGACCCGGCGGCGAGGACGACGAGGACGACCGGGACCGCGACGACGACGAGCCGGCGCGCGAGCTGACGTGCCGCGAGGGGCACGGTGAGCCCGTCGCCCCGGGCGGCGAGACGCTCGGCCAGCGACCCGACCGGGCCGAGCACACCGGTGGCCACGATCGCGAGCGCGACGAGCACGGCGGCGGGGGCGAGGACCGCGAGGAGGTCCACCTGGGTCGACGCACCCGTCACGACGAGTGGCGAGCCGTAGCGCAGGAGCTGCCACAGGCAGAGCCCGGCGACGGCGAGCGAGAGCACGAGCGTGCCGGCGGCCGCCGCGACGCGCACGCGGCCCGAACGGTCGACCTGGCGCAGCCGTGCGACGGCACGCGCGTGCCACCACGCGACGCCCGTCACGAGCGCGGTCCCCACCACCGCGCCCGCAGCCGCCACGGCCCACGGGCCGGCGGTCCCCCGCCCTGCGGCCACGCTCGCGGTGAGGACGAGCTGGGCCGCTCCCCCGCCCAGGAGCCCGCCGAGGCCGACGACGACCGCCGCCTCCACCGCGGCCACGACCGTGAGCTGCCGCGTGGACGCGCCGCGCGCGACGAGCAGCCCGGTCTCGCCGGCTCGGGTCTGCGCGAGCAGCCGGGCGACCTGGACGAGGGCGACGACGCTCACCACCAGCAGGAGGAGGACCGGCACGAGGGTGACGGCGCTCGCCGCACGCAGCGCGCCCTGCGCCTCCGCGGCGGTCGCCCCGAGCTCCCCCGCGACCGTCAGGCCGCGCACGGCGACGGCGTCGTCGTCGCGCAGGCCTCCGCGCAGCGCGGTCGCCCCCGTGGCGATCTCCGCGAGGTCCGCGGGCTCGACGCGGGTGGCGTCCGGCACGACGGTCCAGCGGACGAAGGGGGTCGTGTCGAGCGCGTCGAGCGCCTCCGGCGTCACGACGAGCGGTCCGAGCACGGAGCCGTCCGCGCCCGCGACGGAGAGGGGGTCGTCGAACCAGCGGGGGTCGCCCGCGTCCGCGGGACGCCACGTGCCGACGACGGTCAGCTCCGTGCCGGGGTCTGCACCCGGGTCCGTCTCGGAGCGGTCCACGACGACGACGTCGCCGGTGACGACGCCGAGGGCGGCCGCGGCGTCGGCGTGCATCGCGGTCTCGTCCGGCGCGGTCGGCCAGGCACCGTCGAGCTCCGCGACATCGGGGAGCACGGGGTCGACCTCGAGGACGGTCCGCACGGGCTCCTCGACCGCGGCAGTCGCACCGTCCGGCGACGGCACGGCGAGCGGCAGTGGCTCCGTGCGCACGGTCCGGTCGACCTCGACGGGGACCCCGCGGAGGTCCTGCGCGACCACGTCGCGGACCCGGGCGTCCTGCGCCTGCTCGTCGGCCGCCACCCGGGTCTGGACCTGGACGGCGCGGGCCGTCGGCGTGGCGCCGGCGAGCGCATCCCGTGCGCCCGCCGTGGCCGACGCCTGGACGTAGCCGACCGTCGTCCCGACGGTCGCGACGATGATCGCCGCGAGCAACAGGATCGTCGTGAGCAGGCCCGTCTGCGCGCGGGAGCGTCGGCGCGCGAGCGCTCGTACTCTCACCTGCGGCACCCCTCCTCGGGTGGCGTCGTGCGGCGGGCCGGGCCGGCGCACGCGATGCGCCGGCCCGGGTCGTTCGTCAGCCGGGGAAGCCGCCCATGCCGCCGCCGCGGAGGGACGCGTTGCCCTCGGGGTTCGCCGTGGGCGTCAGCGGCTCGAACGGGGTCACCGGGTCCTGCAGCTCCGTCGCCCGCTCTCCGAGCGACACGAGGAGCGCGTGGCGCGCCTCACGACGACGCCGCTGCTCGCCCGGCTCGGGCACCGGTGCGGCCGCGAGAAGCCGCTTGGTGTACTCCTCGCGCGGGTCGTGCAGCACGTCGGCGCGCAGCCCCTGCTCGACGATCCTGCCGTCCTGCAGCACCACGACGCGGTGCGCGAGCAGGTCGATCACCGCGAGGTCGTGGCTCACGAACAGGCACGCGAACTGGTAGCGCTCCTGCAGGGTGGTGAACATCTGCAGGACGCTCGCCTGCACGGACACGTCGAGCGCCGACGTCGGCTCGTCCGCGACGAGCAGCTCGGGGTCGAGCGTCAGCGCGCGGGCGATGCTCACGCGCTGTCGCTGTCCGCCCGACAGCTCGTGCGGGTAGCGGTTGAACGCGCTGCGGGGCAGCTCGACGGCGTCGAGCAGCTCGTAGACGCGCGCCTGCTGCGCCTTCGCGTCGCCGACCTGGTGGACGACGAGCGGCTCCGCGATGCAGTCGCCGACCGGCATGCGCGGGTTGAGCGACGCGGCCGGGTCCTGGAACACCACGCCGATCCGCTTGCGCATGGCCTTGAGCTGCGCCTTGCTCATGCGACCGAAGTCGTCGCCGAAGATCGACACCGACCCGCTCGCCGCCGGGATGAGACCGAGCGCGCACCGCCCGATGGTCGACTTGCCCGAGCCGGACTCACCGACCAGACCGACGATCTCGCCCTGGCGCACCTGGAACGACACGTCGTCGACGGCGCGGAACGGCGGCTTGCCGAGGCGCTGGTACTCGATGACGAGGTTGCGCAGGTCCAGCGCGGGGGCCTCGGACGCGTCCGTGACGTGGTCGATGACGTCCTCGGTCGCGGTGCCGAACTGCCCCGGCCCCGAGCCCAGGTGCGGGACGGAGCCCAGCAGCCGCTTCGTGTACTCGTGCTGCGGGTGGTTGAGCACCTGCTCCGCGGTGCCCATCTCCACGAGGTCACCCTTGAGCATCACGGCGACGCGGTCGGCCATGTCGGCCACGACGCCCATGTTGTGCGTGATGAGGAGGATTCCCGTGTTGAGCTTGTCCTTGAGCGAGCGCAGCAGGTCGAGGATCTCGGCCTGGACCGTGACGTCGAGCGCCGTGGTCGGCTCGTCCGCGATGATCACCTTCGGGTCGCAGCTGATCGCGAGGGCGATGACCACGCGCTGGCGCTGACCGCCCGAGAGCTCGTGCGGGTACTGCTTGAGCCGGCGCTCGGGCTCGGGGATGCCGACCATGCGCAGCAGCTCGGCCGCGCGGGCGTCGGCCTGCTTGCCGAACGCGATCCCGTGGAGCTGGAGGGCCTCCGCGAGCTGGTCGCCGATCGTGAGCACCGGGTTGAGCGCCGTCATGGGCTCCTGGAACACCATGGCCACGTCGTTGCCGCGCATGCGCCGCAGGCCGCGCAGGTCGAGGTCGTTCACGACCTTGTCCCCGACACGGATGGTGCCAGCCACCGTGGCGTTCTTGGGCAGCAGGCCGAGAGCCGTCATGGACGTGACGGACTTGCCCGAGCCGGACTCGCCCACGAGGGCGACGACCTCCCCCGGCCGCACGTCGAGCGTGATGCCCTTGACCGCGTGGACCGTGCCGAACTCGGTGCCGAACCGGACGTCGAGGTCCTCGAAGGACAGCACGGCGTCCGGACGGAAGCCCGCAGTCTCCTCGGCGGAGATGTCGATGGTCGTCATCAGGCCTTGCTCCTGTTCTGGCGAGGGTCGAACGCGTCGCGCAGGCCGTCGCCGAGGAAGTTCACCGCGAGGGCGATCGCGAGGATCATGATGCCCGGCCACCAGAAGAGCCACGGACGGGTGGTGAAGGCCGTGTCGAACTCGTTGATCAGCAGACCGAGCGACGTGTCGGGAGCCTGCACGCCGAAGCCCAGGTAGGACAGCGACGTCTCGAGGAGGATCGCCGAGGCGATCGCCAGGGTCGCCGAGACGATGATGACGCCGATCGCGTTCGGGAGGATGTGCTTGGTGATGATCCGCGAGGGACCCGTGCCGATGGCGCGGGCCGCGGTGACGAACTCGCGCTCGCGCAACGAGAGCACCTCGCCGCGCACGAGCCGTGCGAGCCCGGTCCAGGTCACCGCACCGAGCACGAGCGCCAGTCCCCAGATCCCCCACGTGCTCGCCATCTTGCCGAGCACCGCAGCGAAGACGAGGAGCGGGATGATGATGAACAGGTCGGTGAGGCGCATGAGCAGCGCCTCGATCCAGCCGCGGTAGTAGCCGGCGAGAGCACCGATGAGCGTGCCGAGGAACGTGGAGATGATCCCGACGCCGAGCGCGATGATCAGCGACTGCTGCGTGCCGCGCATGACGAGCGCGAAGTAGTCACGACCGGTCTGGTCCTGACCGAACGGATGCAGCCACGACGGCCGCCCCCCGTCGATCGGCGTGCCGGTCGAGCTGTAGTCGAACTGCCACCAGCCGGGGATCGGGCCGATGCCGATCGACGTGAAGGAGACCACGACGATCACCACGAGCACGACGAGGGACGCCATCGCGCCCTTGTGCCGGAAGAACCGGCGGCGCACGAGCTGGCCCTGGCTGTAGGACTTGTCGTCCTGGGGGTCCGACCCGACGGCGATCGCCGTCGACTTCGACCCCTCGGCGTCGATCCCCTGCACCGTGGGGATCACCTCGAAGGACTGGTCGCCCCTCTGGGCGCGGTCGTCGTTACTCATCCCGGCCTCCGGGTGTCGCTGCGCGGGGCGTGCAGGTCGTGCGCCCGCTCGTCGGTGTCTGCGTGCCGGCCATGGTCGCCGGCCGATGCGTGGTTCGTGCCGTCGTCATCCCGCTCACCGCCGGATCCGCGGGTCGAGGTACGCGTAGGCGATGTCCGCGAGCATGTTCATGAAGATCGCCGCGATCGCGGTCAGGAGGAAGAACGCCATGACCGGGTTGGGGTCGACGTTGTCGAGTCCCGTCCTGAACAGCTCGCCCATGCCCTTCCACCCGAACACCGTCTCGGTGATGACCGCGCCACCGATGAGGCCGGCGAAGTCGAACGCGACGATCGTCGTGATGGGGATGAGCGCGTTGCGGAACGCGTGCTTCGTGATCACGGCACGCTCGGACAGGCCCTTGGAACGGGCCGTCCGCACGTAGTCCTGGCCCATGACCTCGAGCATCGACGAGCGCGTGTAGCGGCTGTACGACGCGACCGAGATCAGGGTGAGCAGGATCGTGGGGAGCAGGAGCTGCGCGCCCTTGTCGAGGAACGACTCCCAGAACCCACCGGTGAAGTTGGGCGTCTCGGAACCGATCGTCGAGATCGGGCGGGACTTGAGGCCGAGGAAGCTCGAGAAGTGCGCCATCGCGACGTCCGCGACGATGAGGACGCTCATGATGACGCCCGTGATCGTGGACGCGAACATCGCCTGGCGGCGGGAGTAGCCGCCCCACAGGTAGCCGACGAGCATCGACAGACCGATCGCGAGCACGAAGAGCCCGACGAGGACCAGCCAGCCGCTCGGCTCGACGAGGATCCCGGCGAAGGCGAAGTACGAGGCCACCCCGACGACGACGGTCGTGAGCGTCGCGTAGAGCACGCGCCGGTTGGCGAGTCCCGTCACGAGCGACGTGACGAGCACGGCCGCGCCTGCACCGAAGAGGGTGACGACGACCGGGCCCATGAACGGGTTGCGGTACCAGTCGATCGCGTTGAAGACGAACATCACGACGGTCGCGAAGACGAACGTCGCACCGGCGGTGAGCAACCGTCGTCTCGCGTCGCCGCCGAGGACCGCCTGCGCGACGAAGCCGAGCAGCGCCGCGATCAGGAGGATGACGGGTGGACTGACCAGTCCTTCGGCGATCCAGTCGTTGTAGCGGATCGCGCCGTACTCCTTGAGCAGCACGGCCGCCCAGAAGACGGGGAGCGAGAAGAAGAGGAAGGCGCCGAACGTCACGGAGTAGTCGAACCCGGAGTACTGGCGGATCGCCGTGAGGATGCCGAGCGCGACGCCGACGATGATCGCGAGGATCGTCGCGAGGACCACGAGGCGCAGCGTCGAGCTCGCGGCCTGGCCGAGCAGGACGCCGACGTCCCGGCCGGTTCGGTCGAGACCGAAGTCGCAGTTGAGCGTCACGCACTTGCTGACCCCGGTGAGCCAGTTCCAGTAGCGGACGAGATCGGGGTCGTCGAGGCCCATGAAGGCGCTTCGAGCGTCCATCTGTTGTTGAGCGTTGTCGGCGTTCGACTCGCGGAGATCCTTCAGGGGGTCGCCCGAGTTGATCACCATGATGTACAGGAGGAACGACGCGCTGAGGAGCACCAGGAACGAGATCCCGATGCGCCGCAGGATGAATCTGAGCACGGGTTTACCCTTCAAGCCTGGCGCCGGTCGGGCGCCTGCTCCGTGTGGGACAGCAGATCACTGTATGCCACCGGTGGACGTGTTCCGTCATCGCTCCGCCCGAGCACCCCTGTGGGGCAGGAGGAGGACCTCCTGCCCCACAGGGTGCTCGGTCGGAGCGAGCTCACGGAGCGTGTGCTACCGGGAGCGGGTCACGCTCAGCTGGCGCGGGCCCACTGCTCCGCGTTCCACACGACCGTGCTCTGCGTCGCGGTGTCGCGGACGTTCTGCAGGTTCGAGTTGAACGCCACGACGCCCGGGTGGGCGAACACGGGGATGCCGAACAGGGTGTCCCAGAGCTGCTTCTCGATGATCTTGGTCTGCTCGAGGTGAACCTCGGGGTCGACCGACGACGCGAGCGTGTCCCAGGCCTCGTCGACGACGGGGTCGCTGTACTCGCCGTAGTTCTGCGGCTGCCCCGTCGCGTAGATGTTCTGACCCGAGGCGATCTGGCCCGAGCCGGCCCACGCGAAGAGCGCGACCTCGTAGTCACCGTTCGGGAGCGTGTTGTCGAAGAAGTCGGCAGCGCCGACGTCCTGGACCTCGAAGCCGGCCTGGTCGCAGCTGGCCTTGATGAGGGCGACCTGGTCGGCGCGGCGCGGGTTCGGCGCCGAGTAGCCGATACGGACCGTGACGGGCGCCTGGACACCGGCCTCCGCGATCTTGGCCTTCGCCCCGTCGATGTCGACCTCGTCGAAGCGACCGTCGTACGCCGCCTCGACGACCTCGTCGTAGTTCTCCTGGAACGGGAAGACCTCGCGGAGGTTCATGACGGTCGCGTCCGGGTTGATCGGCGCGATGAGGTTGTCGATGATCTGCTGGCGCGGCACGCAGAGCGCGAACGCCTCGCGCAGGGGCAGGCTGTCGGCGAAGACGTTGCCCTCGCGGAAGTTGAAGTCGAGGTGCTCCCACGTGAGCGACGAGCCCGTGAGGACCGTGACGGAGTCGCCGATCGCCTCGAGCTGGCCGAGCGTGTCGACCGTCGCCTGCGGCTCGATGACGTCGAGGTCACCGTTCTGCAGCGCCTGGACGTGCGTGTCCGCGGCGGTGAAGCGGAACGTCAGCTCCTCGGTCGCGGGCGGCGTGCCCCAGTACTCGGGGTTCGCCGTGAGCGTCAGGGACTGGCCGGCGGTCCAGCCGTTCTCCTTGAACATGTACGGGCCGGACGACGGCACGAGGGCCGGGTCGGGCAGCTCGCCGGAGGCGGAGAGCCAGCCGGTGTTCCAGAACTCGGCGACGGGCGCGAGCGCCGCGTAGTCGCGGTCACGGACGGCGGAGACGAGCTCCTCCGTCGTCATGCCGGTCTGCTCGGCGGCGACGTGCGCCGGGAGCGGAGCGGCGACGAGGATCTCCCAGTCGGCGTAGACGGTCGGGTAGTCGAGCACGAACTCCTTGCCGTCCGCGTCGCCCTGCGGGCCCTCGGGCACGTACTCGCCGTACGTCAGGCCGGAGACGTGGTTGAACAGCGGGGCCTCGGGGTCGGCCTCGGTCGGGATCGCCTGCGCGGCCCAGTCGAGGACGAAGTCGGCCACGGTGATCGGCGTGCCGTCGGACCACGTCGCGTCGTCGGCGATGGTGTACGTGACCTGCAGCGGGTCCTCGTTCGTGACCTCGAACGTGCCGAACTCCTCGTCGTGGCAGATCGTGCCGTCGACGCCGAAGTAGAAGAACTGGCCCTGGATCCGCTCGGTGACGACGGAGTTGTACGTCGAGTACGTCTCCGGGGTCCACGAGTTGTAGCCCAGGAACTCGTCCTCGCCGACCGAGAACGAGACGTTGCCGTCAGCAGTCTCCGTGACGCCGGTGTCCTGCTTGCAGGGGTCGTCCGGGTCCACCTCGGCGGCCGCGGTGGTCTCCGTCGACTCCGCGTCGTCCTCGTTGCCTGCCGGGCTCGAGCACGCTGAGAACAGCAGTGCTCCCGTGGCTGCCACCGCGATGGCAGCGCTCGTGCGCCTGATCTTCAATGTTCCTCCTCCAAGGGATGGTGAGCACGGCCTCGGTCGTCATGTCGCCCTCGGCCGCCCCGCCGTCGCGCTGCCCGGATGTGTGCCGGTGCGCGCGGTCGGGTGACGCCCACCACGGTTTCGGGCAACGCTACCTACCAAGTTGCGCCAGTTCTCCCATGTGCCCGGTTGCGGAGGGCGATCGTTACCGAGTTGATACTGGGCGGTACGACGCCGCTGCACGGGGGAAATCGCAGGGAAACCGCCGCGAAACACCCGCCGACGTGCCGTGACGCGCATCACGTGTTCTCACGATGTGGCCGGGGGGCAAGACCGGTGCGCGACGCCCGCGGGCACTCAGTTCCCGAGCTCCGCGCCGCGACGCCGACGCGCGGCCTCGAGCTCCCCGACGTCCGAGATCCAGGGGCCGTGCGGCTCGAGGGCCGCGCAGCCGCCGCGCACGAACGTGCTCACGAGAGCCCGGTATCCGTCGAGCCCGTCGACCAGGCAGTACTCGACGCGATACTCCGGGTCCGCGCCGCCCGCACCCTCCGGCACGGTCGTGATTGGCGACGAACTCCCAGAACTCGACGGCCGGCACGCCGTCCTCGCCGAACGAGATTCCGTCTGCCTCGAGTCGTCGTCGCGTCTCTGCGTGCACGACGCCGCGCCGGCGCACGTCACGCTCCAGGAGGCGGAGAAGGGTCTCCCGCGACGTGTTCGGGTGCTTCGCCACCTCGACCCTGACGCCCCAGAACGTGTCCTGTGCCGACCGATCGAGAACTGCGGCGCTGGGGTGCCGACTCATCGCGGCCCTGCACGTTCCGCGGATGCCGTGGCCTGCTAGACGTCGATGACGTGGAGGCGTTCGCCCTGCACGCCGTAGAGGGCGATGACCTCGGCGGGCCGATCCTCGCGAGCGTTCGCGATCCAGTGCGGGGTCATCGTGTCGAACTCGGCAGCTTCACCGGCTTCGAGGACGGTGCGCTGATCGGACAGCGCAAGGACGACCGCGCCCTCGAGAACGTAGAACCACTCACGCCCGGGATGCGTGTGATATTTCAGGGGGCCTGCCTTGCCGCTCGGCGGGTAGATCACCTTGAAGCCCTGCAGCCCCCCTGCGTGGACGCCGAGGGGGACGAAGGTCAGGCCGTGCCTGCGGACGGGCTTGAGGTGGACTCTCGGGTCGCCGACCCGAGGAGCCGCGACGAGCTCGTCCAGGGGCAGTCCATAGACCCGCGCAAGAGGCAGGAGCTGTTCCAGGCTGGGGCGCACGAGACCCCGTTCCAGCCGGGAGATGGTGCTGGCCGAGATCCCGCTGCGCTCGGCGAGCTCGGCCAGGTTGAGCCCGAGCGTCTGACGGAACCCCCGCAGCCTCGGGCCGACCGCGCTGAGCACGTCGTCGTCGTCGTCCATGCGCCCCTCCTCTTCCTGACAGCTCTTCCTCACAACCACCGCCGTTGCACTTCTGCAAGATCGCTGGCGTTCTTGCAACCAGTGGTGCGAGTGTAGATCAGGTGACCCGGCGACGACAGGAGAAGTCATGACCACCGCTACACCCGCCCGCCCGGTGCCAGGTAGGCGCCCCGCACCGAACACTCGTCTCGTCGAGCTGACCTCCGAGCTCGCCCCGGGCGAGGCCCTGGACCTGGGGTGCGGCAACGGCGGCGATGCTCTCTGGCTCGCTCGGCGCGGCTGGACGGTGACCGCGCTCGACCTCTCCGCGACATCGGTGGACGGGTTGACGCGACGCGCCCAGGAGGCCGGCCTCGAGGATCGGATCACCGCGACCCGGACGGACCTCAACCAGTGGTCGCCTGCCGGCACGTTCGACCTCGTCAACGCCCACTACCTGCATGCCGTGTCCGCCCTGGACCGCACCGGGGTCTTCAGGAGCGCGGCCCACGCCCTGCGGCCAGGAGGACGTCTCCTGATCGTCGACCATGGCTCGACCGCTCCGTGGTCGTGGAATCGCGGCCCTGATGTCCGCTACCCGAGCCCGCGAGAGGTCAGCGCCGACATCGATCTCGACCCCTCGACCTGGCAGGTCCTCAGAGCCGACGCCCAGCAGCGCACGGCGACCGGCCCGGACGGGCGCACCGCCGAGGTCACCGACCACATCCTGATGATCCAGCGCGCCGAGCACTGACGCCGGAAGAAACGGACCCGCGAGGAGAGCCTCATGACCACAGCCCGACGGCGCTCACGACGTCGTGATGTTCCTCCGCCGAGAACCGGAAACACCGAAGCCGAAGTGCTCCGTGGATTCCTCGACTACCTCCGCGAATCCATCGCGACCAAGGTGGAGACCACCCCCGAGCCGGACGTGAGAACCGCCCAGGTGGTGTCGGGGACAAATCTCCTGGGGCTGATCAACCACCTCACCCACGTCGAGGAGTCCGTCTTCCTCGGCCGCAGGACCACCGACTGGCCGGCGACGTTCCGGTGCGCCGAGACGGACACGCTCGACGACGTGGTCGCCCGCTACCGCTCCGTGGCGGAGGAGGCCAACGCGGTGCTGGACACCTGTGACGACCTCTCCGGGCCCGTTCCCCACGCTGGTAGTGATCGTGCGGGCCGCAGCGCACGCTGGGCGCTGACGCACATGATCGAAGAGACCGGCCGCCACGCCGGGCACGTAGACATCCTCCGCGAGCTCATCGACGGGACCACCGGCAGATGAGGAGGAGCGGGGAAGAGATCGGCACATCACCGCTCACGTCGCAGACCAGTGACCATCGTCCGGTCAGCAGGTTGCCGCGCGATCTCCGAGGGGAAGCAACCATCCGCGCAGCGCACGGATCCACTCGTCGAAGGCATCGAGGTGCGCGTCGTGGCTGCCGGCTGCGAGATCGATCCGCTCCGTCGAAGGGCGTCGCCGGATCAGCTCCTCCTTGTCGGCGTCGCTGAAGGTTCCGCCCTTCGCGAAGATCGCGAGCGTCGGAACCTTCAACGCCTCCCACTCGTCCCAGCGCGGCTCGTGCACGGCCTCGATCGTGCGCTGCCTGACGTCGGCGTCGAAGCGCGGTCGCAGCCCGTCGTGGACCGCCTCGAGGTCGGCGCCCCACGCATCGCCGATCGCCTCCGATCCGAGGAAGGCGCGTGCCTCCTCCACGTCGGTGAACGGCAGCGGCCACGACGCGAAGAACTCGCCCAGCCCGACGGCCTCACCCGGGTCGTCACTGCCGACGACGTGCCCCTCGAGCATGACGAGACGCTCGACGAGATCCGGGCGCGCCGCAGCGGTGAGGAAGGCCGTGTGCGCCCCCGTCGACTGACCGACAAGAACGCACCGCTCCCCCGGCGCGTGCTGCTCCAGGACGTGTGCGACGTCGTCGACAAAGGCCTCGCGCGACAGGTCCGCCGGTCGCCGAGTGCTGAGACCGTGACCTCGCTGGTCCAGGAGAAAAACGGGGAAGGAGTCGGTGAGCGCATCTGCGGTGGGCAAGAGCTCCCGTGAGCTGCCGGCGAGCCCGTGCAGGAGAAGAAGGGGCGGCCCGTCACCACCACGATCGATGACGGAGAGCGCCACATCATCTCGGCGGACCGTCAGATGGAAGGCATCGGTCATGCAGTCACTTCCTTCGCCGCACGGACCAGCCCGGCCTTGCGCATCATCGATCAACGTCAGAAGTCCGAGTCGGCCAGGCCTATCTCTCGCCACCTTGCCGTCGCCTCGACTCTCGGCAGCCAGGCGAACTCGAAGACCCACCGGGGACCAGTCCGGGTGTAGCGGACCCGCCTGCCGAAGAGGCCTCGGCGCTCCCGTCGGATGCTTGGCCCGAAGTGGTCGAGCACGCCGGCTTCCAGCTCGCGAACGGTGTACCAGCCAGGTCCGTAGTCCTCGAAGGAGCGTTCCTTGGTTCCGTCGGTCCAGACAATGACGAACCACAACCATGGTGAAGTAGACGGGAACTTGATCTCGCCGACAACGCTGGCGAGATGACCTTTCACGACGCCGTCGATCGTCAGCGTGCCGACTCCATGGTCGTAGGCACGAAGCTGCGGATCGGGCAGGACGTACTCGGCGTCACCCGGCCACAGCCGGTCTCCACGGGCTCCACCCATGCCGGCGATTATGCACGTTCTCCGCGGCTGAGGCTGATCTGGAGCTAGACATTGAACCTGAACTCCACGACGTCGCCGTCGGCCATGACGTAGTCCTTGCCCTCGATGCGCGCCTTGCCCGCCGCGCGCGCCGCCTGGACCGACCCGGCCTCGACGAGGTCGTGGAACGAGACGACCTCGGCCTTGATGAAGCCGCGCTCGAAGTCCGTGTGGATGACTCCCGCCGCCTGCGGGGCGGTCCAGCCCGTGCGGATGGTCCACGCGCGCGACTCCTTGGGCCCGGCGGTGAGGTACGTCTGCAGCCCGAGGGTGCCGAAGCCGACGCGCGCGAGCTGGTCCAGCCCGGGCTCGTCCACGCCCGACTCCGCGAGCATCTCCTTCGCCTCGTCGGGCTCGAGCTCGACGAGCTCGGACTCGAACTTCGCGTCGAGGAAGATCGCCTGCGCGGGGGCGACGAGGGCGCGGAGCCGGTCCTGCATCGCGGTGTCGGCGAGGCCGGCGTCGTCCGTGTTGAAGACGAAGATGAACGGCTTCGCGGTGAGGAGCTGGAAGCTCGCGACGTCGGCGAGGTCGAGTCCCGCGTCCGCGGCGCCCTGGTACAGGGTGCGGCCGGCCTCGAGGATCTGCTGGGCCTTCTTCCCGGCGTCGACGAGCGCCGGGTCGCCCTTCTTGATCTTGGCCTCCTTCTCGAGGCGCGGGAGCGACTTCTCGAGCGTCTGGAGGTCGGCGAGGATCAGCTCGGTGCTGATGGTCTCCATGTCACCCTCGGCGTCGACGGACCCGTCCACGCGCACGACGTCCGGGTCGGAGAACACGCGGGTCACCTGGCAGATCGCGTCCGCCTCGCGGATGTTCGCGAGGAACTTGTTGCCGAGGCCCTCGCCCTCGCTCGCGCCCTTGACGATCCCCGCGATGTCGACGAACGACACGGTCGCCGGAAGGATCTTCTGGCTGCCGAAGATCTCCGCGAGCGTGTCGAGCCGCGGGTCCGGGAGCGGGACGACGCCGACGTTCGGGTCGATCGTCGCGAACGGGTAGTTCGCCGCGAGGACCTGGTTGCGCGTCAGGGCGTTGAAGAGGGTGGACTTGCCGACGTTGGGCAGGCCGACGATGCCGATAGTGAGAGCCACGGGCCACCATCCTACGGGTGAGGTGCCGCGGCACCCTCAGGGAGGAGCCGAGGCACCGGGCCGTCAGGCGTACGACAGGACGCGCTGGAGCAGCTCGGGCGCTCGCCGGTCGTAGACCTTCGCGCCCCACCGCACGCCGAGCACGAGCACGAGCACCCCGACCGCGAGCCCGACCACGAGCGTCACCCAGCCGAGCACCGCCTGGGGCAGGAGGACGGCGATGACCCCGGGAACGAGGAACGGCAGCGTCAGCGCCAGGGTGACCACCATGGCGACCGTCTGCGCGACGAGGGTCGCCATCGCGGCCCCCTGCGGGGACTTGAACGGACTGTCCCCCGGCTTCGGCACGGGGTAGAGCAGCCGCGCCGACGACGCGCTCGACACCCCGGCCGAGACGAGCAGGGTCCCGAGCGTCAGGCCGAGCAGGGCCGGGAGCGCGTCCCACCGGCCGGCGACCCACACCGAGACGAGGACGAACAGCACGGTCACCGGGGTACCGCCCACGAGGACCGGGATCGCGCGGCCCCACCGGTCCGCGCGGCCGCTCACCCCGGTCGACACGTGCAGCGCGAACGCGGTGTGGTCGTAGGCGATGTCCGCGGAGATCGCGAACCCGAGGATCCACGCGGTGATCGGGCCCAGGATGAGGAAGACGTCCGAGCCCGAGCCCCCGCCGAGGACGAGGAGCACGACCGGGATGAGCGGGACGACCGCGATCGAGCCCGAGTAGCGCGGGTCGCGCAGCCAGTACGTGGTCGTGCGCGCGGCCACCGCGCCGGTCGGCGTCGCCGGGAACCGCGAGAAGAAGCCGAGCCCCTTGGCCTTCCCGCCGGCGCCCGACGTCGGCGGGGTGACGAGGGCCCGCGCGAGCGAGCGGTCCCACACGACCCACGCGACCGCGAGGGTCGCCACGGTCACGGCGAGGCGGGCGAGCGCGAGGCCCCACGCGCCGTCGTGCACCGCCGCGGCCAGTCCCCACGGGGCGCCGAACGGCGTCCAGGCCGCGACGTCGGCGAGACGGGCGACGAGGTCGCGCACGGCGTCGCCGTCGACCGGACCCTCGCCCATCTGCGAGGCGAACCAGCCGAACGCCGGACCGACGAGCACGAGCGGCACGAAGGCCGCGATCGTCACGACCTCGCGGTACCGGCGGGACTCGAGCAGCGGCGCGAGGGCCGTCGTCGTGGCCCGGGAGCCGACGACGCACAGCGCGACCGCGAGCACCGCACCGACGAGCGCGGCCAGCAGCGCGAGCGGCGAGCGCCACCACGCGAGCGAGACGCCGAGGGCGGAGAGCGTCGTCGCGATGCCGGGGATCGACACGACGCCCGCGACCGCGAGACCGGCGAGCAGCCGGCGCTGCGGGATGCCGAACAGGACGAACCGCTGGGGGTCGAGCGTCGCGTCGACGCCGAACGCGAAGAGCGGCACGATCCACCACCCGAGCACGACCAGCGTGCCCAGGAGGATCGCCACCGCGCCCGCGAGCTCCGGGTCGTTCGTGCCGAGCGCGACCATCCCGACGACGACCATCCCCACGACGAACAGCCCGTAGAGCGACCCCAGCACGAACCCGATCGTCTGCCACGTGCTCCGCCGGAAGGCGTTGGCCAACAGCGTGAGCTTGAGCCTTACGAACTGCGCAACCATGCGAGCCCCTCCGAGGTCTGACGGCCGCCGACGAGCTCGACGAAGCGGTCCTCGAGGCTCTGCTCGCCACGCACCTCGTCGACGGTCCCGGCCGCGAGCACGTGCCCGCCCGCGACGACGGCGACGTGGTCGCACATGCGCTGCACGAGGTCCATCACGTGCGACGACACGACGACCGTGCCGCCGCTCGCGACGTAGCCCGCGAGGATGTCGCGGATGTTCGCCGCGGACACGGGGTCGACCGCCTCGAACGGCTCGTCGAGGACGAGCACACGCGGCGCGTGGATGAGGGCCGTCGCGAGCGCGACCTTCTTCGTCATGCCGGCCGAGTAGTCGACGACGAACGTGTTCGCGTCCTGCGCGAGGTCGAGCGTCGCGAGGAGGTCGGTCGTGCGCTCGGCCACGGTGTCGCGGTCCATGCCGCGCAGCAGGCCCGCGTAGGTGATGAGCTGGGCGCCCGTGAGGCGGTCGAAGAGCCGCACGCCGTCGGGCAGGATGCCGAGCTGGCGCTTGCCCGCGACGGGGTCGGCCCAGATGTCGGTGCCGTGGACGTGCGCGCTGCCGAAGTCCGGGCGCAGCAGTCCCGTGCCCATGGACAGCGTGGTCGTCTTGCCCGCGCCGTTCGGCCCGACGAGCCCGTAGAACGAGCCCGCAGGGACGTCGAGGTCGATGCCCGCGACGGCGATCTTCTCGCCGAACCGCTTCCACAGCCCGCGCAGGGAGAGCGCCGCGGACGGGTCCGGGGGCACGGCGGGCGCCTGGCCCGGCGCGTGGCCGGGGACCTGCGCCGCGGGCGGCTCGACCGGGCCGGCGGGCGGGGCGACCGGGCGCGCAGTCGGAGCCGGTGCGCCGGGGGCGGCAGGTGGTTCATGCATCGGATCGACCATGCCCGTCAACCTAGCCGAGACCGGTGCCTCGACTCCGTGCGCTTTGTCACGAGATGCCCGTCGGCTCGCCGAGCACGGCGAGCACCGCCCGTGTCGGTGCCGCGTGGGAGGGTGCGGCCATGGACTCGCCCACGCTCCTGTTCGCCGTCGGCCTCGTGCTCGGGCTCGTCGTCGGTGCGGTGCTCGTGCTCGTCGTGCGCCGCACGTCGCCCGACGGCGCCGCCGCCGAGGTCCGTCGTCTCACCGCGCTCCTCGGTCAGGCGCAGCAGGAGGCGGCGCGCGGGGCCGGACTCGCGGAGCGCCTGGACGCGGAGCGCTCGGGGTTCGAGCGCCAGGTCGCCGCGGAGCGCGAGGCGTTCGTGCGCCAGCTCGCGGCGGCCCAGCGCAGCGCGGACGAGCGCCTCGATCTCGCGCAGGCGTCGCACGAGCAGCAGGTCACGGAGCTCCAGCGCGCGGCGGAGCGCCGCGTGAACGAGGTCCAGGGCGATCACCGGCGGCTCGAGGCGCAGTTCGAGTCGCTGTCGCGGCGCGCGCTCGCCGCGACGTCGGAGCAGTTCCTCGTCCACGCGGAGGAGCGGCTGCGCCGCAGCCACGAGTCGGGGGTCGCCGAGCTCGCCAAGCGGGAGGAGGCGGTCCGCACGCTCGTCGAGCCGCTCGCGCGCTCCCTCGAGCGGATGCGCACCGAGGTCGCCACGGCGGAGCAGGCGCGGGCCGCGGGCCACGCAGCCCTGACGGAGCACCTGCGCCAGCTCTCCCAGGCGAGCGCGGACCTGCGCAGCGGGACCCAGGACCTCGTCACCGCGCTGCGCTCGTCCCAGACGCGCGGTGCCTGGGGGGAGCTCCAGCTGCGGCGCGTCGTCGAGGCGGCGGGGATGCTGTCGCGCGTCGACTTCACCGAGCAGGCGCACGTCGAGACGGAGGACGGCGCGCTGCGGCCCGACATGGTGGTGCATCTCGCCGGCGGGAAGAACGTCGTCGTCGACTCGAAGGTCGCGTTCCTCGGCTACCTCGAGGCGCAGCAGGCCACGGACCCCGCGGTGCGCGAGACACGGCTCGACGCGCACGTGCGGCACATGGTCAAGCACGTCGACGACCTCGCGTCGAAGCGCTACTGGTCGCAGTTCAGCCCGGCACCGGAGTTCGTCGTGATGTTCGTCCCGGCGGAGCCGTTCCTGGCCGCCGCCGTCGAGCGGCGCGGCGACCTCCTCGAGTACGCCATGCGGCGCAACGTCATCGTCGCGACGCCCATGACGCTCATGGCGCTCCTGCGGACGGTCGCGTACGCGTGGCAGCAGGACGCCGTGACCGACAACGCGCACGAGGTGCTGCGCGCGGGGAAGGAGCTGCACTCACGGCTCGTCACCACGGCGCGGCACGTGACCAAGCTGGGCCGATCGCTGAGCGCCGCGACGAAGGACTTCAACGTGTTCGTCGGGTCGCTCGAGACGCGCGTGCTCCCCCAGGCCCGGCGCCTGGTCGACCTGAACGTGGTCGACGAGTCGGAGCGGATCGGTCAGGTGCGCGTGGTGGACGACGTGCCGCGGCCGGTGACCCAGCCCGAGCTCGTGGCGGCGGCGTCCGACGCGGTGGTCGCGATCGACGACCGCCCAAGCGACGACGACGAGGACGGCGCGCGTCAGGCGTTCGCCTGAGCCGTCGGCGCCGGAACCTCAGACCGGCTGGACGGACAGCGAGCGTCGCCCGCCGCGGCCCGGACGGGCGCCGGGACCGGTGGCACCGAGGTCGGACCGCAGCTCGCGCGGCAGCGAGAACATGAGGTCCTCGGTCGCCGTCCGGACCTCCTGGACCTCGCCGAACCCGCGCTCGGCGAGGAACGCGAGCACGTCGTCGACCAGGATCTCGGGGACCGAGGCGCCGGACGTCACGCCGACGGAGGTCGCCCCCTCGAGCCAGGCCTCGTCGATCTCCCGGGCGCGGTCCACGCGGTAGGAGGCACGAGCGCCCGCCTGGAGCGCGACCTCGACCAGCCGCACGGAGTTCGACGAGTTCGCCGAGCCGACGACGATGACGACGTCCGCGTCCGGCGCGAGCTTCTTCACGGCGACCTGGCGGTTCTGCGTCGCGTAGCAGATGTCGTCGCTCGGCGGGTCCTGGAGCGTCGGGAACTTCTCTCGCAGGCGCCGCACCGTCTCCATCGTCTCGTCGACCGAGAGCGTGGTCTGCGAGATCCACACGACCTTGGACGGGTCGCGGACGACGACGTCGTCCACGGCGTCGGGCGAGTTGACGACCTGGACGTGGTCGGGGGCCTCGCCGGCGGTCCCCTCGACCTCCTCGTGGCCGTCGTGCCCGATGAGGAGGATGTCGTAGTCGTCCTTCGCGAACCGCACGGCCTCCTTGTGCACCTTCGTCACGAGGGGGCACGTCGCGTCGATCGTGTCGAGGTTGCGGGCCGCCGCGGCCTCCTTGACGGCGGGCGAGACGCCGTGCGCGGAGAACACGACGCGCGCGCCCTCGGGCACCTCGTCGGTCTCGTCCACGAAGACCGCGCCGCGCTCGCTCAGCGTCTCGACCACGAACTTGTTGTGGACGATCTCCTTGCGCACGTACACCGGCGCGCCGTAGTGCTCGAGCGCCTTCTCCACCGCGACGACGGCGCGGTCGACGCCCGCGCAGTAGCCGCGGGGCGCGGCCAGCAGCACGCGCTTCCCCGGAGCGGACGCGGCGCTGGCCGGCATCGCGGGGGCAGGGGCGGTCGCGGAGGCGGACGGCGTACTGGACGCCGTGGTGCGCGAGGTGGACGGGGTGGTGCTCACGCCCGCCAGTCTAGGTGACCACCCGGTGTCCGCCCGGGGCTGTGGCGGGCGGTGCGCCGAGGCTGCCCCTGCCCTGCACAGGACCGCCACACGCCGCCCTCCCGTGCCCCGACCGCGCACCGCACGAAGCACCGCGTCGGTGGCATGCGGCAGGCTGGACCCATGGTCGCCTCGCTCCCGCTCTCCGACGACGCCCCGTCGCCGGGTGCGCCCCGCGCCGCGGCGTGGCACGAGCTCCCCGCCCGGGCGCTCGACACGAGCGCGGAGCGCCCGTGGCCGGTCCGCCTCCTCGCGCGCAAGATCGAGCAGTACGTCGACCGCATGGCCCCCGTGTGGGTCGAGGGCCAGGTCGTCCAGCTCAACCGGCGTCCCGGCACCTCGACGGCGTTCCTCACGCTGCGCGACACGGACCAGGACATGTCGCTGCCCGTCTCGGCGGCCGTGCGCGTCCTCGACGGGAAGCCCGTCGAGGAGGGGGCGCACGTCGTCGTGCACGCGAAGCCGGTGTTCTGGTCGCGGCGCGGGACGCTGCAGCTCCAGGCGCGCGAGATCCGGCCCGTGGGCGTGGGCGAGCTGCTCGCGCGGATCGAGCACCTGCGGCGCGTCCTCGCGGCGGAGGGCCTGTTCGACGCCGCGCGCAAGGTCCCGCTCCCGTTCCTGCCCGGCGTGGTGGGCCTCGTGTGCGGGCGCGAGTCGAAGGCCGAGCACGACGTCGTCGTCAACGCGCGCGAGCGCTGGCCGCAGGTACGGTTCGAGATCCGCGAGGTCGCGGTCCAGGGCGCCCACGCCGTGCAGCAGGTCGGCGACGCGATCCGCGAGCTCGACGCACGGCCGGAGGTCGACGTGATCGTCGTCGCGCGCGGCGGTGGGTCGGTCGAGGACCTGCTCCCGTTCTCCAACGAGACGCTCGTCCGCACGGCGGCGGCCTGCCGGACGCCCCTGGTCAGCGCGATCGGCCACGAGACCGACGCCCCGCTGCTCGACCTCGTCGCCGACTACCGGGCCTCCACGCCGACCGACGCCGCGAAGCGCATCGTCCCGGACGTGTCCGAGGAGCGCGCGCGGGTCGGACAGGCACGGGCACGGATCCACGCCGCGATCGAGGGTCGCGTCGCGCGCGAGCAGGCGGGGCTCGACGCCGTGCGCTCGCGCCCCGTGCTCGCGTCGCCCGAGGTCATGCTCGTCGACCGGTCGGAGAGGGTCGCCGCCCTTCGCGAGCGCGGGCGCCGCGCGCTGGACACCCGGCTCGTGCGCGCCGCGGGAGAGGTCGGCCGGCTCGAGGGCCAGGTGCGCGCGCTCTCGCCCGCGTCGACGCTCGAGCGGGGGTACGCCGTCGTTCAGCGGGGCGACGGCCACGTGGTGCGCTCCCCCACCGACACCGCGGTCGGGGACGAGCTGCGCGTGCGGCTCGCCCACGGCGAGCTCGCCTCGCAGGTGCTGCGGACCGGCCGCGAGGCCGCGACATGAGACGCGCCAGGTCGTCCGGCCGGACACGGACGCCGTCCAGCCGGGCATGCCGCGCCCGATCCACGCTTCAACCACCGCCCACCGGGCGGACCAGGACCACGACACCGCACAGATGGGGTTCACTAGCGCCGTGACCGATTCCGACAACGCTGTCAGTCAGGACGTCTCCGGGCTCACGTACGAGGAGGCGCGGGACGAGCTCGTCCAGGTCGTCTCGCGCCTCGAGGCCGGGGGCGAGCCGCTCGAGGACTCGCTCGCGCTCTGGGAGCGCGGCGAGGCCCTCGCCGCCCGGTGCCAGCAGTGGCTCGACGGCGCGCGCGCCCGGCTCGACGCCGCGCGCGCCCGCGACGACGCGCCGACCGACGCCCCCGACGACGCGTCCGGCGTCGTCACCGACCGCACCTCCGGAGGAGACCGATGAGCGCGACGCCGGAGCACACCTCGCCGGGCAGCCCGACCTCCACCAACCCGCCCGGGGCGGGCGCGACCACGTCCGGCGTGACCGGCGTGACCGGCGCGACCGTCCAGCACGGCGGGCACGTGCTCGCCGTGGGCGAGGCGCTCATCGACGTGGTGCACCGTGCGGACGGCAGCGTCGACGAGCTGCCGGGCGGCAGCCTGGCCAACGTCGCGCTCACGCTCGGACGCCTGGGCCGCGAGGCGCGCCTCGTCACGTGGATCGGCGACGATGCGCACGGCACGGCGGTGCAGGACTGGCTCGGCGAGTCCGGCGTGACCCTCGCGCCGGGCAGCGCGGCTGCGGAGCGGACCAGCGTCGCGACGGCCTACCTCGACGCGCACGGGGCGGCGACCTACGACTTCGACCTCGAGTGGCAGGTGCCGCCGGGCACGACCGTCGACGCGGGCACGCTCGCCGTGCACACCGGCTCGATCGCCGCGGTGCTCGAGCCCGGCGCGACCGCGGTCCGCGAGCTCGTCGCCTCGGCGCGCTCGACGGCCACCGTCACGTACGACCCGAATGCCCGGCCCGCCCTCATGGGAGACCCGGCCGAGGCGCGGCTACGCATCGAGGCGCTCGTCGCGCTCGCCGACGTCGTCAAGGTCAGCGACGAGGACCTCGCCTGGCTCGCTCCCGGCACGGATCCCCTCACCGTCGCCCGGGACTGGCTCGCCCTCGGCCCGGCGGTGGTGGTCGTGACGCTCGGCGGCGAGGGCGCGGTCGCGGTCTCGGCGGCGGGCGAGCAGCGGGTCACGGCACCGCGGGTCGACGTCGTGGACACCGTCGGGGCCGGCGACTCCTTCATGGGGGCCCTGATCGACGGTCTCTGGGACGCGGACCTGCTCGGCGCGGACCGCCGAGAGGCGTTGCGCGCGATCGACAGCACCACCCTGGCCGGGCTGCTCGAGCGCTGCGTCGCGGTCGCCGCGATCACGGTCTCGCGCGCAGGCGCGAACCCGCCGCGGCGCGCGGAACTGTCCCCCGCCTGACCCTGCGGGCCGAGCGAGGCGCGTGGCGCGAGGCGCGGGTCAGACCTGCGCCTCCTGCTTCTGCGCGCGCTCGAGCGACCGCTTGCGGTCCTCGGCGTTCTCCTGCTCGATGCGCTCGGCCTCGGAGTCGTCGCGGGTGAGGTTCTCGCCCGTCTCGGGGTCGAAGACCATCATCTTCGTCGGGTCGAACCACAGGTCGGTCGTGTCGCCGTCGCGCACGCGCGACGCCGAGTCCAGCGCGACGACGAACTGCGAGCGCTGGCCCTCGCCGTCGAGCTCGCGGTCGAGCTCGTCGAGCTGGCCCTTGACCGACTCGTGCATCTCGAACGGGACGTACGCGTAGAGCTCGGCCCCGAGCCACTCGGTGACGTCGATCTGCGCCTCGAAGGTGTGGCCGCGGTCCTTCTTGGACGGGTCGACGAGCCGTGCGTCCTCGAAGTGCTCCGGGCGCAGGCCGACGATCACCAGCTCGCGGTCCCCCGCGGCGTCGCGCACGCTGTCGGGCAGGTCGAACTCACCGAACGGCAGCCGGATCCTGCCGTCCGAGACCTCGCCCGGCATGAAGTTCATCGGCGGCGTCCCGATGAAGCCGGCGACGAACAGGTTGACCGGCTGCTCGTACAGGCCGCGCGGGCTCGCCACCTGCTGCAGCACCCCGCGACGCAGCACCGCGACGCGGTCGCCGAGCGTCATGGCCTCGGTCTGGTCGTGCGTCACGTAGACGGTGGTCGTCCCGAGGCGCCGCTGCAGGCGCGCGATCTCCGTCCGCGTCTGGCCGCGGAGCTTCGCGTCGAGGTTGGACAGCGGCTCGTCGAAGAGGAACGCCTTCGCGTCGCGCACGATCGCGCGGCCCATCGCGACGCGCTGGCGCTGGCCGCCGGAGAGGTTGGCCGGCTTGCGGTCGAGGTGCTCGCGCAGGTCGAGCATGTCCGCCGCCCGCTCGACCTTGCCGCGGATCTCCTCCTCGGAGTGCTTGCCCTTGGCGAGCCGCAGCGGGAACGCGATGTTCTCGGCGACGGTGAGGTGCGGGTACAGCGCGTAGTTCTGGAAGACCATCGCGAGGTCGCGCTCGCGGGGGGCCTTCTCGTTGACCCGGACGCCGTCGATCTCGAGGTCGCCCGCCGTGATGTCCTCGAGGCCCACGATCATGCGGAGCACCGTGGACTTCCCGGACCCGGACGGCCCGACGAGGATGACGAACTCGCCGTCGGCGATGTCGAGGTCCACCTTGTCCACGGCGAGGAACCCGTCGCCGTAGCGCTTGACGATGTCCTTGAGGGTGATCGACGCCATCAGCTCTCCTCGGTGTGGGCGGGGTTGGTTGTCGTGAGCATGCTCATCCCTTCACAGCCCCCTGCGTCAGGCCGGAGACGATCTGCCGCTGGAACAGGATCACCAGGGCGACGACCGGGATCGTCACGACGACGGCGGCCGCGGAGATCGCGCCCGTCGGCTCCTCGAAGTACGACGCGCCCGTGAAGAACGCGAGCGCCGCGGGCACCGGCCGGGCCGCGCTCGTGGAGGTGAGCGAGATGCCGTACACGAAGTCGTTCCACGCGATGAAGAACGCGATGAGTGCCGTCGTGAAGACACCGGGGGCGGCGAGCGGGACGATCGCCTTGCGGAACGCCTGCCACTGCGTCGCACCGTCGACCTGCGCGGCCTGCTCGAGCTCCCACGGGATCTGGCGGAAGAAGGCGGCCAGGGTCCAGATGGAGATCGGGAGCGTGAGCGACAGGTACGGGATGATCAGGCCGATCCACGTGTCGTAGAGCCCGATGTTGCGCCACAGGTTGAACAGGGGCGTGACGATCGAGACGACGGGGAAGATCGACACGCCGAGCGCCGTCGTGAGGATGAGGCGCTTGCCCGGGAAGTCCAGGCGCGCGATCGCGTACGCACAAAGCGTCGCGAGCACGACCGCGATCACCGTCGCGATGAGCGAGATGCCGATGGAGTTGCGCAGCGCGGACAGGAAGAGTTCCTGCGCGGAGCCGTCGGGAGCGAGGATCTGCTCGTAGTTCTCCGTGCTCCAGGTCGGCGGCAGGAACGTGCCGGAGTTGATCTCCGCCGACGACTTGAAGCTCGTCATGAAGATCGACACGACCGGGAACAGGGCCCCGACGAGGACGACCACGGTGATGACGGCCCACCAGACGCGGGCCCGGGTGCTCAGCACGCTGCCCATCACTTCTCCCCTCTCGCGCCGGCGAGGTCGACCTTGAAGAGCTTGATCGCGACGAAGCAGATCCCGACCACGCACAGGAAGAGCAGCACCGAGATGGCCGAGCCCATGCCGATCTGGAGCTGACCGATCGACGTCCGGTAGGCCAGCAGCGAGAGCACCTCGGTGTTGTTCGCGCCGTTCGTCATGATGAACACGTTGTCGAAGATGCGGAACGCGTCGAGCGCGCGGAACAGCACGGCGACCATGATCGCCGCCTTCATGTTCGGCACGATGACGCGTGTGAAGCGCTGCCACGACGTGGCGCCGTCGACCTTCGCCGCTTCCTCGAGGTCCCCCGGCACCTGAGCAAGGCCGGCGAGGAGCAGCAGGGAGATGAAGGGTGTCGTCTTCCACACCTCGGACGCGATGATGACGAACAGGCTCGTGCCTGTGTTCGCGAACCAGTTGAGGTCGCTGTCGATGCCCGGTACCCACGAGAACCAGCTGTTCACGTAGCCCGAGGTGATGTCGAAGGCGTAGAACCAGGCGAAGGCCGAGACGACGGTGATGATGCCGTACGGCACGAGGATCGCCGTGCGCAGCAGGCCGCGCAGGCGCTTGATCGCACGGTGCATGACGAGCGCGAGGGCGAAGCCGAGGACGAGCTCGACGACCACGGAGACGACCATGATGAGGAACGTGACCAGGAAGTCGCGCCACCACACCCAGTCGGACAGGATGACCCCGTAGTTGGCCAGCCCGACGAACGTCCGGTCGTCGGGTGCCGTGAGCTTGTAGTTGAACAGGGAGTCGTAGACGGCCTGGAGGATCGGGTAGAGCGTGACCGCCAGCATGACGACGAACGCCGGCCCGGCGAGGTACCAGCCGAGGCGCGCCTCGGCCCGGCTGCGGTCGCTGCGCGCCGCCTTCGCCGCGCGTTCTCCGCCGGTCCCGTCGTCGATCTCGACGTCCCTCGCGCTTCCCGGGATGGTGGTGCTCACAGCAGTCGCTCCCCTCGCAGGACGGCGGTGATGAACTCGGAGGACTGCTGCGGCGTCGTCTCGGGGTCGACGTCGGACGGCGGATACCAGGTCTGCTGCAGCCCGGTCGACACCTCGTTGTAGAACGGCGTCTGCGGCCGCGGGGCCGCCTGGTCGAGCGAGTCCCGGATGACGTCGTACATGGGGAACGCCTCCTGCACCTCGGGATCCTCGTAGGCTTCGATGCTCGCGGCAGGGTTGCCGTTCGTGACGAAGTACTCCGCCTGGTTCTCGGGACTCACGATGCACTCCGTCGCCTGGTACGCGAGGTCGGGGTGCGCGCCGAACGCGCCGACGCCGAGGCTGATCCCGCCGTACGGCGGCCGGGCGTCCTCGCCCTCGACCGTCTGCGGGTACAGCGCCCAGCCGATGTCGTCGAGCAGCTCCTGGTCGAGCGATCCGCCCTCGACGGCGCCCTGGGTCGACGACCAGACGAACGGCCAGTTCACCATGAACGACCCGCGGTCCCCCTGGAAGAGCGTCAGCGACGCCGGCTCGTCCGCGCTCGGCAGGCCCGGCCCGCCCACGCCCGACGTCCCGATGTCGCCCATGATCCGGGCCGCCTCCGTCCCCGCCTCCGACTCGAGCCCGAGCTGGAGCTCCTCCGGCGGCGCCTCCGGGTTCTCGAGGATCTCGCCGCCCGCCCCGGCGACGAGGGCGTTGATCCACACCGTGAGCGACTCGGTCTTCGCGCCCTGCACGGCGAGCAGCGCGTCCTGGTCCTGCGCCGCCTCGATGATCTGGTCCCAGGTCACCGGCCCGCCCATGTCGAGCCCCGCCGCCTCCGCGACGGACTTGCGGTACCAGAGCAGCTGGGTGTTCGCCCAGAACGGGACCGCGACGAGCTCGTCCTTCCACGTGGACGCGTCGACTGCGCCCTGCACCACGTCCTGGGTCGTGGCGTCGGCGACGTCGTCGGGGACCGGGGCGAGGAAATCGGCCTCCGCGAACTCGGCGATGAACACCGGGTCGAGGCTCATGAGATCGATGGAGGAGTCCTTCGCGGCGAGGCGACGGGCCAGCTGCTCGCGCTGCGCCGGCGCGTCACGCGGCAGCAGCTCCGTCTCGATCCGGTAGGCGCCGTCGGCCTCCTCCGTGCACGACGCCGCGATCTCGGCCTGGCCCCCGGCGTCCGGGTTGATGTACCACGTGAGGACCGGTGGCCCGTCGTCGCCGGGCCCGCACGCCGCCAGCGGCGCGAGCACCGCCAGGGCGGTGAGGGCGGCGAGCGGTCGGGTGCGTCGGCGCACGTGGGGGTCCCTTCGTCGCAAGGTCGGGCTGTGGTCCGGCTCCACCTCATGGCTACACCCGAGCATCGCTGCTCGCCACGTGAACGCCCCCGACCTGCGTCGTCGTCGTGCGCCATCATGGGCGCATGAGCACCTCCGTGGACCAGCGATCCCTCACCCCCGCCGAGGCGTGGGCGACGCTGCGGGCCGGCAACGACCGGTTCGTCGCCGACGCGCCGTTGCACCCCTCGCAGGGTGCCGACCGACGCCGCGAGACGTCCGCGGCGCAGCACCCCCACACCGTCCTGTTCGGGTGCTCCGACTCCCGTGTCGCCGCGGAGATCGTCTTCGACCAGGGGCTCGGGGACATGTTCGTCGTGCGGACGGCGGGGCACGTCGTGGACACCACGGTGCTCGGCTCGATCGAGTACGGCGTGGACATCCTGTCCGCGCCGCTCGTCGTGGTCCTCGGACACGACTCGTGCGGCGCGGTGGCCGCCGCGGTGAACACCCTCACGACGGGAGCGCAGGCCGACGGCTTCGTCCGTGCCGTCGTCGACCGGGTCATCCCGTCGATCGCCAAGATCACGAGCGCGGGCGGCGGCTCCCTGGAGAGCATCGACCCCGACGTCCTGCGCCGCGAGCACGTGCGCAACACGGTCGACATGCTGCACTCCTACTCGGCCGGGCTGGCTGCCGCCGTCGCCGAGGGCCGCTGCGCGATCGTCGGCGTGGAGTACGACTTCACGGAGGGTCGCGCGCGCCTCGTGGACGTCGTGGGCGACGTCGGCGAGGTGCCGCACCCCGACGCCTGACCGCCGTCGGCCCGGTCCGCGCGGTGCGGCAGGATGGTCCCATGACTGCATCCCCCGAGGCCCTCGGCGGCGTCGCCGGCGACGCCACGACCGCGTACCGCATCGAGCACGACACGATGGGCGAGGTGCGCGTCCCCGCGCGCGCCCTCTACCGCGCGCAGACCCAGCGCGCGGTGGAGAACTTCCCCATCTCCGGGACCCCCCTCGAGCGAGGGCACATCGAGGCGCTCGCCCGCGTCAAGAAGGCCGCGGCGCGTGCGAACGCCGAGCTCGGCGTCCTCGACGAGGACGTCGCCGCCGCGATCGTCGCCGCCGCCGACGAGGTGGCCTCCGGCGCCCACGACGAGCACTTCCCCGTCGACGTCTTCCAGACCGGCTCCGGGACGTCGTCGAACATGAACACCAACGAGGTCCTCGCGACGCTCGCGACGCGCTCGCTCGGGCGCGACGTCCACCCGAACGACCACGTCAACGCGTCGCAGTCGTCCAACGACGTCTTCCCGACGTCGGTGCACGTCGCCGCGACGGCGGGCGTCGTGCGCGACCTCGTCCCCGCGCTCGAGCACCTCGCGGGCGAGCTCGGGGCGAAGGCCACCGAGTTCGCGACGGTGGTCAAGTCGGGCCGCACGCACCTCATGGACGCGACGCCCGTGACGCTCGGCCAGGAGTTCGGCGGGTACGCCGCGGCGGTCCGGTACGGGATCGAGCGGCTCCAGGCGGCGCTCCCCCGCGCCGCGGAGGTCCCGCTCGGCGGCACCGCCGTCGGCACGGGCATCAACACGCCGGCCGGGTTCCCGCAGCGCGTCATCGCCCTGCTCGTCGAGGACACCGGCCTGCCGCTCACCGAGGCGCGCGACCACTTCGAGGCCCAGTCCGCGCGCGACGGGCTCGTCGAGCTGTCGGGCGCGCTGCGCACGATCGCCGTGTCGCTCACGAAGATCTGCAACGACCTGCGCTGGATGGGCTCCGGCCCCAACACAGGCCTCGGCGAGATCTTCATCCCCGACCTGCAGCCGGGCAGCTCGATCATGCCGGGCAAGGTCAACCCCGTCGTCCCCGAGGCCGTGCTCATGGTCGCGGCGCGCGTGATCGGCAACGACGCGACCGTCGCGTGGGCCGGGGCGTCGGGCAGCTTCGAGCTCAACGTGCAGATCCCCGTCATCGCGCAGGGCGTCCTCGAGTCGGTCCGTCTCCTCGCGAACGCGTCCCGGGTCCTCGCTGACCGGACCGTCGTGGGCATCACCGCCAACGTCGAGAAGGCGCGCGCGTTCGCCGAGTCGTCGCCCTCGATCGTCACGCCGCTCAACCGCGTCATCGGGTACGAGGCCGCGGCGAAGGTCGCGAAGCACTCCGTGAAGGAGGGCCTCACCGTGCGTCAGGCCGTCGTCGACCTCGGCTTCGTCGAGCGCGGCGAGGTCACCGAGGCGCAGCTCGACGAGGCGCTGGACGTGCTGTCGATGACGCGTCCGCCGCAGGGCTGACCTTCCGTCGAGAACGTCTCTGCCTGACCCTGGGTGGCCGGGTGGGGTGGGGGCGCCGGTCTACCATCCGCGGGCTCGTTCCTCGCCCGCTCCCGCCAGACCCGCCACGACCGGCGCCCCCACCCCACCCGACCTTTTGCACGTCACCACGTGTCGAGGGTCGGGTGGGCGGACCTCAGCCGGTGGCTCAGCCGAGGTGTGCGGGCTGGTGGTCGCCGGTCGGGAGGAGGCGGTCCTTCGGGCCGCGAACCAGGGCAAACGCGAGGACCGCGCCGAGCGCCATCGTGATCGCTGCGGCGACGAAGACCGCCGAGTAGCCGTCGACGAGGTCCGCCGGGGTGGGGGCGCCCGCCGTCGGCAGGGCGCTCGCGTAGATCGTCGTGAAGACCGAGAGGCCGATCGAGCCGCCGATCTGCATCGCCGCGTTGACGGTCGCGCTCGCGGCGCCGGCGTCGTGCGGGGCGACGCCCGCGAGCGCGACGTTCTGGAGCGGGACGAGGACGAGCGCGAGGCCGACGCCGAGCACGAGCTGCGACGGCAGGATCTCCGCGGCGTAGGAGCCGTCGACGGTGACCCGGCTGAGCAGGAGCAGACCTGCCGCGGCGACGAGCGGGCCGGCGATCATGAGCGGTCGCGGGCCGACGCGAGGCAGCAGGACCGCGGTGACGACCGGCGCGAGGACCAGGATGACGAGCGTCATCGGCACGGAGCCCAGGCCCGCGCGCAGCGGCGGGAGACCCATGACGACCTGCAGGTGGAACGACAGGTAGAGCAGGGCGCCGATCATGAGCGTGCCCACGATCGCCTGGAGGAGGAAGGCCCCCGCCCGGACGCGGTCGCGCACGATGCGCAGCGGGAGCAGCGGCTGGGCCACGCGCGACTCGACCAGGACGAAGAGGGCGAGCAGCGCGACACCGCCGACGAGGCACGCGACGGTTTCCGGCGCGGTCCAGCTGTGCTCCGCGAGCGTGAGGCCGTAGACGAGCGCGCCGAGCCCGAGCACGACGACGATCGTCCCGAGCACGTCGTAGCGGTTGTCTCCCTCTGCCCGGCTCTCCGCCACCAGGAGCTTGCCGGCCACGAAGGCGACGACCACGACGGGGACGTTGACCCACAGGCACCAGCGCCAGTCCGCGAGCTCGGTGAGCGCACCCCCGAGCACGAGCCCGACGGCGGCGCCGACACCCGCGATCGCGCCGAAGACGGCGAACGCCGTGTTGCGCTCCTTGCCGCTCGGGAAGGAGACGGTGAGCAGCGCGAGCGCGGCCGGGGCGAGCAGCGCCGCGAACGCGCCCTGGAGCCCGCGCGCGGCGATCAGCTCGACGCCGTCGCGTGCGAAGCCGGCCAGCAGCGACGCGACGCCGAACCCGACCATGCCGAGCAGGAAGGTGCGCTTGCGGCCCCAGTAGTCGGCGATCCGGCCGCCGAGCAGGAGGAGCGCGCCGAACGCGAGCGCGTACGCCGTGACGACCCACTGGCGCTGGGAGTCGGAGAGGCCGAGCTCGGCCTGCGCCTGCGGGAGCGCGATGCTGACGATCGTCCCGTCGAGGACGACGAGGAGCTGCGTCGCGGCGAGGACGACGAGGACCCACCACCGCCTGGCCGAACGGTCGGGCGGGCCGTCGGCGGGCGGCATCGTCGGAGTGGTCGCGACAGCGGGCGCGTGCGTCCGTCCGGAGTCGGAGGCGGGCTCGTCGAGGCGTGCCGGGGCAGGGCGTGAGGACATGGGGCGACCTTCTGCGGCGGGAGGGGAGATCATGGGGTTTCCAGCCCGGACCCGGTCGTCACGCGCTCTGCGCGGAGACCCGGCCGCTCCAACCGCGGGGTCGGACAGACGGACAACTCTAGCCCGCCGTGCGCTTCCCTCGCCCGTCCCTGCCCGGGTGACGTCGCTCACGACTACCCGTCGCTCCCGGAGTCGCGTTCTCGGAGTGCCGTGAGGTAGAGCCCTGGTCGACGACCAGGGCTCTACCTCACGAGGTCAGACCTCGATGGACTCGAGCATCTCCGTGACGAGAGCGGCCACGGGCGAGCGCTCGGAGCGCGTGAGCGTCACGTGCGCGAACAGCGGGTGGCCCTTGAGCGCCTCGATGACCGCGGCGACGCCGTCGTGCCGCCCGACCCGCAGGTTGTCGCGCTGCGCGACGTCGTGGGTGAGCACGACGCGCGACGACTGCCCGATGCGCGAGAGCACGGTCAGGAGCACGTTGCGCTCGAGCGACTGGGCCTCGTCGACGATGACGAACGCGTCGTGCAGGGACCTGCCGCGGATGTGCGTGAGCGGCAGGACCTCGAGCATGTCGCGCTCGATCACCTCGTCGAGGACCTGCGGGGAGACGAGCGCGCCGAGGGTGTCGTACACCGCCTGCGCCCAGGGGTTCATCTTCTCGGCCTCGGATCCCGGCAGGTACCCGAGCTCTTGGCCGCCCACGGCGTAGAGGGGTCGGAACACCATGACCTTGCGGTGCTTGCGGCGCTCCATGACGGCCTCGAGCCCGGCGCACAGCGCGAGCGCCGACTTGCCCGTCCCCGCGCGACCGCCGAGGGAGAGGATCCCGACGCTGTCGTCGAGGAGCAGGTCGATCGCGACCCGCTGCTCCGCGGAACGTCCGTGCAGCCCGAACAGGTCCCGGTCGCCGCGCACGAGCTGCACGTGCTTGTCGGCCGTGACCCGGCCGAGCGCGGACCCGCGCGGCGAGTGCACCACGAGCCCCGTGTGGCAGTGCAGGGCTCCGGCCGCCTCCACCACAGCGGGATCCAGGCTCGCGATCTCGACGGACTCGTGCTCCCACAGGGTGGCCGTCTCCTCGTCCGTGAACGAGATCTCGCTCATGCCGGTCCACCCCGAGTCGACCGCGAGCTCGTGCCGGTACTCCTCCGCGCGCAGCCCGACGGCCGACGCCTTGACGCGCATCGGCAGGTCCTTCGACACGACCGTCACGTCGTGACCCTCGGCCGCGAGGTTCGCCGCGACGGACAGGATGCGCGTGTCGTTGTCGCCCAGGCGGAACCCGGCCGGCAGGACCGTGGGGTCCGTGTGGTTGAGCTCGACGCGCAACGTGCCGCCCACGTCGCCGACCGGGATCGGCGCGTCGAGGCGACCGTGCTTCACGCGCAGCTCGTCGAGCATGCGCAGCGCGCTGCGCGCGAAGTACCCGAGCTCGGCGTGGTGCCGCTTGGCCTCGAGCTCCGTGATGACGACGACCGGGAGGACGACGTCGTGCTCGGCGAACCGCCCGATGGCGCGCGGGTCGCTCAGGAGGACCGAGGTGTCGACGACGAACGTCCGTAGTCCGTCGCCGTCCGGGGCAGGACCGGGGGTGGGTGAGGTGTGGACCACGAGGGCTCCCCTCCGGCGCACGTGCGCCGTTCTCTCTCTGGGCGAGGCAGGCGACCGGCCGATGTGCTGACGTGCCAGGAGTGGCACAGCTCAGCAGCGCCGGTGCCGGCCCTCCTGAGCGGAGCATGAACCCCATCGGCTGGCCTCCCGGAGGACGGCGATGGTGCCGTCCGTCCCTCGCGAAACTACGCCCGTGTGATTCCGATCACCAGCCCTGCGCCCTCGTGTCGCCGAGGTTTAACCCGGCGTTCACGTCGAGCACGTCCGGTGCCGAGAGGACCGTCCCGGTAGCGTCGGGCGCATGGGCCTCCCCGACCTGCACGATCTCGACGCGACCGCGCTCGCGCGGGCGCTCCGGGCCGGCGACGTCTCGCCGACCGAGGTGCTCGCCGCCACCCTCGAGGCCGCCGAGCGGACGGGCGCGGCGCTCGGCGCCTTCGCGGCGCTGGCGCCCGAGCTCTCGCGCACGCAGGCCGAGGCGGCCGAGGCCGCGCTCGTCGCGGCACGCCGTGACGGGACCGCCGACGACCCCGACGCGCTCCCCCCGTTCCTCGGGGTCCCGTGCCCGGTGAAGGACCTCACGATGGTCGCCGGGGTGCCGATGCGCGCCGGGTCGGCGGCCCTCGACCCGTTCACGCCCGCGGTCGACGACGGCGTCGTGACGCTCCTGCGTGCGGCGGGCACCGTGCTGGTCGGCAAGACCTCGACGCCCGAGCTCGGGCTGCCCTGCTACACCGAGCCCGACGTCGGCCCGCCCGCCCGTACGCCGTGGGACCTCGCCCGGTCGGCCGGCGGGTCGAGCGGCGGTGCCGCCGCGGCGGTCGCGGGGCGCGTCGTGGCCGTCGCGCACGGCAGCGACGGCGGCGGTTCGTTGCGCATCCCCGCGAGCGCGTGCGGCCTCGTCGGGCTCAAGCCCTCGCGCGGCCGGGTGAGCCCCGGCCCGTCCGGGGTCGACGGCGCGGGGCTCGCCACGCACGGGGTCCTCACCCGGTCCGTCCGGGACACGGCGGCGTTCCTCGACGTGCTCGCGCGCCCGTGGCCGGGCGACACGTTCACCGGTGGCGACGTCGCGCCGTCGGGCACGCGCTCGCGCGAGCTCCTTGCCGGCGCGGACGGCCCGCCGCGGTCGTTCGCCGCGGCGCTCGCCGTGCCCGTCCGGCACGGGTCGCACGGAAGGCCTCTGCGCGTCGGCCTGCTCCTCGACCCCGTGATCGCCGCCGACGCCGCGGTGCACCCGGCGTGCGCAGGTGCGGCCCGCTCGGCCGCGGCGACGCTTGCCGCCGCCGGGCACGAGGTGGTCGAGGTCGCTCCCCCGTTCCCCGCCGAGCGCTGGGACGCGTTCGCGGCCCTGTGGTCCGTCGGCGCGCTCCAGGCGCCCGTGCCGCCGGACCGCGAGGACCGCCTCGTGCCGCTCACGCGGTGGCTGCGCGAGCGCGGACGCGCGGTCACGGGGCTGGAGCACGCGACGGCGCTCGCCGGGGTGCAGGCCCTCGCGCGCGAGGTCGCCGCGGCGTGGGCCGACGTCGACGTCGTCGTGTCGCCGACGCTCGCCCAGCCGCCGGCGCTCGTGGGCTCCCAGCGGCTCGACGACGACCCGGCCGCCGACTTCGCCGCGCAGACCGCGTTCACGCCGTGGACGAGCGTCTTCAACCTCACGGGCCGCCCGGCGATCTCGCTGCCGATCGGCGAGGCCCGCGTCTCGGACCCCGACGGCGCGACGCGCGCCGTCCCCGTCGGCGTCATGCTCGGCGCCGCCCACGGCGACGACGCGCTGCTGCTGTGCCTCGCCGCGCTGCTGGAGCAGGCGGCGCCCTGGTCCGACCGCCGTCCCCCGGAGGTGCCATGAGCTACGCCGCGCTGCTGTTCGCCGTGAACGTCGGCGGACGCAAGGTCCCGTCGACGCGCCTGCGCGCCCTGGCCGGCGAGCTCGGGTTCGCGTCGCCCCGCACGATCGTCAACAGCGGCAACCTCGTGGTCGCGCCCGGCAGTTCCGGTGTGCGGTCGGCCGACGACGTCGCGCGCCTCGTCCACGACGGCGTGGCCGAGGAGTTCGGCGCCGACGCGGCCGTCGTCGTGCTGACCACCGCACAGCTCGAACGGATCGTCGCGGACGTCCCGTGGCCGAAGGCCGCGCGCGAGGACCCGTCGCACCTGCTCGTGCTCGTCGGGCAGGAGCCGGTGGACGCCGCGGGGGTCGCGCGGCTGGACCTGTCGCACGCGGGGCGTGAGAGCCTCGCCGTCGCGCACGGCGTCCTCTACGCACGGTTTCCCGACGGCATCGGCCGCTCGCCGCTCACGACGACCGTGCTCTCGCGCGCCGCCGGCACACCGGTGACGGGCCGGAACTGGAACACCGTCACGCGGCTGCTCGAGCTCGCGCGCGAGGTCGACGACGACGGGGCACCCCGTCACGAAGGCACGTAGGATCGGACGCGGTGTGCCGGGAAGTCTGGTCGGCGACGGCCGGGGACCCCTCCGGCCGTTCTCGTGCTAGCCGACCCCTGGAGCACCATGATCTCTCCCGCCCCGACCACCCCGACCCGCGGTACCCGCGTGCGCCGCTGGGCCAGCCGCGAGACGACGGGGGGCGCGCTCCTCATCGGCGCCGCCCTCGTCGCGCTGATCTGGGCGAACTCGCCGTGGAGAGAGGCCTACCAGACGCTGTCCGACACCGTGGTCGGACCCTCCTCCCCGCTGCACCTCGACCTCACGCTCGAGACCTGGGCGGCCGACGGTCTGCTCGCGATCTTCTTCTTCGTCGTCGGCGTCGAGCTCAAGCAGGAGTTCGTGGCCGGGAGCCTGCGCAACCCGAAGCAGGCCGGGGTGCCGATGCTCGCCGCCGTCGGCGGCATGGCGGTGCCGGCACTGATCTTCGTCGTCGTGCTGCTCGTGACCGGCGACCGGAGCGCGCTGCACGGGTGGGCCATCCCGACGGCGACCGACATCGCCTTCGCGCTCGGCGTGCTCGCCGTGTTCGGCCGCGGCCTGCCCGTCGCGATCCGCACGTTCCTCCTCACGCTCGCCGTCGTGGACGACCTGCTCGCGATCGTCATCATCGCGATCTTCTACACCGAGGAGCTGAAGTGGGGCTATCTCGGCCTCGCGCTGCTCGCCGTCGCGGTGTTCGCGGTCCTCGTGCGCGCCCGGCGCACGCACTGGTGGCTCCTGCTCCCCGTCGCCGCGGTCGCCTGGGCGTTCATGCACGAGTCGGGCGTCCACGCGACGATCGCCGGCGTGCTCCTCGGCTTCACGGTGCCGGCGCTCGTCGTGCACGGGGAGACGCAGTCGCGCACCCACCGGTTCGAGCACACGATGCGGCCGATCTCCCAGGGCATCGCCCTGCCCGTGTTCGCGTTCTTCGCCGCGGGCGTCTCGATCGTCGGCGGCGAGACTCCGGTCGGTGAGGTCCTCACGCAGCCCGTCGTGCTCGCCATCGTCCTCGGGCTCGTGGTCGGCAAGGTCGTCGGCGTCCTCGGGGTCACGGCGCTCGTCACGCGCTTCACACCGCTGCGGCTCGCGGCCGGGATCGGCGTGCGCGACCTGCTGCCCGTCGGTCTCCTCGCCGGCATCGGGTTCACGGTGTCGCTCCTCGTCGCCGAGCTCTCGTTCCCCGACGCCGAGCACACCGACGGTGCGAAGATCGCGATCCTCGCGGCGTCGACCATCGCCGCCGTGCTCGCCGCGTTCTCGCTGCGGTGGGACGCACGCAAGGCGCGCTCCGACGACATGAACCGCGACGACCTGCCCGACGAGGTCACCGAGCTCATCGGCGACGAGAAGGACCGGCTCGAGCACTGACGGCCCGGCGCGCGACGAGCGCGCGGCGCACCGGTCGCCCGGACACCGTCCGGCGCGGGATGATCGACCCACGAAGATCCCGCGCGGCGCGGTCGCCGCGCGGCCGGTGCGCCGTCGTCCACCACCCCCGGGCGGCGGCCGTGACGAGGAGGTCGCGCCATGAGCCTGACGAGCCCACCCGTTCCCCCGCCCGCTCCGGGCCGCACCCACCCGGACCGGCGACCCGGGCTCGACAAGGTCGTCGCGTCGGCGGCCGAGGCGGTGGCCGACGTGCCCGACGGCGCGTCGCTCGCCGTCGGCGGGTTCGGCCTGTGCGGCAACCCGATCGCGCTCATCGAGGCGCTGCTCGCGCAGGGCACGCGCGACCTGTGGGTCGTGAGCAACAACTGCGGCGTCGACGACTGGGGGCTCGGCGTGCTGCTCGGCGCGGGCCGCATCCGGAGGATGACGAGCTCGTACGTCGGCGAGAACAAGGAGTTCGAGCGCCAGTTCCTCTCGGGCGAGCTCGAGCTCGAGCTCACGCCGCAGGGCACGCTGGCCGAGAAGCTGCGGGCCGGCGGCGCAGGGATCGCCGGGTTCTGGACCCGCACGGGCGTCGGCACCCAGGTCGCCGAGGGCGGCCTGCCCCAGCGGTACGACGGCGCGGGCGGCGTCGCGCAGGCGAGCGCGCCCAAGGAGGTGCGGACGTTCGGTGTGGGCCCGCGCGGCCGGGACGGCTCGTTCGCCGACGAGGCGGAGTTCGTGCTCGAGGACGCGATCACCACCGACTTCGCGCTGGTCCACGCGCTGCGCGGGGACCGGCACGGCAACCTCGTGTTCCACCGCTCGGCGCGCAACTTCTCCCCGCTCGCCGCGATGGCCGGCCGCGTGTGCGTCGCGCAGGTCGAGGAGCTCGTCGAGCCCGGCGAGATCGACCCCGACGCCGTGCACCTGCCCGGCGTGTTCGTGCACCGGGTCGTCGAGGTCGGGCCCGACGCACCCAAGCGCATCGAGCGCCGCACGGTCCGCACCGCCGCGCAGACCGACCGGCCCGCGCCCGCGGCGTCGGGCACCACTCCCGCCGTCCCCACAGCGAAGGAGGGCTGAGACATGCCGCTCACCCGTGACGAGATGGCCGCGCGCGCCGCGCGCGAGCTCCAGGACGGCTGGTACGTCAATCTCGGCATCGGTCTGCCGACCCTCGTGCCGAGCTACGTCCCGGCCGACAAGCACCTCGTGCTGCAGTCCGAGAACGGGATCCTCGGCGTGGGGCCCTACCCGACCGAGGACGCGGTCGACCCCGACCTCATCAACGCCGGCAAGGAGACCGTCACCGTCCTGCCGGGCGCGGCGTTCTTCGACTCCGCGCTGAGCTTCGGCATGATCCGCGGCGGCAAGATCGACGCGGCGATCCTCGGCGGCATGCAGGTCTCCGAGGGCGGCGATCTCGCGAACTGGATGATCCCGGGGAAGATGGTCAAGGGTCCGGGCGGCGCGATGGACCTCGTGCACGGCGCCGCCCGCGTCATCGTGCTCATGGAGCACGTCGCGCGCGACGGGTCGCCCAAGATCCTGCGGTCGTGCTCCCTCCCGCTGACCGGGCGGGGCGTCGTGCACCGGGTCGTCACCGACCTGGCCGTGCTCGACGTGACGCCGGACGGTCTCGTGCTGCGCGAGACCGCACCCGGCGTGAGCGTCGACGACGTGCGCGCGGCGACCGAGCCGGAGCTCGTCGTAGCGCTCGACGACGCACCGCTCGCCACGTCGTGACCGCACGCGCCCGGGGTAGCGTGGGAAGCAGCGGCGCCACACCCCCGGCGCCCGCGCAGACAGCGCCGTCCGCACCCCAGGAGGTCCAGCAGTGAGCACCACGTCCCGCTCCCACGACGTCACCCCCGCCGCCCGGCCCGATGTCACCCCCGCCGCCCGCCCGGACGACGTCGTCATCGTCTCCGCCGCCCGCACGCCCCAGGGGCGGCTCAAGGGCTCGCTCGCGGCGCTGACCGCCGTCGAGCTCGGCGCCGTCGCCGCGCGCGCCGCGATCGAGCGCTGTGGGCTCGGCGCGGAGGCCGTCGACGCCGTGGTCTTCGGGCAGGTGCTCCAGGCGGGCGCCGGCCAGAACCCGGCGCGGCAGACCGCGGCCGCCGCGGGCGTCGGCTGGGAGGTCCCCGCGGTGACCGTCAACAAGGTGTGCCTGTCCGGGCTCACGGCGGTGATCGACGGGACGCGGCTGATCCGGTCCGGCGAGGCCGAGGTCGTGCTCGTCGGCGGCCAGGAGTCCATGACGAACACGCCGCACCTCCTGCCGGGCTCCCGGGCCGGGTTCGCGTTCGGCGACGCGACGCTCGTCGACGCCGTCGCGCGCGACGGCCTGACCGACGCGTTCGACCGCGCGTCGATGGGCGTCTCGACCGAGCGCACCAACACCGGGGACGTGTTCGTCTCCCGGGAGGAGCAGGACGCCGTCGCCGCCGCCTCGCACCAGCGGGCGGCCGCCGCGGCCAAGGACGGCCTGCTCGACGCCGAGCTCGCCCCCGTGAGCGTCCCGCAGCGCCGGGGCGAGCCCGTCGAGGTCCGCGACGACGAGGGCGTGCGCCCCGACACGACCGTCGAGGGCCTCGCGCGACTCCGCCCGGCGTTCGACACCGAGGGCACCATCACCGCGGGCAACGCGTCGCAGATCTCCGACGGCGCCGCGGCGCTCGTCCTCACGACACGCGCCCGGGCCGAGTCCGCCGGCGCGACCGTGCTCGCGACCGTGCGCACGTGGGGACAGGTCGCCGGACCCGACACGTCCCTGCACTCGCAGCCCGCCCGCGCGATCCGGCAGGCGCTCGACCGGGCGGGCTGGTCGGTCGACGACCTCGACCTCGTGGAGATCAACGAGGCGTTCGCCACGGTGGTCGCCGTCTCGACGCGCGTGCTCGGCGTCGACCCCGAGATCGTCAACGTGCACGGCGGCGGGATCTCGCTCGGCCACCCCATCGGCGCGTCGGGCGCGCGGCTCGCGGTCCACGCGGCGCACGAGCTGGCGCGCCGTGGCGGCGGACGGGCCGCCGTCGGGCTGTGCGGTGGCGGTGGGCAGGGAGAGGCGTTGCTGCTCGAGGCGTAGCTCTTGCTCGGTGTCGGTCACCTCGGGTGGAGGGGTGGGTGGGGGCGCCGCGTCTACCATCCGCCGCTCGTTCCTCGCGGCTCCCGCCAGTCCCACCACGACGCGGCACCCCCACCCACCCCTCCCGGCGTCGTCTCACCCTGGTCTCGGTTCGGCGGGTCGATCGTCGCTCGCGCGCCTACGCTCTCGGGGTGCAGCCCACCCTGACGGAGATCCGTGTCCCTGAGCCCGTCGAGGACGTGCCCCGGCGGCACGGGGTGTGGGGGCGGTGGGTGCGGCGGTTCTCCGCGACCGGGCTCGCGCTCGCCCTGCTGTGGTTCTGCGTGTCGTTCACGCCGTCGCTCATCCCGCGCGCCTGGTACTACCAGGCGGTGATCTCCGGCGTGAGCGCGATCGGCGGGTACGGGGTCGGGGCGCTCGTCGAGTGGTTCGCGGTGAAGGTCGGGCTGCGGATCCGGTGGACCGCGCGCGCGAGCCGCGTCGCGTGGTGGGTGCTCGCCGGGGCCACGATCGTCGCCGTCCCGCTGTCGCTCGTCCTCGGGGCTCGGCGGCAGATCGAGCTGCGGCACCTGTTCGGCATGGCGGAGGACGTGCCCGGTCGTGAGGTCGTGACGCTCCTCCTCGCCGTGGCCCTCGCGCTGCTCGTCCTCCAGGCCGCGCGGGGGCTGCGCCGGCTCGCGCACTGGTTGAGCCTGCTCGTCGACAACGTCGTCCCGGCGGCCGTCGCGCGGTTCGTGAGCGGACTGGTCGTCGCGGTCGTCCTCGTGCTCGTCGTCAACGGCGTGATCTGGTCGGGCGTGCTCAGTGCGATGAACTCGATCTTCGCGACGGCGAACGACGAGATCGACCCGCGGCTCACACCGCCGACCCGGCCCGAGCGGTCCGGGTCCGAGGCGTCCCCCGAGTCGTGGGACTCGCTCGGCGCCGAGGGCCGCAAGTTCGTCGTCTCCGGGCCGACCCTCGACGAGCTGCGCGCCTTCGCGCAGGCGGGCGACGTCGTCGACCCCGCGGACGTGCGCGAGCCGGTCCACGCGTACGCGGGACTCGACGCCGACGGCGACCTCGACGCGACGGCGGCACGCGTCGTCGACGAGCTCGACCGGACCGATGCGTGGGACAGGTCCGTCCTCGTCGTCGCGACGACCACGGGGACCGGCTGGGTCGACCCGGCCATGACCGAGGCGCTCGAGCTCATGCACGGCGGTGACACCGCGATCGCGAGCATGCAGTACTCGTACCTGCCGAGCTGGATCAGCTTCGTCGGCGACCGGTCCACGCCGCCTGCCGCGGGCAAGGCGCTGTTCGAGGCGGTGTACGACCGGTGGTCCGAGCTGCCCGAGGACGACCGTCCCCGCCTCCTCACGTTCGGCATCTCCCTCGGGTCGTTCGGTATGCAGGGCGCGTTCAGCGGCGTCCAGGACCTCGAGGCCAGGACCGACGGCGCGATGTTCACCGGGACGCCCGGGTTCACGCCGCTGTGGCGCGAGGTCACCGACGCGCGGGACGCCGGGTCGCTCGAGTACGCGCCCGTGCTCGACGGCGGCCGGCAGGTCCGCTGGGGCGACCCGGTCCGCACCGGGGTCGCGGACGTGTGGGGACCGGGACCGCGGTGGGAGGAACCACGCGTCGTCTACCTGCAGCACGCGTCCGACGGCGTCACGTGGTGGTCGCCCGAGACGCTGTGGTCGGAGCCCGACTGGCTGCGCGAGCCGCGCGGACCGGACGTCCTCGGCGACGTCAACTGGTACCCCTTCGTCACGTTCTGGCAGCTCACGGGCGACCTGTTCGTCGCGGCGGCGTCCGACATCCCGCCCGGGCACGGGCACGTCTACAAGCTCGAGTACGCCGACGGTTTCGCGGCCCTGCACGCGCCGGACGGATGGACGGACGCCGACACCGCGCGCCTCAAGGCCGCGATGGACGCTCCCGTCCAGGGCGGGTCGATCGGCTGAGGACGACGAGCGCCACGGCGACGACGACGCCGACCGCGCTGACCGCGGCGGCGACCCAGAACGCCGCGGCGAACGGCCGACCCGGGTCGGCGCTCGTGGACCCCGCGGCCAGCAGCGCCGCGACGACGGGCGCCGCGGCGGCCGAGCCGACGGTGCGGATGACGCTGTTGAGACCCGTCGCCGCCCCGATCTCCTCGGGCGGCGACCACGCGACGACGAGTTGCGCGCAGATCGCGTACCCGATGCCGTTGCCGAGCCCCAGGACGGAGAACGCGACGACCACTGCCCACGGCACCGTCGGCCACAGCGCCAGCCCGACGGAGCCCGCCAGCATGACCGCGACCGCGACGCCGGACGTGGCGGGAGCTCCCACGCGCGCCACGAGGACGGGCGTGAACCGGCCGCCGAGGAAGACCAGGATCGCGCTCGGCAGCATCGCGAGGCCCGACGCCGTCACGTCCAACCCGTGCCCGTACCCGGTGCTCGTCGGAGCCTGCATGAGCACCGGCAGCGCGACGTAGCAGACGTACGGCACGAAGCCGACGGCCACCGTCAGGACGCTGACCAGCGCGAGCGGGCTGTGCCGGAACGTGCGGACGTCCACGAGCGGTGCGTCCCGGCGCAGCTCGACGAGCACGAGCAGGGCGAGCAGCGCGACGCCGGCCACGCCCACCACGACCGTGGGCGGCGACGCCCAGCCCCACGAACCACCCTGGGAGACGGCGAGCAGGACCCCGACGAGACCACCGGCGAGGAGCACGATCCCGGGCCAGTCGGTCCGACGACGCACCACGGGCGCGGTCGCCGTCGGGACCCACGCGAGCACCAGCCCGGCGGCCACCACCACGAGCACCGCGGCCAGCACGAACATCCACCGCCAGGACAGCGCCTCGACGATCACGCCGCCGAGGACGAGCGCGGCGCCCGCACCGAGCCCGATCATCCCCGAGATCCACCCGAACGCCGCGGCGACCCGGGGCGCGGGCAGCAGGTGCCGGGCGAGGGCGAGCGCGAGCGGGAACGTCGCCGTGCTGACGCCCTGGACGACGCGCGCCCCGAGGAGCACCCCGAGGTTCGGCGCGGCGGCTGCGGCGAGCGTGGCGAGCGCGAAGACGCCGAGGGTGCCGAGCAGGACGCGCCGGTGACCGAACCGGTCGCCGAGGTTGCCGACCACCGGTGCGAGCACGGCCCCGGCGAGGAGGAAGGCGGTGAGGATCCAGCCCGTCCCCTGGGGTCCGGCGTCGAGCTCTCGCCCGAGCGTCGGCAGGGCCGGCACCACGAGGGTCTGCATGAGCGAGAAGGCGAGCACGACGACGCTGAGAGCCGCCGTGACGAGGCCCGGACGCTGTAGGCCTGCTGTCTCGGGCGGTGCGCTGGGCGCGGTAGTGGTGAGGCCGGTGGTCACGGGAGGAGCTCGCTCTCGTCAGCGGTAGATCGGAACGGAACATTCGTTCCGATAGCCCATCGTACCGCGCACCCCACTACGGTGATCGCATGCCCGACGACGCCCCCGACCGCCCCGCTCTGTCCGGCCGCCTGCGAGAGGCCCGGGCCAACGACACGGCGATCCTCGCCGCCGCGCGGGAGGTCTTCTCGGCCCAGGGGCACGGCGCCTCGGTCGCGGACGTCGCGCAGCGCGCCGGGGTCGGGGTGGGCTCCGTGTACCGGCGCTACCCCACCAAGGAGTCACTGGTCGAGGCGCTCCACGTGTCGGGGGTCCGGGACCTCGCCGACGTCGCGACGTCGATCGCCGACGCTCGGGACGCCGGCCGGGACGACGTGCCGGACGACGGGGCGGACGGCAGGCCGGACGGGACGGGAGCGGAGCGTGACCACGGCGCCGTCGCCGAGCTCCTCGCGCGGCACATCACCGAGGCGTCCGGGCCGCTCCTGCGCCCACCGGGGGCGCAGAGCCCCATCCCGCCGGAGCTCGCCGCCGCGTCGGACCACCTGCGCGCCGGGCTGGACCGGCTCGTGGCGCACGACCGGACCGCACGCCGCGTGCCCGACGGATTCACCGCCGCCGACGTCATGCAGCTCCTCGTGCACCTCCGCCCACCGCTGCCGTTTCCCCGCGAGCAGTCCGACGCGCTGCACCTGCGCTACCTCGCGCTCGTGCTGCGTGGCCTGCGCGAGCAGGCGGCCGACGGCGTCGCGCTCGCGGACGGCCCCGACTGGGACGAGTGGGTCGGCGCCTGGCACGACTGAGAAGCGACGTGCAGGGGCGCCGGTCCCGGAAGTCGGTCAGTCCCGGACGATGTCAGTCCGGGACGATGGTCAGTCCCGGACGATGTCAGTCCGGGACGATGGTCAGTCCGGGACCGGTGGTCAGTCCCGGACGACCGAGGTCCCCTCGCCGCCGTCGTCGACCGTCGGGGCGTCGCCGCTCTCGTACGAGACGCGCACACCGTTGCCGCTGACCTGCACCGTCGCCACGCTGCCGACCTCGACCCGTGCGCCGTGACCGGAGACGGCGAGGGCCTCGACATGGCCGTCGACGTCCACGCGCGCGTCGTTCCCGGAGATCTCGAGGCTCTCGAGGTCGCTCGCCTCGACGTCCACCTCGGTCCCGTGGCCCGTGAGGACGACGGTCGAGCACCCGCCCACGACGTCGACGTCCGCGCCGTCCGCGCTGATCTCGACCGCGCCGCCGGCACAGTCGACGCGGGCGTCCCGGGCTCCGTGCTCGGCGAACACCTGACGGTCCGTCGCGTCGTCGGCCGTCCCGGCGCCCGCGGTCCCGTCGTCCGCGGAGCCGTCGTCCGCGGCGCCACCGTCCACGTCTCCGTCCGCGTCCGCGTCCGCCGTCACGGTCTCGGTGACCGTCTCCGGGTCCTCGGGGTCTCCGCCGCAGGCGGTGAGGCCCAGGACCAGGACGACGGGCACGGCGAGGAGGGCGAGGCGACGCGGGGTCATGCTCTCCATCGTCGAGAAGGTCTGTTGACCGGGCAACCGGGGACTGCTCCCGCGGACGGTGACCTCGAGCACGCTACGCGGGCGCGTGCCGCTCGAGGAAGCTGAACACCTCGGTCTGGTCGACCCCCGGGAACGCACCCGCGGGCATCGCCGCGAGCATCGACGCGTGCGGTCGCGCGCTCGGCCACGCCTGCCCGGACCACCGGTCGGAGAGCGCGTCGGGCGGGCGGCGGCAGCACGCGCCGTCGGGACAGCGGGAGACGAGGCGCTCGGTCGTGTCGCGCCCGAGGAACCACTTCACGTGCGCGAACGGCACCCCGACGCTCACGGAGAACTCGCCGTCCGCGGAGCCCTGGACGCGGGACGTGCACCAGTACGTGCCGCTCGGGGTGTCGGTGTACTGGCTGAACGGGCTGAGCCGGTCCTCGACCGCGAACACCGTGCGCGCGGTCCAGCTGCGGCACACGTACTGGCCCTCGACCGCGCCGAGCGGGTCCGCCGGGAAGCGGACGCCGTCGTTCTCGTACGCCTTGTGGATGACGCCGGACTCGTGGACCTTCATGAAGTGCACCGGGATGCCCAGGTGCTTGGACGCCAGGTTCGTGAACCTGTGCGCCGCGGTCTCGTACGAGACCGCGAACGCGTCGCGCAGGTCTTCGATGGAGATCTCGCGCGCGTCCTTCGCGGTCCGCAGCGCCTTGACGGCGTGACGCTCGGGCAGCAGCAGCGCCGCCGCGAGGTAGTTCGCCTCGACGCGCTGGCGCAGGAACTCGCGGTAGTCTCCCGGCTCCGCGTGGCCCAGGACGTGGGGCGCCAGCGCCTGCAGCAGCGCCGACGTCGCGTTGGACCGGCCGCGCATCCCGTTGCTCGGCAGGTAGACCCGGCGGTGCCGCAGGTCGAGCACGGAGCGCGTCGAGTGCGGAAGATCGCCCACGTAGTGCAGCGTGAAGCCCAGGTGGGACGCGATCTCGGCCGCCACGCGCTGCGGCAGCGGACCGCCGGCGTGGCCGACGCCGTCGAGCAGCTCCGCCGCCGCGTCCTCCAGCTCGGGGAAGTAGTTGTCCTGCGCGCGCATCGTGGCGCGCAGCTCGGCGTTGGCGCGGCGCGCCTCCTCGGGCGTCGCCGCGCGCTCGGTGTGCAGGCGTTCGAGCTCGCGCCGGAGCGCGACGATCGTCTCCAGCGCGTCCGTGGGCAGCGACTTGCCGACGCGCACCGGCCGCAGCCCGAGCGCGTCGAAGAGCGGGCCCCGCTGCGCGCGCTCGAGCTCGATCTCCAGCGCGTCGCGCCGTGACGGCGGCTCGGCGGAGAGCAGGTCGTCGAGGCTCGCGCCGAGCGCGCGCGCCACCGCCTGGAGCTGCGCGAACCGCGGCTCGCGCCGGCCGTTCTCGAGCAGGGACACCTGCGACGGTGCGCGGCCGATCGCCGCGCCGAGCTCGTCGAGCGTCATGCCGCGCTCGGTCCGCAGGTGGCGGATTCGTCGGCCGATCGTCAACGCGTCGGGCTCGCTCTCGAGCGGGATCTCCGCATGTTCCGCGATTCCCGCGGGTCGCGTCGTCGGGATAGCCATGACTGAGAGTGACACATGCCACTCCTTGTGCGCAACGGAAGAAGGTCGATTCTTTCGCCCGATCTGGCTTGAGAACGGCCATCTGGAGGCACGAAGGTCGAAACACGGCCTCACCGCGAGGTCGTCGATCGATCCGCACAACCGTCGGGCGAGCACCCGCCTCACCGACGACTCACTCTCAGGAGGCACCTGTGAACAGGCCCACCATCGTCAGCCGCCGGTCCGCGACCGAGTACGTCGGCGGTCCCCGCGCGCTCGGCACCGTCCGCACGGCCGACGGCGCGGCGGGCGTCCCGGCGGGCGGGTCACCGGAGCAGGCCGGACACGACCTCGCGGGCGCCGGCAGCCACACCGTCCGCCCCGGCGACCAGACGCAGACCGCCGCCGACCTGGCCCGCTCGTGGGCCGAGGACCCCCGCTGGGACGGGATCGCCCGCGACTACACCACGCAGGACGTCGTCGCGCTGCGCGGCTTGGTGCGCGAGGAGCACACGCTCGCCCGACGCGGCGCGGAGCGGCTCTGGGAGCAGCTCCACACCGAGGAGTGGGTCGCCGCGCTCGGCGCGTACACGGGCAACCAGGCCGTGCAGCAGGTGCGTGCCGGACTGCAGGCCATCTACCTGTCCGGGTGGCAGGTCGCGGCCGACGCCAACCTGTCGGGCCAGACGTACCCCGACCAGTCGCTCTACCCGGCGAACTCCGTGCCCGCCGTCGTGCGCCGCATCAACAACGCGCTGCTGCGCGCGGACCAGGTCGAGAGGGCGGAGCGGGCCCGGACCGGTGAGACCGACGAGCCGGGCCGGGACTGGCTCGCCCCGATCGTGGCCGACGCGGAAGCCGGCTTCGGCGGTCCGCTCAACGCCTACGAGCTCATGCACGCGATGATCGCGGCCGGTGCCGCGGGCGTGCACTGGGAGGACCAGCTCGCGTCGGAGAAGAAGTGCGGCCACCTGGGCGGCAAGGTGCTCGTGCCGACGTCGCAGCACGTGCGCACGCTCAACGCGGCCCGGCTCGCCGCCGACGTCGCGGGCGTGCCGTCGGTGATCGTCGCGCGGACCGACTCGCTCGCCGCGGACCTGCTCACGTCCGACGTCGACGAGCGCGACCAGCCCTTCCTCACGGGCGAGCGCACGGCCGAGGGCTTCTACCGCGTGCGGCCGGGCGAGGACGCGGTGCTCGCACGCGGCCTCGCGTACGCGCCGTACGCCGACCTGCTCTGGGTCGAGACGGGCACGCCCGACCTCGGGCTCGCCCGGCGCTTCGCCGAGGCGGTCCACGCCGAGCACCCCGGCAAGAAGCTCGCGTACAACTGCTCGCCGTCGTTCAACTGGCGCAAGCACCTCGACGACGCGCAGATCGCGAGCTTCCAGAAGGAGCTCGCCGCGATGGGCTACGCGTTCCAGTTCATCACCCTCGCCGGCTTCCACGCCGTCTCGCACTCCATGTTCGAGCTCGCGCGCGGCTACAAGGACCGTGCCATGAGCGCCTACGTCGAGCTGCAGGAGGCCGAGCTCGCCTCCGAGGCCGACGGCTACACCGCCACCCGCCACCAGCGGGAGGTCGGCACCGGCTACTTCGACCGGGTCGCCACGGCTCTCAACCCCGACGCCGCCACCCTCGCGCTCGCCGGGTCCACCGAGACCGCCCAGTTCCACTAAGCCCCTCCCCTCCGCGAGATAGAACGCGCGGCATCGAGATAGAGCTCGCGGAGCTCTACCTCGGCGCCTGCGGTTCTATCTCGAGGGGCACGACCTTCGGAGCACGCCATGACCACCACGTCCACCACCTCTCCCCCGCGCACGTCCGGCCCGCTGCCCGACGGCGGTCCGCACCCGGGCGGCCCGGCCCGCCCCGCGTCGTCGGGCACCGCGCAGCGCGCGCCCCAGGGCACGCTGCGCGTGACCGGCACGCTCGGCGAGCGGTACCGCGAGATCCTCACGCCCGAGGCGCTCGACTTCCTCACCGCGCTGCACGACCGGTTCGTGGCCCGGCGCCACGGCCTGCTCATGGACCGCCAGCAGCGCCGGCAGGACGTCGCCGACGGGATCGACCCCGACTTCCGCGCCGAGACCCGGCCGGTCCGCGACGACCCGTCGTGGCGCGTCGCCGGCTCCACCGGGGCGCCCGGCCTGGCGGACCGGCGCGTCGAGATCACCGGTCCCACCGACCCGAAGATGGCGATCAACGCGCTGAACTCGGGCGCGAACGTGTGGCTCGCGGACGCCGAGGACGCGTCCTCGCCCACGTGGCGCAACGTGATCGAGGGCCAGCTCGCGCTGCACGACGCGATCCGCGGCACGCTCGAGCACATGGTCGTCGGCGCGGGCGCCGAGAGGAAGGAGTACCGCCTGCGCTCGACGACGCTCACCGACCTCCCGACCATCGTCTTCCGCCCGCGCGGGTGGCACCTCATCGAGAAGCACCTGCGGTACGTCGACCGGGCCGGGGTGAGCGTCTCGGCGTCGGCGTCGCTCGTGGACTTCGGTCTGTACTTCTTCCACAACGCCCACGAGCTCGTCGAGCGGGGGCGCGGCCCGTACCTCTACCTGCCGAAGCTCGAGGGGTACCGCGAGGCGCGGCTGTGGAACGACGTCTTCGAGCTCGCCCAGGAGTGGGTCGGGATCGAGCAGGGGACGATCCGGGCCACGGTGCTGATCGAGACGCTACCCGCGGCGTTCGAGATGGAGGAGATCCTCTACGAGCTCCGCGACCACTGCGCCGGGCTCAACGCCGGCCGCTGGGACTACCTGTTCTCCGTGATCAAGGCGTTCCGCACCCGCGGCGACCAGTACGTGCTCCCCGACCGCGCGCAGGTCACCATGACGGCCCCGTTCATGCGCGCGTACACGGAGCTGCTGGTGTCGACGTGCCACCGGCGCGGGGCGCACGCGATCGGCGGCATGAGCGCGTTCATCCCCGACCGCCGTCGTCCGGACGTCACGGAGCGCGCGATCGAGCAGGTGCGGGCCGACAAGCGGCGCGAGGCGACGGACGGGTTCGACGGCACGTGGGTCGCGCACCCGGATCTCCTCGACGCCGCCCGCGGAGAGTTCGACGCGGTGCTCGGCGACCGGCCGAACCAGGTCTCGCGGCAGCGCGACGACGTGCGCGTGGGTCAGCACGAGCTGCTCGACATCGGCTCGGCGCGGCGCGCGGGCGCCACCGTGACCGCCGCCGGTCTGCGCGCGAACGTGTCGGTCGGCGTGCGCTACGTCGAGTCGTGGCTGCGCGGCGTCGGCGCGGCGGCCATCGACCACCTCATGGAGGACGCCGCGACGGCCGAGATCTCGCGCTCGCAGGTGTGGCAGTGGATCGCCTCCGCGACGCGGACGGAGAACGGCGTGCCGATCACGCGCGAGCGCGTCGAGGCGCTGCTCGCCGAGATCGTCGACGACCTGCCCCGCACGCCCGGCAACCGGGTCGACGACGCGGCCGCCGTCTTCCGGGCGGTGGCCCTCGCCGAGGACTTCCCGACGTTCCTCACCATCGGGGCGTACTCGCAGTTCCTCGTCGGCTCGGACGTCGACCTGCCGCACCCCGCCTGACCGCGCCTGACCTCGCGTGACCTCGCCCAGCGTCGGGGCCGACCGCCGTCGGGACCGTCCGGACACCCGGACGGTCCCGGCGTCGTCGTCGTCCGCCGTCGCCGGTCACGCGTCGACCTGCGTCACGCGTCGCCCTCGTCGGATTCCTCGGACGTCGCCCGGTTCGCGTCGAGGGCACGCTCGATGTCCAGCACGATCGCCCCGGCGGCGAGGTAGTCGTCACCCGGACCGTCGGCCCGCTGGCGCGCCAGCGCAGCCCGCAGCTCGCGGACGGCGAGCAGCGCCGGCTCCCGGTCCGCGTCGGGGCCCTCGCGGACCACGACCGCCAGCGCCCCGAGCGCCTCGGCCACGGGGTGGCGCAGCTCGGCGCCGAGCACCCGACGGTCCACGTCGAGGTCGTCCCGCTCCCCCTCCGTGAGGACGCGCACGAGGTCCGTGACGACGGCCGTCGTCACGGACAGCCGCTCGGACCTGGCCTCCTGGTCCTCGACGCGCCCCCGTTGGCGTCGCGCCCGGACGTTGAGCCGCTGCGCCTCGCGCGCCTCGTCCGCGGCGCGTCGCGCACCCTCGACCGCCGGGGCGACGCCCCGCCGCCGCTCCTCCCACTCCTCCGGCCGCGGAGCCCTGTCGCCGTGCAGGCCGTCGGCCAGCGCGTCGAGCTGATCGGCGAGGACGTCCCTGAGCTCGTCGAGCGCGGCCTCCGACGGCGCGAGCGGCAGCGGCGGTGCGACGAGGTTCACGAGCACGCCGACACCCGCACCGGCGACCACGAGGCCGATGTACGCGACGACGAACTCCGACTGGTCCCGCGCGCCGCCGATGACGAGGACGAAGAGCGCCGACGTCACCGTCCACGACCCCATGTCGCCGAGGACACGCCACCCCGCGAGCAGGCTCGCGACGACGATCACGACCGCGACCGTCAACGAGTCGGTCGGCAGCACGAGGTCGAGGACGCCCGCGACCGCCGCACCGACGACGATGGCGAGGGTCGCCCGCACCGACTGGCTCACGGACCGCGCCGCGGTCGAGGAGGTCGCGACGACGGCGCCGAGCGGGGCGTAGTAGCGGTAGTCGGCGAACGGGTCGGGGAAGGCGAGGCCGATCAGCCAGGCCACCCACCACGCCAGCCCGGCCGCGATGCCGGAGCGCAGCGCGACCGCCCACACCGGGTGCACGGCCATCCAGCGCACGGTGCGCGACGCGCGTCGGCGCACGACGACCCGGGTACCAGGGGGAGACGTCTCGGACATGCCGCCATCCTCGGCCGAGGACGGCTCGCTCGCCTGGTCGGCCCGGTCCGTCCGTGCCAGAGTCGTCGCCATGCGACACGCCTCGGGGCCCCGGTGAGCCGCCCCCGCCCGCTGCGGGCGGCCCACGCGTGGTGGCAGGGTGTGCGCCCCGCGCGTGGGACGTTCGGGTCGTCCGCGAGCGCCGGCGTGCCCGGTGCGGTCGGCGGCGTCCCGGACGGCATGGCCGCCGCGACGCTCGTCGGCGTCAGCCCGATCCACGGGCTGTACGCGACGGCCGTCGGCCGGATCGCGGGCGGGCTCACCGTGGACTCGCAGCGCATGATCGTCACCACGACGAGCGCGGCCGCCCTCGCCGCCGGGTCGGCGGTCGCCACGGTGGACCCCGACGACCGGCTGGGAGCGCTCGTCCTCATGACGACGCTCGCCGGCGTGCTCATGGTCCTCGCGGGCGTGGCTCGGCTGGGGCGGCTGACCGGGTTCGTCTCCCACTCGGTCATGACGGGGTTCCTCACCGGCGTCGCCGTGAACATCCTCCTCGGGCAGCTCGCCGCCCTCACCGGTGCGGACCCGACGTCGTCCCTGGCCGTCGGCGACGCCTACCAGGTGGTCACGGCGCCCGGCACCTGGGACTGGCCCACGGTCGCCGTCGGGACGAGCGCGGTCCTCCTGCTCCTCCTGCTCGCCCGCACGCGGATCGCCCCGTTCGCGGCCGTCGTGGCGCTCGTCGTCACCGCCGTCGGGGTGTGGGCCCTGCGGGCCGGCTCCGTCGAGCTGGTCGCGGACTCCGGGGCGATCCCCGTCGGCCTGCCCGCGCCGGCCGTTCCCCAGCTCGGCCTGCTCTCCGCGGACGTCGTCGTCGGGGCGTTCGCCGTCGCCGCGATCGTGCTCGTCCAGGGTGCGGGCGTCGCCGAGTCCGTGCCGAACCCGGGCGGCCGGCGCGCCGACTCCGACCGGAACTTCGTCGGCCAGGGCGTCGCGAACATCGTCGTCGGCGTGTTCCGCGGCATCCCCGTCGGCGGGTCCGTGGGCCAGACGGCGGTCTCCACCGCCGCGGGGGCGCGCGACCGCTGGGCGGGGGTCATGTCGGGCGTGTGGGTGCTCGTCGTCCTCGTCGCGCTGTCCGGGCCGGTCGGTGCCGTGCCCTCGGCGACGCTCGCGGCGGTCCTCGTGGTCGCGTCCGCGGGATCGATCCGCCTGTCGGCGATGGCGACGGCGTGGCGGACCGGCAGCCAGTCGCAGATCGCCATGGCGACGACGTTCCTCGCGACGCTCCTGCTGCCGGTCGCGGCCGCCGTCGGGATCGGCGCCGCGCTGTCGATCCTGCTCCAGGCCAACCGCGAGTCGCAGGACCTGCGGATCGTGCGGCTCGTGCGGCAGGACGACGGCCACGTCCGCGAGGAGCCCGCGCCGCGGCGTCTGCCCGGCCAGGAGGTGACGGTGCTCGACGTGCACGGCAGCCTCTTCTACGCCGGCGCGCGCTCGCTCGAGGCTGCGCTGCCCGACCCGTCCGGCGCGCGCGAGGCTGTGGTGGTGCTCCGCCTGCGCGGCCGCGTCAGCCTCGGGGCCACCGCGTTCACGGTGCTCGCGTCCTACGCCGACCGGTTGGGCGCGCACGGGGGTCGCCTGTTCGTCAGCGGGGTGGACCCGGCGCTCGCGGACCTGTTCCGCCACGTCATCGACCTGCGCGAGCACGAGCGCATCGCCGTGTTCCCCGCCCGACCGGTGATCGGCGAGTCGACCGCCGAGGCGCGCCGGCACGCGGAGGCGTGGCTGGTCCACGGCGTCGAGACGCAGGAGATCCCCGTCGTCCGGGGCCCCGGGCCGCTGCGGCGCCTGTGGTCCTGGGCACGGCGCGGCGGGCGTCGGGGCTGAGCGTCAGATGAGCGCGCGCACGAGCTCCGGTCGCTCGGCGGCGAACCAGGCCTCGTTCTCCCGGATGCGGTCCCCGACGCCGTCGTCCCACATGCGCTGCCACCCGCCGCCGCGCGTCGCGGCGGCGTGCCGCATCGCGTACCAGCTGCGCGCGAACCGCTGGGCGAGCACGTCGAGGAGCCCGAGCCGGTCGGACCGGTCGAGGCCGTACGCCTCGGCGAGGAGCCGCATGCGGCGCCCGGCGTCGAGGTCCCGGGTGACGTCGGGACGCGCGTGCGGAGGGCTGATCGGCGCCCAGTAGAGGAGGGTGGTCGCGACGTCCAGCAACCGGGTCGTGGGCGCCGCGAGGTCGAAGTCGATCACGCCGACCAGGCGGTGCGGCCCCTGCGGGTCCTCGCCCGCCGGGAGGAACAGCGCGTTCTCGACCGTCACGTCGTTGTGCCCGACGACGTCCGGTGCGTCGAACACGTCCGGCACCTCGGGGAACTGGGCCCGCTCGGGCCACGCGACCCCGTCGGGGAGGACCACGTCCGTCGACACGTCGTGCAGGGCCCGCTGCCACTCGCCGAGCTGTCCGAGGATCTCCTCGTCGGTCGCCCAGGCGTGCGGCGGGCGGCCGCCCATCTGTCCCGGCAGGAACGTCACGACCTCGCGGCCGTCGTCGTCGATGCCGAGGAACCGCGGCGCGCGGTCGAACCCGACGCGCTCGAGATGCAGCAGGTACGCCTCGACGGCGGGGCTGTGCGGGCCGCGCGGGCGGCGCACCGTGTCACCGCGACGCACGAGGCCGTCGGACACGTCGCCCCCGAGGAGCGGTACCTCGACCTCGTCGGTCGTGCGGTCGACGAACCGGGTGGCTTCACTCATACCGGACACCCTCGCACGGGGGACCCGCCGCGGGCCAGGGTCTAATGCCACCTCGCCTCACGTCCCTCGGGAGCAACTGGACGCTCGCGCCGAACGGCAGCCATGCCGACGCAGGCACGTCGTTGCTCGCGCGACCATGGACGGGCCAGGCTGTGGACGACGGCCGTCACGACCGTTCTCACGCGGCCCTGTGGACGCACGTCGAGGACGGCTTCGCCGCCACCACCCTGTGGTGATGACGACACCCCGAGCCTCGATCCGTCCCGGTGACCGACTGCCCGACGACGACGCCCTCCTCGCGTGGATCGAGTTCCTCCATCAGGACGCCGACGCGGTCCGCTTCAGCCTCTGGATCACGTTCCTCGACGCCGAGGACCGCCCTTTGCGGGCGATCGTCCCGGTCGATGACGTCCCGCCCTCACCCGACTACCAGATCGTCGAGAACCTTGTGTGCGTCGTGCGCGACGTGCTCGCGGAGCAGGCACCTGGTGGAAGCACGGTGCTCATGCTCGAGCGCCAGGGTTCCGACTCTGTCACGACGGCGGACGGCCGGTGGTTCGCCGCCCTGCACGACGCTGCCGTGCGCCGGGGTGTCCGGCTGCGCGGCGTGTTCCTCGCGACCGGACGGCGAGTGCGGGCACTGACTCCGGACGATGTCCCGGCGCGGTGACGCTCGTCCCTCGCCGAGGGCCACCGTCCAGGACGCGTGACCGCTAGTCGGCGTCGTCGACGAGCACGGGCGGCGCCTCGCCGGATGCCGTGACGCCCTGCCGGGAACCTCGCCCGCGCGCGACGCGGCGCAGGCCCGACAGGACCGCGGCGGTGGCGGCCGTCGGCGGTGCCCCTCGACGCATTGCGGCGTACACCTGACGTGTCCTCGGGCTCTTGAGCGCGCGGACGTCGACGGCGTACCGGCGATCGACGGCGAGCCCGGGCAGGAGCGCGACGGAGAGCCCGGCCTCGACGTGAGCGAGCAGGAGCTCGTAGCTCGGGAGGCGCGCCACGACGCGCGGCTCGAACCCTGCGTCGCGGCACGCGCTGCCGAGAAGCGTCGACAGGTAGGTGCCCGCCAGGTCCGCCGACCAGCGCGCGTCGGCGAGGCCCGCGAGGTCGACCGGGTCGGACGAGGCCTGTGGCAGCGCGTCGGCGACGCCGTCCTGCGACGGCGCACCGGCGATACCGTCCCTCGACGTCGCGGCCGGGGTCACGAGCACGACCGGTTCCTCGAGCAGGGGCACGGTCGCGACGTCGGGACCGGCGAGCGGGGCGCCGTCGAGCAGGTCGGCCGTCACGGCCAGGTCGACGTCCGCGCGTCGCAGCGCAGGGCCGCTCTCGCGCGGGTCCAGCTCGACGACGTCGATCTCGACACCCGGGTGCTCCGTCGCGAGCCGGAGCGCGAGCGGGATCACGAGCTGCCGCACCGCGCTCGAGAACGCGGCGACGCGCACGACCCCGGCCGGCTGACCGTCGGGGTGTGCGAGCTCCGCCTCCGCGAGCGCCATCTGGTCGAGGATGACCCGCGCGTGCCGAGCGAGAGAGCGTCCCGCGGGAGTGAGCCGCACGCGCCGTCCGGTTCGCTCGAGGAGACGTGCACCGGTCTCGGCCTCGAGCGCGGCGAGCTGCGCCGAGACCGCGGACGGGCTCAGGTGCAACGAGGCGCCGACAGCGCGCACGGTGCCGAGGCTGTCGAGCCGCGCGAGGATCTGGAGCCGGGCGGCGTTGAGCACGGTTCCCTCCTGCTGCTCGGTGAGCGCTCGCAACGCTGTGCGATTCTTCCGCACAGACTGTACGAGAAGTCGCGCTGTACGCGCACAGCGGGTCGTCCCTAGGCTCGGCACATGACCGCGCCCGTCCCGCCCCTCTCCGTCGCCTCGGGCGAGTCCGCGGAGGCCGTCGCCCGTTTCTGGGCCGACGCCGACACGCACCTCGTGCGGTACGGCGGGCCGTTCACGCCCGAGGTCGTCGAGAGCGCCTCGGGCAGCTTCGTGACCACCGCGGAGGGTCGCCGGATCCTCGACTTCACGTCGGGCCAGATGAGCGCGATCCTCGGGCACAGCCACCCCGCTGTCGTGGAGACGGTGCGTCGCCAGATCGGCACGCTCGACCATCTCTTCAGCGGGATGCTCTCGCGGCCCGTCGTCGACCTCGCGCGGCGCCTCGCGGACACGCTCCCCGACCCGTTGGAGAAGGTCCTGCTCCTCACGACCGGTGCGGAGTCGAACGAGGCCGCGATCCGGATGGCCAAGCTCGTCACGGGCGGGCACGAGATCGTCTCGCTCGCGGGGTCGTGGCACGGGATGACGCACGCCGCGGCCGCCGCGACGAACAGCGCCGGACGCCGCGGCTACGGGCCGACGGCGCCGGGGAACCTGGTCATCCCGGTGCCGAACGCCTACCGCCCCGACCATCTCACGCCGGACGGCGAGCACGACTGGCGCCGCCAGCTCGACCTCGCGTTCGACCTCGTCGACGTGCAGTCGACCGGGAACCTCGCGGCGTGCATCGTCGAGCCGATCCTCAGCTCGGGCGGGATCGTCGAGCTCCCGCAGGGGTACCTCGCGGCGCTGCGGGACAAGTGCCACGAGCGCGGGATGCTCCTCATCCTCGACGAGGCGCAGACCGCGCTGTGCCGCACGGGCTCCTGGTACGCGTTCGAGGGACGGCCTGGCGACGAACCCGTCGTTCCCGACATCCTCACGCTCTCGAAGACGCTCGGGGCGGGGCTGCCGCTCGCGGCGGTGGTCACGAGCGCCGAGATCGAGGAGCGTGCGCACGAGCGCGGCTTCCTGTTCTTCACGACGCACGTGTCCGACCCTCTGGTCGCCGCGGTGGGCGGCACGGTGCTCGACGTCCTCGAGGCCGAGCACCTCGACGCGCGCGTGCGCGTCCTCGGCGACCGCCTGCGCGCTGGCCTCCTCGAGCTGCAGTCCCAGCACGAGGTCGTGGGCGACGTGCGCGGTCGCGGGCTCCTGCAGGGCATCGAGCTCGTGCTCGACCGGGAGTCGAAGGAGGGCGCCGACGCGCTCGGCACGCTCGTGACCCGCCGTGCTCTCGAGCGCGGGCTGCACCTGAACGTCGTGCAGCTGCGCGGCATGGGTGGCGTCTTCCGCATCGCCCCGCCGCTGACCGTCACCGACGACGAGCTCGACCTCGGTCTCGAGCTCCTCGACGCGGCGCTCGGGGACGCGACGCGCGAGCTCCTGGGACAGCGCTGAACCCCGCGTAACACCGTCTCAGCATGCGCAACGCCCCTTCCACGGAGCGGACACCCCGCCTAGCCTGACGGGCGGAGAGCCGCGCAGCCTGTCGCGCGCACACCCCGGCACGCCAGCCCCTGGAGGAACCATGCCCGCACCGCTCGACACCACCGAGAAGATCACGCAGTACGCCCACCCCGACCGCCTCGTGAGCACCGACTGGCTCGCGGAGCACCTCGGCCAGCCGGGCGTCGTCGTCGTCGAGTCCGACGAGGACGTGCTGCTCTACGAGACCGGCCACATCCCCGGTGCCGTGAAGATCGACTGGCACACGGACCTCAACGACCCCGACACCCGCGACTACATCGACGGCAAGGGCTTCGCCCAGCTGCTCGGCTCGAAGGGCATCGGCCGCGACACGACGATCGTCGTCTACGGCGACAAGAACAACTGGTGGGCCGCGTACGCCGCGTGGGTCTTCACGCTGTTCGGCCACGAGGACGTGCGCCTGCTCGACGGCGGTCGCGGCAAGTGGATCGCCGAGGGCCGCGAGACGACGACGGACGTCCCGGAGCCCGACGCCGTCGAGTACCCGGTCGTCGAGCGCGACGACGTGACGATCCGCGCGTTCAAGGAGGACGTCCTCGCGCACATCGGCAACGGCCCGCTCGTCGACATCCGCTCCCCGCAGGAGTTCACGGGCGAGCGCCTGCACATCCCGGACTACCCGGAGGAGGGCGTGCTGCGCGGCGGCCACATCCCGACGGCGCGCAACGTCCCGTGGGCGACCGCCGTCGCCGAGGACGGCACGTACAAGTCGCGCGCCGAGCTCGAGGCGATCTACCAGGAGGGCGGCCTCGGCCTGCAGGCGGACGACGAGGTCGTCACGTACTGCCGCATCGGCGAGCGCTCGAGCCACACGTGGTTCGCGCTGACCTACCTGCTCGGCTTCGACAAGGTCCGCAACTACGACGGCTCGTGGACCGAGTGGGGCAACGCGGTGCGCGTGCCCATCGTCAAGGGCGACCAGCCGGGCGAGGCCCCGGCGTCGCTCAGCTGAGCCTCCTTCACTTCCCTGCCCGACGGCGCGGGGTGAGCCTCTCCACGAGGCTCGCCCCGCGCCGTCGGCGTCCCCCGGGCGAGCACCCGGCCGCTGGGCGTTCCGCACGGTGGGACCGCGATGCCCGGCGCCCGGACCGGTGCGAGGATCGACCCATGAGCGCCTCCACGCCCGACACCGCGCCCGAACCGGCGCTGCCCACGTCGCTCGCCGAGATCCGCGAGGACTTCCTCGCCGTGCCCGAGCGTGAGCGCCTGCAGCTCCTGCTCGAGTTCGCGAACGAGCTCCCGGACCTCCCGGAGCGCTACGCGAGCGCGCCCGGCATGCTCGAACGCATCGAGGAGTGCCAGTCCCCCGTCCGGGCGTTCGCCGAGGTGGGCGCCGACGGCGTCGTGCACTTCTACGCGACGGCGCCGGCCGAGGCGCCGACGACGCGCGGGTTCGCGTCGATCCTCGCGCAGGGCCTGTCGGGCCTGACCGCGCAAGAGGTCCTCGACGTCCCCGACGACTTCCCCATGTCGATCGGGCTCACGCGCGCCGTGAGCCCGCTGCGCATCGGCGGGATGAACGGCATGCTCACGCGCGCCAAGCGCCAGGTGCGCGAGCAGGTCACCGCGCGCGCCTGAGGTCTCCCCTGCCCAGCACGGGGCCGGCCACCGTCGACCACGGGGTTGGCCACCACGCTCGGCCGAATACGGTGGCTGATCCCGTGTTCGGCGACCGGCCTTGCTCAGGCCCGCAGGGCCAGGCGCCGGGCGAGCACCGCGCAGACCACGAGCTGGAGCTGGTGGAAGACGATCACCGGCACGGCGACGACGCCCGCCACGGCGACCGGGAAGAGCACGCTCGCCATCGGCAGGCCGGTCGCGAGCGACTTCTTCGAGCCGCACATGAGCAGCGCGATCCGGTCCTCGCGCGACAGGCGCAGCGCCGCGCCGCCCCACCACGTGATCGCGAGCATCGCCGCGAGAAGCAGGCCGCTCACGCCGAGCAGCGCGACGATCGCCCACCCCGACACGCTCGACCACACGCCCGCCGACGTCGCCGCCGCGACCGCGCCGAACACGACGACGAGGATCGTGCCCCGGTCGACGGCGAGCGTGAGCCAGCGGCGCGCGCGGATCCAGTCACCGACCCAGGGCTGCAGCAGCTGCCCCACGACGAACGGGACCAGGAGCTGGAGCAGGACGGTCCGCAGCCCGCCCAGCCCGCCCGAGCCGTCGACTGCACCGGCAGCCGTCCCGCCGACCGCACCGGCCGGACCGCCCGACGCGTCCGAGAGCAGCCACAGCACGAGGAGCGGCGTGACGACCATGCCGAGCACGTTCGACACCGTCGCACCGCAGATCGCGCCCGCGACGTTGCCGCGGGCCACCGACGTGAACGCGACCGACGACTGCACCGTGGACGGCAGCAGCGCGAGAAAGAGCACCCCGACGGCGAGCCCCTCCCCGATCACCGGGGCGACGGCCCACGCGACGACGAGGCCGAGCAGCGGGAAAACGACGTACGTCGACGCGAGGATCCCGCCCTGCAGCCGCCAGTTCCGCAGGCCGGCCCACACCTCACGCGTGGCGAGCCGCATGCCGTAGACGAGGAACAGGACGGTGACCGCGACGTCCGCGACGACGTCCACCACGCGTTGCGCACCCGGCCCCACGGGCACGACGAGCCCGAGCACGAGCTCCACGAGCAGCGTCACGACGAACGGGTCGACCCACCGGCTCAGGACTGCACGCACGAGGACCGAGCCTAGCCCCCGGCTCCGGCCCCGGAGCCCGTGGCCGTCGGCACGGCGCTCAGGTCAGCACGGTCGGTCTGGCACGCTCGATCCAGCACCCGCACGTCAGAAGTCGAAGAGGTCCCCGAGCCACGACTCCTTCTTCTTCTTGCGCTGGGGGTAGCGCGGGTCGTAGCGGTCGCCCTCGTACCGGCGGTCGCCGTCGTACCGGCGGTCGCCGTCGTACCGGCGGTCGCCCTCGTTCCGGCGGTCCCGGTCGTCGTAGCGACGCTCGTCCCGATAGCGGTCGTCGCGACGCTCGTCGTAGCCGCGCGGCGACCCGTAGTCGGCCGGCTGGGTGGCCGGGTACGCGGTGGGCCCGGGCGCGGGGGCCCCCGCGGGGACGACGGGTGGCGCGGCCGCGGCCGGTCCTGCGGCCTCGGCGGCGATCTCGCCCTCGACCGAGCGGTCGATGATCTTGTCGAGCTCGCCGCGGTCGAGCCACACGCCACGGCAGGTGGGGCAGTAGTCGATCTCGACGCCCTTGCGCTCGGTCATCACGAGCACGGTCTGGTCGGTCGGGCACAGCATGCGGGTCCTCCTGCTCGGGGTGCTGCTCGGGTCGCCGCCGGGACACTGCCCGGGAGCGGCTGAAGGTGCTGCGCAGTCCAACGCGGATCGGCCCGCGCAGGTTCCCGACCGCTCAGCCGTCCCCCTCGCCGCCGAGCTGCTCGCGCAGCTCCTCGGCACGGTGCACCTCGTCGTCGAGCCCGGCGAGCGCGTCCGCCAGGAGCGGCAGGGCCTCCGCGCCGGCGAGGAACCGGGCGGCCCCGGCATCGTCGTGCAGGCGCAGCGCGAGGTCGGCACGCAGGACGAGGGCGCGGAAGCGGAGGGGTTCGGAGACGGTGCGGGCACGCACGCCCTCGGCGTCGAACGCGCGGTCGAGCACTCGGGCCGCCCCCGACGGGTCTCCGGCACCCCGCAGGATGCGGGCGTGCTCGACGGCGCGGGCCAGGTCCGGCGGTGGTTCGACCCGGCGCCTGGGCAGGCCCGGAGCGTACGCGTCGCGTCCCGTCACGGCACCTCCCAGCAGCCCCCACAGCGTCGATCCACCCTAACCCGCGGGGGCTGGACGACGGCTGGACCTGCCCCCGTGTGCGGTCACGACACCGCGCACCCGCACGGTCATCGGTCGCCCCCACGCCCCAGGACCGGGTCGAGCACCGCGTCGACGAGCGCCCGGCGGTCGCGCTCGAGGCCGTCGGGCCACTTCTGGTGCGGCTTGTGCAGGCGCAGGGACACGAGCCCGTGCAGAGCCATCCACGTGCGGGTCGCGGCCTGGCGCGCGTCGTCGGGTGGCACCGCGCCCTCGACGAGGATCTCGGCGGTCTCCTCGACGAGCCGGTCGCCGGGGACGTCCTGCCCACCGTCGATGCCGAGCGAGTCGACGCTCTCGAAGAGGAGCTGGTATGCGCCCGGATGCTCCAGACCCCAGGCGACGTACGCAGCAGCGCCCCGGTGCATGCGCTCGCGGGCCTCGAGCGCCGGGTCGTCGGCAGCACGCAGGGCCTGCGCGAGCCCGTCGAGGTGGCGCTCGAGCACCGCCCAGATGAGGTCGGCCTGCGAGGTGAAGTGGAGGTAGACCGCGGCGGGCGAGACCCCGACGGCACGTGCCACCGCTCGCAGGGACGGCGTTGGCACGCCGCGGGGCCGCGCGAGCAGCGCCGCCGCGGCGTCGACGAGCTCGCGACGGAGCTGCTCGCCCTGGCCCCGGACGTGCGGGACTCGGCGGCTCGGCGTCGTGGTCACGGGCGTCGACCGGCTCTTGCGTCGGCCACAAGTTCGGTGTACACCTGTTCACCATACTCGGTGAACGGGTGTACACCTTTCATCGTCCGCAACCCTGGAGGACCACCATGCCCATCGACTACACCGGCACCACAGCCCTGGTCACGGGCGCGAGCTCCGGGCTCGGTGCCGAGTTCGCGACCCGCCTGGCCGAGCGCGGAGCGGGTCTGGTGCTCGTCGCGCGACGCGTCGACCGGCTCGAGGGCCTTGCGGCCCGCCTCCGCTCGCGGACGGGCGTGGACGTGACGGTGCTGCCGCACGACCTCGCGACGGCCCGGCCCGGCCGGGCGCTCGCCGCGGCGCTGCGGGAGCGGGGTATCACCCTGGGCACGCTCGTGAACAACGCGGGCTTCGGCTCGCACGGCGCGCTCGCCGACGCCGACCCCGACCGCGTGGCGGCCGAGGTCCAGGTGAACGTCGCGAGCCTCGTCGACCTCACGCGCGCGTTCCTGCCCGAGCTCGTCGCCACCGGGCGCGGCGCGCTCGTCAACGTCGCGAGCACCGCCTCGTTCCAGGCGACGCCCGGCATGGCGGTGTACGGCGCGACGAAGGCGTTCGTCCGGTCGTTCACCGAGGCGCTGTGGTACGAGACGCGAGGCACGGGGCTGCGCACTCTCGCCCTGTCCCCCGGCCCGGTCCCGACCGAGTTCTTCGACGTCGTCGGCGCCGACGAGGCGAAGATCGGCCAGGTGCGCAGCGCCCAGCAGGTCGTGCACGACGCCCTGCGCGCGCTCGACCGGCGCGACGCACCGCCCGGCGTCGTGCCCGGGCTCGGCAACCGCCTCCAGACGTTCGCGGCACGCCTCGCCCCGACACGCGCGATCGTCACGCTGTCCGGGCGGATGCTCTCCCCGGCACGCTGAGCACGAGCCCGACGGTGCGCCGGGGAGTGCCGACCGGCGGCGTCAGCGCTGGACGCGCGCGCTGCCGCCCGAGGCGAGCTTGCGGACCTCGGCGAGCGACGCCGTCGACGTGTCGCCCGGCGTGGTCATCGCGAGCGCGCCGTGCGCGGCGCCGTACTCGACGGCCTCGGCGATCGACCCGAGCTCCATGAGCCCGTACGCGAGGCCCGAGGCGAACGAGTCGCCGCCGCCGACGCGGTCGAGGATCTCCAGGCCGGGGCGGTGCGTCGCCTCGGCGAAGCCCTGCACGCGCGACCACGCGATGGCGCCCCAGTCGTTGACCGTGGCCGTCTTCACGCCGCGCAGCGTCGTCGCGATGACCTGGAAGTTCGGGTACTCCTCCGCCGCACGGCCGATCATCGCGCGGAACGCGCCCGTGTCGAGGTCGGTGAGGTTCTCGTCCACGCCCTCCACCTCGAAGCCGAGGCTGGCCGTGAAGTCCTCCTCGTTGCCGATCATCACGTCGACGTAGCGCGCCAGGCGACGGTTGACCTCCTGCGCGCGCTCCACGCCGCCGATCCCCTGCCACAGCGACGGGCGGTAGTTGAGGTCGTAGGACACGATCGTGCCGTGGTGGCGCGCAGCGGCCATCGCCGCCTCGGCGACGTCGGCGCTCGACTCGGACAGCGCGGCGAAGATGCCACCGGTGTGGAACCAGCGCACGCCGCGGCCGAACAGCGCGTCCCAGTCGACGTCGTCGGGCCGCAGCTGCGCGATCGCGGTGTTGCCGCGGTCGGAGACGCCGACGGCGCCGCGCACGCCGAACCCGCGCTCGGTAAAGTTCAGGCCGTTGCGCACGGTGCGGCCGATGCCGTCGTAGGAGCGCCACACGACGTGGCTCGTGTCGAGCCCGCCGGTGAGCATGAGGTCCTCGACGAGGCGGCCGACCTCGTTGTCCGCGAGCGCGGTGACGACGGCGCCGCGCAGGCCGAAGCAGCGGCGCAGGCCGCGCGCGACGTTGTACTCGCCGCCGCCCTCCCACGCGTCGAAGCTGCGCGCGGTCTTGATGCGGCGCTCGCCCGGGTCGAGGCGCAGCATGACCTCGCCGAGCGCGACGACGTCGTACGCGCACTCGTCGGCGGGGCGGACGGCGAGCGGCGCGGTGCCGGCGGAGGTGCCGGTGGTGGTCTCGGTACTGGTCTCGGTGGGGGTGGTGCTCACGGTCAGGCTCCTTCGGTGACGGTGGCGAGCGAGGCGGCGAGCTCGACCGCCTCGCGCGTGCGACGGGTGATCTCGGCCCAGTCGCCCGCGCGGACGAGCGACCGGTCGACCATCCACGACCCGCCGGCGGCGAGCACCGACGGCAGGGAGAGGTAGTCGAGGAGGTTGGCGGCGCTGACGCCGCCGGTGGGGACGAACCGCACTCCGGGGAACGGCGCCGAGAACGCCTTGACGGCGGCGGGACCGCCGACGACGTTCGCCGGGAACAGCTTCACGGCCTTCAGGCCGAGGTCGAGCGCGGCGATGATGTCCGACGGCGTCGCGACCCCCGGGAGGATCGGCACGCCGTGCTCCTGGGCGCGGCGCACGACGGCGGCCGACAGGCCCGGCGAGACGAGGAACCGGGCGCCCGCACGGACGGCCTCGTCGACCTGTGCGGCGGTGATCACGGTGCCGGCACCCACGAGCACCTCGGGCACCTCGCGCGCGATCGCCTCGATCGCCGAGGCGGCGCCGGCCGTGCGGAACGTGACCTCGGCGACCGGCAGGCCGCCGTCGCGCAGGGCGGCGGCGACGCCCAGGCCGTCGCGCGCGTCGTCGACCACGACGACGGGGACGACGCGCGCCCGCTCGATCTGCTCCAGGACGCTGGTGTCGGCTGACATCCTCACTCCGTTTCGCTATGGTGAACGCCTGTTGTTCACTGCGGAACGCACTCTAGAGGAAGGCACCACGATGACGGAAGCCGTGCCCGCGACGTCGGGCACCGCGGGAAGCGGGTCGACAGTCCCCGCGGCGAGCACGGCGAGCCCGCTCGGCAGCGTGGACAAGGCGCTCGCCGCGCTCGAGGCGCTCGCCGCCGCCGGCCCCGGGGGCCTCGCCCTCGGGGCGCTCGCCCACGACCTCGGGCTCCACAAGACCTCGCTGCACCGCACGCTCGCCGCCCTGCGCCACCGCGGCTACGCCGAGCAGGACGAGGCGACGGGCAGCTACCGGCTCGGACCCGCGGCGACCGCGCTCGCGACCGTCTACCTGGGCGAGGAGAACCTGCCGGCGCTCCTGCACCCCGCGCTCGTCGCCGTGTGCCAGGCCACCGACGAGCTCGTGCACCTCGGGGCCCTCGCCGGGACCGAGATCGTCTACCTCGACAAGGTCGAGCCCGCCCGCGCCGTCCGGGTCTGGTCGGCCGTCGGGCGCCGCCGGCCCGCGGCGACGACCGCGCTCGGCCGAGCGCTCCTCGCCTACCGCACGCTCGACGACGACCGCCTCGCCTGGTACGCCGCCGCCGCTCCGGACGGCCAGGTCACGACCGCGGACCTGAGCGCCGTGTGCGAGCGCACCCGCGAGCACGGCTTCGCGCGCGAGGACGAGGAGAACGAGCCCGGGATCAGCTGCGTCGCGGTCCCCGTGCTCGACGCGGGGCGCCCCGTCGCGGCGATCAGCGTGACGGCGCCGTCGGAACGTCTCGGCACGCGACGTCGGCGCGAGATCGAGGACGTGCTGGCTCGCGTGCTCCCTGCGCTGCTCCCTCCGCCGCTCACCGTGCCGCCCGACGTGCCGCTCACCGTCCCCGGCGCGCACGAGGCCGCGTCGGATCCCCGCGCCGTTCGCCGGACGGCGGCCACGCCCGGCGTGTGAGAGAGTTCAACCGCACTCCGATCGGCAGCACGGAAAGGCCCGGCGATGACCGTCCTCGTGGCGTACAACGACTCCCCGCAGGGCGAGGCCGCCCTGCACGCCGCGATCGCCGAGGCCGAACGACGCGGCGCGCCGCTCGCCGTCCTCGTCCTCACCCCCCAGGACCCCGACGCCGGGATCCCGGCGGGCCTCGCGCACCAGCTGGACACGCTGCCCGCGGGCATCGAGCCACCTGACGTGACGTACCGCCCGGAGCACGTCGACCCGGCCGACGCGATCGTCGACGAGGCCGAGCGCACACACCCGGAGCTCGTCGTCATCGGGGCGCGCAAGCGCTCCCCCGTCGGCAAGTTCCTCCTCGGCAGCACCACGCAGCGCGTGCTGCTCGACTCCCCCGCCCCCGTGCTGGTGATCAAGGCTCGCCACTAGGTGTACTGACCAGCTAGGCGTCGACGCGCACCTCGATGCGGTTGCGCCACGGGTCCTCGAACCGCAGCACCGCGCCGTCGTCCTCGGTCGCGACCGCTGCGCGGGCGAGCCGCTCGCGCAGCGCGCCGACGTCGTCCCCGCCGGGCACCGCGATCGACACCTTGCCCAGCCCGAGCGACGACGCCCGCGGCCCCGCGCCACGGCTGTTCCACGTGTTCATCGCCATGTGGTGGTGGTACCCGCCCGCCGAGACGAACAGCGCTCCCGGCACGGTCGCCGTCTCCTCGAAGCCGAGGGCGTCGACGTAGAACGACCGGGCCGTCGCGACGTCGCCGACCTGGAGGTGGACGTGTCCCACCACCGCTCCGCCCGCGCCGCCAGTCCCGGCGCCGACCCGCTCGCCCGCGTCAGCGCGCGGGACGGACAGGAGCTCTCGCGAGGCGTCGCTGAGGTGGTCGGCCAGGAAGCCGTTCGGGTCGAGGTGGATCGTGTCCATCCGCACGCCGTCCTCGTCCCACCCCCAGGCGTCGCGCGGGCGGTCGGCGTAGAGCTCGACGCCGTTGCCCTCGGGATCCGTGAAGTAGAACGCCTGGGACACGAGGTGGTCGGCGCTGCCGACGAACGTGCTGGGAGCGGTGGTCGCGACGGAGGCGAGCGCGTGCGCGAGGCCCGGCTCGTCGTCGAACAGGACCGCGGTGTGGAACAGGCCCGCCTCGCGGCGTCCCGGCTCCGGCAGGTCGGGCGTGCGGTGCAGCACGACGAGGGGCGTCGCCCCGCGGCCGAGCACGACGGTCTCCGCGAGCCGCGCCCCGGCGGGCAGGGCGAGGGTCTCGGGCGCGGGGAGCACGGCGAGCGAGAGCGCGTCGCGGTAGTAGCGCGTCATGAGGTCGAGGTCGCGCACGTGGAGGGTGACCGCGTCCATGCGCGTCTCGGCGGCGAGCAGGTCGCCGACGGGACGGGCGTCCGCACCCGGTCGCGCGAGGCGCTGGATCGCGGGCGACGAGTCGGCCTGGCCGGTCATGAGCTTCCTCCTGTGAGTCGGCGCCGCGCGAGGGCGGCCGCTTAGTTGCATCTTCAACTATAGACCACGGACGGGCGCCGTGGGTCGACGAGACCGGCGGCGCACCCGGTCGGCGGCACGGTTCGCGCCGACCGGGTCGCGGCGGCGTCAGGCCGGGTCGGCGACCGGCACGGCCTCGCGCAGTCCGTCGACGAGCGGGGTCGTCGGCCGGCCCAGGAGTCGGGCGAGGTCACCGGGGGCGTCGGCCAGCAGCCCCGCGCGCGCGTCGGCGTCCAGGTCGACGACGAAGCCCGCCGTGCCCGAGTCCAGGCCGGCGGCGACGAGGACGTCACGGTGCTCGTCGGAGGTCAGGCGCCGGTAGGCCACGGGTCGGCCGAGCACCTCGGCAGCGGCGCGCGCGAGCTCGTCGAAGTCCCACGCGACGTCGCCCGACAGCTCGTACACCGCACCGTCGTGCATGGTGGCGGCACCCTCGGGGGCCCGGTCACCGGCCATCGCGACGATCGCGACGGCCTCCGCGTAGTCGGCGCGGGGTGCGCTCGCGACGCGACCGTCGCCGACGCTGAAGACCAGCTCGCCGGTCTCGCGCGCCCGCTCGACGTCGGGCAGGTAGTTCTCCGTGTACCAGCCGTTGCGCAGGATCGTCGTGGTCAGGCCGGAGGCAGCGAGCATCTCCTCGGTCGCCTTGTGCGCGGGGGCGAGGATCGCGGGCGTGGTGTCGGCGTGCAGGATGCTCGTGTAGAGGACGCGCCCGACACTGGCGGCCTTCGCCGCCTCGATGACGGCGCCGTGCTGCCGCACACGCCCGTCCAGGTCGGAGCTGGACACGAGGACGAGGACATCGACACCGGCGAGCGCGACGTCGAGCGTCTCCGGGCGGTCGTAGTCGGCCTCGCGGACGACCGCACCACGGCCCGCGAGGTCATCGACCGCACTCGTGGTGCGCGCGAGGGCGAAGACGTCGGAGGCCGTTGCCCCGTGGTCCAGAAGGGACTCGACGACGAGGCGGCCGAGGTGGCCGCTGGCTCCGGTGACGGCGATGGTCATGGGTGGACTCCTTCGAGAGCGGGACGTGTCGTACGACCCGTTCGTCCGGGTCGCGGGAGCGCGCTTCGGCGCCGTCGCCCAGCATGCACTAACTTTTTGATAGTGCCCCTGTGCAGTACGTGCGATGTATCTCACAGCACGTTCTGAGGGCGCGCGCACTATCCTGACGGCATGACGACGGAACGCGACGCGCGCGACGTCGGCCCGACCGACGAGATGGTCGCCGACGTGTTCCAGCGCAGCTGCACCTCCCGGCACGTGCTGGAGTCCGTGACCGGGCGCTGGGGCGTCCTGGCGGTCGCCGGTCTGCGCGACGGCGCCGTGCGCTTCAACGCGCTGCGACGCCGGATCGACGGCGTGAGCGAGAAGATGCTCGCCCAGACGCTGCAAGGGCTCGAGCGCGACGGCATCGTCGTGCGCGAGGTCCGTACGACCATCCCCCCGCACGTCGAGTACTCCCTCACCGAGCTCGGTGTCCGCGTGGCCGACAGCCTCGCCGCGCTCATCGACGTGCTCGAGGGTGCCGTCGGCGAGGTCACCGCCTCCCAGCGCGCCTACGACGCCCGCCGCTACGGCGCGTGACCACCGACGTCCCGGGCGCGCCGCCGCCCCACCGCCTGACCGTCGGCCTCCTGCTCGCGGCCGGCGCGGGGACACGCCTCGGACGCGGCCCGAAGGCGCTGCTCCCCCACCACGGTCGACCGCTCGTCGAGCACGTGGCGGGTGTGCTCCGGGACGGAGGCTGCGACGTCGTCGTGGTCGTCCTCGGTGCGGGCGCGGACCAGGTCCGCGCCGAGGCTGCGCTCGACGCTCCCGGCGTGCGGGTCGTCGTCAACGACGACTGGGCGTCCGGCATGGCCTCGTCGTTGCGCCGGGGTGTCGCCACAGCGCTCGCCGAGAACGCGGCCCGGGTCGTGGTCGCGCACGTGGACCAGCCCGGCATCCTCCCCGACGACGTCGCGCGCCTCCTCGCCGCCCACCGCCCGGGTCGCGTGGTCGCCTCGCGCTGGACGACCGCCGTCGAGCACGGCGCCGCGGCAGTCTCCCCCGGCGACACCGGCCACGAATCCCCCTGGGCGCACCCCCTCGTGCTGGACGCGTCGCTCGTCGCCCCGGCCGCCGCGAGCGCCCACGGCGACCACGGCGCCCGCGCGTTCCTGCGCGCGCACGCGGACCTGATCGACGTCGTCGACCACCCGGGCGACGGCCGCGACCTCGACACCGAGGCCGACCTCGACCTCCTGACCTGACGAGGCGACCAGGCGACCAGGCGACCAGGCGAGGAGAGCACGCCGTCCGATCAGGTGACGCGACCGGAGAGGGTGCGGAGGGTGGGGCGGCGGCGGGTCGTGGCGGGTCTGGCGGGAGCGCCCGAGGAACGAGGGCGCGGATGATAGACCCGCCGCCGCCCCACCCTCCGTGCCTGGACCCGACCGCCACGATCCAGACCCAGACCCAGACCGTCAGGCCCGGACGCCCACCGCCCTCATCCCGAGGTACACCCGGTCCCGCAGGAGCGGCAGCTCCGTGAACCGCACGCCCGTCGCCGCGCGGATCGCGTTGGCGAGCGCGGGCGCGACGGGGTTGAACGGGCTCTCGCTCATCGACTTCGCGCCCATCGGCCCGGTCGAGTCGCTCGTGCGCGCGAAGTACACCTCGCTGCGCGGCACGTCGGCGAACGTGGGCAGGTGGTACTGGCGGAAGATGTCGGTCGTGACCTTCCCGGCGTCGTCCACCACGACGTCCTCGTACAGTGCCGCACCGAGCGCCTGGGCGATCCCGCCCTCGATCTGCCCGCGGCACTGGCGCGGGTTGACGACCTCGCCGGCGTCGGCGGCCTGGACGGACTGCAGGATGCGGATCTCGCCGGTCCCCCGGTGGACCGCGACGCGGAAGCCGTGCACGTTGAACGCGACGGAGCGCGGCGTGCCGCCCCAGCGCCCTTCGGCGACGAGCTCGACCCCGGCTTCGCTCGCGGCCCGCGCCACGTCGGCGAGCGGGACGAGCGTCCCCGCGCACGCGACGCCGCCGGGCACGATCCGGCAGTCGCTCGCCGCCGCACCCGCCATCCCGGCGGCGATCTTGAGGACGGTCTCGGCGAGGTCCTGGGCGGCCGCGAGCGAGGCCTTGCCCGCGACGACCGTGCCCGTGGACCCGAACGCGCCCGTGTCGTGCTCGACGATGTCGGTGTCGGACTGGCGCACCACCACGTCCGACGCGTCCTGACCGAGCGCCGACGCCACGAGCTGCGCGTGCACGGTCGTGGTGCCGTTCCCGAACTCGGCCGTGCCGACCTCCGCCTCCACGACGCCGTCCGCGCGCAGCCGCACGCGCGCGTGGGAGAAGTGCCCGCGCGGCGGGACGGTGTCGATCATCGACAGGGCCGTGCCCTCGCCGACGCCCCACTCGTCGCCGAGCTCGCGGTCGTCGCGCTCGCGCCCGCGGCGCAGGGCGTCGTCGACGAGGTCGAGGCACTGGTCGAGCCCGTAGCTGCCGTGGTGGACGTCCTCCTCGGGCGTCGGGTGCGTGGAGAGCATCGGCTCGCCCTCGAGGACGACGTTGCGCCGCCGCATCTCGAGCGGGTCGAGGTCGAGCTGCCGCGCGAGCTCGTCCACCGTCGACTCGATCGCGAAGACCACCTGCGAGAGCCCGTAGCCCCGGAAGGCCCCCGCCGGGACGGTGTTCGTGTAGACGCTGTGGGCGTCGACCTTCTTGTTCTCGCACCGGTACACCGCGAGCGACTCGCCGCACCCGTGGAACATGACGCCGGGGCCGTGGTTGCCGTACGCGCCCGTGTTGGTCAGCACGTCGAGGTGCAGCGCGGTGAGCGTCCCGTCCCGCCGTGCGCCCGCCCGCACCCGGATGCGGAACGGGTGCCGCGTCGTCGTGCCGACGAACTGCTCCGTGCGCGTGAGCTCGAGCTGCACCGGACGTCCGAGGCGCAGCGTGGCGAGGGCTGCGACGTCCTCGGTCAGCACCTCCTGCTTGCCGCCGAACCCGCCGCCGACCCGCTCGCAGTAGACCCGCACGCGCTCCGGGTCGAGGTCGAGCACGCGCGCGAGGTGGCGGCGCGCGAGGAACGGGACCTGGGTGGAGGACCGCACGACGAGGCGGCCGTCGTCGTCGAGCGACGCGATGGAGCAGTGCGCCTCGAGGGCGGCGTGCTGGACGCGCTGGGTGCGGTAGGTGGCCTCGTGCACGACGTCGGCCTCCGCCAGACCGCGCTCGACGTCGCCGAGCTCGCTGTGCACCTCGGCGACGACGTTCGCCTCCGGGCGCGAGACCCGGGCCTGCGTCGCGTCGAGGTCCGGGTGGACGAGCGGCGCGCCCGGGGTCATCGCCTGCTCGGGATCGACGACGGGGGGCAGCGCCTCGTACTCCACGCGCACCTTCCGCATGCCCTCCTCCGCTGCGGCCACCGTCTCGGCGACGACGGCCGCGACGCGCTGCCCGACGAACCGCACGACGTCGTCGAGGATCCTCGTGTCGTCGGGGTCGTCGGTGAAGAGCTCGTGCTGCGCGGTCGAGAACCGGGCCGCCGGGGCGTCCTCGTGCGTGAGCACGGCGACGACGCCCGGGACGGCGAGCGCCGCGGTCGTGTCGATCGCGAGGACCCGCGCGTGGGCGTGCGGCGAGCGCACGAGCTTCAGGTGCAGCAGGCCCGGGTAGTCGGCCGGGTCGACGTCGAGCGTGTACCGCACGGTCCCCGTGACCACGCCCCGCCCGGCAGGTGCCGGCACGTCCGCCCCGAACGCCGAAGGAGTAACTGGGTCAGCCGAGGTAGTACCTGGGTCACGCGAGGTAGTACCCCTGTCGGCCGAGGTAGTACCCCGGTCCGGGTGCCAGTCGTCGTGCGCGGGGTCGCAGGGTGCGGCACCGGCCGGGTGCTCACGCCCGCACGCCTCACCGCCGAGCACGGCCTCGCCGATCGCCCGGTACCCGGTGCACCGGCACAGGTTGCCCTTGAGGTTGCGGGGCAGGTTCGCGCGCTGGTCGTCGTCGAACGTCGCGGCGGTCATGATCATGCCCGCGGTGCAGAACCCGCACTGGAAGCCCTGCGCGTCGAGGAACTGCTGCTGCACGGGGTGCAGCTCCCCCTCGGGGACGCCGCTCGCTGCGGCGAGGCCCGCGATCGTCGTCACGTCGCGTCCGGCGGCACGCCGCGCGGGGTAGACGCACGAGTGCACGGGGACGCCGTCGACGTGCACGGTGCACGCACCGCAGTCCCCGGCGTCACAGCCCTTCTTCACGCCGAGCGCACCCTGCTCGCGCAGGAACGTGCGCAGGCACTGGCCCGCGCGCGGCTCGTCGGTGACGACCCGACCGTCCACGGTCAGGTTCTCGCTCACAGGTCACCTCCCAGCTCGGTACGGATCTCCTCCGCGAGGCGGTACGTCATGTCGCGTCGCCACGCGGGATGGCCGTGGATGTCGTCGTGCCAGACGTCGCCCTGGACCGCGGCGTCGAGCGCGGCGGTCAGGTCCGTGGCGGAGGGGAAAGCGCCAGGTGCGAAGCGCAGCTGCACGGGGCGCCGCGTCGCAGCGGTCACGGTGATCACGAGCTCGCCCGCGCCGTCGGGCCCGGTGCTCTCCGGCCCGGTCGGTGGATCGACCCGGCCGATCAGCAGGACCCCGGAGCGCCCGAGGTTGGACAGCGACAGACGCCGGAACGCCGTCCGCGAGCGCAGGGCGTGGTCCGGGACGCGGATCGACCGGAGCAGCTCACCCGGGGCGAGCGTGTTGCGCAGCTCGCCCGTGACGAGCTCCGCGACGCGCTGCGTCCGGCGTGCACCGCCTGGTCCCCACACCTCGGCGACGCCGTCGAGCGCCGCGGTGAGCGAGATCATCGGACCCGCGGGCAGCGACGTGCAGATGTTGCCGCCCACCGTCGACGTGTTCCAGATCTTGAACGACGCGACGAAGGCGTCGCAGCACGGGCGGAACAGGTCGAGCGCGCTCCACCGGCCGCGCACCGCGGCGGCGGCCGCCGAGTCCTCGAACGCGTAGAGCTCGGCGACGGTGCACGTCGCGGCGATCTCGAGCCCGTCCTCGGTCACGGTGAGCGACGGCCAGCCCGCCGACGTGACGTCGAGCAGGCGCCGCAGGGTCTGGCTCCCGTACGAGAACAGGACGGTGCCGCCCGCGAGCCACGCGTCACCCTCGCGCCACTCGGCGGGGTCGGCGGTCGGGACGAGGTCGGTGACGGTGCTCAGGTCCATCAGGAGGCCTCCTCGGGTGCGGTGCGGCTGGGTGCGACCGGCCGTCCCGGGACAGGGTGCGGGTCGACGGCGTGCGGTGAGTCAGCGTGCGGCGGGTCCGCGTGCAGCGGGCCGCGGCTCTGGCTCAGGGGCACGACGCCGCCCCGGCCGTGCCGTGCGGCGACGATCTCGGCCGTGACGGAGACGGCGACCTCGTCCGGCGTGACGGCGCCGAGGTCGAGGCCGATGGGCGAGCGCAGCCGCGCGAGCGCGGCGCCCGGGACACCCTCGGCACGCAGGGCGCGCACGCGCTGCTCGTGCGAGCGCCGGGAACCCATGGCTCCGACGTAGGCGAGCGGCAGGTCGAGCGCCAGCCGCAGGAGCGGCACGTCGAACTTCGCGTCGTGCGTGAGCACCGCGACGCCGGTGCGCTGGTCGAGGCGCCCCGCGGCGGCCTCGGCCGCGAGATAGCGGTCGGGCCACTCGACGACGACCTCGTCCGCCTCCGGGAAGCGGCGGGGGTCGGCGAACACCTCGCGTGCGTCGACGAGCGTGACCCGGTAGCCGAGCAGCCGCACGCCGCGCACGAGGGCCGCGGCGAAGTCGTTCGCGCCGAACACGAGGAAGCGCGGCGCCGGGAGGCGGGTCTCGACGAGCAACGTCACGGGCTCGGCGGCGTCGTCGCACCAGGCGGTCCCGGTCCCCGCGCCGGCGGTCCCCGCCGCACGGGCATCGTTCCCGGCTGCGCTGCCGTCGATCCCTGCCGCTGCGCCGCCGTTCTCGCCCGCTTCCGGACCCGTGTGAGCGGTACGCACGGTCGCGGTGCCCCCCGCGCGCAGCACCGCGACGACCTGCGCGGCGGCCGCGTCCACGGCACCGGGCCCGACGAGCCCCTCCAGCGCGGCGGCGACCTCGGGCAGGTCCGTCGCACCCGCCCCGAGCACGACGGCGGTGCGCCGGTCGCCGTCGATCCGCCGCACGAGGGCCGCGGGGCCGGCGTCGGCGGCGAGCACGTGGAGCGCCCGTGCGGCGTCGTCGTCCGGGAACACGGGCTGGACGTGCACGTCGAGCGTGCCGCCGCAGCTGAGCCCGACGGCGAACGCGTCGTCGTCGCTGTAGCCGAACGTCTCACGGTGGCACGCGCCGGCGACGATCGCGTCGAGCGCCGCGGCGTGCACGGCGGCCTCGACGCAGCCGCCGGAGAGGCTGCCCACGACGGCACCGTCGGCGCGCACGGCCATCGCCGTGCCGACGGGGCGTGGCACGGAGCCGGACGCCGCGACGACGGTCGCGACGGCGAAGGGGAGCTGCCCCGGGCCGAGCCACGGGGAGAGCCGGTCGACGATGTGGAGCATCGTGGTCTCGCTTCCGCCAGGGTGCCGGCGCTGCCGGCGTCCTTCCAGTGAACCCTTGCGGTGAGTCCCCTGCGTGTCCTGGGGCGCGTCGGCCGTGACGCGCCGGAAACACAGGGCTTGAATCCGCCGTTGGACTTCCGCTGCACGGAATTCCCCTTCCGTTCAGCGAATCTCACGCTAGCACGCGGTCGTGCCGGACGTCACGAGAGGTGTCTACGATCGAGCCATGACGGCAGTCCCTCTCGGGATCCCCCAGGTCCGTGGACCGGTGCGCGGGGACGCGCGCGCCACGCACCTGCCCGACGAGCGCCCCCGCACCGAGGCGCTCGTCGACCGGTACGGGCGGGTCGCGCGCGACCTGCGCATCTCGATCACCGAGAAGTGCACGCTGCGCTGCACCTACTGCATGCCCGCGGAGGGCCTGCCCGCCATCGCGCGCGACGACCTCCTCACGCCCGCCGAGATCGCGCGGCTCGTCCGCGTCGCGGTCGGGCGGCTCGGGATCACGGACGTCCGGTTCACGGGCGGTGAGCCGCTCGTCCGCCGCGACCTCGCCGACATCCTCCGCCTCTCCCGCGCCGCCGCCCCGGACGTGTCGATCTCGATGACGACGAACGCGATCGGGCTCGACAAGCGCGTCGACGAGCTCGTCGCGGCAGGGCTGGACCGGGTGAACATCTCGCTCGACTCCGTCGACCGGGACGACTTCGCGCGGCTCACCCGCCGCGACCGCCTGCCCGACGTCCTGTCCGGCGTCCGCGCGGCCCTCGCCGCCGGGCTCGCGCCCGTCAAGCTCAACGCGGTGCTCATGCCCGAGACCCTGGCCGGCGCCGCCGACCTGCTCGCGTGGGCGGTCGACCACGGGTGCCACCTGCGCTTCATCGAGCAGATGCCGCTCGACGCCGACGGACGCTGGACCCGCGACGACCTCGTCTCCGCCGAGGACCTGCTCGCGGTGCTCGGCGCGCGCTTCGACCTGCTCGAGGTCGGCCGCGACGACCCGTCGGCCCCTGCCGAGGAGTGGCTCGTGGACGGCGGCCCCCAGACCGTCGGGATCATCGCGTCGGTCACGCGCTCGTTCTGCGGCGACTGCGACCGCACGCGGCTCACCGCGGAGGGCACGGTCCGCTCGTGCCTGTTCGGCGACGACGAGACCGACCTGCGCGCGATCCTGCGTTCCGAGGGCATGAGCGAGGACGAGCGCGACGACGCCATCGCCCGCGCCTGGCAGGGCGCGATGTGGGCGAAGCCGCTCGCGCACGGCAGCGACACCCCGGTGGCGCGGGACGCGTTCGCGCCGACGGCGCGCAGCATGGGCGCGATCGGCGGCTGACGCGGCGCACGGCTCGCAGCCCGGGCCTCGCCCGAGGGTGCTGCACGTCACCGGGTGAACCCTGTCACCCTGTCGCGTTCTCCCAGGTCAGCGCAAGGCGCGGACCCTATCATGGTCACGTGACGACGATCTCCGCCCAGCCCGCCCCGAAGCCCGCCACCTCGACTACCACGACCCCCGACAACACCGTGTCGGCCCTCCCGATCTACCGCGAGGACACCGCCTCCGCGCCGTGGACCGTCGGCACCAAGAGCATCGTCGGGCTCGCGATCGGCGCCCTCGTCGGCACCGTCGTCCTCAGCTGGTTCGGCCTCGTCCTCGGCACCGCGGTCGGCCTCGGCATCGGCATGCTGCTCGACAACCGCGGCCACGCCGCGCGCTGACCCAGCCGCGCAGACCCCGGGCGGCGCGGTCTCCGCGGCACCTGATCTACAGCCCCACCCACTCCGACACGCCGTCGGTGAAGTGCTGGCGCTTCCAGATCGGCACCTCGGCCTTGATGCGCTCGACGAGCAGCGAGCACGCCTCGAACGCCTCGCGGCGGTGGCCCGCCGCGGCTGCCGCGACGAGCGCCACGTCCCCGACGACGAGCGTGCCGTACCGGTGCACGGCCGCGACCCGCAGGCCGGTCTCGGCCTGCACCGCGTCGACGCAGCGCCGCAGCACGGCGGTCGCGTCGGGATGCGCCTCGTAGTCGAGCCCCGTCACGCCACGGTCGTCGTCGACGCCGCGCACGACGCCGCGGAACGTCACCACCGCCCCGCACTCGGGGCCGCCGACGGCGCCCTCCACGGCCAGGGTCACCGCGCCGTCGAGCACGTCCGTCGTCACGCGGCTCACCGCGCCGCCATCCCGGTCCTCGGTCACAGCTCCCACACCTCCACCTCGTCGCCCGCGGCCAGCGCGGTCGCGTCCTGCGGGACGTCGATCAGCACGTTCGCCCTCGCCATCGTCACCACCAGGTGGGACCCCGCCCCGCCGACCGGCCGCACGGAGGCGCCATCTCGCACCCCGCGCAGGAGCTGCCGCCGTCCGGGCGGCGAGGTGACGGCGTCGGCGAGCACGGCACGCCCGCGCGGGGCCGGCGGCAGCCCCGCGGCACGGAGCAGCGCGTCACGCACGAGCACGACGAACGAGACCTGCGCGCTCACCGGGTTCCCCGGGAGCGCGACGAGGGGCGTCCCGGCGAAGGTCCCCCAGCCCTGCGGCCCGCCGGGCTGCATCGCGACGCCGCGGAACCGGACCCCGCGCTCGCGCAGCACGTCCTTCACCACCTCGTAGGCGCCCTGGCTCACCCCGCCGGAGGTCAGGACCAGGTCGGCCCCGGCGGCGGCGACCTCCAGCACTCGTTCCAGCGCGTCCGGCTCGTCACCCGTGGTCCCGCGGTGGACCACCACGCCCCCGGCAAGCTCGACCGCCGCCGCGAGCGCGAGCGAGTTCGTGTCGTACACCTGCCCGGGCCCGAGCGGTGCGCCCGGCCGCGCGAGCTCCGCGCCGGTCGAGACGACCGCGACCCGCGGTCGTGCCCGCACGACGACCTCCCCGACACCCCCGGCCGCGCACGCCGCCAGCCGCGCGGGCGTGAGCCGTGCCCCGGCGGGCACCAGCATGCTGCCGGCGCGCACGTCGTCGCCCGCCTCGCGCACGGCCGAACCTGCCTCGACGGCCTCGTCGAAGCGGACCACCTCCGGGATCTCACCGGGGACGAACGCGCCGACGGACGTGCGCTCGACCGGGACGACGGCGTCCGCCCCCTCGGGGACGGGGGCACCTGTCATGATCCGCGCCGCGGTTCCCGCTGCGAGGGGGTCCACCTCGCGGGCCCCGGCCGGCACCTCCCCGCGGACGGGGAGCGTCACGCCGGGCGCGACGTCGGACGCCCGGACCGCGAACCCGTCCATCTGCGCGTTGCGGAAGGCCGGGACGGGGACGAGCGCGACGGCGTCCACCTCGAGGACGCGGCCCGCCGCCGCCTCGAGGGTGACCGTCTCGCGCCGGGCCAGGCCCGCGAGCAGCGCCTCGACGTCGGCGCGGTGCTCGTCGAGCGTCGTGGGCATGGGGACACGGTAGCCGTTGCGGCGGGCAGCCGGCCGCCGGCCACCACGCCACCGTCAGGGACCCGTCAGGTCGAGACCGCCCCTCGCGCGGCTCCGACAGGTCAGGATGGGAACAGGCCCACGGCGGCGTCGCGCCAGCGCCGCTGATGGCCGTCGACCTCGAAGGAGATCTCATGTCGCGCACGACCCGCGCCCTGCTCGCCGTCCTGCTCGCCGGGTCTCTCGCCGCCTGCGGCACGCAGGGCGATCCGGCGCCCGCGCCGACGACGGCCCCGACCTCGGCCGCCGAGGAGGACCAGACCGAGCCCGACGGCGCAGCCGAGAAGACCGGCGACGGTGACGACACCGACGGGGCCGGCACCGACGGGGCCGGCGCCGACGGGGCCGGCGCCGACGGGGCCGGGAGCGACGGAGCCGCGAGCGAGGAGCCGGCGCCTGACGCCGCCCAGCCGGTCCCGGAGGTGCTACAGGTCGCGGGCCCGACGCTCGACGGCGGCGAGCTCGACCTCGCGTCGCTCGCCGGCGAGCCCGTCGTCCTGTGGTTCTGGGCGCCCTGGTGCACGGTGTGCCGGGGCGAGGCGCCCGCGGTCGCCGAGATCGCTTCAGACCTCGGCGACGACGTCACCTTCGTGGGCGTCGCCGGCCTCGGGGAGGTGGACGCGATGGAGGGCTTCGTCGCCGACACCGGCACCGACGGGTTCGCGCACCTGGTCGACGGCGACGGCAGCGTCTGGAACCACTTCGGCGTGGTCTCCCAGCCCTCGTACGTGTTCGTCGCACCGGACGGCTCCTGGGACAGCGTGGTCGGGGCGATGGGCCACGACCAGCTGTCCGACGCCGCGTCGCAGCTGGCTCAGGGCTGAGCGGTGGATCCGGTCCTCCTGTCCGTCGCGCTCGTCGCGGGCGCCGTGGCGGCGTTCAACCCGTGCGGGTTCGCCCTTCTTCCCGCCTACCTCACGCTCCTGGTCGCGAGCCCGCCGCCGGACGGGGACGCCACGACGGCCGGTGCGGTCCGACGCGGGGCGTTCTTCACCCTCGCCATGACGACGGGGTTCGTGCTCGTGTTCGCCGCGTTCGGCGTGCTGCTGTCGACGGTCGCCGTCGGCGTGGAGCGCTGGCTCCCGGTGGTGACGATCGTCGTCGGTGTCGCGCTCGTCGCTCTCGGCGTGTGGCTGCTCACCGGGCACAGCCTGGGCATCGGCGTGCTCGGCCGCTACGGCCGGGCGCCGCGTCGTTCGTGGTGGTCGCAGGTCGGGTACGGCGTCACGTTCGCCCTGGCGTCACTGAGCTGCACGATCGCGCCCTTCCTGGCGGTCACCGGTGGCGCGATGCGGACCGGCGGGTTGCTGGGGGCGCTCACCGTCTACGTCGTCTACGCCCTGGGGATGGGCGCGGTCGTGGGGGTCCTCGCGCTCGCTGCGGCGACGGCGTCCGCGGGGCTGGTCGGATGGCTGCGGCGGGCGGCCCCCGTCGTCTACCGGCTCTCCGGCGTCCTGCTGCTGGCCGCCGGCGCCTACGTGGCCTGGTACGGCTGGTACGAGCTGCGCGTCCTGTCCGGAGGTGCCACCGGCGACCCGGTCGTCGACGCCGCCGTGCGCGCGCAGTCCGCCCTCGTCAGTGCGGTGGCCTCCGCCGGTCCCGTAGCGACCGTCGTCGCGCTCGTCGCCGTGGTCGGCGCAGGAGGCGTCGCGACGTGGCACGTGCGGCGTCGGCGCGCCGCCGCCCTCGGCGCTGGCGCCCCTGCCGACACCCGCTCCGGCGACGGAGGGTGACCGGGGTCCCCCCCGGACCCGGCCACCCTCCTGGAGCTCTGCGTCAGCCTCCCACGACCGCGGTGAGCGGTCCGCGCACGAAGTACACGAGGAAACCCGCGGCGACCACCCACAGCAGCGGGTGCACCTCGCGCGCCTTGCCGCACGCCGTGCGCAGCAGGACCCACGTGACGAACCCGATGCCGATGCCGTTCGCGATCGAGTACGTGAGCGGCATGGTGACGACCGTGAGGAACACCGGCAGCGCGACCGAGAAGTCGGTGAAGTCGATCTCCTTGATCTCGCGCATCATCATCGCGCCGACGACCACGAGGACTGCGCTCGCGACCTCCATCGGGACGACCGCGGTGAGCGGCGTGAGGAACATCGCGACGAGGAACAGCCCGCCCGTCACGACGGACGCGAGTCCGGTCCGCGCCCCCTCGCCGACACCGGCGGCGGAGTCCACGAACACCGTGTTCGACGACGACGACGTCACCCCGCCGACGACCGCGCCCACGCCCTCGACGACGAGCGCCGACTTGATGCGCGGGAAGTTGCCGTCCGCGTCGGCGAGGCCGCCCTGCTTCGCGAGGCCGGTCATCGTGCCCATGGCGTCGAAGAAGTTCGTGAAGAACAGCGTGAACACGAGCATCGTCGCGGCGAGCGCGCCGATGCGGTCGAACGCGCCGAACGAGAACTGGCCGAGCAGGCTGAGGTCCGGGACGGAGACGAGCGAGCTCGGCAGCTCGGGCACCGTGAGGTGCCACCCGCCCGGGTTGTCGTCCGAGGCGGGCCCGAGCTGCAGCACGGCTTCGACGACGATCGCGAGGACCGTCGTCGCGACCAGGCCGATGAGCAGGCCGCCCTTGACCTTGCGGGCCACGAGGACCCCCATGACGAGCAGGCCGACGACGAACACGAGCGTCGGCACGGTCGTGATCGAGCCGCCGTCACCGAGCTGCACGGGCGGGCCGCCGGGCGTCCGCGTGACGAAGCCCGAGTCGACGAACCCGATGAACGCGATGAACAGGCCGATGCCGACCGTGATCGCGGCCTTGAGCTGGCGCGGCACGGCGTTGAAGATCGCCGACCGCGCTCCCGTCACGGCGAGCAGCACGATGAGCAGCCCGTTGATGAGGACAAGGCCCATCGCCTCGGGCCACGTGACGTCGCCGATCACGGAGACCGCGAGGAACGAATTGATGCCGAGGCCGGCCGCGAGCGCGAACGGGAGGTTCGCCACGACGCCGAACAGGATCGTGAGCAGGCCGGCCGCGAGGCCGGTCATCGCGCCGACCTGCGCCGTCGCGAGCCAGCCGCCCGCGACGTCGACCGGTGCGTTCTCGGCGCTCGTGCCGCCGAGGATGAGGGGGTTGAGGATGACGATGTACGCCATCGCGAAGAACGTCACGAGGCCGCCGCGGACCTCGCGGCCCGCGGTCGAGCCGCGCGCGCTGATGTGGAAGAAGCGGTCGAGGCGGCTCGAGGTGCCGCGCCGGGCCTGGGAGTCGTGGGCGTCGTCGTCGGCGGTGCTCCGCCGGGTGCCGAGGAGAGTCACGTCGTCGTGTCCTTTCCGTGGGGCGGTGCTGGCCGGCCGGGGCCGGTCAGTACTCGATCCGGGACTCGAGGACGCGCCACGCGTCGAACGGGGCGACGGCGTCCGGTGTGCGCGTGTGGACCACGCGCATGACCCGGTCCGCCGGGTCGGCGGCGAAGAAGTCGTAGAACACCGCGTCGTCGAAACCGGCGCTCGCGGCGTCGTGCCGGTCGGCGGCGAAGTACACGGCGTCGACGCGGGCCCACAGGGCCGACGCGAGGCACATGGGGCAGGGCTCGCAGCTCGAGTAGAGCGTCGCGCCGGACAGGTCGAACGAGCCGATCTCGGCGCACGCGCGCCGGATCGCGGTGACCTCGGCGTGCGCGGTCGGGTCGTTGTCCTGGGTGACCCGGTTGTTGCCCTCGACGACCAGCCCGTCGGCGGTCACGACGACGGCGCCGAACGGTCCGCCGGCGCGTGCGACGGAGTCCACGGCGAGGGCGACCGCGCGGTCGAGATAGCGGGGGTTGGCGACGGGCGCCGCCGTACGGGGGTGTGCTGCGTCCACGGCAAGAGATTCCATGGTGAGTCTCCACGGTTCGGGCAGCGGTCCGTGGGTCCGTCCGAGGGTGCCGGTCTCGTCGTCGAGTCCGGGTCGGCCGGCGGGCCGCTGCAGGCGAGTTGTCGTTCTCTTCCGCCTGGTAGATGGTCTCCGGTGTCGGGTCGAACGTGTCGACCACCGAGCTCTTCGCTCGGCCCGGGCCCGCCGTTGGCACGCTCGACGCTAGCAGCGCGTGATCCAGCCCACAAGAGTTTCGGAAGTTCTTTTCCACGATGTGGACGAGATGGTGTGTCTCCCGGCGGGACGCGATGCCTGGGTCTCCTGCCAGGGAACGTTGCGGAAGGATCGGCAGGCCGCGAGAGTTGACGCTGCATGCCGCGACCGCCGTCCGGCGCCCCTGTGCCGCGCCGACCCGCCCGGAGGCCATGTGACCGAGCCCGCCCCGCCGTCGTCGTTCCCGATCGTCCAGGTACCCGCCCGCCCGGGCCCGCCGCTGCGGATCCAGCTGCGTCCCGTCGCGCCGTCGCTGCGGTCCTTCCTCGCGACCGAGGCGGGCGGCGCGGTGCTCCTGCTCGCCGCGACGGTGATCGCCCTCGTCTGGGCGAACTCGGCGTGGGCGTCGGCCTACGAGGACCTCTGGCACGCGACGGCCGGCTGGACCATCGGCCCGTGGTCGTTCGAGATGGACCTGCACCACTGGGTGAACGACGCGGCGATGGCGGTCTTCTTCCTCGTCATCGGGCTCGAGATCAACCGCGAGGTGACGAGCGGCGAGCTGCGCAACCGCCGCACCTTCGCGGTCCCGGCGCTGGGCGCGCTCGGCGGGCTCGCCGTGCCCGCCCTGATCTACCTCGCGTTCAACGCCGGCTCGCCCGCCCAGCACGGCTGGGGCATCGTCATGTCGACCGACACCGCGTTCCTCGTCGGGATTCTCGCGCTGTTCGGCCCGCGCTGCCCCGACCAGCTGCGCCTGTTCCTCCTCACCCTCGCCGTCGTCGACGACATCGGCGCCATCACCGTGATGGCCGTGTTCTACACCGACGCGGTGTGGATGCCCGGCCTCGTGATCGCCGCGGTGCTCGTCGGAGCGATCCTCGTCCTGCGCTGGCTCGGCGTGTGGCGGCTCGCGCCCTACGTGGTCGTCGGGATCGCGCTGTGGGGCGCGGTCTACGCCTCGGGGGTGCACGCGACGCTCGCGGGCGTGCTCGTCGGGCTCCTCGTGCCGTCGCGCGCCGCCCGGCCCGACGACGTCGCCGTCGTCCCGAAGTACGCCAAGCGGCTCGCCCAGGAGACGACGGCGGCGCGCGAGCATCTCACCGAGCTCGCCGCGCGGGCAGCCGTCCCGACGAGCGAGCAGCTGCAGCGCGTGCTCCACCCCTGGAGCGCCTACCTCGTCGTGCCCCTGTTCGGCCTCGCGAACGCCGGCGTCCGGCTCGACGCCGAGTCGCTGCGCGTCGCCGCGACGTCGCCGCTGACGATCGGCGTGGCCGTCGCGCTCGTCGCCGGGAACGCGATCGGGATCTTCGGTGCCTCGGCGCTCGCGCTTCGCCTGGGCCTCGGCGACCTGCCCGGCCGGGTCAGGTTTTCCCACCTGCTCGGAGGCTCGATCCTCGCGGGCATCGGGTTCACCATCTCGCTGTTCATCGCCGAGCTCGCGTTCGACGACGAGGCGCTGATCCAGCAGGCGAAGATCGGCATCCTCGCGGGGTCGCTCGTCGCGGCCGTGCTCGGGTCGATCGCGCTGCGACTGTTCGGCGAACGGTGGCCGCTGTGCTCCCCGGGCACGGCCGGCCCGCCGTCGGCCCTCCCGCCCCTGCCCTGGCGCACCCCCGATCCGGCGAGGTAGCACCCCGGTCACGGTGACCACAGACCAGGGCGAGACGGCACCAGGAGGGGTGACACCCAAGACGACCACGCGCCGTCGGGCACGACCCCGGTACTACCTCGCGGAACCCACGTACTACCTCGTCGCGGCGGCGGTGATCGCGGCCTCGAGGCCCTCGACCGTGACGCGGCCGCGGTAGCGCTCGCCGTTGACGAAGAGGGTCGGCGTGCCCTGGACGCCCAGGGCGAGCGCGTCGGCGTAGTCGCGACGGACGGCGTCGGCGTGCTGCTGCACCTCGTCGCCGACGACCTCGGCGGCCGGGATCCCGAGCGCCTCGGCGCGCTCGGCAAGCCCGTCGTCGTCGAGCCCGTCCTGGTGCTCGTACAGCGCCTCGTGCATCTCCCAGAACCGTCCCGCCGCCCCGGCGGCCTCGACCGCGAGCGCCGCGGTGAGCGCGTGCGGGTGGACCTCGAACAGCGGGAAGTGGCGGAACACGAGGCGCACGCGCCCGCCCGACGACGCGACGACGTCGCGCAGGACGGGCGCCGCGTCGCGGCAGTACGGGCACTCCAGGTCGCCGAACTCGACGATCGTCACGGGGGCGTCGGGATCGCCCAGCACGTGGGCGTCGGAGGGGACGAGGCGGTCGGCGTCGACACGGACGGAGGGCTGCTCGCTCACCGGCTCAGGATGGCACGCCGCCCGCCGTCGCGCCCTGTCACGAGATCGACCCGTGCGCTCCGAGATCGACCTTCAGCGGGTCGATCTCGCGACCCACGGGTCGATCTCGCGTCAGGGCGACGAGCGGCCGCGTCAGCCGAGCACCAGCGGCCGGCTCTCGAGCGCGCCGCCCGGCACCGGCTCGACCCGATCCACCAGCGCGTCCCCCACGTCGTCGCGCCACCAGGTGACGTTGCGCGCGTGGCGGGCGTACGGCGTCGACGGGTCCGCGGTGAGCTGCTGCGCTGTCTGCGCGAGGTACACGGCATCCACGTGGTCCGGGGCGACGGGGACGCCGGCCAGGACGCGGAGGGTGCCGTGGAACCGTGGCCGGTGGCGCAGCCGCTTGACGAGGTTGATCGCGCCGAACAGCAGACCGGGTCGGAACCGGCACACGAGCGTGTCCTCGTGCCGGAGCTGGGCGAAGAGCCGGTCCTCGTCGAACGACAGCCCGCGTGCGATCGCCTCGCCCACCATCCACAGCAGCGCGGAGTCCGACAGCGCGCGCGCCGGGGCCCCGCCCCCGACGTCGCTGTGCGCGCCGGGGAACCACACCTGCTTGACCCGGTCGCCCATCGACACGGGCACCTCCCACAGGCACGGCTCGTACGTGATGCGGCGGTCGTCGATCGCGAGCGCCTGGCGCGCCTGCTCGACGGCCGTCGAGAGCCGGAGGTCGTGGAACCGGCTGCGTCGGCGCGAGAGGCCGGGCACGCCGAGCGCACCGACGGTGTCGAACACCCCGAGGAACGCGACCGGGACGTGCTCGTGGCAGTGCTCGGCGCGGAAGGCGGCGGCGAGCTCCCGGCGCCGGTCCTCGTCCTGGAGGCGGTAGATGCGCTCGGCGTCGCACAGGTGGTCGCGCGCGAGCGCGTCCTGCGTGAGCAGGCCCACCGTGGCGACCATCCCGACGATGCTGCGCGCCGTGTACGCGCCGCGGCTGAACCCGAAGACGTAGATCTCGTCGCCCGGCTCGTAGTTGAGCGCGAGGTGGCGGTACCCGGCGACGACGTTGCGCGTCAGCCCGTACCCGAACGCCCCGCCGAGGAGCCGGTCGACGAGGTAGCCCTGCGCCCCGACGCCCTCGATGGAGAACACCATCTGCTGCACGCCGTCGGGGCCGATCCCCGTCCGGACCGACCGCGCGATCTTCTCGATGTTCGACACGCTCGCGTTCACCGGCGAGTTCCACGTGCCGTCGCAGCACAGCACCAGCCGCTTCATGACCCCTCCCGCGCCCGCCCGGCGTCGTCGCCGGGATCCTCCTGGAGGGAGGTCCGGTGCTCGGGGCTGATACGCGGGGCAGATTCAGCCGCGCGTGACCTCGACGCCGGTGACCCGGCCGGGAGTCTGCCCGTCCCGGAGCCAGCCGACGAGGTCGTCGAGCGCGGCCCGCGGCCCCTCCGCGACGACCTCCACCGTGCCGTCGGGCAGGTTCGTCGCCGCGCCGTCGAGCCCGAGCGCGCGGAGCCGCTGCCGCGTCGCCCACCGGAAGCCGACGCCTTGCACGTGACCCTGCACGACGGCGCGCAGCTCGCCCGCCCGGTCCGGCAGCTCCCCCGACGGCTCGCCCGTCACAGGTGGACGTGCGCGGGCGCGCCGGTGGACGACTCGATGTCCGACTCCGCGTCGTCGAGCAACCGGTCCGCGAGGCGCCGGAGCGCGCGCCCGACGGCGATCTCGTCGCCGATGAGCGGGACGTCGGTGTCGTGCGGGTCGCGGCGCGCCCGACCCACGGTGCGCAGGTGCTCGGGCGAGTCCGCCACCAGGACGGCCTCCGCCGTCGTGCGACCCTCGGACTCGACGAGGCTCACCTGCACCCGCCACACCTTCGTGGTGTCCGTGCCCCCACCGCCGTTCTCCGCGCCCGGGACGTGCTCGACGTAGCTGTCCGAGCCCGGGTACACGAGCGTGCGCTCCCCGGTGTCCGTCCACTCGACGAGATACGGCGGCGTGCCGTCGTCGTGCCGCAGCTCGACCACCACGCCGTCTCGCACCGCCCCGCCCACGACCCCCGAGGCGGTCACGATCCTGTCTCCGACCGATGCCTTCATGACTCCTCCTCCGGCCTCCCGGCCGCGCCCGGTGCCGCGCCGGTGCGGTCGGGGTTCGTCCTCCCATCATGCGACCGGACCCGCAGGGCTGCACGTGCGTCGGTCCGGGGGCGGCCGTGCGACGACCGTGCAGCCACGTGCCCGCCGTCCTCGGGCGCGCTCAGGCCTCGAGCTGCGCCCGCAGGGAGTCCGGGTCATGGGCGGGGAGGCGGCAGACGAAGTCGGCGCAGAGGTACGCGCCCGGCGGACGGTCGGCGAGCGCGACCACGCCGTCGGCCGCGAGCGTGCGGGCGTCGTCGGGCGTCGCGGCGAGGACGACGGCGCCCGAGCGGTACCACGTCCGTCCGGCGGCGACGAACCCGTCCCGCTCGTGTCGTTCGGCCACGACGACGAGCTGGTGGGCCGGCTCGGCGAGCACCACCGCGAGACGCAGCACCCCGGCGGTCGCGAGCGGCCGTTCCTCTGCGCCGGTCGCAGCCGCGACGTGCGTGCGGGCCGCCTCGCGCAAGCGCGGCTCGTCGGTCAGACGGTGGGCCAGGAGCGCCGCGCGCGCGGCCGACGTCGGCCCGGACGGGACCGCGCCCTCGCTCGGGTCGGCCGCGGCGCCCGCGTCGAGCCCGAGGTCCGTGAGCACCGGGTCGACGCCGTCGGGCGCCCGGAGCCGGCCGTCGTCCGACACGGTCGCGCCGACGAGCCGCAGCCCGTCGCGGACGTACCGCGCCTCGCCGGTGAGCCCGCCGAGCGTGAGCAGCGCGGTCGCCAGGGCGCCGTGGTCCTCGAGGGTCGCGACGGCGTCGGAGACCCTGCCGTCGACCGACGCCCGGACGAGCACGCCGTCCGCGCGGACGTGGGTGTCGAGCAGGTGGTCCGCCGCGGCGCGCGCGGCCTCCGTGAACGCGGGGTCGCCAAGGTGGTGCCCGGCGCGCGCGAACGCCTCGATCGCCAGACCGTTCCACCCGGTGAGGACCTTGGTGTCCAGGGGCGGGGGCTCGTGCGCGGCGCGCTCGGCGGGGTCGAGGAGGTACCAGCCGCCCTCGACGCGCCGGCCGTCCATCGTCGACTCCGAGTCCTGGGCACTCGCGAACGCTCCGCCCGGCAGCCGCAGCGTCCGCAGCAGGAAGTGCCCGACGCCGGTCGCGACCTCCGCGGCTCCCGCACCGGGGTCCGTGGCGGGGTCGGTGGCCTGGTCGGTGGTGTGGTCGGTCGCGAGGTCCGGGCTCGCGGGCCCCTGCGTGCGGGAGCGTCGCAGCACTGCGAGGGTCGTGAACGCGGAGAAGAGCTGCGCGTTGTCGTAGAGCATCCGCTCGTAGTGCGGTTCCGACCAGTCGGGCCGCGTCGCATACCGGAAGAAGCCGCCGTCGACGTCGCGCAGCGGGCTCGCCGCCAGAGCGTCGAGCGTGCTGCCCGCGAGGACGAGCGCCCGGTCGGCTTCCGCGCCGACGACCGACGATGCCGCGACGTCGAGCAGGAGCTCGAGCGCCGGCACCACGGGGAACTTCGGCGCGCCGCCGAACCCGCCGTGGAGCCGGTCCTGGGCCGCCTCGAGCCGGTCGAGGACCTGGGCGACGACGGGCGGCAGGTCCGCGAGGAGCGGCACCGAGCCGTCCGGCGTCCCCGGGGAGCCCTGCCCCGCCGCCTCCCGCAGCGCGTCGCGGATCGCCTCCCCCGTCTCGAGCACCTGCTCACGCCGCTGCTCCCAGGCCTGGGCGACGGCGTCGAGCACGTCACGGAACGCCGGCCGGCCCTGGACGGGGACCGGAGGCCAGTACGTGCCGGCGTAGAACGGCGCGCCGTCGGGCGTGGTGAAGACCGTGAGCGGCCAGCCGAGCTGCTGCGTGAAGGCGCTCGCGGCGGCCATGAGGCTCGCGTCGACGTCGGGGTGCTCCTCGCGGTCGACCTTGACGGCCACGAACCGCTCGCGCAGCGCGTCGCCGACCGTGGCGTCGGAGAAGCTCTCGCGCGCCATGACGTGGCACCAGTGGCACGTCGCGTACCCCACGGACACCATGACCGGCACGTCCCGACGGCGCGCCTCGGCGAACGCCTCCGGACCCCACGGGTACCAGTCGACCGGGTTGTCGGCGTGCTGTCGCAGGTACGGGCTCACGGCGTCGGCGAGGCGGTTGACCATGGCTCCACTCTCGCAGCCCCCACCCCACCCGCGACCCGCGGCCGTGTCAGGGCCACAGGTGACCGGGGTGACCTGTGGCCCTGACGACCTGCGCCGGCCAACGGCCGACGGCCGGTCAGAACGGGCCGAGCACCCCCTCGCGGTCCGCGACGAGGTCGAGCGCGGCGAGCACGTCCCCGAGCGCCCTCTCCTCGTAGCGGAAGTGCGACTCCATGATCGCGCCGACGCCGTCGAGGTGGCGTAGGACCGCCTCGCGGCTCGCCCGCAGGTCTGGGACCGCGTCGCCCGTCGGGCGTGCCGCATCGCCAGTCGGGCGTGCCATGCGGTCCAGCGTCTGCTCGAGGTCGGTGACCAGGTAGGCGATCATGCTGTGGTCCTGCCGCAGCGCGCGCAGGGTCGCGCCGAGCTCAGGATGTCGGCGCTCGAGCTCCGGGAAGAGCGTCGTGTCCTCGCTCGTGTGGTGCCGGGTCAACGCCGTGCAGAAGCCGCGGCAGTACACGAGCAGCTCCGCGCGCGCGGCGTCGTGCGCCGGACGTCCTCCCGGGCGTCCGGGGTAGGCGCGCGCCCCGTCTGACGTCGGGTCCTCGACGAGGTCCTCCTCGTCGGCGGTCTCCCGCACGAGGTCGAGCGCTCGTCGCAGCCGGTCGTGCACGGCTTTCATCTCGTCGTACCAGGCCACCAGCCTGGTCTTCTCGCCCTCACCCATGGATGAGGAACGAGGAAAGGGTCCGTACGTGGCGCACGGGCACCCCCTTCCGGGTTCGACGCCTCCATGCCTGACGCAGTCCGCCACCGGCACGCGACGCTGTCGAGCACCCTACCGACCTGTCCGGCTCGCGTCGAGAACGGGGTCGTCGACCGTCGAGCACGGGGTCAGCCACCGGATTCGTGCTCAGACGGTGGCTGATCCCGTGGTCGGCGACGAACAGCGGGGGGTCAGGAGGTCAGCCGGCGCAGGAACTCCTGCGTCCGCGCGCGCTGCGGGTCGCCGAGCACCTGCTCGGGAGTGCCCCGCTCGTGCACGCGGCCGTCGTGGAGGAAGCACACCTCGTCGGCGACGCGGCGTGCGAACCCCATCTCGTGCGTCGCGACGAGCATCGTGCGGCCCTCCGCGCGCAGGTCGGCGAGGAGGTCGAGCACCTCGCCGACGAGCTCGGGGTCGAGCGCCGACGTCACCTCGTCGAGCAGCAGCAGCTCGGGCTCGTTCACCAGCGCCCGCGCGATGGCCGCGCGCTGCTGCTCCCCGCCGGAGAGCTGGTCGGGGTACGCGGTGGACTTGTGCCCGAGACCGACGCGCCGCAGCATCGCGACCGCCGCCGCCTCGGCCTCCTCCGTCGACCGCCGGTGCACGAGACGCGGCGCGAGCGTCACGTTCTCGAGGACCCGCATGTGGGGGAAGAGGTTGTACGCCTGGAACACCATGCCCATGCGAGCGCGCACGGCGTTCGCGTCGAGCCGCGGGTCGGCGACGTCCTGCCCGTCGAGCAGGATCTCGCCGTCGTCGACGTCGTCGAGCAGGTTGACGACCCGCAGGAGCGTCGACTTTCCCGAGCCCGACGCTCCGACCAGCACGACGCAGCGGTGCCGGTCGACGTCGAGGTCGATACCGTCGAGCACGACGCGCGGGCCGCCGTGGGCACCGGCGGCGGCGGGCGCGGCGGGCGCCCGTCGGGCACGTGCGGGTCCGGCCGACGGCGCCGGGTACGTCTTGCGCACGCCCCGCAGGGACAGCAGGTGGCTCATCGGATGTCCCCCGCCCCGCTCACGGTCGCGATCGAGCGACCCCAGCCGCGGCGCGACTGGTAGGCGTCGACCGCGCGCGTGAGCGGGAACGACACGAGGAAGAACAGCACGCCCGCGACGACGTACGGCGTGAAGTTGTAGCTGCCCGTCGTCGCGATCTGCGCGGCGCGGATCGCGTCGACGGCGCCGAGCACCGAGATGAGCCCGGAGTCCTTCTGGAGCGCGACCAGGTTGTTCGCGAGCGGCGCCGTGATGTTGCGCAGCGCCTGCGGAAGCACCACGCGCCGCGTCGTCTGTACGCGCGTGAGGCCGAGCGAGCGCGCCGCCGCCACCTGCGACGGGTGCACCGACTCGATGCCCGCCCGGAACACCTCCGCGATGTACGCGGTGTAGGTGAGGACGATCGCGAGCGCCCCGAGGAACGCACCCGAGGACGGCAGCCACGGCAGGCGCAGCGCCGGGAGCCCGAACCCGACGAGCAGCAGGACCAGCAGCAGCGGGACGCCGCGGAACAGGTCGACGTAGCCGATAGCGAAGGCACGCAGCGGGAACAGCGCCGGGATGCGGCTCGTGCGCGCGATCGCGAGTCCCAGACCGAGGACCGTCCCGATCACGCCGGCGGCGACCCACACGCGCAGGTTGAGCCACAGCCCTTCGAGGATCGCGGGCAGCGACTCCCACGCCGTCGCCGGGTCGAAGAACGCCGTCCGGGCCCGCTCCCATCCCGGAGCGTTCACGACGACGAGCACGACCGTCGCGACGACGATCACGGTGCTCACGAGCGCGACGAGCGCCGAACGTCGCCGCTGCGCGCGCCGGAACGCGGCGCGGTCGAGCGCGAGCGGGGAGGGCGACCACGCGTCGGCGACCGCCTCGCGCGGCGCGTCCTGCCGCCCGGGCGAGGCGGCGCCGTCGGGCACGGTCACGTCGCGCTCACTCGAGGACGGGGACGTCGTCCGACTTCAGCCACGTCGTGCGCAGCTCGGCGAGCGTGCCGTCCTCCTCGAGCGCGTCGACCGCCTGCGACACGCAGTCGGTGAGCGGGGAGCCGACGTCGAGCACGAGGCCGTACTGCTCGACCACACCCTCGTCCGGGAGCGTGCCGATGACCGCCGAGTCGGGGAAGTACTCGGTGGAGGCGGCCATGCCCTGGTCGACGTCCATGACCATCGCGTCGATCGTCCCGGACTGCAGCGCCTGCATGCCGTCCCCCGCGGCGCTGTAGGGCGAGATGTCGGCGTCCTCGCCGAACGCCGCCTCCGAGAGCGTGAGGCTCGTCTGCGCGGCCGTCACGCCGATGCGCGCGCCCTCGAGGTCGGCGAGGCTCGTCGCGTCCGCGTACGGGCCGTCCTCCATGACGATGACGCCCTGCCGGGTCGTGAGGTACGGGCTCGAGAAGTCGACGGCCTGCTTGCGCTCGTCGGTGATCGACGTCTGGTACGCCGCGACGTCGAACGGCTTCACGGCGGGGCTGACGATCTGCTCGAACGTCACCGTCTCCCACCGGACGTCCTCGGCCGCGTAGCCGAGGCGGTCGGCGACCGCGTAGATCAGCGCGGACTCGAAGCCCTCGCCGGACTCCGGCTCCCCGACGTACCAGGGCGAGTAGGGCTCGCCCGCTCCGACGGTCAGCACGCCGTCGGTCAGCGTCGGCAGCGCGCCGGCCTCGCAGGTGGTGTCGCCCGACGACGCGGCGTCCCCCGGTGCGGCGCTCTCGCCACCGTCCGTGCCGCCGGACGAACAGGCCGCGAGGGTCAGCGTCGCGGTCGCCGCGATCGCGGCGAGGAGTGCGGGACGGGTACGAAGACGCAGACGGCGCATGGTGACCTTCCGGATGTCGGGCGCCCGCGGGACGGGCGCCGGCCACTGACGATAACGCCGACCCGCCGGCACGGCTTCCCCCGGACGCTCCCCGGCCAGGTGGGCCGCGTCACACCACGGCCCACGTCGCACGGCAGCGAGACGCCGGCGTCATGCCGTCGGGGCCACGTATTCGTGCTGCAGCTCGCTCACTCGGGCGATGTGGTCGAAGTCATGATCGGCGGTGAGCACGATCGCACCGTTGACGATGGCGTAGGCCGCGATGAGGATGTCGACCGCCCCGGCGGAGCGGACGAGCCCGGAACCCCAGAGCGCGACCTGGATGTCGAGGACGAGGGACTCGTCGGGCGCGCGCTCGAGCGGAAAGCCCAGGGAGATCTGCTCGCGGTAGCGCGCGTGCTCCTCGGGCGTCCTCGCGCTGTGGCAGAACCCGAGCACCTGCGGCGGGCAGGTGACGAACAGGTCAGCGGGGGCGCGCTCGACGCGCCGCAGGCGCGCGGTGATGGCCTCGTCACCGGAAGCGAGCCTGGCCCACACGGAGTTGTCGACGAGGTAGTCCGTCACGAGGACTCGGCGGGGCGCACGACGGGAGCGTCGAGGCCCTCCGGGAGGTCGGCGAGTCCGGCGATGCCGTCGATCATCGCGCCCTTCTGCTTCGAGGCGATGAGGCGACGCAACGCAAGGTCGAGGACGGCGCGGTTCGACCGCTCTCCCGTGAGCTCGCGGGCACGCTCGATGAGGCGGGGGTCGAGATCGACACTGGTCATGGCCATGGTGCGCCCTTCTGGAGAGTTATATGGCTGACCATATAGCACGCCTGGGTGACCCATCAGACCCCGACCCTCACCGAGCTGGACCTCAGCCCCACGACACACCGCATCGACGATCCGGCGGGCAAAGCGAAGGGCCCCGATCAGCGTGTCTGCTGATCAGGGCCCTTCATGTGTAGCGGGGG
>NZ_JBZGBZ010000008.1:0-336628 GCF_059159985.1 Cellulosimicrobium sp. BMG9.23
TGACGCAGCGTCCTGCCAGTCGGCGTCAGGCCGCGCTCAGCCATGCCGATGTCCCGAGACATCGGTATTCCGATGTCGTGAGACACCCCATTCCGATGTCCTGAGCCAGGACACTGTCAGCCCGACCGTGTGATGTCGCAGGACATCCCGGATAGCCGGACCTACGTTTTTGTAGGTCCGGCTTTCTGCTTTCCGGGTGCGGGTCCGGGTGGGCGTCCGGTGCCTTGGTAGTCCTTGGTGGGGTCGAGGACGAGCTCGCGCAGGAGTTCGCCGGTGGTGGCGTCGATGATGCGGATGTCGAGGTCCTGGACGAGCAGCAGGACGTAGGTTCCGGCGTAGGTTCTGCCGACTCCGATGTGGTGCAGGTGGCTGGCGTGGCGCAACGATACGGTGCCGACGGGACGATGCGGTCGGTGCACACGCGGTCGTGGGTGTTACGGATGCGTTGGCCGCGGGTGCGTTCCCGGCAGGTTCCCCCGGGATGTCACCGGCGCCGCGTAACCTTCAGGCGTGACCTTGACTGAACGCACAGAGATGCGGCGACGAGATGCGCTGCTCTCGCTCGACGCGCAGGAGCAGGCGCGGCTCGGACAGTTCTTTACTCCGTCGGCCGCCTCGGACCTGGTCGCGTCGCTCGCGAATCTCGGCGTGCTACCGGCCGTCGTGCGGTTGCTCGACCCGGGCGCCGGAGTTGGTAGCCTCACGGTGGCCGCAGTTGAGCGACTCCGGCGCGAGCGACCCGACGTTGTGATCCACGTGGTCGCTGTTGAGATCGACGCTTCCGTGATCCCGATGCTCACTGAGACCCTGACGGAGCTCTGCGAGCAGGACGGAGTCACCGTCGAACTGGTGGTGGGCGATTTCATTACACTCGCAACAAGTGGTGATCCTCGCTTAGCCGAGCCATTCGATCTGGTGATCCAGAATCCCCCGTACGGCAAACTCGCGGCGTCTGATCCTAACCGTCGTGCGGTCGCGCGCTCGATCGTCGACGTGCCGAACCTCTACGCCGCGTTCTGGGCCCTTGGCGTGCGCGCGCTTCGACCAGGCGGTCAGTGCGTCGCGATCGTGCCGCGTTCATGGGCGAACGGAACCTACTTCGAGCCTTTCCGTGTGTGGCTGCTGTTGCACCTGGGCATTGATAGGCTTCACGTGTTTGAGAGTCGGTCAACAGTGTTCTCTGACGCAGGCGTGCTCCAGGAGAACGTCATCGTCAGCGGCACACGCGGGCGAGAGTCAGTAAGCGTCAACCTGTCGGTTTCCGTAGGTCACGCGGACGACGTGGTGTCGCAGATCGTACCGTTCGACGTCGTGGTTGAACCCAGTGATCCTCACCGGTTCATTCGTTTCACCGACGGTGCGATCACGATTCCGGCCGCGGCCACCTACACACTCGCGGACCTCGGCATCACAGCGAGCACCGGCCGCGTCGTCGACTTCCGCGCACGGTCGTGGCTCACGCACGACCGAGAGCCTGGAGCAGCACCGATGGTCTACCAGGGGAACATCCGTGGGGGCTCGGTCGAGCACCCTCGGGCCGAGGTCAGCAAGCCTCAGTATTACCGGGCTTCAGATCCGGTGGCGGCAAAATGGCTTGTTCCAGAGGGCGCATACGTCCTGATCCGGCGGTTTTCCGCCAAGGAGGAACCGCGGCGTGTCGTTGCCGGCGTGTGGGACGCGCCCGGGCCAGTTGCGTTCGACAATAAGACGAACTACTTGCATGAGCGGAAGCGTGGGATTGACTCCGATCTGGCGCGGGGACTAATGGTCTGGCTTAACTCGACCCAGCTGGACCAGGTCTTTCGCACGTTTTCCGGCCACACTCAGGTCAATGCGGGTGATCTGCGCGCCCTACCTTTCCCAAGCAGAGATCATCTGGTTGAGTTGGGCCGTGCACTCCCCAGCGGTGACCTCCTCGACCAACAACTCGTTGACAAGCTCGTCCAGGATGTCCTCGGTGATTGAGCTGGCATATTCGTGACTCTGACCACAGAGGCGACCGTTGCCGGCGCGCGAGCGCTACTCGCGGCATTCGGGTTCGACAACGAACGCTCGAATGAACGCTCCGCGCTGATCCTCCTTGCGCTGCTTGGGCTCACGAGAGCGAGTCAGTGGGGCGCAGCCACGAACGAGTCGTTTCGAACCGTCGAGATCATGTCTGCCGTCGCGAACGACTGGGGGACGGTCTGGAAGCCGAATACCCGCGAGACGGTACGACGGTTCACGCTGCACCAGTTCGTCGCGGCAGGCCTCGTGGAGTACAACGCGGACGACCCGTCGCGCGCTGTGAACTCTCCGAAGGCGAACTACCGCATCGCTCCAGCGGCGCTCCAGGTGATCAGACAGTGGGGTAGGTCGACCGCCTTGCCTGCACTCGCGGCCTATCTTGAAGAGCTGCCAGGGCAGGTAGCCGCGTACGCAGCGGCGCGGGAGCTCCACCGTGTACCCGTCGTGTTGCCAAACGGAGACGCCGTCACGCTCTCACCGGGTGGCCAGAACGTGCTTCTAAAAGCGATGGTTGAGGAGTTCTGTCCACGATTCACACCTGGCGGCACGGTCCTCTACCTTGGCGACGCGGATAAGGACGCCATCTATGACGTTTCGGGCTTGGCAGCGCTTGGCGTGATTCTCGATCAGCATGGGAAGTTCCCGGACATGATCGTTCATATGCCAGACCTCGGCTGGCTTGTGCTTGCAGAGGCCGCGTCGTCACACGGCCCAGTGGACTCGAAGCGTCACGCTGAGCTCGCCGAACTTTTTGGCAGTGCGAATGTTGGGCTCGTCTACATCTCATGCTTTCCCGACCGTGCGACGATGCGCGGATACCTTGCAGACCTCGCCTGGGAGACGGACGCCTGGTGCGCCGACGCGCCCGATCACATGGTACATTTCAACGGCACCCGATTCCTGGGACCGTATGATGAGCCGGGCGGCGCCGGAAACTCATCGCTCGTAAAGGGCTGGGAAGCCCTGTGATGCCATCCGAGCGACATCGTCATCGAAGTCGTTCGCGAGATACGTCGCGAACTCGGAGAACGGGCTGAACATCCGCGGCTTGAAGTAGGCAGCATCCCTAGTCTCGCGAGGTCGCTGACGCACGCTCTCAAGGTTGAGCAGCATGTCCCAGGGTCGTGCGAACCAAAGGCCGACTCCGATGTAGCGTTCGGTCGGCGCGGACGCTCGACCGATAACCTGCGCGTGCACAAGATAAACAGGAGCACCAATAGCGGTGGCGGCGGCGGCGATGTCGTCACAATCGGTCGTGTCGAGCTGGAACTGGGACATTGCGGCGCCCACTCCGCCGCGCGGAAGGGCACCCCGGCCACTCTTCAATTCGATTCCAAGCATTGACGTTCCGTCCTCCATGGGGACCACGAAGTCCGCCGCCGCGACTCGGTCGGGGTCAGATCGTCTGCCACGCTGCTGAAGCATGATGGGGTCAGTCTCGATGAGGCGTGCTCCGCCTGAGCCGAACGCACTCGTCCACGACATCTCAACGTACCTGACCGCCGCGAGTCCCCTGCCAATAGAGCGCATGACCCGATCGCACGTCCCACAGAGGAACCACTGTGCCAGCCGCACGGGCTTGAGCTCGTTGCAGTTCCCGCAGAATCCTTCGAGCCTCTCGGTCGACACCCACTCAGGTTCTCGGCCGCCGAAAGCGCTGAACGCAAAGTTGTTCCTGCACTCACCGCACAGAAAGTACAACCGCAATTCGGCGTCCCTGGCCGGCGCGAAGTGCCGGGCGCACTCGTACGCGGCGTACGGGTCGAGTGCTAACTTCCGGTTCTCGGCAGCGAGCGCGTCCACGATCTTGGCAAGGGCCTTCTCTCCGATACCTGGCAGCGCGAGCAACTGTCTCTCGTTCAGGCTGACGAGTTCCTCGACGTTCTCGATCCCCAGCTTGACGAGCCTTTCACCGAGCCCTCGCAAGTGGTCATAGATGTTGCTCACGGGCATGGACGTTACCTGAAGGTCTGCGGGCACTCGTGGCAGCCGAACGTGTGTCGTACGGCTGGCGCTGTGTCGTGCTCCGCCTACGTCTACTCGTTGACGGTCTGCGATGGAGCCTGACCGGCCGTCCCGAACTGGTCGATCCTGACCCGGTTCGACGGGCTCAGCGTTGAGGAACCGGGCTGCTGGCGGGTGGTGTTCTCGAAATCTTCGGGTGTGGCCCAGCGGAGCGCGGAGTTGCGCCGGCAGCGGTTGTGGAAGCCCTCGATGTAGTCGAAGATCGCGTTGGCGAGCTCGACTCGGGTGTCCAGCATGGGCGGTTGGGAGCCCAGTCGGCATGCGGTCCTAGAACGTCTCGATCAGGGCGTTGTCGTAGGAGTCGCCGAGGTTTCTGAGCGGGGGCAGTAGTCTCCTCCGACGTGACCCCCGGCTTGCCCGCGTCGACCTGCGCGCGCCGGACCCACTGCCGCAGCGTCTCGATCGAACCGATCCCGAACTTGTGGGCGACCTCCCGGGTCGCCTCGTACTCCGTGCCGTAGTTCGGTCGCACCTCGCCGACCATCCGCACTGCACGCTCCGCAATTCCGGAGGGTACTTCGAGGGACGTGCCATGACCATCACCCTTCCAAGGATCAGGTCCCCGGACACGCGGGGGCGACTCAGTCATGCGCTAGTGGCGCGGAAGCAACCTAGGCTCACGGCATGCCCACGCTCCTCCTTGTCCGCCATGGCCGCACGACCGCGAACGCAGGTGGCGTCCTCGCCGGTCGCGCGGGCGGAGTCCGGTTGGACGTCGTCGGGGGTGACCAGGCAGTCCGAGCGGCCGAGCGCATGGCCGGTGTACCGCTGGCCCGCGTGGTGACCAGCCCACTGGGACGCTGCCGCCAGACCGCGCGAGCGCTCGTCGAGCACCAGTCGGCGGCGCCTGAGTCGGTCGTCGAGCACGGCATCACCGAGTGCGACTACGGCCAGTGGCAGGGGCGCGCGCTCAAGGACCTCGCCGGTGAGCCGCTGTGGAAGGTGGTGCAGACGCAGCCGTCGGCCGCCGCGTTCCCGGGCGGCGAGTCGCTCGCGGAGATGCAGGCCCGGGGCGTCGCCGCCATCAGACGGCACGACGCGGAAGTCGAGGCGCAGCATGGGGCCGATGCGGTCTGGGCGGCCGTCTCGCACGGTGACGTCATCAAGTCCGTGCTCGCGGACGCATTGGGGATGCACCTGGACCTGTTCCAGCGGATCGTCGTCGGCCCGGCGTCGATCTCGATCGTGCGGTACGGGAAGCACCGGCCGGAGGTGGTGGCCACCAACACCGACGCCGGGGACCTTGCGTGGCTGCGCACGGTCGCTCCGGCCGGCGACGCGCCGGTCGGGGGAGGCGCAGGTCCGGGACAGCCCGACGACCCGAGCGAGGCAACCGACTCAAGCGACCCGTCGGCATCCTGACGAGCTACCTCCAGCCGTCGTGACCAACGACCGGAAGCCGTCCTGACGGAGGGCGCGAGCGCTCGTAGAGTGGTCGCATGCCCACTCTCGTCCACGAGTTCGACTGGCCCGACCGCGTCGTCGTCGGGACCGTCGGTATGCCCGGGTCCCGCACCTTCTACCTCCAGGCCCGCTCGGGCACCCGCACGGCCAGCGTCGCTCTCGAGAAGGAGCAGTCCGCCGTCCTCGCCGAGACCATCCAGCGCCTGCTCGACGAGCTGATGGCGGACCCCGACAACCGGTACACCATCCCCGCCGACGTGCCCGCGGAGCTGATCGACAACGACCCCCTCGACCAACCCGTCGAGGAGGAGTTCCGCGCCGGCTCGATGCGGCTCAGCTGGGACCCCCGCACGGCGCAGGTCGTCGTCGAGGCGTACCCGCTCGTGGAGGGCGACCCCGACCAGGAGGACGACGAGCCCGAGCCCGCCGAGGTGCTTCTGCTCAAGATGCCCGTCGGAACGGCGCGCGCGTTCGCCCAGCGCACCCGCGTCGTCGTGGGCTCCGGCCGCCCGCTCTGCCCCCGGTGCGGTCAGCCGATGGACGCCGACGGGCACGAGTGCGCGCTGCCCGACGAGGCGTGACGTCGCCGCACGTCGATCTCAGCGAGGCGTCGCTCGAGATCGTCGGACGCATCCGCGTCGCCTCGAACGCCACGTTCCGCGCCCGGATCGGGGACGTCGACGTGGTCTACAAGCCGATCGCGGGGGAGAACCCGTTGTGGGACTTCCCGGACGGCACCCTGGCCGGCCGGGAGGTCGCCGCGTACCTCGTCTCGGAGGCGCTCGGCTGGGGGATCGTGCCGCGCACGTGGCTGCGCGACGGGCCGATGGGTCCGGGCATGGTGCAGCTCTGGCAGGAGATCGACGGGACGCAGTCTCCGGTCGACGTCGTGCCGACCGACGAGGTGCCGAAGGACGGCGTGCGGACGGTGCTGGAGGGCGTCGACGAGGACGACCGGCCGGTGGCCCTGGTGCACGAGGACTCCGCGGCGCTGCGCCGCATGGCCGTGTTCGACGCCGTGGCGAACAACGCCGACCGCAAGGGCGGCCACGTCCTGCCGCTCGCGGACGGGCGACGCCTCGGCGTCGACCACGGTGTGACGTTCCACGTCGAGCCGAAGCTGCGGACCGTGCTGTGGGGCTGGGTCGGGGCGAGCCTCGACGCCGACGAGCTGGACGGCGTCACGCGGCTCCGGGCGGACCTCGGCACAGACCTCGACGGCGACCTCGGTCGTCGGCTGGACGGGCTGCTATCGCACGACGAGATGTTCGCGCTCGCCGCCCGCTGCGACCGGCTGCTCGCAGCGGCGCGCTTCCCCCACCCGGAAGCGGGCATGCCACCCGTCCCGTGGCCGCTCTTCTAGGTTGGTCCCGCCGTCGCGCCCGTCCGGCGTGGCGCAGCCCGCATCTCTTGACGCCCTCCCGATCGTCTGGCACCGTCTCGTGTGTCAGCGCTGTCATATCTGCGAGCACCGCCGCCCGCCCTCCACCGAAGGACATCGATGTCACTTCACAGAACGCACCCACGTCTGCTCCGGGAGAACGCCGGCCGGGCGACCGCCGCGACCGTCGCCCTCAGCCTGCTGCTCAGCGGCACGACGCTCGTCGCCGGATCGGTCGCCGCGCACGCGGCGCCCGCCGACCCGGCCGAGCCGGGCGACTTCTCGACGTCCTTCGAGTCCGGCGACCAGCCGCTCGACTGGACGAGCACGCCGGAGGCCGGCCCCGGTGGCCCGCGGGTCGACGGCGTCGTGGGCACCTCCGTGCTCGAGCGCAGCCCGAGCACGCCCAGCGGTGACGACGCGCTCGGCGGCGCGACGGACGAGCTCGCGTGGGAGGGCCCGTTCCAGAACGGCGTGGGCTCGGTGCCCGGGACGCTCGAGGACGCGACGACCGCCGACGGCGACCCCGCCCAGCACTGGGCGATGGAGGCGGAGGGCGAGACGTGGGTGCAGGTGCCCATGCCGACGCTCGAGCGCGGCGTCACGATGCGCGCCCAGGCGACCCTGACGGGGTCGGGCAAGGTGTTCCTCAACGTCTACAGCGGCGGCTCCGACGTCGGCGGCGAGTACGTGACGCTGACGGACGAGCCGCGGACCGTCACCGTCGACTTCGCGCGCCCCGCCACGGGCGGCGGCACCCCGCAGTTCCAGATCCGCACGCACGACGCCGCGGCCGTGGACGCCGTCATCTCCGGCACGTCGGTCCGCCGCCTGACCCCCGGGACGGTCGACTTCCCGGGCGACGTGACCGACCAGGTCGTGAACGTCACGGCCAACAACGAGAACCCGCCGAACGAGTCGGCGGACAAGCTCGCCGACGGCGACGTCGCGACCAAGTGGCTCGCGGGCGCGCGCACCGCGCGGATCACCTACGAGCTCGACGCGGCGACGACCGTCAAGGCGTACGCGCTGTCCTCCGCGAACGACGCCCCGGGCCGCGACCCGCGCGCCTGGAAGCTCGAGGGCTCCGTGGACGGGACGTCCTGGACGACGCTGGACACGCGCGGCAACCAGACCTTCTCGGAGCGCTTCCAGACGCGCGGGTACACCGTCGCGACGCCGGGTGCGTACCGCTTCTACCGGCTCGACATCACGTCCAACAGCGGGAGCGACGGCACCCAGCTCGCCGAGTTGCAGCTCGCAACCGAGGCTCTCGCGGACACGAACATGACCGCCGAGGTCGGGTCCGGCCCGAGCGCGGCGTACAACTCGCGGTCGGAGGTCGGCTGGACGGGCACGGGCGCGCTGCACTACGCCGGCAGCCAGACGGCGGACGGACGCGGCTTCGCCTACGACAAGGTGCTGGACGTTGACGTCCCCGTCGGCGAGGACACCGAGCTGTCGTACATGATCTTCCCCGAGGCGTCGGAGAACGACCTCGCCTACGCGAGCACCTACGCCGCCGTCGACCTCGCGTTCACGGACGGCACGTACCTGAGCGAGCTCGCCGCCGTCGACTCCCGCGGCGTGGCCCTGAGCCCGCAGGGCCAGGGCGACGGCAAGGCGCTCTACGTCAACGAGTGGAACTCCGTGACGTCCCGCATCGGCGACGTCGCGGCGGGCCGGACGATCGACCGGATCCTCGTCGGCTACGACAACCCGGCCGGACCGGCGGACTTCAGCGGCTGGATCGACGACGTCGAGGTCACGGCCGACCCGGAGGAGCCGACGGCGCAGCGCCCGTCCGACTACGTCGTCACCACGCGCGGCACGAACTCCAGCGGCGACTTCTCGCGGGGCAACAACATCCCCGCGACCGCCGTGCCGCACGGCTTCAACTTCTGGACCCCCGCGACGGACGCGGGCACGAACCGCTGGCTGTACCAGTACCAGAAGGGCAACGACGAGCAGAACCGCCCGTCGATCCAGGCGTTCTCGCTCAGCCACGAGCCGAGCCCGTGGATGGGCGACCGGCAGACGTTCCAGGTGATGCCGTCCGCGGCGACCGGGACCCCGGACGCGAACCGGTCGCGGCGCGCGCTGACCTTCAGCCACGACGCCGAGGTCGCCCAGGCCCACTACTACGGCGTGACCTTCGACAACGGCATGCGCACCGAGATCGCGCCGACCGACCACGCGGCGATGCTGCGGTTCACGTTCACCGGTGACGCGTCGAACCTCGTCTTCGACAACGTGAAGGACGACGGCGGGCTCACCCTCGACGCCGAGGACGGCGTGGTCTCCGGCTACACCGACGTCAGCACGCCGGGCAGCTCGGCCGGCATGACGCGCATGTTCGTCTACGGCGAGGTCGACCGGCCGGTCACCGGCAGCGGGAAGCTCACGGGCGGCGGTGGCGGCGACGTCACGGGCTACCTCAAGTTCGACACGTCCGACGACAAGGTCGTGACGCTGCGCCTCGCGACGTCGCTCATGAGCGTCGAGCAGGCGCAGCACAACCTCGACCTGGAGATCGCCGTGGACGACACCTTCGACACGGTGAAGGACCGCGCGCAGGACCTGTGGGACGACGCGCTCGACGTCATCGAGGTCGAGGGCGCGGACCACGACACGCTCACCTCGCTCTACTCCAACCTGTACCGCCTGAACCTCTACCCGAACTCGGGCCACGAGAACACGGGCACGGCGGCGGACCCGGTCTACCGGCACGTCGTGCAGTCCTCCGCGTCGAACAATCCCGCGCCCGAAGGGACGACGGCGACGACGACCGGCGCGCGCATCGAGGACGGCAAGGTCTTCGTCAACAACGGCTTCTGGGACACCTACCGCACCGCCTGGCCGGCCTACTCGCTGCTCTACCCGAGCGAGGCGGGGGAGATGGTCAACGGGTTCGTCCAGCAGTACGAGGACGGCGGCTGGGTCTCGCGCTGGTCCGCGCCCGGCTACGCGGACAGCATGACGGGCACGAGCTCGGACGTCGCGTTCGCCGATGCCTACCTCAAGGACGTCCCGGGCATCGACGTTCAGGGCGCGTACGACGCCGCGCTGAAGAACGCCTCGACCGCGCCCCCGAGCGCGAGCGTGGGTCGCAAGGGCCTCGACCCCGCCACGTTCCTCGGCTACACGCCGACGTCGACGCACGAGAGCGCGTCGTGGTCGCTCGAGGACTACCTCAACGACTACGGCATCGCGACGATGTCGAAGAAGCTGCTCGACACGAGCGGCGACGACGACCCGCGCCATCAGGAGTACGCGGACAACTACGAGTACTACCTGAACCGGGCGCTGAACTACGCGACGCTGTTCGACCCGGCCACGGGCTTCCTGCGGGGCCGCGAGGAGGACGGCTCGTGGGCCCAGTCCGCGGCGGACTTCGACCCCGAGGTCTGGGGCAACGAGTTCACCGAGACCGACGGCTGGAACTTCGCGTTCCACGCGGTCCAGGACGGTCGGGGCCTCGCGAACCTGCTCGGCGGCACGGACGCCCTCGGCGCGAAGCTCGACGAGTTCTTCGCCACGCCGGAGACGGCGTCCAAGCCGGGCTCGTACGGCGGCGTGATCCACGAGATGCGCGAGGCCAAGGCGGTCCGCCAGGGCCAGTGGGGCCTGAGCAACCAGGTCGCGCACCACATCCCGTACATGTACGCCTTCGCGGGCGAGCCCTCGAAGACGGCCGAGACCGTGCGCACCGCGATGGCCCGCTCGTTCACGGGCAACGACATCGGCCAGGGCTACCCGGGCGACGAGGACAACGGCGAGATGTCGGCGTGGTGGCTGTTCAGCGCGCTGGGCTTCTACCCGCTGCAGATGGGCAGCCCGTCGTACGTCATCGGCTCGCCGCTGTTCACGCAGGCGACGATCCACCTCGAGAACGGCAAGGACCTGGTGATCGACGCGCCCCAGAACAGCGCGGAGAACATCTACGTCCAGGGCGTGACGGTGAACGGCGTCGAGCAGTCGGCCACCCACCTCACGCACGAGCAGCTCGCCGACGGCGGCACGATCGTCTTCGACATGGGCCCGACGCCGTCCGCATGGGGCACCGGCGCGGACGACGCCCCGCCGTCCATCACGCAGGGCGACGACCTGCCCGACCCGCTCGCGGACGTCGCGCGGTCGGGCAAGGCCACGACGGGCGACGAGGGCGCGGACGGCGCGGCGCTGTTCGACGACACGTCCTCGACCGAGCTCGCGATCGGCTCGGCGCCGGTCACGTACGAGCTCACCGGCACCACGGCGCGGGCGCGGATGTACACGCTCACGTCGGCCGCGGCCGACGGCGCGGACCCCACGGCGTGGACGCTCGAGGGCTCGACGGACGGCGAGACCTGGACGACGCTCGACGAGCGCACGGACCAGTCGTTCGCGAACCGTCGCGAGACGCGCGCGTTCTCGATCGCCGACCCGCAGGTGTACCGGCACTACCGGCTGCAGGTCACCGCATCGACGGGCGGTGCGGCGACGATCTCGGAGGTCGAGCTTCTCGCGCACACCCCGAAGGTGAGCGAGCTCGCCGACGCGATCGACGCCGCTCTCGGAGCCGGCCGCATCCCGGCGGGCACCGCGGAGCGGCTCGGGGCGATCGTCGACGCGGCGCAGGAGGCGCAGGACGCGCACGACGCCGCAAGCGTGGTGGCGCAGCTTCGCGCGCTGCGTGCGGCGGTCGACACCACGGTCGCCTCGGAGCTCGACGACGAGACGCGGGCCGAGCTCACGCTGCTCCTGTCGCAGTGGCTCTCCGCGGGCACGGGCCTGGACGAGATCCGTGCCCAGGTCGGGGCCCTGCAGCGCAGCGGTGACGTCGCCGACGCGACCGCGCAGACGCTCGTCGAACTGGTCGACACCGCCCAGGAGCAGCTCGACGGCGCGCACGCCGACGCGCTGGCCGGGACGCTCGCGACCCTGCGCGGCACCATCGCCGACGCCGCGCCGGCCGAGGTGAGCGACCACGCCCGTGAGGTGCTGCTGCCGCTCGTCGTCGCGCTCGTCGAGAACCCGCCCGCGGCGCAGCGGGCCGCGAGCGCGGTGAGCACCCTCATGAGCGACTACGACCCCGAGAAGGCGTGGTGGCCGTCGAGCTGGTGGAACTCCGCCGTCGCGACGAACACCGTCATCGACTACATGAGCCGCACGGGCGACCGGAGCTACCTGCAGCAGGTGGACCGGACGTTCGAGCGGAACAAGGCGCCGTTCCCGGCAGGCGAGATGTCGGGCGACGAGCTGCTGGGCAACTTCACGAGCCGCGCGATCGACGACGCCGCCTGGTGGGGCCTCACCTGGGTCGCGGCGTACGACCTGACCGGGGACCAGAAGTACCTCGACATGGGGGTCACGATCGCCGACTACGTCCACGGGTACTGGGACGAGAGCACGTGCGGCGGCGGCGTGTGGTGGGACGCGGAGCGGACCTACAAGAACGCCGTGACGAACGGACTGTACGTCCGGCTCGCCGCCGAGCTGCACAACCGCATCGACGGGGACACGACGTGGCTCGAGCGCTCGCAGACCGGGTGGGACTGGCTCACCGCGAGCGGGATGATCAACGCCGAGGGTCTGGTCAACGACGGCCTCACGGGCGACTGCCGCAACAACGGCGGCACCGTGTGGAGCTACAACCAGGGCCTCGCCATCGGCGCCGGCCTGGAGCTCCACCGTGCCACCGGTGACGCGGAGCCCCTGGAGACCGCCGAGCGGCTCGCGGACGCGGCCCTGGCCTCGGACGCGCTCGTCGTCGACGGCGTGCTGACCGAGAGCTGCGACGCGCTCGACCGCACGTGCGACGACAACGGCAAGCAGTTCAAGGGCGTGTTCATGCGGTACTTCATGGACCTGAACGACACGACGGGCTCCGAGGAGCACCAGGCGTTCGTGGACCGGCAGGCGGCGACCATCTGGTCGCAGGACCGGGCGGCGGGCGACCGGCTCGGCGTGCGCTGGGCCGGCGGCGAGTCCGCCGAGCACCCGAACGTCTTCGACTGGCGCGCCCAGGCCAGCGCCCTGAGCGCTCTGATCGCGGCCACGCCCCAGGCTCCGGAGGTCCGCGTGGACGTCCAGACCCGGTGCGTCGCCGGGACGGCCTACGTCGCGGTGCGTGCGACGAACGTCGGGACCGGGCCGCTCGACGTCGGCGTCACGACACCGTTCGGCACGAAGACCTTCTCCGGGGTCACCGACGGCAAGAACGGCTACCAGTCGTTCTCCGCCCGCGCGAAGACCGTCGAGGCGGGCAGCGTCACCGTCACGGCCGTGCCGGCCGGCGGTGGGCAGCGCACGACGCAGGAGGTGGCGCACCCCGCGCAGACCTGCTGACATCGAGCACGCGGCGGTCGGGGTGACGGGTCCAGGACCCGTCGCCCCGACCGTGCGCGGTGATCCGGAGCGCGACTACCCGCGCGGGTGACGGCCCGACTCGTAGGCCCACACCGCCGCCTCGACGCGGTTGCGCACCCCGAGCTTGGTGAGGATGCCGCCGATGTGGGTCTTGATCGTGCCGCGCGAGAGGTAGAGGCGGGCGCCGATCTCGTCGTTGGTCAGGCCCGACGCGAGCAGCGCGAGCACCTGCTCCTCGCGCTCGCTCAGCGGTGCCACGGGCTGACGAGGCCGCCGCGACGGCCGCGCGAACTCGGCCAGCAGCCGCGTCGTGACGCGCGGGGAGATCAGCGCGTCGCCGCTCGCGGCGGCGTGCAGCGCCTCGACGAGCAGGTGCGGGCTCGCGCCCTTGAGCAGGAACCCCTTCGCGCCGGCGCGCAGCGCTCCGTAGACGTACTCGTCGAGGTCGAACGTGGTGATGACGACGACGGCGAGCGGGTCGGCGACGTCCGGGCCGGCGAGCAGCGCGGTCGCCTCGATGCCGTCGAGGCGAGGCATCCGGATGTCGAGCAGCGCGACGTCGGGCCGCACCTCCCGCGCGAGCTTCACCGCCTCCGCGCCGTCGGAGGCCTCGCCGACCACCTCGATCCCGGGCTGCGCGTCGAGCAGCATCCGCAGACCGGTGCGCACCGGTTCCTGGTCGTCCGCGACGAGGACGCGGATCATGCGCCGTGCCGCTGGGGGAGCAGGGCGCGGACCGTCCACCCGCCGTCGGGATCGGGGCCCGCCACGACCTCCCCGCCGAGGAGCGCGGCACGCTCGGAGATCCCCTGCAGCCCGTGCCCCTGCCCGAGCGGTGCGCGGGAGCCGGCACCGTCGTCGCGGACGACGAGCTCCACCGCCGCGGTGTCGGCGGTGACCCTCACGTCGATCGTGGTGGCACCGCGGGCGTGACGGCGCGCGTTGGTGACGGCCTCCTGCGCGATGCGGAAGAGGCTCGACGCGACGATGTCGGGCGGGCTCGCGGCGTCGTCGAGGCGCACGGTCACGGTGGGAGGGCCCGGATCGGCGAGGGACGCCAGGTCTGCCAGGCCGGGCGACGGCTCGAGGTCGGCGGGCGTGCGGAGCTGGCGGACGAGAGAGCGCATGTCGGTGAGCACGGCCTGCGCCTCTCTTTCGATGACGTCCAGCGACTCGGTGACCCGGGGCGCGTCGTCGGGATGTGTCGCCGCCACCTGCGCGCGGATCGCGATGGCCGAGACGTGGTGCGCGACCGTGTCGTGCAGGTCGCGGGCGAGCGACTCCCGCTCCGCGGCACGGACCGCGTCGAGCTGGCTCGTGCGCGCCGCGACCCGCTCGCGCCGGAACGCCCCCACGAGGCACGCGCCACCGAGGAAGGCGAACCCGGCGATCGCTCCCGTGAGGCCCTCGCCACCGAGCGTGACCGAGAGGACGAGACTGCCCGCGAGGATCGTCCCGCCGAGCAGCCGGTCGCGGCCCGAGCCCCAGCGGAAGAGGGCGTACGGCGCGAGGAGCACGGCGAGCATCGTCACGAGCCCGTCGGGCCCGGTGCCCGCGACGGCCTGGGCGACCTGGAACCCGGCGCTCACGAGCGTCGTCAGCGCCACGACGAGCAGCGGGCGGCTGCGTCGCCACGGCAGGGTCGCCACGAGGGCGACCGCGACGAGCGTCGACACCACCGGCCACGCGAGGTCGGGACGCAGGGTGCCCTCCAGGACCGCCGCGCCCACCAGGACGACGACGAGCACGGCGTCCCGTGCCCTCGGTCCGCGGTCACCGGGCGCCGCCGGACGTCCGAGGAGGTCCCGCAGCCGGCGTCGCACGCTCGGCATGCTAGCCCCCGCGGTCAGGCGGCGGGCACGGCGCGACGCGGCCGACGACGGGCGGTGGCCCGGCGGCGCGCGATCACCCACTCGGCGACCACGACGTTGATCAGCCACCCGGCGTCCATCTGCACGGTGCGCCAGAAGGCGTCGGGCTCGCCGAACAGCACCACGAACGGCGCGGACGTGAGCACCTGGGTGCCCGCGCCCAGCGCCAGGGCGTACGCGCGGATCATCCAGGCGCCGTGCGCGAGGACGTCGCGTCGCACGATCGCACGCACCCCGAGCACGAGGAAGGCGAGCATCGCGATCCCGACGACGTAGCGCGACACGGTGAGCGGCCCGTCGTCGACCGGGGGAACGTCGTAGAAGGCCGTCATCCACAGTCCCGACGCCGCGACGACCAGCCCGGCCGGCACGAGGACGTAGCGCCCGGCGGCGCGGTGCCACGCGAGGTGGCGTCGGCGCAGGCCCGGCAGGAGCTGGAACGCCCCGACGACGGCATAGACCACCGCGGCGGCGATGTGCAGGACGACGGGGAGCGGCACCTGGAGGAAGCGCGCGTTGGCAGGTGTCTCGGGTGCGCCCGAGGCGATCTCGCCGAGCCGCACGCCGCCGGCGAGCGACGGGACGAGGGCGAGGGTGATGAGCCCGGCCGCGACGAGCCATTCCTTGCGGGACGACCCGCGCCGGGTGCGGCGGGGGGCGCTCGGAACGGTGCGGGCGACGTCGTGTGCGGTGTCCATGGGTCGATCGTGGAGCGACCCTGTACGCCGGCGCTTCGGCCATGTGGCCGAACTGTGCGCCGGCTCGGCGTCTTGTCGCCGGGGCTCAGCGTCCGTGCGGGTCGGCCGCGTTGAGCGTGCGCACGACGTCGGCGTAGTCGCCGCGCGCCTCGCCGTAGCGCAGGAACTTCACGCGCTCGACGAGGACCTCGCGGGCGTCCGGCTGCGTGCGGAGGAGCTCGACGACCTCGCTGACGAACTCGTCGAGCGGCATGGCGGAAGGATCCTCCAGGTGGCCCGGCACGATCTCCGTCGCGACCGACGGCGGCACGAGCTCGGTCACGCGAACGCTGGTGTCGGCGAGCTGGAGGCGCAGCGCCTCGCTGAGCATGTGGATCGCGGCCTTGGAGGCGTCGTAGCTCGGCGTCGCCTTGAGCGGGGCGAACGCGAGGCCGGAGGACACGGTGACGATCGTGGCGTGCGGACGGGTCTGCAGGTGCTCGACGAACGCGCCGATGAGGCGGATCGGGCCGAGGACGTTCGTCGTGAAGGTCTCCTCGGCGGTCGCGAGGAACCCCTCGGGGTGGTGCCAGTCCTCGACGCGCATGATGCCGGCCATGGTCACGAGCGTGTCGAGCTCCGGGTGGCGCTCGAGCACCTCCTTGGCGGCGGACTCGATGCTCTCCGGCTCGGCGGAGTCGATGCGGACGGTGTCGATGCCGGGGTGCTCGGTGGCGATCTGCTCGAGCAGCGCGGTACGCCGCCCGCCGACCACGACCGTGCTGCCCTGCTCGTGGAGCGCGACGGCGAGCGCGAGGCCGATGCCGCTCGTCGCGCCGGGGATGAAGACGGTGCTGTTCGTGATGTCCATGCCCCGATCCTCGGCACGTTCCGCCGGCTGCGGCAGAGACGGTCGAACGGGGGACCGGCGATCCCTGGCACGGGCCGCGCCCACCCCGGACGATGGGACGCATGGACCGTGCCGCGCTCGCCGACTTCCTCCGCCGTCACCGCGAGGCCCTGCGGCCGGGCGACGTGGGGCTGGGACCCGGGCTGCGGCGTCGGGCACCGGGACTGCGCCGCGAGGAGGTGGCGCAGCTCGCGCTCATGTCCACCGACTACTACACGCGCCTGGAGCAGCAGCGCGGTCCGCAGCCGAGCACGCAGATCCTCGCGTCGATCGCCCGTGCGCTGCGCCTGACCGACGACGAGCGCGACTACCTCTACCGCGTCGCCGGCCACGGCGTCCCGGACCGCACGGTCGACACCGGGCACGTCGCCCCCGCGCTCCAGCGCGTGCTCGACCGCCTCACCGACACCCCGGCGCTGATCATCGACCCGCTCGGGCGGACGCTCGCGCAGAACGACCTCGCGCGCGCCCTCTACGGCGACGCCAGCGCGCGCACCGGGTGGGAACGCAGCGAGATCTACCGCTGGTTCGCCCACCCGGAGGCGGCGCGCGCCGTCTACCCGGAGGACGACCGGGCGCGGCAGGGCAGGGCGCTCGTCGCGAGCCTGCGGGCCGCGCTCGGGACGCTCGGGCCGTCGTCGGGCGCGGGCGACCTCGTCACGGCGCTGGAGCGGACGAGCCCGGAGTTCGTCGAGCTGTGGGCGCGGCAGGAGGTCGCACGGCGCTTCACCGACCACAAGGTGCTCCTGCACCCCGAGGTGGGGGAGATCGAGGTCGACTGCCAGGTGCTGCTCACCGAGGACCAGCTCCAGGCGCTGCTCGTCCTCACCGCGGCGCCCGGCAGCGAGTCGGCCGAGAAGATCCGGCTGCTCGGTGTGCTCGGGACACAGGACCTCGCCGTCGAGCCGCCGGCCGCACGTCACGCGGGTCGGTGAGACCGACGAGTTCTGCCGGTGCCGCGAGTCTGGCCGTCGTACCCGCGATCGAAGGAGACGAGTGATGCGCGACGTGACCTACTCGATGGGCGTCTCGGTGGACGGCTACATCGCCGGCCCCGACGGACGGTTCGACTGGTCCGATCCCGACGCCGAGGTGTTCCAGCACTTCACGGACGAGCTCCGCGGAGTCGGTGCGCACCTGCTCGGGCGTCGGCTGTACGAGGCGATGCTGTACTGGGAGACCGCCGAGGAGGACCCGTCGCTCGGCGAGGCGGAGCGCACGTGGGCCGCGCTCTGGAAGGCGCTCCCGAAGGTCGTCTTCTCCACCACGCTGTCGGTGGTGGAGGGCAGCAACACCCGGTTGGCCACCGGCGGCCTGGCCGAGGAGGTGGCACGCCTTCGGGCGGAACCGGGGGAGGGTGAGATCGCGATCGGCGGTGCGGCCCTCGCTGCGGAGGCGGCTGCTCTCGACCTGATCGACGAGTACCGCGCGATGGTGCAGCCGGTGCTGGTCGGCGGCGGCATCCCCTACTTCCCGCGGGACGAGCGTCGCGTCGATCTTCGCCTCGTCGAGACGCGGACGTTCGCCTCGAAGGTCGTCCTCCACCGCTACCGGGTCGCGAGGTAGCCGGTCGGCACGAACGTGCCGCACGAGGCGGGGACGAACGGCACGTCTCGGCACGGCTTGCTACGGTGCCGTGGATGTTCTCGAACTGGAAGCGGCAGCGCGCCGCACGGCGCCTCAAGCCCGGGGACGGGCACTCGCTGCCGCGCTTCCGCTGGTGGCAGCCCCTGTCGCGCACCCTCTTCCACCTCCGGCTCACCGCCGAGGACGGTCGACCCGAGACGTGGTCCGTCGACGTCCGGCTCTGGGGCGACTCGGACGACGGCGAGGTGCGGGCCCGGCTCTACCGGGACGGCACGCACCAGGCGACCTCCAAGCTCCCGGCCGAGTTCCCGGTCACCGGCGGCACCATCGAGGTGGTCACCAGCGGGTACGGGCTGAGGCGGTGCCACTACGTCCCGGACGACGGCGGCCCCGAACGCCAGCTCGCCCCCGACCCGGCCTCCGGCGAAGGCCGCCGTGCCCGTCTCGACCACCGGCACCCCGGGGTGAGCCGGATGATCGGGGTCGTCTCCTGGGTGGTCCTCGTGGTCGCCCTGGTGCTCGGCGTCCCGCAGATCGTCGAGCAGATCTCGCAGATCCCTCCCGTGGCGGAGAACGTCGGCACGTTCACGTCCCCGGTCCACCTCTCGGGGGCGGTCAACGTCGGGCTCGTGGTCTCCACCCTGCTCGCGAGCACGGAGCGCGCGCTGCGTCTGCGCTACCACTGGCTGCTCGACGGCGGCCTGTTCGACGGTGGCGACTGACCGTTCAGGGACGGCGTCGCAAGGCTGCGTCGCCCGACGTGCCGATCACGGCTCGAGCCGCTTGCGCAGGAGGCAGAACTCGTTGCCCTCCGGGTCCGCCAGGACGTGCCACGGCTCGTCGCCGGTCTGCCCGACGTCGGCGCGGCGGGCGCCCAGGGCGAGCAGCCGCTCGAGCTCGGTGTCCTGGTCCCGGTCGACGGGGTTGACGTCGATGTGCAGGGGAAGCTTCCCGCGCCGGGGGTCGCTGCTCCGGCTGAGGATGAGGGTGGGTTGCAGCCCACCGAACCCGGCGTCGGCCGGGCCGATCTCGATCCCGTCGTCGTCCCGGTCGAGCTCGACAAAGCCGAGGACGTCGCACCAGAACCGCGCGAGCAGCTCGGGGTCGGCGCAGTCGAGGACCAGTTCGCTGATGCGGGAAGCCATACGTCGCACCCTACGGAGACGGACGGTGCGACGCACCCGGTCTCGGACATCCGCGCGGTACCGTGGCGATCGTGCTGACGCTGTGCTCGTGGCCCGGAGCGAGGTGGTTGCCGCCGGGCGGGTGCGCCGACGTCGTGCTGCTGGGGGAGGACGACGAGATGCCCGAGCCGACGGCTCTCGTCCGTCTCCTGATCCGTGACGACGCGCGCCGCATCTTCTGCGTCCCGCGCACCGGGGGCCGTCCCGGCTGGGACCTGCCCACCGCGACTGTGGACGCCCTGGGCGTCGAGGAGACGCTCGGTGGCCTCGCCCGGACGGTGCTCGGGCGGCCGCACGAGACGAGGCCACTCGGCTTCGTGCGCAACACGGTGCCCGAGGGCACCATCTACGCGTGGCCGACGCCGGTCGCGCACTTCGTCGTGCACCGCGTGCTCGGCCACGCGCGCCCGCAGGTCGGCGGCACCTGGCTCGCCACCGCGGCGGCGCGCGAGCACCTCGGCGAGCGCCACTGGTGGCCGCTCGTCGGCGATCCGCTCGCAGGCGGCGGGTGAGTCAGGGTCGTGGCACTGTGGCCGCACACGAGACGCGCGGCGAGAGGGAGCAAGGATGGCCTGGGGCACACGTCGATCGCGGGAGCCGGCGGGCCAGCGAGCCGACGACAGGGCGCTCGACGTCGAGCGGAATGTCGACGAGAGGCCGGCCGACGCGCGATCGGACGCCAGACCGGCAGCACGCGGCGCGTCACAGCTGTGGGCCGACGGGGTCGGCCGCGCGGGGACGCGGTCACTGCAGGTGCTCGCGATCATCGCGCTCGTCGCCGTCGCCGTCTTCGCGCTGACGCGTCTGACGCTCATCGTCATCCCGGTGCTCATCGCGCTGGTGCTCGCCGCGGCGATCTCGCCGCTCGTCGTCCTGCTGCGGCGCAAGGGCGTGCCGTCGTCCCTCGCGACGGTCATCGCGCTGATCGCCCTCGTCGCCGTCCTCGCCGGCGTCCTCTGGCTGATCGTCGTCGCCGTCGTGGACCAGTGGCCCGAGCTGCGCGACCAGGCGATCGATGGCTTCGACGAGCTGCAGGTGTATGTCCAGAACCTGCCGTTCGACATCACCGAGGAGCAGCTCCAATCGGTGCGCGACTCCGTCGTCGGCCTCCTGCAGTCCGACGCCGTGGGTGCGGGTGCACTGGCCGGTGTCTCCCAGACGGTCGACTTCGTCGCCGGGTTCTTCGTGATGATCGTCGTGCTGTTCTTCTTCCTCAAGGACGGGCCCCAGATCTGGGAGTTCCTCCTGCGGCCGTTCCAGGGCGAGCGGTACGAGCGCGGCCAGCGGATCGGCGACACGACCGTCCGCACGCTCGGCGGGTACGTGCGCGGCACGGCGATCGTCGCGCTCGTCGACGCCGTCGCGATCGGGGTCGGCCTGGCGATCGTCGGCGTCCCGCTCGTCCTTCCGCTCTCGGTCCTCGTGTTCCTGCTGGCGTTCATCCCCCTCGTCGGCGCGACGCTCGCCGGCATCCTGTGCGCGCTGGTCGCGCTCGTGGCCGTCGGGCCGGTCGAGGCGCTCATCGTGGTGGCGATCGTCATCGCGGTCAACCAGCTCGAGGGCGACCTGCTGCAGCCGGTCGTCATGGGCAGGACGCTGCGCCTGCACCCGCTGGTCATCCTCATCGCCCTGACCGCGGGGACGGTGCTCGCCGGTCTCACGGGCGCGGTCCTGGCGGTGCCCATCGCCGCGTCGATCTGGCGCGCGATCCAGGTGTGGGACGGCCCGGACCTGCCCGCTCGCTTCGCGCGGCAGAAGCGGCGGGAGGCGGTGGAGACCGGCTGATCGAGCGACGACTCAGACGGCGAGGTCGTCGACCGGCTCCAGGTCACCGGGCAGCCACGTCCTGTCGAACCACGGCTCGAGCGGCCCGTACAGGCGCAGCATGGGGAACCAGGACTTGCCGGGCACGGTCTGGACCCAGTTCTGCTCGCGCCCCTCGGGCGGCTCCGGTCCGAACCGCAGGACTATGCTCCCGTCGTCCTCCGTCGCGACCGTCCCGGTGAGGCTCATGACGCTCGGGTAGGGATCGGTGGTCTGCAGGAGCGACCGGGTCTGGGTGTCGTAGACGTCGACGGCCCAGAAGTTCTTCGCCGGCGGGTTGGGCGGCAGCAGGAGCCGGTACGTGCGCGCGCCGTCGAGGATCGCGCCGTCCGCGTCGTGAGCGGTGTACGCGTACGCGGAGCCAGCGCCCACCTGGGCATGCGCCATCGCCGGCGTGACGACCGTCGCGAGGAAGTGGAACTGCGTCCGGGCGTCGAGCAGGCGCGCGCCGTCGGCGAGGAACTCGTACGAGCCGCCGAGGAACCCGTTGAGCCAGCTCGATCCGGGCGCGATCGACGCCTCGGGGTCACGAGGCGAGTACATCAGCGCACGGCTCATCGCCGCGGCGGTGCGCGCCGCGGTCTCGAGCGTCGCGCGGAGCTCGGCGCTCGGTGCGAACGGCCGGCCGTGCTGGATGCCGACGGCGCGGAGCAGCCCCGCGCGTTCCGGGTCGAGCGAGCCCGGCGGCTCCTCGGCGACGATCTCGGCGACCTCGTCGAAGAAGGACGCGTCGTTGGCGTGCACCGTGTTGACGCGGGCGCCAGCGATGTTCACGAACTCCGTCGCCGGGGGGTCCGCCGCGTCCGTGAGCGGGTAGACGCGTGTCTCCTTCATCGCCGGCACGCCGCCCAGCGCGCGCAGCACGACCCAGTTGGTGAACGTCGGCGTCCGGTAGACGAAGTAGCCGTCCGGGACGGCGCCGTCGTGGTCGGGCGGGAGGAACAGGTACCGCCCGCCCTCGCCGCGGTCCGGCCCGGCGATGCCCATGTCGGCGACGTACCGGAACCAGAAGTCGTCCACGACGCACAGGGACTGCTCCGGCGGCTCGATGACGAACGGCCCCGTCTCGCGCAGGTCGAAGAAGAACGTCCCGTACGTCGTCTCGGTGTTGGCGGTGAGGAAGATGCCGTGAGAGTCGGCCCGGGGCTCGGTGTACCCGATCTGCTGCGACCGCACGAGGCCGAGGCTGCGGAAGCCGTTCCGCATCGCGACGAGCGAAGCACCCGGGATCGTGCTGAGATACGCCTCGATTCCGCGCACCAGGTCGAGCGACGCGTACAGGCGGTCGACCGACTCGGGGGTGGGCACGCCGTCAACGAGCTCGAACCGTCCGAGCGGGGTGTCCAGGGGTGACGGCGTGCTCACGGCGGCGAGGACTGCGGCGAGCGAGTCCTCCTGCACGTGCTGGGAGTTCTCGGTCATCGCAGTGCCCTTCCTCCGGGAGTGCGGCCGGCGCCCCGTCGACGCACGGTTATCGCGACCGTAGGGCCGGCGGGCGCCCAGGGCGACCGGGCCGGAGCACTTCACCCGTGCCTGGACCCGCTCGGCGCCGGTGACGTGCTCACCGTCGCTCGACGGCATCGGCCCAGAGCCACACCCAGCCCTCGCGTCCGTGCCGGTCGACGTATTCTCCGGCTAATCTGCGACGGTGCTGGTCCAGGCTCCACGGCCTAGCGCATTCTGATCCGAGTACACGTGACGGCGCCTGCTGGGCTGGGTTTGCATCAGTCGACACCGCTCCGCGGGGCATGTACGTTTCGGGTGCCCAGGGATACCAGTGGGCAACGTCGCATCTAGTCAAAGGAGATTGATGTGAGACGGAAGATTGTGATCGGGCTCGCCGCGTCAGTGGCACTCGTGATCGGGTTGGCGTCACCGGCGTCGGCGTTGACCGAATCCGGGACGCAGAACTGCTCGGCGGGAGGTGCAACGGTGGGGGTTCGCGGTGAGCAGCAGCGGTTGGCTGACGTCTTGACGCTCAAGGTCGGGGGCGTCACCAAGTTCAGCGGCGCCAATGTCTACTCGAAGGCTGTCAACTCCGGCCTGCCCGGCACGAAGTCGTGGAGCGGTGCGTCCACGTCTCTCCTCCTGTCCGGCACCTACGGGTACTGCGTCGGCCTGTAGTTCGGACGTGGCAGAAGGTCAGCGCAGGGGCTCCTCGGTCTTCGGCCGCGGAGCCCCTGCGCCCGGGATAAGGGGAGTGTTGATGCGGCACGGCGGACTTGTGGGAAGTCTGGTCGCGGTTGTCCTTCTGGTGGGTGCGTGCACACCGTCGGAGGATGCAGAGGTCGGGGCTCCGAGTGCGGGTACGGGGACGTCGGACGGGACGGACGAGGTCTGGGATCCATCGCTGTGGGAGCCGACGGTCGAGATCGAGCCGGTGCAGTACAGCGCCGCTGAGCGTGACCAACACCTCGCGGACCTGCTGGAGAGTCACGCTGAAGCACTCGGCCTGACGGACGCACCGGAGGTATCGGTCGTGGCGTGGAGCAAGAGCGCGAGAGAGAACAGCGAGGCTCTGGCGAGCTGCATGACCGAGGCAGGGTTTCCGGCCACGCCTCACGTGACCGGTGGCATCTCGTACGACCAGGGCGTGCCGGAGTCTCAGTCTGAGGCTTTGGACCTGGCGTTCTACGTGTGCGAAGCGAAGTACCCCGTCGAACCGTGGCTCTCCACGGACTGGACGGAAGAACAGACCGGTCTGGTATACGACTACTGGGTGGAGTACTACATTCCGTGCATGAACGCGCACGGCCACCCTGTCAGCACCGCCGACCAGCCGAGTCGCGAGGCGTGGGTCTCCGCCTTCCACACCCCGGATCGGATCAGCTGGTCGCCGAACAGCGTCTCGGAGAGCCTGCCCGACGATCAGCGGGCGGAGCTCGAAGACGTCTGCCCGTCTCTTCCGCCCGCTTCTGCGATGTACGGGCGCTGAGGGATGGCCGCTGGGCAACGGCATGGTCGTCGATGGATCGTCATGGTGGTGCTTGCCGTCGTCGTGCTGGGCGTCGGGTTCTGGGCCGGCCGGGTGACGCTCCGGCCACCAGAGGTTATGGCGCAGGCGGCACCTGAGACTGCGGAGGTCGACGTGGTCGAGCAAGAGGTCGGTCGAGTGATCACCTTGACGAGCACGGTGACCCGTCCCAGTGCACCGCTGGCGAGGAACACGCTGGCCGGTGTCGTCACCCGTGCGTCGGAGAGTGGCGAGCACGACCAGGGGGCGATCCTATACGTGGTGGGGGAAACGCCCGTTGTCCTGGTGGAGGGCAAGGCTCCGTTCTGGCGCTCGCTCTCGGCGCAGAGTCGGGGCGAGGATGTCCGACAGTTGCAGCAGATGCTCGCGGACGCGGGTGCGGACGTGCAGGTCGACGGGATCTGGGGCGCTTCGACGACGCGGGCCGTCCGCGAGTGGCAGGCAGACAACGAGGTCGCTGTGACGGGTTCGTTCGAGCTCGGGTCGCTCGTCGCTGCACCGGGGCTTCCGACCGTGGTGGCGATCGACGACGAGGCGGTGCGCCTCGGTGCGGTCCTTTCCGGGGGAGAGGACGTGGTCTCGGTGCCCGACGGCGAACCTTCCTTCGCGATGGAGGTCACGCAGGCGCAAGCGGAGCTGCTACCCACAGGAACGGCGGTGACGGTTCAGGGTGGGGCTGGTTGGCCGGGGGTCGTGACCGATTCCAAGGTGTCGGAAGACGGGCTCATCTCGCTCAGCCTTGCCGCGCCGGGCGGCGGTCCGGTCTGCGTGACGGAGTGCGCGTCGCTGCCGCCCGACTCGACCACCCTGCTCACCGAGGTTGCCCTGGTGCCACCGGAGTCCGGACCGGTGGTTCCTGTCTCGGCGCTCGTCACCGATCCGGGAGGAAAGGTCACGGTGAACGTCGTCGAGGGGGGTGTGCTCGAGGTGCGTGAGGTCGAGATCGTGACCCTCGCCGAAGGGCTTGCCGTCGTCGACGGCGTGGAGGTCGGTGAGCGCGTCAGGGTCTTCGGGACGGATACGACGAGCGGACCTCCCGACGGTGACGACCCGACGACGACGCCTGACCCAGCCGGTGCTGATGGCTGAGCCACAGACGTTGCCCGCGGTCGGCACGGAGCAAGCTAGCTCGGGGGTGCTGTCCGTGCGTGATCTGCGGTTCCGGTACCGGCGCGGTGACCAAGAGCTGTTCGACGGCTTGTCGCACGTGTTCACACCCGGCGCGGTCACGGCGCTGACCGGTCCGTCCGGTCGAGGGAAGTCCACGTTGTTGTATGTCCTGGGCATGATGCTCACTCCGACGGCCGGGGGCGTGTACCTCGGTGACGTGGAGGCGTCTCGGCTGTCGGACCGTCGGCGGTCTGAGTTGCGTGCCACCCGGCTCGGCTTCGTCTTCCAGGACTCCGAGCTCGATCCCACACGACCCGTCATCGACTCCGTCGTCGAGCCCGGGCTCTACGCGGGTGCGGATCGGGAGGAGCTGCTGGTGCGTGCCCGTGAACTCCTGGAGAGGTTCGGTCTCGGCGGCCGCGCCGACCACCGCCCGGGCCAGGTCTCCGGAGGGCAAGCGCAGCGCGTCGCGGTCTGCCGGGCGCTGGTCAACACACCCGACGTCATCCTTGCTGACGAACCCACGGGGAACCTCGATCCGGACAACTCCGCCCTTGTCATCGACGCGCTGATTGAAGCCGCCACCGACGGACGGACCGTTGTCGTGGCAACCCACGACCCCGAGGTGGTCGCCCGTACGGACGAGGTCGTGCGGCTATGAGGCTGAAATCGCTCGTGCGCGAGTCGTTCGCCGCGGCACGGAGCTCGCCCGTGCCCTCGGCACTGGTCCTCCTTGTCGTCGCGGCCATGTGTTTCGCTGCCGTCGCGACCGTCGGGCGGCAGGCAGCAGTGGAGAGCGTCGTCGCCGACGAGCTGGCTGGACCGCAAGCACGGACGCTCGTCGTGACGGACACCAGCGGTAGTGCCCAGCTCGACGGTGCCACGCTGAACGTGCTGACCGGGCTGAGCGGCACCCAGGCCGTCATTGGTCGAGAGATCCCGGTCGACGCGTTCAACGGGGTGCTCGGTGCGGGTTCCCAGCGGGTCGCCGTGGTCGGGCTGCACGGCACCATCGATGCCGCGATCTCGATCACGCAAGGTCGGCTCCCCGGACCGGGAGAGGTCGTCGTCCCCAGCGAGATGCTGGAGACGCTCCGCTTGGTCGATGCGTCGGGCTACCTCGAGGCACCCGACGGTACGTCGTGGGCGATCGTCGGTCAGTTCGTGGCGCGAGAGCCCTTCGAGGACCTCGCGACCACCGCGGTGACGAGGCCCGCGACCGGGCCGACGACGGCGCTGCAGCAGGTGGTGGTCGTCGCCGACAGCGCGTCGCACACTGCGTCGATGCGCGATGCCGCGCTGGCGGTCATCGACCCAGCGGCAGACGAGGTGCGGGTCGACCTCCCCACCGTCCTTGCGTCGAGCAACCAGACCGTCGCCGGACAGCTCGCCGGACTCGGGAGATCCATGCTCGTGCTGATCCTCGGCGTCGGAGCATTCTTCGTGGCGGTCGTCGTGCTCGCCGATGTACTCGTCCGCCGCCGTGACCTCGGCCGACGTCGCACCCTCGGCATCACACGCGCCGACCTCGTGCTGCTCGTCGGCGGCCGCACCGGTGCCGCCGCCGCCATCGGCGCGGTGGTGGGCTCGGCGGCCGGATACGCCGTAGCGGCAAGCCAGGGCAGTTCCGTGCCGCTCGACTTCACGATCGCTGTCGGCTGCCTCGCGGCGATGACCGCAGGTGTCGCGTGCCTGCCGCCCGCGATCTACGCCGCGACGCGCGACCCGGTCGCCGTCATGCGCACTGCCTGAGAGTGGCGAGGACGATCAGGGCGATCACCGGGAGAAGACGGGTTCCAAACGTGCGCACCGGCGACGGATATTCGTTCCGATGCCGGTGCGGTGCCGGTGTCGGTCTCCCGTGTCGGCGTGGGCGGGTCGACTATTGTCGACCGGCCGATTGGGCGTCGAGGAGGAGAGCGTCGAGACGTTCAATGAGCTGGTGGTGGCGTTGGGCTTCGTTGATCCAGCCTCGTTGTTCGGCGTCGTGGGCGAGGGCTTGGGCGTCGATGCGTTGCGCGGCGAGGATGGGTAGCGATGAGGGTTCGGTTCGGTAGCTGGGGCAGTGCTCGCAGATGTTGGCGTAGCTACAAGCGCCTTGGGCGGGTGCCCTGAGGCAGAAGCCGCCGGCCATGCGGGACTTGAGGAGTGGCGTGGTGCGCCAGTCCTTGCCACCGGTGATGTCGGCCAGCGGCAGCTGTGTTCGCCGTCCGCCCGTCGACGCCGGACCGCCGGTCCCGGAGACCTGTGTCTTGGCGAGTTCGAGCGCGCGGTCGTACTCCTTGCGGACGGTGGTGTCGAAGAGCCGGCCGTAGCGCAGGCTCATCGCGGCGCTGGCGTGTCCGAGCAGGGCCATGAGTGACTGCAGGGAGACTCCGGCGTTGACGAGGGCAGTGGCGTAGGTGTGCCGCAGCTGGTGAGGGGTGATGTGGTTCAAACCCACGGACTCGGTGGCCCGGTTGAGCTCGTTGCGGATGCCCTGGGTGCTGAGGCGGCGGCCGTGGTGGGTGAAGAGGAAATGCGCTGGGCGGCGGTAACGCGGGTGGCGCATCGGGCGACCGTGCGAGCGGACCTGGACGATCTGATCGACGAGGTCCAGGGTCTCGGGGTCGAGCGGGACCATGCGTTCGGTGTCGAGCTTGCCGAGCGGAACTTTTAGCCAGGCTCCGTTGCCGTCGATCTCGTGGACGCAGTCGAGCTCGAGATCGAGGAGCTCGCCGATCCGAAGGCCGCACGAGCGCTGGAGCCGGATTGCGAGGGCAGCGAGCTCGTTCTCTGGGTGCTCGGTCAGTGCGGCAGTTAGGCGACGGTCGATGTCGACGGGCAGGTAGCGCGGCAGCACGTTGGGGAGTCGCGGGATGTCGTCGCGGAATAAGACCTTGCGGGCGGGTGCCGCGTCCCAATCCCATGCGGAGATGTCGGTCAGGAACGCTGCCACGACGACTCCGCGCCGGTTGCGATCACCAACGGTGATAGGTGCGCCGTCACGCATCCGGGCTGTTTCCTTCAGTGAGTTCAGCCACGGTTCGATGTGTCCGCGCCGTTCCAGGTCTCTGATGGTCGCGAGATTCGGGTCGTGTTCGGTCAGGAAGGTGCCGAACTGGTTGAGCTTCGTGGCGATCGAGGTGACGGTGTGCGGGCTGCAGGTGGCCCGTTTGCGTTCGAGGTAGGCGATCATCTCGATGCGGATGGGCTCGGCGACGCCGGCGAGCCGGTCGTCGAGGGCCTGGGCGGGTCGCCCGGGGCGTGTCGGGAGGGAGTCGATGACGCCGAGGTGGTAAAGGACGCGGTGGGTGTTGCTGATCGCGGACAGGTAGTGCTCGTGCACGATGCCGGTGCGGCGGCGGCGTTCGTAGCAGGCGGCGGTGAACTCGTCGAGGTCGTCGGTGGTCAGTTGCTCGAGTCGGCGGCCGGTTTGGATCAGGAGCCGGGCTGGAACCTGGGACCCGGTGGCAATCCGGGTGCGGACCGCGAACCCGAGCGTTCCGGCGGCGTCGAGGAAGCGGTCGATCTCGACGCGCAGCGGGCTCGTGTTGATCTCACGCCAGAAGGGGGTGAGAGTGCGTTCCAGGAGGTAGTCGTAACCCGGGTGGAGCCGGTTGTGCAACATGAGGAAGGTCAAGGCCGGGCGGGTGTCCTTGTCGGCGGCGAGGCGGTCGGTCAGCGGCAGGCGGGACCACGCTTGCGGCTCGGGCCAGGTGCGGAAGAACTTGCGCGCCGCGGACTTGAAGTGCGCGCTCGTGCGTCCCGTCACCTCAAGATGGGCGAGGTAGGCGTCCAGGAGGTCATCGCCGCACAGCTCCCTGATCGTGCGGTCATGGGTCGGAGGCGTGGAGGCGTTCGTGGGCGGCATCGAACTCTGCTTTCACGTGGGCCGGGGCGAGGTGGACGTAGCGTGCGGTGGTCTCGACGTGCGCGTGGCCGAGCAGCGCTTGGATGATGGCGAGGTCGACACCGGCCTCGGCCATGGTTGTGCCGAAGGTGTGCCGTAGGGCGTGCGGGTGCCCACCGGCCACGCCCGTGAGCTGTCGGTGGTAGCGGAAGATCGTTCGCAACCCGGCCGGTGTCAGTCCCTGGCCGCGGTTTGCTCCCTTGGCGACGAGGAAGAGGGGGTCGCTGTCGGATTCGGGGCGCTCCGCGAGGAGGTAGACGTCGATCACCGATGCGACGTCGCCGTCCAGCGGGACGCGACGCTGGCGTGAGCCCTTCCCGGTGACGGTGACCCAGCGGCCGCCGATGTCGACGTCCTTGACGTTCAAGGCAAGGACCTCGCCCGACCGCAGTCCGCACCAGAGCATCAGGCCAGCGATTGCTCGGTCGCGCCAGGTGCGCAGACTTTCGATCAGCATCTTCGCGTCCTGCTGTGACAGCGCGACGGGGAGCCGGTTCGGCTCACGCAGGCGCAGCACCGAGCGAGGGGCCCTGCGACGTCTGGTGTGTGCCAGCATCCCCGTACGTTCGCCTGGTGCCGTCCAGCGGGCGGCGCGACCGCGGGGGACAGGATTCGTCGCTCCAGGCGAGCGCAGGCAGGCGAAGGCGAACAGGCTGGAGATCGCGGCGAGCCGACGGTTGATCGTTGTCGCGGCGTACCGGTCCGGGCGTTGTCCGATCATCGTGCCGGTGTTCGGTCTGGGCCGACCGGGGAGGGTCGCCTCTCGACATGCCCTTAGGAAGTCCAGCATGTCGGCCGTCGTCACCGCGGCCAGATCGAGATCCCGGTCAGTGAGCCATCGGCAGAACGCCAGCAGGTCATATCCGTAGGACCGCAGCGTGGCGGGCGAGTAGTTCCGATCTAGCAGATGGCTCAGGTACTCGTCGACGAGCCTGAACCGAGCCGCGCTCTCGCCCGCGAGGCCCCAGGATCCATCGCGCCTCTCAAGCCGCAACGCGGTCCTGGCGTCCATGCGCCACAGGTTTAGCACAACCCACGCCTACCGCGATAGAGGTTCGAGCAGCAGGCTTGTCCCCTTGACCTGGGAGAACGCGATCATTAGCCGGGTAACAGGTACCGGACGTTCACCTGGCGCCCCGCCCACGCGATCGCCTCGCCGTCGACGTGCGCCTCGCCCGACTGGCGCTGCGTGATCCAGGCGCGGACCGGGATGGCTTCGTCCGGCCGGACGATCACGGTGTCGCGGCGCGCGAGCGCGGGTGCCTCGTCGGCGCTGTCGCGCATCGGCACCGACTCGAAGCCCGACGGCCTGCCGCCGGGCGGACGTCGGCGGGTTCCCATCGACCCATCGTATCGAACAGGCGTTCGAACCGATGCGCGGCTACGGCGCCGCCGCGGCGCGAGCGTAGCGCTCGCCGAGCGGCGCGATCGCCTGCGCGAGCTCCGACGCGGCGGTGAGGGCGGCTTCCTCACGTCGCTGCCATGACAGAGAACCGACGCACAGAGAGCCGACAGACGGAGAACCGACGGACCGAGAGCCGAAGGACGGAGGGGCGGCACACCACGACGGAGGACCTGCCCGCGCCGACGACGGCTCCGGCTGGCGGACCGACGCGAACCGGGTGGCTCCACGGCCGCTGGGGGACGGCCGCCCTGTCGTCACGCTGGCCTACGCCTGGGTCGCCATGATCCTGCTGGGCGCCGTCGTGCTCGAGACGTTCATGATCCATCCGAACATCTTCAGCAACCCGCCCGAGTCGTTCGAGCGGGCGATGGAGTTCCTCGCGGTGAGCGGCCCGTCCGACGTCTTCCCGCCGCTGGGGTTCCTCTCGTGGGCCCTGGTCGTCGCGGCGCTGCTGCTGTGCTGGCGCCAGCGGGACGCGCGGTGGTGGCTGCTGCTGAGCCTCGCGATGGCCGTCGGCGAGGGCGTCGCGTCCATCCTCTACCTTCTGGCGCGCAACGGGATCATGTTCGTCGAGGGACTCGCGGTGCACCCGCCCGAGTACCTCGCCCAGGTCGACCGCGAGTTCGAGATGTGGCGCTGGCGGTCCTGCACGGGGTTCAGCGTGCTCGCCGCGACCGGCCGGTACCGGCGGCTGCCCGGGGAGCCCCTCCTGCTGCGGCCGCTCCGGCAGACCGGTGCCGTCGAGGCCGCGCTGGTCGAGGTGCTGTCGGCGCTGCGGCGCGTCGCACCACGCCTGGAGCTGCCCGTCGACCATCAGCCGGCCGAGGAGTGGCACCGTGACGCCGTCCGGTCGTCCGACGTCGTCCGACGTCGTCCGACGTCGTCCGGTCGTAGTACGCGCTCGAGGACCCGCGGGCCCGGGCGGCGTACCGGACGAACGCCGAGCGCACGTTCGAGCACGTCTTCCGGGGTCGCGGTCACAGGTCGCGGAGCTCCGCCTCCCGCTCGTCGTAGGAGCTGCGCGCCGCGGCGATGCGCTCCTGGTGCGCCTCGGTCCACACCACGAGGGCCTTGGTCGTCGCGTGGAGCGAGCGGCCCATCTCGGTGAGCGCGTAGTCGACGCGCGGCGGGACGGTCGGGTACACCGTGCGCTCGACGATGCCGTCGCGCTCGAGCTGGCGCAGCGTGCGGGACAGCATGCGCTGGCTGATGCCGTCGATCTCGCGCTTGAGCTCGGTGAAGCGCATGACCCGGCGGTCGAGCATCGCGATGGCGAGCAGGGACCACTTGTCGGCGATGCGGTCGAGGATCTGGCGGACCTCGCAGTCCTCCCGGGCGTCCCACTGCCAGACCTCGACGTCGGACTCCCACTTGGACGCCGTGCGTCGCGCGGCCGCGGTATCCGCGGTGATACCAGGTGTGGCGGATGTGCCGTCTTCCATGCCTCCCGATCCTGCCCGACGATGAAGTCGGTATCAAGAGGTAACCGAGTACTGATCGGTACTCCATCAGAGAGGGGACGCCATGACCGACCCGCGGACCGACCGAGCCCACGAGGACACGCGAACCGAGGCGCGGTTCACGCTGCGCGACTGGGGGCTGCTCCTCGTGCTGTGCGGCGCGATCTTCCTCGAGGGCAGCGACATCGCGATGCTCTCCGTCGCGCTGCCCGGCATCCGCGCCGACCTGGGCCTGGCCACGGGAGAGCTCGGCGGCGTCGTCACCGCCTACGTCGTCGGGTACGGGGGCTTCATGCTGCTCGGCGGGCGCGCGGCGGACCTCTTCGGCCGTCGTCGGATGTTCGTCCTGTGGCTCGTCGTGTTCCTGCTCTTCTCCGGGCTGGGCGGTCTCGCGACCGACGGCTGGATGCTTCTCGTCTCCCGCTTCGTCACGGGCATCGCGGCCGGGTTCCTCACGCCCGCCGGCATGTCGCTCATCACGACGTCGTTCGCCGAGGGCCCACGCCGCAACCGCGCGCTGGTGATCTACGGGGCCGCCGGTGCGGCCGGGTTCTCGCTCGGCCTCGTCCTGGGCGGGCTGCTCGCGGCGATCCACTGGCGCTGGGTCTTCTTCGCCCCGGTGACCCTCGCCGTCGTGCTGCTCGCGCTGGCGGTGGTCACCATCCGCCGGGACTCCGCGACGCCGGGGCGCGGCACCCTCGACGTCCTCGGGGCGTTCCTCGCGACGGGGGCGATGGTGCTGCTCGCCGTCGGCATCGTGCGCCTCGAGCACCCGGGCGAGGGCGTGCCGTGGACGGTGGCCGCCCTCGCCGGGGGTGCCGGTCTGCTCGTCGCGTTCGTCGCGCGCCAGCGCCGGGTCGAGCACCCGCTCCTGCCGCTGCGGCTCTTCCGCTCGACCGAGCTCGTCCGGGCGAACATCGCGGCCGTGCTCTTCGCGAGCGGGTTCTACGGCTTCCAGGTGCTCCTCACGCTCTACCTGCAGGAGCTGCGCGGCTGGACGCCGCTGCAGACGGGTCTCGCGATGCTCCTCATGGCGCTCGACGTGGTGCTGGCGCCCGCGCTCACGCCGCGACTCGTCGCCCGGTTCGGCGTGCCGCGCGTGATCGTCGTGGGCCTCGTCGCCGGGGCCGCCGCCGCGGCGTGGTTCCTCGGGTCCGGCCTCGACTGGACGTACGCCGTCATGGTGCCGTCGATGGTCCTCCTGGGCATCGCGTTCGCCCTCGTCTACGGCCCGCTCGCGATCGCGGCGACGACGGGGGTCGGCGACGGGGAGCAGGGCGTCGCGGGCGGCGTGCTCAACACGGGGTACCAGCTCGGCGCGGCCGTCGGGATCTCCGCGGCGACGGCGGTGAGCGTCCTCGCGCTCGGCGACCGCACCGGCGCACAGGCGGGTCTCGACGCCTTCCACGCCGCCCTGTGGGTCTCCGTCGCGGCGTTCACCCTCGCCGCGGTCGTCATGGGGGCACCACGTCGGGGGCGCCGCGGAGCGGTCGCCGTGCCTGACGACGCGGGTCACCTCCCGGAGCCAGAGCCCGTCGCGCGGTGAGCGCCCGCGGGTCCCGTCACCGCGTCCGCGACCTCGGCCGGCGCGGTCTCGGGCAGCCAGTGGCCGGCGTCGAGCTCGACGAAGCGGTACGGCGCGTGCACGTGGCGCTCGGTGTCCTCGGCGGCCCACCGGCCGAGTGCGACGTCCCGCGTGCCCCACACGTACGTCGTCGGGACGCGTACCGCTCCGACGCTCCGGCGCCCGAGCGGCAGCGCCCGGTACCAGTTCAGCGCCGCCCGCAGCGCACCCGGCTCACGCATCCGCTCCGCGTACCGGGCGGCGTCCTCGGCCGACAGGCCGGACCGCTACAGGAGTGACGGCATGGGGCGGGTCAGGGCCGCCTCCGGCAGGCCCGGCAGCTGGAAGAAGCCGACGTACAGCGAGCGCAGCGCCTGGTCGGAGCGGACGAGCGAGCGCGACAGGGCGGCCGGGTGCGGCGTGGACAGGACCGTCAGGCTGCGTACCCGCTCCGACGCCCACGCCGCGAGCGCCCAGGCCACGTTCCCGCCCCAGTCGTGCCCGACGACGTGGGCCGGGCCCGTCGCGTCGAGCACCGCGAGCACGTCGGCGACGAGGAAGTCCAGGCGGTAGGCCGCGCGCTCGCGCGGTCGCGCGCCGGGGGAGTAGCCGCGCTGGTCGAGCGCCACGGTCCGCAGGCCGGTGTCGTGCAGGAGCGGCACGGCGCGGTCCCAGCTCGACGAGTCCTCCGGGAACCCGTGCAGGAGGACGATGCACTCACCGTCCTCCGGGCCCGTGTCGTGGACGTGGAACGTGAGCCGTCCGCGGCGCAGCGCGGTGAGTCGGGGCGAGGCCATCGCTCCAGCGTGCGTCCGGCCGGGGTCACCGGCAATCGCTCCCGACGGCGCGCCCGGGCGGGGCGTCCGGGATCGCCGCCGCGCTGGGCGGGCGGCCGTCGGTGAGGATGGACAGGTGGGTGTATCCGCGCGGGAAGGGACCACGGGCACGCCGGGGCCGGCGGAGCGCCGGGCGGCGCTCGCGGGACTCGAGCGCGGAACGACGACCGCCGCGGCGCTCACGTTCCACGACACGCTGCCCGCGGTCGACGTCGACGACGTGCTCGGCACGTGGCGCGGCTCCGGCCTGCCCACCGGCCACCCGCTCGACGGCCTCCTGGAGGCGCTCGGGTGGTACGGCAAGCGGTTCGACGGCCCGGACGCCGCGCACCCGCTGCTGTTCGAGCACCGCCACGGGGGAGTGGTCGACGTCGACCCCGCGTTCGCGCCGCTCCCGCTCGTCCTGCGGTGCGCCGGCCTGCTGCGTCGCCCGGCCGTCGCGCGTGCCGCACGGACGGCGTTGCCGCTGGTGCGGACCCGTCGGCCCCGGGCGCGCGTGCGGCGCGCGGAGCACCGCGGCGTCGTCACCGCGACGATGGTCTACGACGCCCTGCCGGTCCACGACGTCCTGCGCGCCGTCGACCGCGACACCATCGTCGGTCTCATGGACGCGCGCGGGATGGCGCGTCCGTTCTTCTTCGTCCTGCGCCGCGCGGTCGAGCCCGGATTGCGACGTCCCGGCGCAGGTCCGACACTCGTGCAGATGGACCCGCTGCCGAGCCCTCCCGTCACCGTGGCCGACGCGACCCCGGAGCGTGGCGCGTCATGACGGACACCGTGCTCTTCCTCGGTTTCGCCCTCGCGTACGCGGTCCTGCTGGTGTGGGGGATCCACGTCGTCCGGGGTCGCCGCGCAGGTGTTCCCGGCGTGCTGCCTCTTCTCGTCGTGCTGGGCCTCGTTTACGACAACGCCGTGCTCGGGCTCGGCCGCTTCGTCGGCGAGGGGCCGACGCTCGAGACGCTCAACGCCGCCCGGTACTGGATCCACGCCTTCGCCACCCCGCTGCTCGTGGTCAGCGCACGCTGGTTCCTCGCCCGAGCGGGCGCGGGATGGGCGAGGACGACCGCTGCCGCGGTCGGCGCGGCCGCGCTGGCCGGCGGGCTCGTCGTGCTCGAGGTCGTCACGGTGCTCTCCGACCTGCGTCTCGAGCCGCGCAGCGAGTACGGCGTGCTCGCGTACGAGAACGTGACCGAGACCGGACCGCCGGTGATGGTGATCGTCGTCGGCCTCGCGCTCGTGGTCGCGGGGTTCGGGGTGTGGCGAGGTGACGGCTGGGTGTGGCTCCTCGTCGGCTCGGCCCTCATGCTGGTCGGCAGCGCCGTGCCGATCGCCGTCGACAGCGGAGCCGTGACCAACCTCTTCGAGCTCGTGCTCCTGGTGTCGGTCGTGGCCACGGTGCGTCATCTCGCCGAGCCTCGGAGCTCCGCGCAGTCGGCGGCTCAGGACACCTTGCCCTGGAGCAGCCGGCGCCAGTAGATCGGCGGCTGCAGGTACCGGTCGAAGAGCAGGAGGCTGCGGCGCGGCCGGGCGAGGTCGACGAGCCGGGTCGTCGGCGTCGGGCGGCGATCGCGGTCGAACTCGGCCAGCAACAGCTCGCTGCGCGAGGTCGTCACGGGCGCGACGGAGTAGCCGTCGTACTCCTGCATGGCCGTGTCCTTGCGGCGGGCCTGGATGTTGCGCGCCACGACCGGGACCTGACGGCGCAACGCGCCGCCCGACGGCATCGCGTCGACGGCGGCCGCGTCGCCGAGCCCCCAGACGCGCGGGAACGTGCGGTGCTGCAGCGTGCGGGGGTCGACGGCGACGAAGCCGTCGCTCTCCGCGGTCGCGAGCCCGCTCTGCGCGATCCACCCCGGCGCGCGGTGCGGCGGCGCGAGGTACAGGGCGTCGTAGTGGGTCGTGTCCACGCCGTGGGGCGTTCGCAGGCGCGCCGTGCGGTCGGTCGCGTCGACGGACTCGACGGTCGTGCTCGTCCGGACCCGCACGCCGTACTCCTGGGCGGCGGCGAGCAGCTCCCGCTCGGCCCGCGGGTCGTCCACGAGGCGCGGCGACTCGACGACGAGCTCGACGTCGATCGCGCCGAGCACTCCGGTACGACGCCAGTAGTCGGTGGCGACGAAGAGCGGCTTGAGCCCCACCGGGAAGCACGGCACGTGTCGCGACGCGATCGCGAAGACCGCGCGCCCGGACGTGAGCGCGGAGAGCATGTCCCACGTCTTCGCCGCGAGCTCCGGCAGGTAGCTCGTCGACGCCGACGCGGTCCCGACCGCTTCCTCGGCACCGGGGATGGCGTCCCAGTCGACCTCGGACCCCGGGCAGACCGCGAGGTCGCCGTAGCCGAGCTCGGTGCCGTCGGCGAGACGCACGACCGAGCGCCCGGCATCCACGGACACGACCGGGCTCGGGTAGCGCCGCACACCGTCGGGCACGACCTCGTCCTGCGGCCGGCTGAGGTCGTCGAGCGTCGCCATGCCGGACGCGACGTACGAGAGCAGGGGACGGTACTGGTGCACGTCCTTCGGCTCGACGACCGCGACGTCGCGGCAGCCGTCGCGCCGCACGCGCCCGGCGAGGGACAGGCCGGCGTTGCCGCCGCCGAGGATCAGCACGTCGTGCGCCCTGGGTGAGCTCATGGTGGGACCGTTCCGGTGGGTCGGGCAGGAGGATCCACGCTAGGAGCGGTCGCGCCCGCTCGCCGCTGGGCGCGGTGCCCACCGGTCGCGCCAGCGCTCCCACGGCGGGGAGACGTCCCAGTTGACGCGCAGCGTTCTCCACGCCCGGTCCATCCGGCGGCGGCGTTGGCTCCTGCCGCGCAGCGACCGGGCCGAGACCCCGACCCGCCACGACCGCACGAGGCGCGTCCGGCGCCGGGGGCCGAGCCGGAACGCGAGGTCGAGGTCGTCGTGGACCTCGGCGTCGTCCCGCACGACGCGTTCGCGGACCTCCTCCCACGTGCCGGTGCGCACGGCCATGCAGGAGCCCCAGAGCGTGGTGTGGCCGAGCGCGAGGTGCGTGAACGCGTAGTAGGCGCCGAGATAACCGACCGACGCGACGGTCCGCACGCCGAAGGGAAGGTCGTGGAAGCGACCCGTCCCGGTCATCGCGTCGAGCGTCGGGTCGGCCGCCATGCGCTCGACGACGGTCTGCACCCAGCGCGCGTCGGGGCGGGAGTCCGCGTCGAGACGGCCGATGACGTCGCCCTTGGCGGTGTCGTAGCCGGCTGCTGCGGCGGCAGGGATGCCGACGCGCGGCTCGTGCACGACGACGGCACCCCACCGGAGCGCGACGGCCGCCGAGTCGTCCGACGACGCGTTGTCGACGACCACGACCTCGAGCGGCGGGACCGTCTGGCGCGCGAGGAGGGACAGCAGGTGGTCGAGCGCGGCGGCGTCGTCGCGCACCGGGACCACCACGGACACCGTCGGCACGCCGGGCGTTCCGGCGGCGCCGGTCACGACCGCGCCTCCTCGTCCGTTCGCCGACGGGCCAGCACCGCCCCGGCGACCAGCGCGCCGACGAGCCCGGCCGCGAGGTCGGTCACCGTGTCGTCGTACCCGACGCCGATCCCCTCGTCGAGGTAGGTGTGCCCGGCCCACTCGCCGACCTCCCACAGGATCGCCGCGATCGCCCCGAGCCCTGCCGTCACCACGACGACGCCCGCCGAGGCGCGCGCGGGGGCCGGGTCCGTCGCCGCGTTGCCCGGCAGCAGCTCCCAGCGCACCAGCGCGAGGTACGCGACGGCAGCGATGAGTCCCGTGCAGACCAGGTGCACTGCCAGGTCTAGCCAGTCCACGGCGTCGTACCACTTCAGCTGGGACGCCCAGGCCGCGAAGATCAACGACGTCCCGTACGCGACGTCGAGGGGTGCGGGGAGGGCGAGCGCGCGCGGCACCGAGACGCCGCCGAGCACGAGGAGGAACAGCGCGCCCGCGATCCCGCCGAGCGTGACGGTGGCCACGACGAGGCTGACGAGGGCCGCGACACGCACGACGTCCGCCGGGGCGAAGACCCGGCGGGCGGTGGCGGTGCTGGACATGCGGCTAGATCCTGCGGACCGGGACCTCGCCCGCCGAGTCCGGCGAGGCTCCCAGCGCGTCCGTGGAGACCGCCTGGACGGTGAGCAGGTCGCCGCTCGCGACGTCGCCGTCGCCGGCGAGGTCGACGTGCACGCGGACCGTCGCGTCGGGCGGCGCGTCGTCGACGTCGATCGCGAACGGCACCCGGCCGCCCGGCGAGAGCTCGACGCCGGGCAGCACCGTCTCGGCGAGGCGCACCGACGCGACGTCCTGCAGCGTCGTGTCCTCGACGGAGACGCGCACGGTCGCGGCGGAGGCGGGTACGTCGTCGGGCAGCGTGACGGTGCCGTACAGCGTGGTCATGCGACCACTCTGACACGGTCTCGGGACGCGAGCGCCTCCACGACGGCGTCCGTGATCGGCAGTCCGGTCAGGTGCTCGCAGAACAACCAGAGCCCGGCAGGGTTGACCTCGAAGAACACGTGCTCGCCGGCGGGCGTCCGACGCAGGTCGACCGCCCCGTAGACGAGGCCGAGCCGGTCCATGAGCGACCGGACCTGCGCGAGCACCGGGTCGGGCAGCGTGACCGCCCGGACCGTCGCCTCGTCGAGGACCATCCGCATGTCGCTCGGCAGGCTCGTCGCCGTCGCGTCGATCTCGGTGGTGAACGCGACGCCGTCGACCATGGTCACGCGCAGGTCCACGCCGGGGACGTACTCCTGGAGGATCGTCGGGGCGAACCGCACCTGGTCGAGTCGCTCGACGTCCTCGGCGTCGAGCACGTGCGTCTCGCGCCACGCGTCGAGCCGCGCGATGAACGCCTTGGTCACGACGCGACCCGGTCTCATGGCCGCCACGAACTCGTGCGCCCGCGCGGGGTCGCGCGTGACGACCGTGCGCGGGAGCGCGATCCCGAGGTCGGCGGCGACGGCCCACTGCCACGGCTTGTGGTGCGCGTCGGCGTCGGAACGGGGGTCGTTGACCCAGCGCAGCGGCAGCGACGCGACGACGCCCTCGAAGACCTCGGCGAGCTCGCTGCTCGCGAAGCCCACCGCGGCGGGGTCCGTGATGGACGGGTCGGGCGGTGTCCCGCGCAGGCGCCGCCACCATCCCGTGGTCGCGTCCCGCAGGTCGTGCTCGGGCCGGTCGCCCTCGCCGTCCCCGGCGACGAGCCGCATCGCGGCGGGTGTGCCGGTCTCGTACGCGAGCTCGAGCGAGTCCGTGGTTCCCAGGGTCGACGTGTCGAGCACGACGACCTCGTGGCCGAGCGCGCGCAGGCGCTCGACCACGACGGCCGTGTGGTCGTCGTCCGGGAAGCTGACGACGAGGATCATCGTCCGGGCCCCTCAGAGCCCGGCCTCGGCCGCGGCCTGCTCGGCCAGGGCCGCGACCGAGGCGCGGACGGCGTCGAGGGCCGTGGCGACCTCGGCGAGCACGACCGCGAGGTCGGCGGCCGACGTCGTGCCCGCATCCCTGTCCTGCGCCACGCCCGACTGCTGCGCGACCGCCGCCTGGTAGCGGCTCACGAAGTCGCTGTCACGGCCGAGCACGAACGGGAGGGACCGACCGATCGCCGGGTTGACCACCGGGAGCTCCGGGCGGATCGGCTCGACGACCTCGCGGATCGTCGGTCCGGGGTCGCGCACGGGCTTGCCGACGTCGCGCACCGGCTTGACCAGGTCGTCGCGGGGTTCCTTGATGATCTCCTTGAACGGCTCCTTGACGTCCTTGAACGCCTGCTTGACGTCCCTGAACGGCTCCTTGATCGTCGCGATCTCGCCGACGTCGCCCACCGGCTCCTTGATGACGTCCTTGAAGACGGGCTTGGGCCAGGAGAGTCCCGGATACATGATCTTGAGCCCGGCGAGGTCGCCCGCGGAGAGGCCGTCGCGCTGCCCGATGACGGTTCCCGCCGGGACGGGGACGAGGGGCACGATGGTCGGCTGGCCGTTCTTGGAGAAGGCCGTCGTCGGGTAGTGCATGATCGAGCCGAAGTCGTAGCCGCCGAGGTCGTCGCCGTCGCTGATGTGCTGGTTGAAGTTGTGCGCCTTGCCGTCCTCGATGTTCGCGAAGTTGATCTGCACGAACGCGTCGCGGTCTTCGCGGGACTGCTCGTGCCACAGGCCCACGGCATGCCCGATCTCGTGGATCGTGTTGCCGACCGTGCAGCCCGGGCCGAGCGTGATGTCCTGGCGCACGCCGCGGCGCCCGACCGCCGAGCTGCACCCGCCGCCGCCGACGAACCGGACGAAGGCGTCCTCGCCGTTGCGCGGCACGAGGCGCAGCGGGGTCTTGGCGTGCCAGTGCGCGATCGCGTTGTGCACTCGCGACGGGTTGGTGAGACCGGGGTCGATCTCGAACGGGACGACGCCGTTCTGCCAGCGGAACTGCGCCCCGCTGATCCCGACGGCGTGCGCGACGTCGGTGTCCTCGTCGGAGGTGAGCGTCGAGACGTCGTGCGCCTGTGCCTCCTCGACCGTGCCGATGACGATGTCGCCCTCGACGATCGCGAGACCGTCGACCTCCGCCCACACGACGGGCATCGACGCGAAGCCGTAGCCGTCGATCAGTGCCGTGCCGCCGACGGGACCGGCGGCCTGCTCGCAGGACAGGTGCTCGCCCGGTCCTGTCGTGCGTGGCGTCGTGCGCCGCGTCTTCGCGGCCCCCGACCCTCCGCCTGCCGAAGTCTTCTTCTCGGCCATGACATCTCCCTCCGGAGAACCGCGGGGAGGTCGTCCTCGGCGCGGGCGGGGCTGTGTGCTCCTGGCAGGAGGGAGTGCCTGGGGCGTACCGCTGATGCGCACGCCGGACCCGGGAGCCGCCGTACCGACGGGTCCGGGGGAACGCAGAAAGGGCCGCGCAGCTGCGCGGCCCTTCCCGGTCAGACGTTCGCCGCGGTGCGCGACGAGGGCTCTGACGTCAGAGAGGCTGGATGTTCGTCGCCTGGGGGCCCTTGGGGCCCTGGGTGACGTCGAAGGAGACGCTCTGGTTCTCCTCGAGCGAGCGGAAGCCGGTGGCCGCGATCTCGCTGTAGTGGGCGAACACGTCGGCGGTGCCGTCCGAGGGGGCGATGAAGCCGAAGCCCTTCTCGGCGTTGAACCACTTCACGGTGCCAGTAGCCATGATGTCTTCTCTCGTTGAAACGTGCGTCCCACGAACGTGGGTCCGCTTGTCACGCCCGGCGGGGCGCAGACGGGTGTGGAGGCGGGATCGGGGCGATCCGGCCGGTCTCGCGGGCGGCGCCGCGAGATGTGTGGTGGCCTGCTCGAGCGCGGTGACCACGGTCGTCGGCCGCGTGTAGCGGTCGTGGACCTGGAACCCGCGGGCGAGCCGCGTGACCATGCCGGCGTACTCGCCGTCGGACGTCGCGACCCACAGGTCGTCGTCGACGCGGCGCAGCACGGGCGGTCGGGAGGACCCCACGGCCGCAGCGGCGGTCGCGGGATGTTCAAGGGTGGAGGTGGTGATGTTCTCTGCTCTCGCTCCGCGCGCAGTGGTGGGCGGAGATCGTCGGAGGCAGCCTCTGCTGCCCTGCGCGCACGTCCTCGCGTCGGAGCTGAGGATCGAAGGACGTCGCGGGCATCCATGTCTCCATGGCGGACCCGCGACCCGAGCGCGAGCTTCAGGCTACACCACACCCGGCAGCACGCGCAGTCGTGCGCGGTGACGGCTCAGCCGCAGCTGTCGCAGATGCCCGTCGCCGGGAGCGTCACGAAGCAGGTGGGGCAGATGGGGGCGGGCCTCTCGGGCTCCGCGCTGCGCCGGGGCGTCGTCGTGCGGGCCCGCGGGGTGGTCGACGGCGTGCGGCGGGCCCGCTGCACGGGAGGCGGGGTCGGGGCAGCGGGGCCGTAGGCCTCGAACCCGTGCTTGCGCAGGATCGTCGTCGCGTCGATCCTGCCGCCGTCGAGCTCCTCCGCCGTGGCCGCCCGGCCGGTCGCGTTCTTGTGCGCGACGCCGAGGATCGCCTTCGAGTCGTACGTCCGGTCCTCGTGGTCGAAGGTCTCGCGCACCGACGGCGTGAACCCGTAGACACCGAGGAAGTTCTCGGCTCCGCGGTCGTCGTACTCGGCGATCGCGGAGAGGATGTGCTGGCGGGTCACGGCGGAGAAGGTAGCCACTCGACGAGCCTAGTCCGCCGTCCGGTCGCCCCGGACCGGGGAGGTGCGGTCCCCCGTGTGGTCCCCGACACGCCGCGGCGGCTGCGGGCGAGCATGGTCAGCTGAGCCGACGCTCGAGGTGCACGGTGACCGTGTCCCCGACGTCCTTGCCGAGCTTGGTGCGGACCTTCGCGCTCAGCGACAGCATGAGACCGCCGCTGCCCGTCGGCATGAGACCGACGTTCGGCAGCGCGACGCCGTCGACGGTCGCGTCGACGCGCACGGACCGTCCGGTGCCCAGCAGCTCGCGCGCGCCCGGCACCTCCACGCAGGGCCAGGTGTCGCCCTTGACGTCCACGCCGATCGGCGCGGTGAACGTGTGGTCGAGGGCGACGGGATCGAACGGCATGAAGGCCTCCGGAGACGGTGGTGGCAGGGATCTGTCGACCTCACGACCCGGTCCGGCGTCGGAACTCATCGGCAGCGCGTGGAACGCATCGGCATCGCGCCGCGACGCGTCGTGCCCGCACCTGTCCTCCCGACGCGCGATGATGCCGTGGTGAGGCTGCGCAACGACGCGGACGGCTACGGCACCGTGACGAAGACCCTGCACTGGGTCACCGTCGCGGCGCTCGCCGCGCAGCTCGTCGTCGGGTACCGGCTCGACGACGAGGGCGACGGGGGACAGGGTCGCGGGCGTGGCCGCGGCGAGGAGCCGGGCCGCGGTCGTGGTCGCGGTGGCGACGAGGACCGTGACGACGGCGGCGACGGGCTCGCGGAGCTGCTCCAGGGCGACCTCGACGGGCTGCTCGCCGTGCACGTCGCGCTCGGTCTGACGATCCTCGGCGTCACCGTGGTCCGCCTGGTGTGGCGGCGTCTGACGCCGCTGCCGCCGTGGGCGGCGGGCCTGAGCGCGGCGGAGCGCCGGCTCGCGCACGGTACCGAGGTGGCGCTGTACGCGACGCTGCTCGTCATGCCCGTCACGGGGATCACGCTGCTGCTCGTCGACGACGACCTGCTGTGGCTGCACGTCGCGAGCCACGTCGTGTTCTTCGTCGCGCTCGCCCTGCACGTGGGCCTCGTGCTGAAGCACCAGCTCGTCGATCGCGACCGGCTGCTGCGCCGGATGCTCTGACCGTCTGCGGGACCCGCGCGCGACGCCGGTGATCCCGAGCGGCAGGGGCCCGGGCGCCGACCTAGCGTGGAGGCATGGGGCACGGGGGCGCGCACGAGGTCGGCACCTTCTTCGACGGTGCGCCCGACGGGTTCGCCCTGTTCGAGGTCGTCGCGGACGCCGTCGACGAGATCGGGCCGTCCGGGGTGCAGGTCTCGACGAGCCAGGTGGCGTTCCGCCGCCGTCGCGGCTTCGCCTACGTGTGGCGCCCGGGCCGGTACCTGAGGTCGGACGTCGCGGCGGTGCTGTCCATCCCGCTGCCGCGGCGGATCGACTCCGACCGGCTCAAGGAGGTGGCGCACCCGTCGCCGACGGTGTGGATGCACCACCTCGAGCTGCGCGACGCGGCGGACGTGGACGACGAGGTGCGCGGCTGGCTCGCGGAGGCCTACGCCCACGCTGGCTGACCGACGGGCGCCGCGCGCCCTCCGGTGTCAGCGGTCCGGCGGTGATTCGTCGTCGACGTCGCCGCGCGCGGTCGACGGAGCGGTCGGTGCGCCGCCGAGAACCGACCGCAGGCGCTCCTGGCGCGCCCGGTACGCGGTCCCGAACCGGGCTTCAGAGCGGGCGAGCCGCCGTGGCCGGCCGGCGTACCGGCGTCGGGCCCAGTACGACGACGGCTTGGCGAGCCGGACGGCCCCGACGAACGCGACGAGCGGCACGACGATCCCGATCAGGCCCGTCGCGAGCTTGCCCTTGAGGATGCACACGAGCGCGAGGCACAGGTGCACGACGACCGTGACGACGTACACGACCCGGCCGCTCCCCGAGCCGTCCGACGTGACCCCGATCGGGGACGCGGAGAACAGCAGGGCGCCACCGATCGCGCCACCGACGAGGATCGCCTCGATCGACCGCTGACCCTGCTCGGCCCAGTACACGTCGTCGAGGTACAGCCAGAGCGCGAACTCGTCGAGAGCGAGCGCCGCGCCGGCTCCGAAGAGCAGCGCGAGGACCTCGGACCATGGGTGGCCGGGGGAGTAGCGGAACTCGAGCATCCCCGTGAGCAGGACGAGCAGGATGCCCCAGACCTGGTGGTGCACGTGCACGCCGCCGATCGAGACGTCACCAATCACCCGACCTCGGCCCCTCGGACGGTCGCCGTCGCTCCTCTGCGCCCGGATCCGCCGCGTGACGGACCGGACGACGACGAAGGTCACGACGAACCCGACGAGCGCGAACAGCGCGGGCGCGCGCCCGGCGTCGACCACGTGTTCGGTGTACCAGCCCATGTCCCTCCCGCTCCGACACCATCGTCGGGCGTGCTGCGGGGCACGGCGACCGCATCGTCGCCGACCGGTGCCGCGGCAGGGCTCGGCGACGGCGCGCCGGGCGGCTGCTAGCGTGACCAGGCCCCTCGGTCAGCCGTCGTCGGGCTCGACCGGAGGAGCGAGATGGACCTGGCACGGCAGCGCGACGACGGCGACGGCCCTGCCGGCCCGGCCGGCCCTGCCGCGACCGCATGCCCGTCCGGGCCCGCCGGCCCGGCGAGGGACCCGCGCTCTCGTGGCGCCGCGTGGGTGCGCACGGCACTGCGACTCGTGCTCGCGATCGCTCTGCTTGCAGCACCCGCCTGGGTCCTGGCGACGACCGGCGACGCCGTCCCGCACCAGCACTGGTCGCTCGCCGCGCTGCTCGCGTTGAGCGCGGTCGCCGGCCTGACGCTCGGCGTGACGACGGTCCTGGCCGTGCGGCGTCGCACGGGCGACGGGCGCACGAGCGAACGGCACCGCGACGACCGGCACCGCGACGACGGGCGGTGGGGCCGAGCCTTGCTCGCGACCGCCGCCGGCCTCGGCTTCGCGGTCCTGGTCGTCCTCGCGGCAGCCTTGGTGTGGCTGCGGCCCTTCGTCGCGACGGATCCGGCACTCGCGGCGCTCGAGAGCGACGACGCCGTCGAGGTCCGGGAGGAGGCGGGCTGGTACGCGTTCGTCCCGCGCGACGGCGCCCCGACGACGGGCATCGTCTACTCGCCCGGCGCTCGCGTCGACGCGCGTGCCACCGCGGCGGTCCTGCGGCCGCTCGCCGAGGCCGGGTACCTGGTGGTCTCGCTCAAGGAGCCTCTCGGCATCGCGTTCACGTCGCCCGCGCAGTCCGCCGCGGCGATGGACGCGTTCGGCGACGTCGACCGGTGGGCCGTCGGCGGGCACTCGCTCGGTGGCGTGGTGGCGTCGTCGTTCGCGGCGGACCGCGACGCCGAGGTCGACGGGCTGCTGCTGCACGGCTCGTACCCGAGCACGGACATCAGCGCGGCGGACCTGCTCGTCACCTCGGTGTGGGGATCCCGGGACGGGCTCTCCACACCGGACAAGATCGAGGCGTCGCGCGCCGACCTGCCGCCCAGCACGCGCTTCGTCGAGGTGCCCGGCGGCGTGCACGCGTTCTTCGGCGACTACGGGGAACAGCCGGGCGACGGCGTCCCGGGGACGAGTCGTGCGGACGCCCAGGCGCAGATCGTCGCGGCGAGCATCGCGGCCCTCGACGCGGTCGCGACGGCGCCGTAGGCCGGGCGCTCCCGGGACGAGGTGGCGGCCCCGGGTCGGTCCTGCGGGTCAGGGCCGCCAGGCCTCGTCGTAGTCCGGGTGGTCGGCGTAGACGGTGGCAAGCTCCTTGAGGATGCGGTCGCCGACGAACGAGACCCCGCTCTGGGCGCGGGCACTGCTGGCACGTTCCAGGTCGACGGTCATGTCGTACCCGGTGGCCTCGTGCGCGAGCTCGACGATGCGCTGCTTCGCGCCGCACTCGGCCAGCACCCGGGCCAGGGTCCATCGCGCGCCGCGGCGGTCGGCCGCCTCGCCGTGCCCGTCGTGCTCCTGGCCGACGGCGCGGGCCGCAGCCTCGTCCTCGGCGATCCTGGAGAGCAAGAACTCGGTCGGCGTCATCCGCCTAGTGTCCCGCGTGCGCTCCGATGGTGACGAGCTCGACCAGCTCCACGCCCCACCCGAGCGGCTCGTGGCGCGCGACGTGCCACCCCGCGAGCCCGGCGATGCGGGCGACGTCGGCCGGGGTGCGCGGCGGCGCGCCGGTGGCGGCGAGCGCGAGCAGCGCGTGCTCGGCGGCGTGCGGGCTGAGGCCATCGGGTGCGAAGTTCTCGACGAGGAGGACCCGGGGAGCGGCGGCCCGCAGCGTGGTCAGCAGCTCGACCAGCTCGGCGTCGGTGCGGTGCGCCGCGCCGAGCGCGCTGACGGCCACGTCGGAGGCCGGCCACGACGTGGCGAAGTCCCACGAGGACGACGCGTCCAGGTCGTCGCCCGCGGCGCCGCGTAGGACGGCGAGCGGGACGGTCTCCTCGACGACGGTCACCGACTCGACACCCGCGACGTCGCCGAGCCGCTCGGAGACGACCAGCGCGCCCGGGCCGCCGACGGCGACCTTCGTCGCACCCTCCCACGCGGGCCACGACGCGAGGCCGGTGAGGACGTACGCGAGGACGTCGGCGTGCTCGACGAGCTCGGCGGCCCGCTCGGCGTCGTGCTCCACCTCGGCCCGCAGGGTGCGTCCGCGCGCGTGCTGCCACGCGGGCGCCCCGGAACGCTGCGCCGTGGCGAGCACCGCGAGCGCGAGCACGAGGTCGGCCTCGTGGCCCTCGTACTCCTCGCGCTCGTGCTCGTCGTCGAGGATCTCCTCGCCGGCGTCGCCGAGCCGCAGTGTTGCCCCGTCGACCTCGACGATCCCGACGCCGGCCAGGACGCCCGCGAGCGCCGCGACCGTGCCCGGCGGCACGGAGAGTGCGCCGGCGAGGTCGTCGACGTCGCGGGGGCCCGTGCCGAGCGCGTCGAGCAGCCCGAGCTGCAGGGCCGCGCGCGTCGCGAGCCACGGCACGGGCGAGGGGACGCCGGCCGGCGCGGCCGGAGGCGCGCCGCCGGAGCGTGCGGCGGCATCCGACGGGGCGGCCGACGCGGTGACCACCGTGGCCGCCGCATCCGCTGCCGCACCGGCCGCCGCACCGGCCGTCGCGGTGGCCGAGCCGTCGGCGGCGACCGGCTCGAGGTGCCAGTACCCGGTGACGTCGACGTGCGAGCGTTCGAGCCCGCGCTCGCGCACGAGGTACCGGCGCACGGGCAGCAGCGCACGGCTCTCCGCCGCGGCCCATGCGTACGCCTGCCCGGGCCACCAGTCGAGCGCGCGCACGGCGTCGTCGAGCACCGCCCGGTCGCCCTCGGGTGCGACGACCCAGCGGACCGTGTCGCCGGAGCTCAGCGCGAGGTCCTGGCGGGCGCTCTCGTCCGCGACGTGGACCACGACCTGCACGGGCACGTCGACGGGACGCTCGTCGAGGAAGCGACCGATCGCCGGCAGCGCCGTCTCGTCACCCACGAGCAGGGCCCACGCGACGTCGTCGGGCCAGACCGTCGACGCCTTGGGTCCCACGAACCACACGTCCGAGCCCGGCACGGCCGCGGCGGCCCACGCAGCCGCCGGGCCGTCGCCGTGCAGCACGACGTCGAGGTCGAGCTCGCCCGCGACCGGGTCCACCCGGCGAGGCGTGTAGTCGCGCCCCTGGCGCTGCGACGAGGGCAGCCAGTCGATGCCGTGCGCGCGCTGGACGGGCAGCGCGGCCTCGACGTCGCCGTCCGCGGCGAAGATCAGCTTCACGTGGTCGTCGAACCCGGGCGCGGCGAACGCGGGCATCGGCAGGCCGTCTCGCTCGAACGCGCCGAGCTCGGGGCCGACGAGGGTGAGGCGTCGCATGCGGGGCGTCACGTCGACGACGCGCGCGACCTCGACGTGCCGCAGGACGAGCGGGTGGGTGCGCAGGCGGTGCTGGGCCATCAGGAGAGCTGCTCCTCGACGACGTCGAGGAGGCCCATCGCCTCGTGGTAGTCGCCGCGGATCGTCCACGTCGGCAGGTCGTACGCCTGCCCGGCCTCGAACGACGGCAGCCCGGCGTAGACCGGGTCCTCGGCGAGCGTCGCGACGTCGGTCGTCGCGCCGTTGAACCCGATGACGAAGACCGTCGGGGCGGTGAACACCGAGCCGACCTGCTCCGCGGAGACCTCGAACATGTCGCCGCCCGCCGTGTACGGCTCGGCGTCCGTGCGCTCCTGGACCGTGTCGATCTCGAAGCCGAGCTCCTCGAACGTGCTCGGGAGCGCCTCGCCCTCGATGAGGGCGAAGGTCTTGCCGTCCGACGTGCCGGCGAGGAACGCCGTCGCGCCGTCGGGCACGGTGATCGCGTCGCGCACCTCGGCGAGGCGCTCGTCGTACCCGGTCACGAGCTCGTCGGCCGTCGCGGCCTGGTCGAACACGTCGTCGGCCAGGAACTCGAGCTGTTCCTGCCACGTCGTGAAGGACCCCGAGACGAGGACGGTCGGAGCGATCTGGCTCAGGCCGTCGTACACGTCGGTCGCCTGCTTGAGGGGGAAGCCCCACCCACCGCCCACGATGAGGTCGGGCTCGAGCGCGAGGATCGCCTCGAGGTTGTACCCGTCCGCGCTCCAGTCCATGAGCTCGGTGCCGTCCGCCTCGGCCTCCTCGGCCCAGAAAGGGGAGAACGCCGGGTCGGGGTCGTCCGTGACCTCGGGGACGGTCGCGAGCACGGGGACGTCGAGGGCGTACAGGTACCCGGCGAGGGCGTGGTTGAGCACGACGACGCGCTGCGGGTCCGCGGGGACGGTCACCTCGCCCTGGTCGGTCACCACGACGCGGTCCGCGGGCTCGGAGGTCGAGGTGTCGGCCGCGTCGTCGGTCGCCGTGGCGTCGGCGTCGCCGGGGTCGGTGCTCGCGGAGCACGCGCCGAGCGCGAGCACGGCGGCGGTGGTCAGCGCGGCGGCGCGGAGGGTGGCACGACGCAGGGGCAGCATGGAGAGACCTCACAGTCAGGAGTCGGGGTGCGAGGGCCGCGTCCGACGGCACGCCTCACGAGGTTAGGCTAACCACACCTGGGGACGGGTCCGTCCCCGGAGGCGACATCGGCGGTACCGGACACGACACGGGATGCGACACCGCACGCCGAGAGACGAGACGCGGCACCGGGCAGCTCCCGGGAGCGCCGGGGGAGAGGAGCACCATGACACCGACCGCCCTGAGCGCCGTCGTGCCCGAGAACGCGATCCGGTTCCTCGGCCACGGCACCCACACGCACGACGAGCCGCACCTCGTCCACGTCGTGACCGGCACGGCCGAGCTCGTCGTCGACGGCGACCCTCTCACCCTGCACACCCACGAGAGCCTCTGGCTCGCGCCGGGCGTGCCGCACTCGATGCGCCTGCCCGACGGCGCGATGGCGCTCGGGCCGCTCCTGTCGCCGGGCGTCGAGCCCGCACAGCGCGTGCGTCGGCTCGGTGTCGTGCCCGCCGTCACGTCCCTCCTGACGGCCGCGCTGTGCGCCGGCCCGAGCACGCCCGAGCAGGTCGCGCCCTTCCGCGCCGCCCTCGAGGACGTCCTGCGCGGGCTCGGCACGGACTACTTCGCGCTCACGCCGCCCCAGCACCCCGTGGCGCGCGCCGTCGCGGCCGAGGCGGCCGGCACCGGGGCGACACTCGACGAGCTCGCCGGTCGTCGGCGCACGAGCACGCGCCACGTGCAGCGGCTCTTCGTCGAGGAGACGGGCCTCGCGTTCGGGCGCTGGCGCACGCGGTCGCGCCTCAACGTCGCCATCGCGCGCCTGCGCGGCGGGTCGCAGCTCGACGCCGCCGCGCACGCCGCCGGCTACGCGACGCGTGCCGGGCTCCTGCGCGCGCTGAGCCGTGAGACGGGGATCGCCGTGCCAGAGCTGTCCCACGACCCCGTCGCGGCGCTCGCGGCCGGGTCGGGCGTGCCGGTCTGAGCTCCGCGGTCGAGGCCGGTCCATACTGACGTCGCGACGGGCACAGGCCCGCCGGGGCGCCCGACGGAACGGGCCCGCACCACGGAGGCAGCATGACGTCGAAGGCCACCCCCGAGCAGGCCCCCGCTCCCGCGCGGCGCGCGTCGTTCCTCGGCGCGCTCGTGCCGCCCGCGCAGCGCCGCCCGCTCGACGAGCTCGCCGACCGGCTCGACCTCGACGCGGGCGACTCGCGGGCCAAGACGTCGGCGTTCTGGGTGATGCTCGTCCTGTCCGGCGTCATCGCGGTCGCCGGCGTCATCACCGACTCCACCGCGACGGTCATCGGCGCGATGATCATCGCGCCGCTGTCGACCCCGATCCTCGGCGTCGGCCTCGGGATCGTCACGGCGAAGGGCCGGCTCGTCGCACGGTCCGCGCTCACGGTCGTCCTCGGGCTCGCGACCGTGGTCGTGCTCGGCTGGCTCGTGGCGCTCGTGCTCCCGGACACCGCGCACGTCCTCGCGAACTCCCAGGTGACCGGCCGGACGTCGCCCGGCCTCCCCGAGCTCGTCGCGGCGTTCGCGACCGGCTTCGCGGGCGCCATCGCCCTGGCCCGCCGCGACCTCGGCGACGTGCTGCCCGGCATCGCGATCGCCATCTCCCTCGTCCCGCCGCTCGGCGTCGTCGGCGTGTGCCTCGGCGCCGGGGCGCCGTCGCTCGCCGCGGGGGCGCTGCTGCTGTTCACGTCGAACGCGGTCGCGCTCGTCATCGCCGCGACCGTCGTCTTCACCGGTGCCGGGTACGCGGCCGAGGCGTCGGACGCGCGGGCCGCGGTCCACGGCCCGCGGCGTGTGCGGCGCGCGTACGTCGTGGCGGGCGTCGCGCTCGTCGTCGTCGCCGTGCCGATGGTCGCGAACACCGTGCAGGCGGCGCTCGCGGAGCTGTGGGCGGGTCAGACCCGCGCTGCCGCGGAGGACTGGCTCGCCGACGACCCCGCCGCGGTCGTGGAGGGTGTCTCGTGGCAGGGTCAGGACCTCGTCGTGGCCGTGCGGACGCCGAACGACCTCCCGCCGGTCGACACGCTCCAGGCCGACGTCGACACCCTGGTGCCGTGGCAGCCCGAGGTGGTCGTCGTCCACACCGTCGGGGAGCGGGTCGAGGACGACCGCTGAGGGCACCGTCCGCCGCGGTCGCGAGCCTGCCGGCCCGGCCACCGTCGCAGCGGGGCCAGCCGACGGGATGCGGTCAGGCGACGTCGAGGTCCGCGTAGAGCGCGGCGTGGTCGGACGCCGCGTGCACCGGCGACGTCATCGTGTCGTAGTGGGGGAAGAGGGTGCCGTTGCGCCCGCCCCACACGCCCTGGCGGAACACCGACCCCCCGACCGTCCGCTCGAACAGCGCGGGGGAGAGCAGCACGTAGTCGATCTTCTGGCTCGCGGTGCCGTTGCCGTAGGTCCCGGGCCGGTCGTCCCCGGCGAACGTCGGGTGCTCGCTGACGTCGCGCAGGTCGGTCCCCTCGAGCAGCGGTCGCAGCGGGGCGCTGTCGGGCGTGTCGTTGAGGTCGCCCGCCACGACGACGTTCTCCTGGCCGCTCGCGCGCAGCCGCCGGTAGATCTCCGCCACGTGCCGGGCCTGCCGGCGCCGGGTGGCGTCGCTGTCCGCCTGGACGCCGTACCCCTTGGACTTGAAGTGGTTGACCAGGACCGTGATCGTCGCGCCCGACGGGAGCTGGACGAGGTACTCGGGGCAGTCGCGCCCGAACACGACGCGCCCGCTCGAGTCGCGGTCGTCGACGTGGGACCGGATGCCACCGATGCCCAGGCGGCGCGTCGTGAGGAGCCCGACGTCGATCCCGCGGTCGTCGTTGCCGTCGATGAGCATGACGTGCGGGTACAGCGGCTTGCCGGTGCGGGTGACGACGCCCGCGTCCGTGAAGTGCTTGAGCGCGATGCGGCTCTCGGCCTCGACGACGGCGAGGACGTCCGCGTCGACGTCGGCGATCACGCGCGCCGCGTGCGCCGTGGCGAGCTCGTCGACCCGTTCCTTGACGAGGTCGACCCACCCGATCCAGTCGCCGCGGCCCGTCGCGACGACCTCGGTCCGTGCCGTGCCCGCGGCGAGCGAGCCGGTGCGGCGCAGGAGGCGTCCGCGGACCTGGCGCAGGACGGCGAGCTCCGCGCCGTCGGACCGGAGCAGGCCCAGCGTCTCCAGGTGCTCCAGGACCTCGGTGCGCACGGCGTCGGTGTACACCTCCTCGCCGAGCAGCGCGTTGACCCGGGCGTGCGCCGCGAGGACCTCGTTCCCGCCCCCGCTCATCGGGCCGTGCATCGCGCGCGGCCGCTCGAACAGGTTCTCCACGTTGTACGCCCCGACCCGGAACGGCATGGCGGCCTCCCTCACGTCGCCCCGACGTGACGTCGGGGACCCGTCCGGGCGTCGGTGCGGTCGGCGCCCTACCTGGGGAGAGGGCGCACGGGCGCGGTCGGGACGCAACGCCCGGTCCCGAGGGCCGCGACCGCGCGCAGGGCGAAGGCCCGGCCGGTGTCACCGCCACCGACCGAGCCGCTGGGACCCGACGACGCCGTCAGCGCGGGCGCGGCGCCGGTGCCGTCGGGTAGATGTCGCGGAACGTGGGCTCGAACGCGGGTCTGAGGAGTCTCATCCCCGCCTCGTCGGGCGTGCGCCCGCCCTTGACGGCGTTGCACGGCTCGCACGCCGCGACCGCGTTGAGCCACGTCGTCGTCCCGCCCTGGCAGCGGGGCACGACGTGGTCCATGGTCGTCGCCGTCCCGCCGCAGTAGGCGCAGCGGTACCGGTCGCGCCGCAGCAGCGCCGCGCGCGAGTACGGGACGCGCCCCTGGCGGTCGTAGACCCACCGTGCGTGGACGTAGCGGACGAGCTCGACCGAACGTGGCCGCTGGTACGGCCCGAACGTCTCGCCCTCGACCACCTCGAGGACCTCGGCGACGCGGCGGTGCAGCATGCGGATCGCGTGCCGCAGCGAGACGCGGCCGAGCACCTGGCTGCCGCCGAGGTTGTAGATGACCACCTCGCTCATGGTCGCGTCTCCTTCGTCGATCCTTGCCGGGACGACGAGAGCCGCCCCAGAACGGTGCCCCGGGACGGCTCAGCAGGTGGACGACGGACGTCGTCTACCTGAGGAGCGCCCTTCGGGACAGGCCGGTGGTCCACGGGTACGTCATGCGGTCCACCTGCCTCTCGTCGGTCGTCACGGTCGAGCGTCCGGGCGGGTTCGACCGGACGAAAAGCAGGCTATGCCCGTCGGGGCCTCACGTCCACGGTTTACGCGGGCCCGTCGCCCGGTCCTGTGATGGTGGGGCGACGCCGCCTCGTCCTCCTCGTCGCGTAGCAAGAGTGGCGCACGCCACACTTCACGGCGTGACGTCCTGCGCTAAGTTAGGCAAGCCAAACCTCAGGACCTATGGATGTGTGTGGTGCGTCCGGTCCTCCCTCCCCGCCTCGAGGAGCTTTGTCATGCCCTCAGCACGACCTCTCGTCGCGCCGGTCGCGACCGCCTCGCTGACGTCGTCGCGGACCGCGAGCGCTCCCGACGCCGCGCCGTCGCCGGAGCGCGCCGGCACGGCGCTGCTCACCTCGGCGAGCGCCGGCGCCTACGCGAGCACGCTGCACGCCGTCGTCGACGACGTCGCCGCCCGCGTGGCCGCCGTGACCCAGCCGTGGTCCGGCGCGTCTCGCTCGCAGCTCGCCGCCCTTGTCGACGCCGTCGACCTGGACGCGCCGGGCCTCGGCACCGACGCCGCGCTGCGCGAGACCGCCGACCTCTACGCGACGCACGCCGTGTGGTTCCACGACCCCGCGTACGCCGCGCACCTCAACTGCCCGGTCGCGCTGCCCGCCGTCGGGGCGGAGGCGATGCTCGCCGCGATCAACACGTCGGTCGACACCTACGACCAGTCGACCGTCGCGACGCTCATGGAGCGCCGCCTCGTCGCCTGGACCGCCGAGCGCGTCGGATACGTCGCGGGCGACGGCGTCTTCACCTCCGGGGGCACCCAGTCCAACCTGCAGGCGCTGTTCCTCGCCCGCGAGCACGCCGTCGAGCGCGAGACCCGCGGTGGCGCGTCCGGCCGCGGGCCCGGCCGCACGCCCGGGCGCCCGACCCGCTCCGACGTCCTCGGACGTCTGCGCGTCCTCACGAGCGCGTCCAGCCACTTCAGCGTCGTGCGCTCCGCGTTCCTGCTGGGCCTCGCCGAGGACGCCGTCGTCACGGTGGCCGCCGACGCGCACGGCCGCCTCGACCCCGCGGCGCTCGCGGGCGCCCTCGCCCGGGTGCTGGCCGCGGGCGACGTCGTCATGGCCGTCGTCGCGACGGCCGGCACGACCGACCGCGGCTGCGTCGACCCGCTCGCCGCGGTCGCCGACGCGTGCGACGCCGCGGGTGCGTGGCTGCACGTCGACGCCGCGTACGGGTGCGGGCTGCTCGTCTCCCCGACGCGACGCCACCTCCTCGACGGGATCGAGCGGTCGCGGTCGGTGACGGTCGACTACCACAAGGCGTTCTTCCAGCCGGTGTCCGCGAGCGCGCTGCTCGTCCGCGACCCGGCCGACCTCGCGCGCGTCGCGCACCACGCCGACTACCTCAACCCGCTCGAGAACGCCGAGCCGAACCAGGTCGACAAGTCGCTGCAGACGACCCGGCGGTTCGACGCGCTCAAGCTCTGGGCCACGCTGCGGGCGCTCGGCGCCGAGGGGATCGGGCGCATGGTCGACGCGGTGTGCGACCTCGCGGCCGCCGTGCACGCGGACCTCGCCCACGACCCGGACCTGCGGGTCGTCGCGCGCACCGACCTGTCCACGGTCCTGTTCCGCTACGAGCCCGCCGGGCTGGCGCCCGAGCACGCCGACCGGCTCGTGCCGCTCGTGCGGCGCGTGCTCTTCGAGTCGGGCCGTGCGCTCGTCGCCAAGACCGTGCTCGACGGCGTGCCGTGCCTCAAGCTCACGCTCCTCAACCCCGACGTCACGCTCGACGACGTGCGCCGAGTGCTCGACCTCGTGCGCACGACCGCCCAGGCGCTCGTCGACACCGACGAGCTGCTCGCCGACGACGCGACGGCGGTGGCCCGATGAGCGCCGTCGTGCACGACGTCGTCGGGGTGGGGATCGGCCCGTTCAACCTGGGCCTCGCCGCGCTGTCAGCGCCGCTCGACGACGTCGACGCCGTGTTCCTCGACCAGGCGCCGGAGTTCCGCTGGCACCCCGGCATGATGATCGACGGCGCGACGATCCAGGTCCCGTTCCTCGCGGACCTCGTGACGATGGCCGACCCGACGTCGCCCTACTCGTTCCTCGCGTACCTCAAGGCGACCGGGCGGCTGTACCCGTTCTACATCCGCGAGTCGTTCTACCCGCTGCGCGCCGAGTACGACGCGTACTGCCGCTGGGTCGCGCAGCGGCTGCCGTCGCTGCGCTGGGGGCGTCGTGTCGTCACCGTGGACCGCGACGAGGCGTTGGACGCGTTCCTCGTGCGCGCCGAGGTGCTGGGCGCGGACGGCACGGTCACCGCGATCGAGGAGCACAGGGGGCGCCATCTGGTCCTCGGGGTGGGCACGAGCCCCGTGCTGCCGCCCGCGCTGCGCGCGCTCGCCGACGAGGTCGCCGCGGGCGAGCATCCCGGCGCCGGGCCGCTCGTGCACAGCGCGCAGTACGTGCCGCACCGCGAGGTGCTCGCCGCGAGCGGGTCCGTCACGGTCGTGGGCAGCGGGCAGTCGGCGGCGGAGATCTACCGCGACCTGCTGGACGGCGTCTACGGAGGAGGTCGCGGCGGGATCGGCGCGGGAACCGACGGGTACCGGCTCGACTGGGTGACGCGCTCGCCGCGCTTCTTCCCCATGGAGTACACGAAGCTGACGCTCGAGATGACGTCGCCCGAGTACACGGACCACTTCCACGCCCTGCCGCTGGAGCTGCGCCAGCTCCTCGGGCGCGAGCAGCGCGGGCTGTACAAGGGGATCAGCGCCGACCTGGTCGACGACATCTACGACGCGCTCTACCGCCTCAGCCTGGACCGCCCGGTGCCGACGACGCTCCTCACCGACACCGAGGTCGTCGCCGCGCGCTACGAGCCGGCCGACGCAGCCGGGTCCGGGTCCGGGTCCGCACCCGCGGGTCCGGGGGAGTACGTCCTGCGCCTGCGACACGCCCAGCTCGGTCGCGAGGTCGAGCGCCGGACGCGGGCGCTCGTCGTCGCCACGGGGTACGCCGCCACCGTCCCCGCGTTCCTCGACCCCGTGCGCCACCTGCTGCGGTTCGACGAGCTCGGCCGCCTGGACGTGGCGCGCGACTACACGGTCGACGCCGCGCGCCGCGTGCACGTGCTCAACGGCGAGGAGCACACGCACGGGATCACCGCGCCGGACCTGGGCTTCGCGGCGTGGCGCAACTCCGTCGTGCTGCGCACCGTCACGGGCCGCGAGGTCTACCCCGTCGAGGAGCGCATCGCGTTCCAACGGTTCGGCCTGCCCGACGACGAGCACACCCGCCCCGTCGCGACGCCGCCTGGCGCCTCCGTCGACGGGGTGGCCATCGCGAAGGAGGCGGCCCGATGACCGCGACGACCGAGATGACGACCGAGACGACGACCGCCACCCCGTTCGCCGTGCGCGTGCGCTGCGGCGAGGGTGTTGCGGACGTGCGCGTCGAACCCGTCGACCCGGCGCGCGACGCTGCCCTCGTCCAGGGCTGGCTCGCCCACCCGCGCTCGGCGTTCTGGCAGCTCGGCCACCTCGACGTCGACGGGGTGCGGGACTACCTCGACGGCGTCGCGGCGGACCCGCACCAGGACGCGTGGCTCGGCCACGTGGACGGCGAGCCGGCGTTCCTCGTCGAGACGTACGACCCGGCGCGCGTGACGCTCGTCGACGTGCCGGAGGCCGTCGAGCTGCTCGAGCCGGGCGACGTCGGGATGCACCTGCTCGTCGCGCCGCCCGAGTCCGGAGCGGCGCGGCACGGCCTCACCTCGGCGATCATGGGCGCCGTCGTGCGGTTCTGCCTGGCGCAGGACGGGCGGGGCGCGCGCCGCGTCGTCGTCGAGCCGGACGTGCGCAACGCCGCGATCGCGGCGAAGAACGCCGCCGCCGGGTTCCGCGTGCTGCGCGAGATCGACCTGCCCGGCAAGCGCGCACATCTCGCGGTCGCGACGCGCGCCGACCTCGACGCGAGCCCGCTCGGCGACGGCGTCGACCCCGCGCCGCACCTGCGACCCGACCTCGCCGACCGCGCGCACCGGCACCTCGTCGCCAAGGCGATCGCCGAGCTGACCCACGAGCGGCTGCTCGCGCCGCGCACGGTGCGCGAGGCCACCACGCCGAACGGGCCGGGAGAGTACGTCCTGGCCGTCGCAGGCGGCGCGGTCGAGTACCGCTTCACAGCCCGGCGCTACGCGCTCGAGCACTGGGTGCTCGACGAGCCGTCCATCCGCCGCACGGTGCACGACGGCGCACGCGCTGCCACCTCGGCAGCCCCGGCCGCACGGGCAGTGCCGACCGACGCGCCGACCGACGCACCGGTCGACGTGCTGGACCTCGTCGTCGAGCTCCAGCCGGACCTGCGGATCCCCGACGACCTCCTCGCAACGTACCTCGAGGAGGTGTCCTCGACGCTCGCGAGCGCGACCGCGAAGCTCGAGCGTGCCGAGCGTACGGGCGGACCGACCGCGACGGACCTGCTGGGCGCGTCCTTCCAGGAGGTCGAGGCGGCGATGACGGAGGGCCACCCCGCGTTCGTCGCCAACAACGGGCGCATCGGCTTCGGGCTCGCCGAGTACCGCGCCTACGCACCCGAGAACGCCGGCCGCGTGCGCCTCGTCTGGCTCGCCGCGCGCCGCGAGCACACCCACCTCGCGCTCGGTTCGGGACTGGACGAGGCCGCGCACTACGGCGCCGAGCTCACCGCCGACGAGCGCGCGGCCTTCGCCGGGCGCCTCGTCGACCGGGGCCTCGACCCGGACGACTACCTGTACCTGCCGGTGCACCCGTGGCAGTGGGAGCACCGCGTCCCCATCACGTTCGCGGCCGACGTCGCACGCGGGGACCTGGTCCCCGTCGGCCTGGGCGCGGACGAGTACCAGCCGCAGCAGTCCATCCGCACGCTGTTCAACCTCACGCGGCCCGAGCGGCACTACGTGAAGGTCGCGCTCGCGATCCAGAACATGGGCTTCCTGCGCGGCCTGTCGCCCGCCTACATGCGCGCGACGCCGGCGATCAACGACTGGGTCGCCGACCTCGTCGCGGGCGATCCCGAGCTCGGCGGCAGCGGCTTCACCGTGCTGCGCGAGCTCGCCTCGATCGGGTACACGGGCGACGTCTACCACCGCACCGCGACCCCGTCGGCGCACCGCAAGATGCTCGCCGCGCTGTGGCGCGAGAGCCCCGTGCCGCGTCTCGCCCCCGGCGAGCGCCTCGTGACCATGGCGGCCCTGCTGCACCGCGACGCACACGGCGCCGCGTACGCCACGGCGCTCGTCCGCGCGTCGGGGGTCGAGCCGGCCGACTGGGTCCGGTCGTACCTGCGCGCCTACCTGCGCCCGCTCGCGCACGCACTGCTCGCGCACGACCTCGCGTTCATGCCGCACGGCGAGAACCTCATCCTCGTCGTGCGCGACCATGTGGTGGTGCGCGCGGTCATGAAGGACATCGGCGAGGAGGTCGCCGTGCTCGGCGAGCGCGCGCTGCCGCCGGGCGTCGAGCGCGTGCGCGCCGTCGTCGACGACGCGGAGAAGGCGCTCGCGATCTTCACCGACGTGTTCGACGGCGTGCTGCGCCACCTCGCCGCGATCCTCGCCGGCGACGGGGTGCTGGCAGAGGACCGCTTCTGGTCGCTCGTCGGCGAGTGCCTCGACGACCATCGGGCCGACCACCCCGACCTGGAGACGGGCGTGGACCTGCGCGCCCAGCGGTTCGCGCACTCGTGCCTCAACCGGCTCCAGCTGCGCAACACCCTGCAGATGGTAGACCTCGCCGACCAGTCCGCGTCGCTGCTCTACGCGGGGACGCTCACCAACCCCGCCGCCCGGGAGCACTGACATGGCACCGAGCCTCCACCCCGACCGCGCCCGCGACGTCGGCGGCGAGCCGGACCCGTGGCCCGCGGCCGGCACGTTCGAGGTCTTCCGCGACGCGTGGGGCGTGCCGCACGTGCGCGCCGGCGACGAGCTCGCGCTCGCGCGCGGCCAGGGCTACGTGACAGCGCTCGACCGCGGCTGGCAGGTCGAGGTCGACCGGTGGCGCGCGGAGGGCCGCCTCGCCGAGCGCCTCGGCGAGGCAGGTCTCGCGTGGGACCGGTTCGCCCACCGGGTACGGCTCGCCGACACCGCCCGCCGCGTCCACGCGGCGCTCGCGGACGACGACCGCGCGTGGCTCGACGCGTACACGGCCGGGGTGAACGAGGGGCTCGGGCGCGGGCGCGACGTGCCCGAGATGCACGCGCTCGCCGACCCGTCGTGGCCGGGCGGCGGCGATCTGCCGCCCCACGAGCCGTGGCCCGCGTGGGCGCCCCTCGGCGTCTTCCTCGTCGCGCACGTGCTGTTCTCCGGGTTCCCGCAGGTGCTGTGGCGCGACCACGTCGCCCGCACGCTCGGCCGGTCCGTCGCCGCGGCGGCACCCGGCGACCCGGACGCCGTCGACCGGGTGCTGGACCTGCTCGCCGTCGACGGCGGTCCCTCCTCCGGCTCGAACGCCTGGGCGCTCGCGGGGTCGCGCACGACGAGCGGCGCGCCGCTGCTCGCCGGGGACCCGCACCGGCTGCTCGAGCTGCCCGGCGTCTACCAGCAGGTGCGGCTCGCCTGCCCGGAGTACGACGTCGTCGGGCTCGCGTTCCCGGGGGTGCCCGGCGTGCTGCACTTCGGGCATGCCGGAGACGCGGCGTGGGGCATCACCAACGCGATGGCGCACCACGTCGACGTCTTCGCGGAACGGCTGCGGCGCATGCCCGACGGCGCCGTGCAGGCATCAGGCCCAGACGGTCCCGAGCCGGTCGACACGGTCACGGCGACGGTGCGGGTCCGCGCGGCCGCCGGCCCGGTGGAGCACCGGGTCGAGACGTGGGAGACGGCGCGCGGCGTGGTGGTGACGGGCGAGCCGGACGCGGGCGAGCCGGACGCGGGCGAGCGGCATGTGGGTGGCGCGGACGTGGGTGGCGCGGACGGGGAGAAGCCCCGTCCGGGCGCGACCGGACCAGACGTGACAGCTCCGGACGAGCCGCGACGGACGTTCGCGGTCCGCCTCGCCGCGCGGGTGGACGCCGACCTCGGCGTGGGCTCGTGGCGGCGGTTGCTGCGGGCCCGCTCGGCCCGCGACGTCGCCGACGCGTTCGCGAGGTGGGTCGACCCCGTCAACCGTGTCCTCGCCGCCGACCGGGACGTCGTGCTGAGCCTCACCGCGGGGCGCGTGCCGCAGCGTGCGCCGCGGGACCGGGTGCTGCCCCTGGACGCGTGGTCCGACGCCGCCCGGTGCCGCCCGTGGGCGGACCTGCCCGGCCCCGTGGTGGTCGAGGACGTCGCCGTCGACGCCAACGAGCGACCCGTCCGGCCGGAGATCGGGCTCGGGCACACCTACGCGCCGCCGCACCGCGCGCGCCGGATCCGCGCTCTGCTGGAGTCGGCCGACGGTCCGCTCGGGCCGACCGACCAGGGCCGCGTGCACGGTGACACCCGGCTCGGCAGCGCCGACGCGCTCCTCGCGTGGCTCGTCGACCCACGCCATGCGCGCGACGAGGTAGTCCAGGGCGACGGGGGTGTCCAGGGCGACCGGGTCGTCCAGGGCGACGAGGTCGTTCGGGGTGACAGGGGTGCTCAGCCTGACCGGGATGTCAGGGGTACGGGCGGGCTGGAGAGCCCGGGGCACGGGCGGACTGGTGCTGCGGCACCGACCGATACGGTGCAGACCGTTGCGGCGCGACTCCTCGCGTGGGACCGGCACATGGACGCGGGCAGTCCCGACGCGGCCCTCTACGCGGCGTGGCGGTCTGCGTTGGCACGGCGCATCGCCGCGCACCCGGCGCTCGCCCCGCTGCACGCACCCCACGGCCTCGACGAGGTCTTCGCGCCGTGGCTGTCCGTCACGGCGCGCGTCGCGGACGCCCTGCCGGCGCTGCTCGGCGCGTCGTGGCTCGGGATCGACGGCCGGGCCGAGGCGTGGTCGGCTCTCGCGGACGTGGCGGACGTGGCGGACGTGGCGGACGTGGCGGACGTGGCGGACGTGGCGGACATGGCGGACGGCGCGGGCACGAGAGGCGCGGCCGAGCAGGGCCGATCGTCCTCGCGGCCGCCGACGACGTGGGGCGACACGCATCACGTGCTCGGGCTTCACGTGCTGCTGGACGTGCCCGGTGCCGACGTGCCGCGGATCGAGGCGTTGCCGCTGTCGGGGGACACCGACACCGTCCGCTGCACCGTGAGCGCGCCGGGCGTCACGGACGTGTGCGTGCGCGGCTCGGTCGCACGGTGGGTGTGGGACCTCGCCGACCGGGACGCGAGCCGGTGGGGTGTGCCGTTCGGCGCGAGCGGCGACCCCCGGTCCCCGCACTTCGCCGACCAGCACCCGGCGTGGGCGGACGCCACGACCGTGCCGGTCGTCACCGACTGGACCCTGCTCGACCTCGAGGAGACCCGATGACCACGACCACCGAGACCGCGTCAGGAGCCGTCGTCGGGCGCCTGCCCACGGGCGTGCCGGGCGAGCTGCTGCTGGAGCGGGACGTGCACGGGGCAGGCCGCCTCACGGTCCGGGTGCTCGACCCCGACGCCGACCTCGACGTGCTGCACTCCTGGGTGACGCGCTCCTGGGCGCGCTTCTGGGGGCTCGGCGACCTCACGCCGCTCGAGCTGCGGGACCTGTACGCGTACGTCGGGTCGCTGCCCACGCACCACGCGTTCCTCGTGCGCTGGGACGACCGGCCGGTCGCCCTCCTGCAGACGTACGAGCCCGAGCACGACCCGGTCGGCGAGTGCTACGACGTGCTGCCCGGCGACGTGGGCGTGCACTTCTTCCTCGGCGGTCGCGGCCCGCGGGGGACCGACCTGTGGGCCGTGCTAGGCACCGTGCTCGCCGAGTTCCTGTTCGCCGACCCGGGTGCGCGGCGCGTCGTCGTCGAGCCGGACGTCGCGAACGCCCGCGCGCACGCCCGCATGCGTGCTCTCGGTTTCGAGCTCGGCGAGCCGGTGCGGGTGGGCGACAAGGACGCCCTCCTGGCCTTCCTACCGCGGGACCGCGCGACGGCGCTCGCGGAGCGGTGACCGCCGAGCACGACCGGCGGAGCTGTGACCGGCGGTGCTGTGACCGGCGGTGCGGTGACCGGCGGTGCGGTGACGACGGGCGGCCGGCGTCAGGGCTGCGCGACGGCGTGCCCGGCGTCGCGCAGCGCGTCGACCGCAGTCTCGAGGCGGTCCTGCGGCACGAGCACGAGATCCGCGTGGAAGGTCGAGGCCACGAACACCGGGACCGACGCGTCGGCGAGCGGACCGACGACGGACGAGAGCACGCCCGGGACGTCGAGCCCGTGGGGCTCGGCGTAGAACCCGGCCCAGCGCTCGCCGTCGCCGCCCCACGGGGACGCGTGCCGCAGCACCGTCAGCCCTTCCGCTGCGCGAACGAGCGCGACCCACTCGTCGTCCTCGGGGAACGCCGCCCCGGGGTCGTGGGCGAGGACGAACCGGTCGGGCAGGACGCGCAGTCGCAGGGTGGGCACGCCGGGACGATAGCGGCCGTCACCCACGCGCACCGGGGACGGCTACGGCGACGGAAGGCCTGTCAGCCGAGCAGACCCGCGGCGTAGCCGACGAAGAACAGCGCGGTCAGCACGGCGACACCGCCGATCACGCCGATCCAGACCCACGGCACCGCGCGGTGCGGTCCGTGCTCCTCGTGGCCCTGCGGCGCGCTCACCTGGTCCTCGGCGGGCGGGGTCTCGCCGGGCTGCACGTCACCGCTCGCGGAGAAGTCCGCGGCGGGGGAGCGGCCGGTCGAGTCCGTGGGGTCGGGGTCGGCCGGGGTGCTGTGCGTCATGGGTGGTCTCCTCGGACGGGTCGGTGCGTGTCGTGTGCAGGCGGCCGGCGTGGCCGCGTCGGGGCGGTCTGGTAAGGGCGCCGGGGCCGCGTCGTCGTGCGACGGCTCGGGGCGGGTCAGGGGCGGCGCCAGTCGTCGGACTCCAGGTGCGATCCGGCCATCGGGCCCATGGTGAGCATGCCGCCGTCGACGGCCCACGACGCCCCGGTCACGTACGAGGCCGACGGCCCGCACAGGAACGCGACGACGGCCGCGACCTCCCGGGCGTCTCCGGGCCGGCCGAGCGGCACGCCGGGACGATGCGTGGTGTGCGGGTCCTCGTCCTCCTGACCCGTCATGGGCGTCGCGATCTCGCCGGGCGCGACGGAGTTCACGGTGATGCCGTGCTCGGCGAGCTCGAGCGCGGCGACCTGCGTCAGCAGGCCCAGACCGCCCTTCGCCGCGCAGTACGGCGCGGACCCGACGCGCGGCGCGTGCTCGTGCACGCTCGTGACGTTGACGACCCGCCCGCCGCGCCCGCCCGCGATCATGTGCCGTGCCGCCGCCTGCAGCAGGACGAACGGGCCGTCGAGGTCGGTGCGGATCACGCGGTGCCACGTCGCGAGGTCCAGGTCGAGGAGCAGCGTCGACGTGCCCGTCCCCGCGACGTTGACGAGCGCGTCCAGGCGGCCGGTCTCGCCCACGATCTCGTCGAGCGCCGGGGCGATGCCGTCCAGGTCCGTGACGTCGAGCCGGCGCAGGACCGTCCGCGCCCCGGCGTCGCGCACCTCGCGCTCCGTGCGCTGCGGGTCGTGCTCCTCGGCGTACCAGGTGAGGGCGAGGTCGAACCCCGCCTCGGCGAGCGCGACGGCGGTCGCGCGGCCGATCCCGGACTCCGAGCCGGTCACGAGGGCGACCGGCCGCTCGGACGGGGCGCCCGGTTCGGCGCCCGGGGCCGCTCGTGGTCCGGGGCGAGGGTCGGACGTGCGGGGGTCCAGGTGGAATGACGTCATCCGTCCAGCCTGCGAGCGTGTGCGGGCGCACGCACCCGGGGCGGCTCAGCGCGCCAGGCGCTCCACGACCGCGGCGTACAGCCACGGGGCGGCGCTCGCGGCGGGGACGATCGCCCCGCGCACGGGGCTCGCGGCCCAGGCGAGCAGGCCGGTCGTCAGCACGCGGTAGTCCCGCGTGGCCCGCACCCACGCCCGCTCGTACGCCGCGGCGTCGTCCAGGTGCCCGACTGCCGCCTCCGCCTGGGCGAGACCCACACGCACCCCTTCTCCCGTCAGGGCGTCGACGTAGCCCGACGCGTCCCCGACGAGTCGCACCCGGCCAGCCGTGCGGCGTCGGGCCCGACGGCGCAGCGGCCCGGCCCCGAGGACGCGCCCCACGACCTCCGCGTCGCCCAGGCGCTCCGCGAGCTCGCCGAACGGGGCGAGGCGAGGCGCGGGCCCGGCGTGCGAGGCGTCCTGGTGCCCGTCGCCGGCGCGGGGGCCGAGGACCGCGACGCCGACGAGGTCGGGGCCGACGGGCGTGACGTAGGCCTCCTGGTGCGCGGCCCAGTGCACCTCGACGAGGTCGGACCAGGGCGCGACACGGTAGTGGGTGCGCAGCCCGTATCGATCGGCGCCGGCGCGGTAGGGGGTGCCCTCGAGGCCGGCGAGGCGACGCACGGTCGAGTGCAGGCCGTCGCATCCGAGGACGTACCGGGCGCGGACCTGCTCGGGCCCGTCCGTGGGGCCCGACCCCGGACCGGCGAGCGTGACGTCGACGCCGTCGTCGTCCTGGTGCAGGTCGCGCACCGTCGCGTGCCGCACCACGGCGCCGAGCGCGACGGCGCGCGCGTGCAGGGCGGCGTGCAGCGCCGTACGGCGCACCCCGCGCCCGGGACCGGCGGCGAACAGGTGGTCGGCGTGGCGGACGCGGCCCCGGCGGTCCACGCCCCGGTAGCTGATCCCGGTGAGCAGGTGCCCGGGCGGGTCCACGTCGAGCGCCCGCACGGCGGCGAGCGCGCCGGGGAGCAGCCCTTCGCCGCACGCCTTGTCGAGCGTGCCGTCGACGGCTGCGCCGCGGCGGTCCACGACGAGGACGTCCAGACCTGCGCGACGCGCGTGCACGGCCGCCGCGAGCCCGACGGGGCCGCCACCGACGACGAGCACGTCGACGCGTGCGGTCACGAGCGGGCCGGGCCCTGTCCGGCGGTCGCCTGGGGCAGCAGGGCGAGGGCGCGCTCCTCGGCCGGGATGCGGAACCGCGCGAGCAGCACGGCGTTGAGCACGGTGAACACGACGACGGTCACCCAGGACGTGTGCACGAGCGGCAGCGCGAAGCCCTCGACGACGACGGCGACGTAGTTCGGGTGGCGCAGCCACCGGTAGGGCCCGCGGTCCACGAGCGGGAGTCCCGGGACGACGATGACCCGCGTGTTCCACCGCGGTCCGAGCGTCGCGATGCACCACCAGCGCAGCCCTTGGCTCGCGAGGACGAGCGCCAGCATCGGCCAGCCGAGCCAGGGCAGGAACGGGCGGTCGGCGAGCCACGCCTCGGCGACGCACGCGACGAGGAGCCCGGTGTGCAGCGCGACCATCGCGGGGAAGTGCCCCCGGCCCGTCTCGAAGCCGCCGCGCGCGAACGACCAGCGGGCGTTGCGCGCGGAGACGACGAGCTCCACGAGCCGCTCCAGGGCCGTGGCGCCGACGAGCGCGACGTACCACGTGAGGCTCACCGGGTCGCTCCGGCGGCCGCCCCCGCGGCACGCGCCCGGACGGGTCCCGAGCGCGGCGGGCCGTCGAGGCGCAGCAGCACGAGCTCGGTGCTCACCCCGGGGCCGAACGCGACGAGGACGGCGGGGGACCCCGCCGGCGCGGTGGAGGCCGCGAGCGTCGCGTCGAGCACGTGCAGCACCGACGCGGACGACAGGTTGCCCGCCTCGCGCAGGCTCGCCCGGCTGTGCCGCAGGTCCTGCTCGTCGAGGCCGAGCGTGTCGCGCACCGCGTCGAGGATGCGGGGCCCGCCGGCGTGCACGATCCACGTCGGCACCTGCGAGGGCTCCAGGTCGTGCTCGACGAGCAGCGCCTTGACGTCCCCGAGGAGGTGGGCCCCGACGAGCTCGGGCAGGCGCGCGGACAGCACCACCTGGAACCCCGTGTCGCGCACGCGCCACCCGAGGTCGCCGGTCGTGCCGGCGTGCAGCGTCGAGCGGGAGTCGACGACGCGGGCGGTGCGGTGCGCGTCCGACTCCCGGTGGGCGTACCCGGCGGCGAGCCGCGGACGCGCCAGCGGGTGCTCGTCCCCGACCAGCACGACCGCCGCCGCGCCGTCGCCGAACAGGCCGGAGGCCGCGAGGTTCGCCGTGGAGTCGTCGCCGTGCTGCAGCGTCAGCGAGCACAGCTCGACGGCGATCAGGAGGGCGACGTCGCGCGGGCGCCCGCGCAGCAGGTCGTCCGTGCGCGCGAGACCGGCCGCCCCGCCCGCGCACCCCCACCCGAACGACGGCGTGCGGCGCACGTCGCTGCGCAGCCCCAGGCGCTCGGCGACGAGCACGTCCACCGACGGCGCGCCGATGCCCGTGACCGACGTCATCACCACGTGGTCCACCTCGTGCGCCGTCAGCCCGGCCTCCTCGAGCGCACGGGCCGCGGCCTCGGCCGCCAGGTCCGTGGCGACGCCGAGGAAAGCGTCGTTCGACGCCCCGAACGTGCGCAGCCCTGCGTACGCGTCCAGCGGCAGCGCGAGGTGGCGGGTGTCGACGCCCGCGTGGGCGTGGAGACGTCGCGCCACCGCGGCACGGACGGGGTCGTCCGTCAGGAGCGGGGCGATGACGTCGGAGATCTCGGACTGGGTGTGGCGGCGGTCCGGCAGCGCGGTCCATACCGCGGCGACGCGCGACATGTCCGCATCGTCCCACCGGGGTCGCGGGTTCGCGCGGCGAGCGCGGTCCGGGGCGGGCACCGGACCCGAGGGTCGGGTCGGACCGCCCGCTGCTAGCGTTCCCGCATGGCGCACCCGACCCCGCCGGGCGGCGCCCGCACGGGCACCCGCGTGCGGGCGGTCTCGCCGCGCGGTCTCGTCGTCGCCGCGCACGCCGCTCCCGCCGCGCTCGTCACCGCGCTCGCGTGCGCCCTGTCGCTCGGCATCGGCTCCGGGCCGGGGACGACGGCGCTCGTCACCGCCGCGGTGCTCTGCGGGCAGCTCTCCGTCGGCTGGTCGAACGACTGGATCGACGCGCCCCGCGACCTCGCGGTGGGCCGCGTCGGCAAGCCCGTCGTCGCGGGGCTCGTCACGCCGGCGGGGCTGCGCGCCGCCGCGCTCGTGGCGCTCGGCGCCTGCGTCGTGCTGTCCCTCGCGACCGGGATCGTGCCCGGTCTCGTGCATCTCGTGGCGGTCGGGGGAGCGTGGGCGTACAACGCCGGCCTCAAGGCGACGGCCTGGTCCTGGGTGCCGTACGCGGTCTCGTTCGCGCTCCTCGCCGTGTTCGTCGTCCTCGCGGCGCCCGGGGACGCCGTCCCGGCACCATGGGCGCTCGTGGCTGCAGCGCTGCTCGGCACCGGCGCGCACGTCGCGAACACGCTGCCCGACCTCGAGGACGACGCCGCCACGGGGGTGCGCGGCCTGCCGCACCGGCTCGGCCGGCGCGTGGCGAGCGTCCTCGCGCCCGTCCTGCTGGGCACGGCCGTCGCCGTCGTGGTCCAGGCACCGTCCGGCCCGCCCGACGCCGCGGCGTGGGCGGGCGGCGCCGTCGCCCTAAGCACCGCGATCACGGCCGGGGTGGTGGGTGCCGTCCGACCGTCGTCCCGGGCGCCGTTCGCCCTCTCCATGGCGACGGCGGCGGCGTGCGTCGTGCTGCTCGTCCTCGCGGCGCCAGAGGTCGCGGTCGCCACCTGAGCGCCGCGCCGTGCCGTAGCCGTTGCGCGCACCCACGCCCGTCGCCGAGATAGCGACCACCAGCCGAGATAGCGACCCGCAGCAGCTCTCGGACGCCCCCTGCGCGGCACGTCGCTATCTCGCGACGCCCACCCGGACCCTCTCAGGGTCCGGGGGACGACCCCGTGCTCGACGGGGCGCGATCCCGTGGTCGTCGGGGCGCCGACGCGGCCACGAGCCCGCGGACGACGGCGTGCGCCCCCGGCGGCGGGCGGTCGCCGTACGTGACCGCCAGCACGCGCCGCGCGGCGCCGGGCAGCGTGTGCGTCACGACGCGTGGGTCGCGGTGCGCGCGCAGCGCGAGCGCCGGGAGCACCGAGACCCCCACGCCCGCCGCGACGAGCGACTGGACCGCGACGTAGTCGTCCGTCTCGAACGCGATCCGCGGCGTGAAACCAGCGCGCTCGCACCGGCCCACGAGGTCGGCCCGGCACCGCTCGCACCCGGCGATCCACGGCGCGTCCGCGAACCGCGCCAGGTCGGACGGCACGGGGGCGTCGCCGAGCAGGGGCCCGCTCCCACCACCTGCATCCGGGGTCCCGCTCGTCCCGCCGGCGTCCGGGGTCCCGCTCGTCCCGCCGGCGTCCGGGGTCCCGCTCGTCCCGCCGGCGTCCGGGGTCCCGCTCGTCCCGCCGGCGTCCGGGGTCCCGCTCGCACCGCCGTCGTCACCCCGCCGCGCGTGCCCGCCGCCGCCCGCCGGCGCCACCCTGGACGTCACGACCGACAGCTCCTCCTCGAGCACCGGCACCGACACCAGTCCGTCCAGGTCCGCGGGCGAGCGGTCGTGCTCGAACACCAGCGCCACGTCGACCGTGCCGCGGCGCAGCGCCGCCAGGGCCTCGGGCGGCTCGGCCTCCACCAGGCCCACGACCAGACCGGGGTGGTCCCCCGCGAGGCGCGCGACGACGTCGGGCACGAGCGTCGCGAGCGCCGACGGGAACGCCGCGAGCCGGACCCGACCGGCCGCGAGCCCGGCGAGCGCCTCGACCTCCTCGCGCGCCGCGCCGACGCGACCCAGGATCTCCTCGGCACGCGCCGCGAGGAGGCGCCCGGCGTCCGTCAGGCGGATGCCCCGCCCGACGCGCTCCACGAGCGGCACCCCGACCTCCGCCTCGAGACGGGACAGGTGGTGACTCACCGACGGCTGCGCGTAGTGCAGCGCGCGCGCAGCACCGGTCACCGACCCCTCGCGCGCCACCGCGGCCAGCACGCGCAACCTCGTCAGGTCCATGCGGCGACCCTACGACGATTCATCGACGAGATCGATCACAACCCAGAGGGTCGGCATTAGACCTATGCGTCGAACCGGTCCACCGTGGACACATGACTGCCACGACCCCGGCGCCCGGCCTCGTCGCGCCGACGATGCGCGACGTCCTCGACGCGCGACGCACCCTCGCCGCCCACCTCGAGCCCACTCCCGTGCGCACCTACGAGCCCCTCGACACCGCGACCGGCGCCCGCGTCGTCGTCAAGCACGAGAACCTCCAGCCCACCGGGGCGTTCAAGGTCCGCGGAGCCCTCAACCTCCTCCTGCGTACCACCCCCGAGGAGCGCGCTCGCGGCGTCGTCGCGTTCTCCACGGGCAACCACGCCCAGGCCGTGGCCCACGCCGCCCGTGCCACCGGCACGCCGTGCACGATCGTCATGCCCACGGACCCGAACCCCACCAAGGCGCACGCCGTGCGCGCGCTCGGCGCGCGCCTCGTGCTGCACGGCGCCACGTTCGACGACGCCCGCGAGCACGCCACGGCGCTCGCGGGGGAGATCGGAGCGCGTCTGGTCAGCGCCGCGAACGAGCCGCTGCTCGTGGCCGGGGTCGCGACGGCGTACCTCGAGCTGCTGGAGCAGACGCCGGACCTCGACGTGCTCGTCGTCCCGGTGGGCGGGGGCAGCGGCGCGGCGGCCGCGTGCCTGGTCGCCCGCGCGCTCGCGCCCGACCTCGAGGTGGTCGCGGTGCAGTCGTCCGCGTCGCCGGCGGCCCACGACTCGTGGCGGTCCGGCACGCTGCGCACCGGGCCGAACGCGAGCCGCGCCGAGGGCCTCGCGACCGGCTGCGGGTTCGCGCTCACGCAGGAGATCCTGCGCGCCGCCCTCGACGACTTCGTCCTCGTGGACGACGACGCGCTCGACCGCGCGGCCGGCCTCTTCCTCACGGGCGCGCGCACGGTCGCCGAGACCGCCGGGGCGGCGGGGCTCGCCGCGGTCCTCGCCGACCCGGACCGGTTCGCCGGCCGCCGCGTGGGCGTCGTGTGCACGGGTGGGAACGCGAGCCCGGCCGAGCTGCGCCGTGTGCTCGCGACGGTCCCCGCCTAGGCTCGGACGCATGGCCCGCTACCTCGACGTGCACCCGGACAACCCGCAGCCGCGCGTGATCGCGCAGGTCGTCGCGCTGCTCGGCGACGGCGGCCTCGTCGCCTACCCGACCGACTCCGGCTACGCGCTCGGGTGCCGCATGGACGACCGCGAGGGCACGGAGCGCATCCGCCGCATCCGCGACCTCGACGACAAGCACCACTTCACGCTCGTGTGCGCGGACTTCGCGCAGCTCGGGCACTTCGTCATGGTCGACAACTCCGCGTTCCGCGCGATCAAGGCCGCCACCCCGGGCCCGTACACGTTCATCATGCGGGCGACGTCGGAGGTGCCGCGCCGGCTCGCGCACCCGAAGAAGCGGACCGTGGGCGTCCGCATCCCGGACGACACCGTCGCCCAGGCGATCGTCGCGGCGCTCGGCGAGCCCATCCTGTCGAGCTCCCTCATCCTCCCGGGGTCGGACGAGGCGCTCACCGACGGGTGGGCGATCAAGGAGGAGCTCGACCACGTGATCGACGCCGTGGTCGACGGGGGCGAGCGCGGCAGCGCGCCCACCACGGTCGTGGACGTGTCCGACGGCGTGCCCGAGGTCGTGCGCGTCGGCGCGGGGGACCCTTCGCGCTTCGAGTGAGCGGCAGGCGGCGCCTCTGCCGCCGCGAGATCGGCAGATCGTCGCGAGATCGGTCCTCCGGAGTGCCGATCTGACGCCGGAGTGCCGATCTCGGGTCGTCGTGCCGATCTCGGGCAGCGGGAAGCTAGGCGCCTGGGCCGAGGAGGCGTCGCATCCGGGCGAGGTCCACCGGGTCGACCAGGACCGCGAGCTCGCGCCGCACCCACCACGCGCCCGTGCGCCGGCGCTCCTCGCGCGTCGAGAACCGGTACCGGAAGAGCCGCGCGCGGACCCAGCGCGGCGTCGGCCCGGACGGGTCGCCGGCGAACGGGTCTCCGCGCAGCAGGCGCAGCGTCGCCGCGTCACCCTCGAGGAGCCGCAGGAGCAGCGCCTCGAACCACCGCACGTCCGGCGAGCCGAGCGCGAGGAACCACATCTGCCAGTCGAGCCGCAGGTGGTACGGAGCGACCTGCGGCGGACGACGGCGCACGTCGCCCGGCTTGCCGCGGAACGCGTACTCGACCCAGTCGTCCGGCCCGGGGGAGCGTGCCGTCGTCCCCTCCAGCACGACCTCGTCGCGCCGCCGCGTCACCGACCCGAACGCCCCGTAGGCGTTGACCAGGCGCAGCGGGTCGAAGCTCGCGTTCATGAGCTGGCGCCGCGCCACGAGGTTGCGCGCCGGGCGGTAGCTGAGCACGAGCAGCAGTGCGCTCACCGCGACGACCACCACGACGAGGGCGACCGGACCGCCGAGGCCGCCCGCGCCGTCGGGCACGCTCCCGGGCGACGGCGACGGCGCCGGCCCGATGCCCAGCCAGCCGTCCACGGCCGCCCACGATCCGTCGCTCACGAGCGACAGCCCCAGCACGACCGTCAGCCAGTTCAGCCACGCGAAGTTCCCCGTCACCACGAGCCACAGCTGCGTGAGCACGACCACTGCGCCCGCCCACGACGCCACCGGCTGCGGGGCGAAGAACAGGAACGGCACGACGAGCTGCGTCACGTGGTTCCCCGCGACCTCCACCCGGTGCCACCACCGCGGCGCGTGGTGCGCGTGCCAGGAGAAGGGACCGGGCAGCGGCTGCGTCTCGTGGTGGTAGTCCAGCGCCGTGAGGTCGCGCCATGCCCGGTCGCCACGGATCTTGATCAGGCCCGCACCGAGCTCGACGCGGAACAGGCACCAGGTCGCCAGGAGGATCACCAACAGGGGAGGCGCCACGTGCTCGCCCGACGAGCCCAGCCACGCGACGAGGAACGTCACCTCGCACAGCAGCGACTCCCACCCGAACCCGTAGAACCGGCCCCCGGCGTTCACCACCGACAGGTAGGCCAGCCACAGGAGGAGGAACGCGAGGGCTGTGACCCACCACGGCCCGCGCTGCGGGACGCCCACCACGAGCAGGGCGGCCACGGCGACGCCACCCCAGCCCAGGCCCACCACGAACCCGTCCGCGCACCGCCACCGCAGCACGCTCGGAGCGTCCCGCCACCGCGTCCGGTCGAGCACCCGCACCGCCGGCGTCAGCCCGTGCGCGCCCAGCAGCGGCCGCCACTGCCGCACGACCGCCCAGAACGCGACGACGAGGACCGCCGCCGTCCCGCGCTGCAGCACCTCGCGCGCGACGTCGTCGTCACCCGCCCAGAACCACGAGCCCAACCAGTCGGCCGCTCCGGCCACCGAGGCGTCGTCCATCACCCCACGGTAGGCATGTGACCCGCGTCTCACCCGCTCGCCCGAGCCGGGACCGAGCCCCCGCCCCTAGCATCGGGACATGAGCAGCCCGACGGACGCCCCCGGTCTCGAGCAGTCACAGCAGCGCATGCGCGACGCCGGGGTCGCCCCCGCCGCCGTCGACGTCTTCACGCGCTTCTACCGCCTCCTCGAGTCCGGGGAGACCGGGATGGTCGCCGAGGCGGACGTCGAGCCCCTCGCCGACGTCGCCCACCGCGACGCGATCGACGTCCCCGCCGACGACGCCCGCGCCGCGCTCGAGCGCACCGCGATCATCAAGCTCAACGGCGGCCTCGGCACCTCCATGGGCATGGACCGCGCCAAGTCGCTCCTCACCGTCCGCGATGCCGACCCGCACCAGGGCACGGAGGCCGGACCCCTCACCTTCCTCGACGTCATCGTCGCCCAGGTCCGCGCCGCCCGGCACGCCACCGGCGCCACCCTCCCGCTGCTCCTCATGAACAGCTTCCGCACCCAGGCCGACACCCTCGCCGCGCTCACCCCCCACAGCGACCTCGCCGTCGACGGGCTCCCGCTCGACTTCCTCCAGAACCGCGAGCCCAAGCTCCTCGCCGCCGACCTCACGCCGGTCGACTGGCCCGCCGACCCCGAGCTCGAGTGGTGCCCGCCCGGCCACGGTGACCTCTACACCGCCCTCTACGCCTCCGGCGCGCTCCAGGCCCTCCTGGACGCCGGCTACCGGTACGCCAGCGTCTCCAACTCCGACAACCTCGGCGCCGCGCCCGACGCCGCCATGGCCGGCTGGTTCGCCGCCTCCGGCGCGCCCTTCGCCGCCGAGGTCGCCCGCCGCACCCCCGCAGACCGCAAGGGCGGCCACCTCGTCGTGCGCCGCACCGACGGCCGCATCGTCCTGCGCGAGACCGCCCAGACCCCCGACGCCGACGCGGACGCCGCCGCCGACATCACCCGCCACCGCTACTTCAACACCAACAACCTCTGGTTCGACCTCGAGGCGCTCGCGGGCGAGCTCGAGCGGACCGGCGGGGTGCTCGAGCTGCCGCTCATCCGCAATACCAAGACGGTCGACCCGACGGACGCGTCGTCGCCCGAGGTGATCCAGATCGAGTCGGCGATGGGCGCCGCCGTCGAGGTGTTCGACGGCGCGGTCGCGATCGAGGTCGGCCGGGACCGGTTCCTCCCGGTCAAGACGACGAACGATCTCCTCGTGCTGCGTTCGGACGTCTACGACCTCGACGACGCCTACCGCTTTGTCGCACGGACCGACGCGCCGCTCGTCGACCTCGACGCGGCGCACTTCAAGACCATCGCGGGGTTCGACGCGCGCTTCGACGACGGCACGCCGTCGCTGCGGGGGGCCCGTTCGCTCACCGTCCGCGGGGACTGGTCGTTCGGCGGGGGAGTGACCGTGGTCGACGACGCCCGGCTCGACGACGTGGGCGGGGCGTCCCGCGTGCCCGACGGCGCGGTCGTGGGCCCGGACGGTGTGAGCGACTGACGGGTGTCAGGGCGAGGGGTCACCCCGGTGACCTGTCGCCCTGACACACGCCGCGCGGCGGCCCCGTGTGTCAGGGCCACGGATCACCGGGGTGACCTGTGGCCCTGACATGTTCAGCCAGGGAGGTCGACGACGCGGTTCGCGCCGCGCGTGGCGGTCAGGGTGCCTGCCGTCGCCGCTGCGAGGTCGGCGTCGAACCGGGCGAGGTCGGCGGGTGCGACGAGCAGCGTGAAGCGCGCGACCAGCTCGTACGCCACATCCGCGAGAACGGCGTCGTGCATACCCGCCCAGTCCTGCAGCACGCCGTGCAGGCGACCGGCCGCGGCGTGAGGGACGTCCACGGTGACGACGGTGCGCACGGCGCGACGGACGACGCGCGCGACGTCCAGCGCCTCGCTCACCGCCGACGAGTAGGCGCGCACGAGACCGCCCGCGCCGAGCAGCACACCGCCGAAGTAGCGCGTGACCACCGCGACGACGTCCGTGAGCCCGCGGTGCCGCAGCACCTCGAGCATGGGGACGCCGGCCGTGCCGGAGGGCTCGCCGTCGTCGGTGGAGCGTTGCCGGTCCGCGTGCGGTCCGACGACGAGCGCGACGCAGTGGTGCCGTGCGTCCCAGTGCTCCTTGCGCACGCGCGCGACGACCGCGTCCGCCGCCGCGACGCTCGCCACCGGCGCGAGGTGGGCGAGGAACCGGGACCTCTTGACGACGAGCCCGTGGTCGACGGGGAGGGCGATCGTGCCCGGCAGCCCGCCGGCGCTCGTGCTCGTCACCACCCGCCGACCCTACCGCCGTCGCCGCGCGGGCCCAGCAGGGCCGAGCCCGCGCGGCACGGTCAGTCGGTGCCGCTCTCCATGGCGGCACGGTCGAGCAGCTCGTCGTCGGCGTCCACCGTGCCGCGCGACGCGATGACCTCGGCGCCGCCCTCGGCCATCGCGCCGATGAGCGCGGTCTGCCCCTGGTCCGCGCCGACGAGCGTCGCGTGCGCGCTCCCGACGATGCCCAGCTGGGCGTACTGCTCGAGCTTGGCGCGCGAGTCGGCGATGTCGAGGTTGCGCATGGTGAGCTGGCCGATGCGGTCCATCGGCCCGAACGCCGAGTCCTCGGTGCGCTCCATCGAGAGCTTGTCCGGGTGGTAGCTGAACGCGGGTCCCGACGTGTCCATCACCGAGTAGTCCTCGCCGCGACGCAGCCGCAGGGTGACCTGGCCCGTGACCGCCGTGCTGACCCAGCGCTGCAGGGACTCGCGGATCATGAGCGCCTGCGGGTCGAGCCAGCGGCCCTCGTACATGAGGCGACCGAGGCGCCGGCCCTCGTTGTGGTACTGCGCGACGGTGTCCTCGTTGTGGATCGCGTTGACGAGGCGCTCGTACGCGGCGTGCAGGAGCGCCATGCCCGGCGCCTCGTAGATCCCGCGGCTCTTGGCCTCGATGATCCGGTTCTCGATCTGGTCGGACATGCCGAGACCGTGGCGCCCGCCGATGGCGTTCGCCGCCATCACCAGGTCGACGGGGGTGTCGAACTCCTGGCCGTCGATCGTCACGGGGCGGCCCTCGTGGAAGCCGATCGTCACGTCCTCCGTGGCGATCTCGACCTCGGGGTCCCAGAAGCGCACGCCCATGATCGGCTCGACGGTCTCGACGCCGGTGTCGAGGTGCTCGAGCGTCTTCGCCTCGTGGGTCGCGCCCCAGATGTTGGCGTCGGTCGAGTACGCCTTCTCGGTGCTGTCGCGGTACGGGAGGTCGTGCGCGAGCAGCCACTGCGACATCTCGGTGCGCCCGCCGAGCTCGGTGACGAAGTCGGCGTCGAGCCACGGCTTGTAGATGCGCAGGTGCGGGTTCGCGAGCAGTCCGTAGCGGTAGAAGCGCTCGATGTCGTTGCCCTTGAACGTCGAGCCGTCGCCCCAGATCTGCACGTCGTCCTCGTGCATCGCCCGGACGAGGAGCGTCCCGGTGACGGCGCGGCCCAGGGGAGTGGTGTTGAAGTACGAGCGTCCGCCCGAGCGGATGTGGAACGCGCCGGTGGCGAGCGCGGCGAGCCCTTCCTCGACCAGGGCCGCGCGGCAGTCGACCAGTCGCGCCACCTCGGCGCCGTAGGCCGTCGCGCGCCCCGGGACGGAGGCGATGTCCGGCTCGTCGTACTGGCCGATGTCGGCGGTGTAGGTGCAGGGCACGGCGCCCTTGTCGCGCATCCAGGCGACGGCGACGGACGTGTCGAGACCGCCGGAGAACGCGATGCCGACGCGCTCGCCGACGGGCAGGGAGGTGAGGACCTTGGACATGGAGAAGAGTATGCGCCATCGCGCATAGGTATGCAAAGAGCGGAGGGTCGAGCCGGCGGTGACGTGCGCACGTGCCAGCGCCTCCGGCCGCGCGTGTCGTTCCGTCCTAAAAAGTGTGCCAAGCGTCTAATCTCGCTTCATGAATCCGCGCGCCGCAGGCGACACCGAGCCTCGACCACGCGCCATCTCGACCGCCACGCCGACAGGCCGGTATCCGCGTCCGACCGTCTCGCTCGCGGAGGCGGAGTGGGTGTGGCGTCTCCTGGCGACGGAGGCGATGGTCGAGGCGGCCAAGCCGGAGACCGTACGCCTCGCGGTCATCACGGGGCTGACCCGGGCGACCGGCGCGCGCTACTCCGACCTGCTGCGCTGCACCGCCGACGCGATCGACCTGGGTCCCGTGGGTGCGCGCGCGGGGGAGGGGAGGGTCGTGCTCACGCACGGCAAGCACCGTACGGTCCGTGAGCACGTGCTCAGCGCGAGCGTCAGCGTCGTGCTGCGCCGCTGGATGGCGGTGCGCGAGGAGCTCGCGGCGGAGCTCGAGGGCTCCGTGCCCCGCGCGCTGCTCCTCACCGTCCACCACACGCACGACAACGGCGTGACGATCTCGAGCGGGCTGCCCATCACGAAGCAGGGCCTCGTGCTCTCGTGGCGCCGCTTCGTGCACCGGACGAACGCGCGGTACGGCGGTGTGCGGGCTCCGCTTCCGACGCGGTTCGAGCAGGTCCGTCGAGCGTGGGTCGAGGCGTCAGGCCCCGTCACGCCCGACGGGACGCTCGTCGGTCCTGGCCTCGGCGCGGACGCCGGGCGGGACGCCCTCCTCGCCGCCGAGCTCCTGGAAGAGCGTCACGTGGAGCCCGGCGGGGGCGTCGAGCCGTGAGTTGAGGGAGTTCCACGGCGTGCGGGTCGGGGGAGCGACGAGCTCCGCTCCGGCGTCGACGAGACGCTCGGTGGTCGCCGCGGTGTCGACGACCTCGAACGCCACGCGCAGGTGCCCCGCGACCTGCCGCCCGACCTCGAGATCGTCGATCGCGCGCTTGTGCGCCGGGTTCGCGATCTCCAGGGTCGCGTGGCCGGCGTCGAGGATGGCGACCCGCTCGTCCTCGACGTCGGCGTAGGCGACGCGTTGGGGGAGGCCTAGCACGTCGCGGTAGAAGGCGAGCGCGGCGTCGTAGTCCTCCGCCGCGATGACGAGGCGGAGCTGGCGGACGGGTGGTTCGGTGGCCGGCATGAGATCACCGTAGTCCGACTATCGATATAAATAGTGTGCCAAGCGCAATCTCAACCCACATCACCACGGCGAAGAACTCACCCGACGGCACCGACCACCAGGCGCGCGCGAAGGGCGCGCCTCCCGCTGGGGGAGGCGCGCCCTTCGGCTGTCGGACGGTCAGTGCTTCGCCTTGCTGCCGGCACCCTTCTTGGCCTTCGCCGCCGCGCCGACCTCGGTCCGGGCGCCCGCCGTGGACAGGTCGCCGCCGGTCGACTCGAGGTGAGCGCGGACGAACCAGTGGAACAGCTCGAGCTCGTGCAGGTGACCGATGAGCAGGTCGTTGGTCACGTCGTCGAGCCCCTCGGTCGCCGTCGCCGCCTCGCGGTGCGCGGTGATGACGCCGACGTACACCTCGTCGAGCGCACCGAGGTGGGCGATCGTCGAGTCTCGGCCGAGGGAGTAGTCGTCCCACGTCCGCGCGGCGACGAGGGCACCGGGCGTGCCCTGGGGCGAGACGCCGAGGGTCGCGATGCGCTCCGCGATCGCGTCGACCATCGCACGGACGGCGTCGACCTGCGGGTCGATCATCTCGTGGACCGCGATGAAGTGCGGCCCGACGACGTTCCAGTGGATGTGCTTGAGCGTGAGCTGGAGGTCGTTGAGAGCGTGCAGGCGCTCCTGGAGGATCGCCGCGATCTTCCCACCCTCCTCCGGCGTGAGAGACGGGACGGTGTACTTCGGCAGGTCCTTCTGAGCGGCCATGGGGCGCCTCCTCGGGTCGGTTCGCACGCCGCCGACGGCGGCGGACGGATGGACGGTTCCGTCCCGCCCATCCTGGTGCGGTACCGCGTGACACGCAGGTCGAGCGTCAGTCCCGCGGCAGGACGAGCACCGTCAGGCCGAGGAGGGCCAGCCCGCCGAGCGCGACACCGACCGGCACGGCGGACGCCCCGGCGACGAGCAGGAGCACGAGGCCGACGAGCTGGAGCGCCACCTGGATCACGACGAAGCGGCGCGCGTCCGGCAGGAGCGCGCGCATCTCGACGGCGGCTGTCACCGGCACGTGTGCGCACCACCACGACAGGCGGAGCACGAGGTGCGCCAGCGGCAGGAGCGCGAGGACGACGGGATCGAACGGGCCGGGGCCGCCCGCGAGCGCGAGCCCGCCGACGACGACGAGGACGTGCGGGACGGGCGGCCGACAGAGCCCTGCGATGACCGCTCCGAGGAGGACGGCGACGCTCCACCGGAGGGCGGGGTCCCCGACGACGGGCTGCAGCGCGGTCCCCGTGTACGCGGCGGCGACGAGCAGGAGCGCGACGCGTAGCACGAGCCCGCTGACGGTCGCGCCGGTCTCGACGTCGACGTGGGGCGACGCCATCGCCTCCGAGGCGTCTCGCGTGGCACGGACCCCGGTCATCGCGCACCGCCGCGACCGGCTCGCGGGGCGCGCGCCAGACGACGTTCGTGCCGGCGGGCAGCCATCTCGAGCGCGCCACGGGCGTCGGGCTCCGTCCGGCCGGCGTCCGTCCGGGTGTCTGGCATCCACCGCACGACGTCGACCCCGGCTGCGCGCAGGGCGTCGACGCGGTCCTCGCGCTCCCGTCGCGTGATCTGCCAGGCGAGCACGACCCGGCGGTCCGCGTCGGCGACCGCGACGGGCGGGAGGGTGTCGACGACCACGACGACGTGCCCGGCGTCGTGCCACTGCCGCGCGAGGCGCGGCGACTCGTCGTCGAGCAGGGTCGAGAAGAGGTAGACGGCCGCGCCGGCGGGGACCTGCGGCGGGCGCAGCCGCGTGGACGGGTCACCGACCGGGCGCGCCAGCGCGAGCCCGTGCAGGACGCGCCGCAGGTGACGACGCCCGCCCCCGGGGCGTACGGGTCGCCGGAGCTGGCCGAGGTCGTCGAGCGCGACGCGGTCGCCGGCGTCAAGGACCACCTGCGCGACGGACGCCGCGGCGTGGCGCGCGAGGTCGAGCGACGTCGCCTCGTCGGGACGCCGGAGGCCCACCCCGCCCCACGTGGTGAGGTCGGGGCCGACCTCGTCGCGCGAGTCGAGCACGAGCACCACGGTGGCCTCCGCGGTGCCGAACGTGCGGCGCACGTACAGCGTGTCGAGCGCCGAGGAGCGTCGCGCGGTCGCGCGCCAGTCGACGCGGCGCGCGGTGTCGCCGGGCCGGAACGCGTCGACGTCGCGCAGCTCGGTGCCTTCGCCGGGCCGGCGTGACGTGTGCGGACCGGCGAGCCCGCGCAGGCGGGAGGCGAGCGGCGCCCGGCCGAGCGTCACCGGGCGCGGCAGGACCAGCAGGGGCGGGCCGACCGTCGTCGACGGGACCTGCTCCTCGACCCCCTCGGGACCGTAGGCGGCGTGATCCACGCGGTACGACGGCTGCGGCCCGGTGCGGACCGAGCGCGTGCTCACGGTGATCTCCCGCTCCGGCGTGCCGGCGACGGCGAGGGTGCGCTCGGCCGTGAGGTTCGCCGGCCCCACGACCCGGACGCTGACCGTCTCCGCGCCGGGCGGGGAGACGATCCGCACCCGGGCGCCGAGCGTCCCGGCGGCGGCGTCGCGGTCGGGCACGACGGCGACCGTCACGAGGCCTTCGGGACGGCGCGCCTGGCCCCACGTCGCGCTGAGCAGCGCGGGCAGCCCCAGGAGCGCGACGTCGGCGCGGCGCGCCACGAGCCCGACGGCGAGCAGGACGACACCGACGGACGTCCCGGCCGCGAGCGCCGTCGTGGTGCGCCACACGGGTGCGGTGGCGGGGCGGTCGGGGATGCTCACCCGCGCCCGCCGGCGACGGTGGTGGGTCCGGGGACGGTGGTGAGGAGGGAGCGCACGAGGGCTTCGGGGTGGCGGTCGGCGGCCCAGGCGGCGGGGGTGAGGGTGAGGCGGTGGGCGAGGACGGGGACGGCGACGCGCTTGACGTCCTCGGGCAGGACGTAGTCGCGGCCGTCGAGGACGGCGACGGCGCGGGCGAGGAGGGCGAGGTTCTGGGAGCCGCGGGGGGAGGCGCCGACCTCGAGGGCGTCGTGGGTGCGGGTGGCTGCGGCGAGGTCGACGCAGTAGCCGAGGACGTCGGGGTCGATGTCGACGGTCTCGATGCCGGCCTGCATGGCGAGGACGGTGCGGTGGTCGACGACCTGGGTGACGGTGGGGTCGTCGTGGCGGCGGGCGACGCGGCGGGTGAGGACCTCGCGTTCTTCGTCGCGGGCGGGGTAGCCGACGGCGAGGCGGACCATGAAGCGGTCGAGCTGGGCCTCGGGGAGGGGGTAGGTGCCTTCGTACTCGACGGGGTTGGAGGTGGCGACGACGTGGAAGGGGCGGGGCAGGGGGTGGGTGGTGCCGTCGACGGTGACCTGGCGCTCGGCCATGGCCTCGAGGAGGGCGGACTGGGTCTTGGGGGCGGTGCGGTTGATCTCGTCGGCGAGGAAGAGGCCGGTGAAGACGGGCCCGGGGCGGAAGTCGAAGGTGCGGGTCGCGGGGTCGTAGACGGCGGACCCGGTGATGTCGGAGGGCAGGAGGTCGGGGGTGCACTGGAGCCGGGCGAAGTCGAGGCCGAGGGCGCGGGCGAGGCTGCGTGCGGCGAGGGTCTTGCCGAGGCCGGGGACGTCCTCGAAGAGCACGTGGCCGCCGGCGAGGACGGTGGCGAGGGCGAGGGTGAGGGTCTCGCGCATGCCGACGACGGCGGTGGCGACCTCGTCGAGGATGCGTCGGGAGTGCTCGGCGACCTCGGTGACGGTCAGGGGTGAGACGTCGGCGGTGACGCTCCGGTGGTCGGGCCGGGCGGTCCAGGAGGTCAACGGGGTGTCCCTTCGTCGGGGGGTGGTGTGGTGGCGAGTCGTTCGACGGCGTCGAGCCACGTCTGGAGCTGGCGGGGGGTGGGCAGCGTGCAGTGGGTGGCGTGGTCGTGGAGGCCGTGGGCGGTCGGGGTCCCCAGGAGCGGCTCGGCGCGGGAGGCGACGTGGGGGTCGGCGAGGTCGCCGTGCAGGCCGTGGCGGGCGAGCTGGTGGTCGGCGAGGGTGCGGACACGTCGTGCGGCGCGGTCGGTGACGCGTCCGTCCCTGCCGAGGATGGCCCAGCCGAGGTCGGAGACGTCGCGTCGTGCGCCGTCGCGGTGCGTGGGGGGCAGCGGGGGCCAGGTCCCGTCTCCGGTGTACTCGGCGCTGTGCCACAGCAGGAGGGCGCTGAGGGCGGCGGCGGCGAGCATGAGGGCGTGCGCGGCGGACGAGCCGAGGACGACGAGCGCGACCCCGGTGAGGACGACGAGCGTCGTGGGCAGCGCGGCGCGGCGCAGGATCGCGGGGAGGTGGTTCATGCGTCGGTCCCCTGGCGCGGGCTGTCGGTCGTGGGCGCGGTCGGGGTGTCGATCGCGAGGTCGTCGGCGAGGCGGCGCAGGGCCGCGCGGGCGGTCTGGACGTCGCTGGTGTCGATGTCCGCGTCGCGGAACCGGGCGCGGTGGTAGAGGCCGCGCAGCGTGGCGACGGCGCCGGGGTCGGCGGGGGTGCGGTCGAGCACGGCGACGGTGAACTCGGTGGGGGTCTGCGCGGGGTCGCGGTGCGCGCCCGCGAGCGCCGCGGCGTCTTCGAGGGCGACCCAGGCGGCGACGACGGCGTCGCGTGGGGGGACGGTGGCGGTGAGGTGCTGCTCGGCGGCGTCCAGTCCGTGGCGCAGGTGGGGGACGACGTCGTCCTCGGGGGTGCCGAGGAGGGTGTGCCCTGGGGTGGCGGTGACGAGCGGGTCGGGGGCGCCGCCGCGGCGGATGCGGGCGAGGACGGTGCGCAGGACGAGGAGGGCGACGACGAGCAGGGCGAGCGCGGCGACGGCGAGGAGGTAGTCGCCGAGTCCGAACCCGCCCTCGTCCAACGGCACCGGCGGGGGTGGTTCGGCGGGTGGGTTGGTCATCGTGGGCACAGGTTCGGGGGGCGGTTCCTGGGCTCCGGAGAGGGCGGAGAGCCAGCCGGGGACGTTCCAGCTCCAGGGTGTGCCGGTCGCGGCGGCGGCGAGCACGACGGCGGCGAGCGTGGCGACGAGCGCGACGTGTCGCGGGCCTGGCCGGCGAGGTGGGGTGGCCCGCGTCGTGCCGGGCGGTGTGGTCGGCGCCCCGTGCGGTGCGGTCATGTCCGCGCGATGGTCTCGGCGTGGACGCCGGAGACGGCGGCGGTGAGGAACGCGGCGGGGTCCTGGTCGAGGCCGCGGCCCATGGTGGACAGGCGCACGGGGGAGTCGCGCAGCGCGTCGAGCAGCGGGGTGTCGGCGGTGACGTCGACGCGGCGGTGGCGCCCGGTGGGCACGGTGAGGGTGGTGGCCTGCTCGGTGAGGCGCGCGGTGAGGTGCGGTCCCCACCCGGGGAGGGCCTCGACGTCGGGCTCGGGGACGGGCACGACGACGTCGCACGCGATGAGCGCGACGCGCCCGTAGGCGGTGAGGGAGTGGTGGGAGACGCCGAGGTGGCGGTCGCGGGGGTCGGCGCCGGAGACGCGCAGGGAGGCGACGGCGCGGCCGCCGAGGGCGGTGGTGGCGTTGAGCGCCTCGCCGGCGGCGACGCCGGAGTAGCCCCACCGGGTGCCGGTGCCGAGGTTGCCGGGGCCCTGGGCGACGACGACGAGGTCGGCGCCGACGACGTGACGGGCGGCGAGGAGGCCGGTGTGGACGGTGACGGCCTCGAGGTCGCCGCCGAACGCCTGGCCCACGGTGACGCAGGCGTCGAGCCAGCCGGTCTCGCGCAGGGTCGCGACGGTGCGGGAGAACGCGGCGGGCAGGGCGCCGCCGTCGGTCATGACGTACGCGATGCGGGGGGCCGGGCGGCCCGCGAGCGCCGCGGCGTGCCGGGCGCCGGCGACGATCGCGGGCAACGCGGAGTGCAGGTCGGCGACGACGACGGGGGTCGCGTCGAGGTCGTCGGCGTCGCGCAGGGTGTCGTGGTGGGGGGACTCCTGCTCGTCCACGCCGAGGACGAGGGCCTGCAGGGGCGTGTACCGGGCCTTGACGAGGTGGCCTGGCCCGTGGGCGGGGTCGGGCGGCACGGGGGTGCCGGGGGCGGCGGGCCCGACGACGAGGGCGTACCCGCCGGTGCCGAGGCCGCGCGCGAGGGCGGAGACGTTGAGGAGGAGGCCGTCCCCGTCGCGGGGGGTGCCGACGAGGTCGGTGTAGGCGAGGGCGCGGACGGTCGTGCGGGGTGTGTCGTCACCCCCGGGGAGGGGGTCGTGGAGCTCGACGGTGAGCTCCTGCGCGCCGGGCCAGGCCCGTCCGCGCGACACCACGGTCCCGGTTCGCCACGTGATCACGTCGCTCACCCTATCGACCAGTAGCGTGGTGCCCGATGCCCGAGCCCCGCACACCCTGGTCCTCGCCCGACGCGGCACCGCCCGCGCCGGGCGCGCCGTCGAACCCTGCCGCCAGACTGCTGAACCTCGTCATCGCGCTGGTGAACACGAACGCGTCGATGACGAAGCAGCAGATCCGCACGAGCGTCGCGGGGTACGGGGACGCGCCGTCGCCGGACGCGTTCGAGCGCATGTTCGAGCGGGACAAGGACACGCTGCGGGACCTGGGCATCCCGATCGTCACGGTCGACGCGGGCGGGCACGCCGACGAGGTGGGGTACCGCATCGACCAGGACGCGTACGCGCTGCCCGCGGTGGACCTCACGCCCGCGGAGCTGGGGGTCCTGGCCCTGGCGGCGCAGTTCTGGCAGGACAAGTCGCTGCGCACGGACATCTCGCGCGCGCTGACGAAGCTGCGCGCCGCCGGTGCGGGGGAGACGGCGATGGACGCCGTCGCGGGCCTCGTGCCGCGCGTGCGGGCCGTGGGCGACGCGTACACGACCCTGCTGGACGCGATCTCGCAGCGCCGGGCGGTGTCGTTCACGTATCGCGCGGCGAGCACGGGCGAGGTGCGGCCCCGCCGCGTGCAGCCGTGGCGGATCGCGGCGCGGCGCGGCGGCTGGTACCTCGTCGGGTTCGACGTCGACCGGGACGCCCCGCGGTCCTACCGCCTGAGCCGGGTCGAGGGCCGGGTGCGGGCGACCGGACCGCGCGACGCGTTCGACGTCCCCGAGCAGGTGGACGTGGACGCCTTCCTCGGCGGGCGGGGCGCGGGCGGGGTGGCGCGGCTCGCCGTCGTGCCGGAGCGCGCGGCCGCGCTGCGGGCACGCGGCAAGGTCGTCGGGTCGATCCCCGGCGCCGGCGCACCCGGGCCGGGGCGCGACGTCCTGGAGGTGCCGTTCGACGTGCGCACCGCACTGGCCGACGAGGTCGTGGGCTACGGGGACGCGGTGCTGGTGCTGGAACCGCCGGAGCTGCGCGACGTCGTCGTGCGCCGGCTGCAGGAGGCCGCCGGGCTCGGTGGGTCGACCGGCGGGACGAGCGACGACGCGGGGGAGGGGCACCGTGGCTGAGCGCGCGGACGACCGGCTGGTGCGCCTGCTGGGCATCGTCGCCTACCTCGACGGCGCAGGCCCGGTGCCCGTGGGCGAGCTCGCCCGGCACTTCGGCGTCAGCGAGCGCCAGGTGCTCGAGGACGTCGACGCGCTGTGGGTGTCGGGCACGCCCGGGTACTGGCCCGACGACCTCATCGACTTCGACGCCGACTCGATCGAGCGCGGCGTCGTGCGCCTCACGGAAGCGCGCGGCATGACCCGGCCGCTGCGGCTGGGCACACGCGAGGCCGTGGCACTCGTCGCGGCGCTGCGGGCGATGCGCGAGACCGGTGCGGTGCAGGCCGACCCGGAGCGGGCGCGCGTCGTCGAGTCCGTCCTGACGAAGCTCACCGACGCCACGGGCGAGGCCGCCGCGGCGCTCGACGTGCGGCTCGCGCCCGAGGGCGACCCGCAGGTCGTGTCGACGATCGCGAGCGCCCTCGCCGCCGGGCACCGGCTGCGCATCCGCTACGTCACCGCAGCCGACGAGGCGTCGGACCGCGAGATCGACCCCGTGAGCCTGCACACCCAGGACGAGCACGCCTACCTGCTCGCGTGGTGCCACCGCGCGCAGGGGCGCCGCACGTTCCGCGTCGACCGGATCCTCGACGCCGCCGAGCTCGACACCCCCGTGGAGGCGCACGACGTCGACCCGGACGTCGACTTCACCCCGTCGGGCGACGCGCCGCTGGCGACGCTCGTGCTCGCGAGCCAGGCACGGACCGTGGCCGAGCAGGTGCCGGTCGAGTCCGTGCGTGACCTGCCCGACGGCGCGTTCGAGGTGCGCCTGCGCGTCACCAACCCGGTGTGGTTGCGCCAGCTGCTCCTGGCGCGCGCCCGGCACGTGCGCTCCGTCGAGCCGGCGTCGGTCGCCGACGACGTGCGCGAGACGGCGCGCGCCGCCCTCGCGGCGTACGCGCACCTCGACGACGCGCCCGCTGGATAGGGTGAGCGGCATGTGGTTCTGGGTGTGGACGCTGCTCGTCGTGGGCACGCTCGTCGGCGCGTTCTTCCTCGCCCGGCGCCTGTGGCGCTCGGTGAAGGGACTGGGTCGCGAGCTCGCACGCGCCTCGCAGGTCGCGAGCGAGATGGGTGCGCGGGCCGACGAGCTCGCCCGTCGCCTCGAGGCGGAGCAGCCGTCCACGGCCCCGACGCTGGACGACGACCCCGTCGTGCTGCGCGAGCGCGTCGACGCCCTGCGCGCCGAGAAGGCCGGGCGGAGCGTCCTGCGCCGGCAGCGCGACGAACGGGTGTGGGCACGGTGGCGCCGGTTCAACGCCTGAGACCGACAGGCAGGAACGTGCGCCGGGGCGGAGCACCGCGGCGGGGGCGTGACCTATGATGGCGGGACGAGCACTTCTCGCTGTTTCGTCCGTCGTCACTGTCGCCAACGAGTAGTAGGTTCCCCCCGTGAACATCCTCCGTCACCCCGCGACGATCGTCGTGCTGATCCTGCTCGTCGTCCTGCTCTTCGGGTCGCGACGACTGCCGGACCTGGCGCGCAGCGTCGGCCAGTCGCTGAAGATCTTCAAGAAGGAGGTCAAGGACCTCCGTGAGGACGACGACGACAAGCCCGAGTCGAACCCCCCGGCCGTCGACGGCACCACCACCACCACCAGCACCACGGTCCCCCGCGGCACCACGAACGTGACGGGGAGCACGGCGTCGTCCACCCAGGACGGCACCAGCCCGAAGGTCTAGTCGGTGTCACGCAACCCCCGTGACCCCGACGGGCGCATGCCCCTGCGCGAGCATCTCGTCGAGATCCGCAAGCGGTTCGTCCTCGCCGCCGTCGGCATCCTGCTCGGCGCGGTCGTGGGCTGGATGGTCTACGACACGGTCTTCCAGCTGCTCCAGGAACCCCTGCTCGAGGCGGCCGAGCGCCGGGACGCGCTGATCGGCCTCAACTTCGACGGCGTCGCGACCGCGATCGACATGAAGGTCAAGGTCTCGCTCTTCCTCGGCGTGCTGCTGTCGAGCCCGTGGTGGCTCTACCAGCTCTTCGCGTTCATCACCCCGGGCCTCACGAGCGCCGAGAAGCGGTACTCGTTCGCGTTCATCGCAGTGGCCGTCCCCCTGTTCCTCGCCGGCATCGCTCTCGCCTGGTACCTGCTGCCTCGTGCGGTCGCGCTGCTCAACGAGTTCGTCCCGCCCGACACGTCGAACCTCATCGGCGCGCAGATGTACCTCGGGTTCGTCATGCGCCTCATGCTCGCGTTCGGCATCGCGTTCCTCGTACCCGTCATCATGGTCGCGCTGAACATGATGGGCGTCGTACGGGCCTCGACCTGGCTCGCGGGATGGCGCTGGGCCGTGCTCGTGTCGTTCCTGTTCGCCGCGATCATGACGCCCACCCCGGACGTCCTGACGATGTTCTCCGTCGCCCTGCCCATCTGCGCGCTCTACTTCGTCGCGTACGGCGTCTCGGTCCTGCACGACCGTCGCGTCGACAAGCGCGACGCCGCCCGGCTCGCCCTGTGAACCGAGCGCAGCGACCGCGCCGCGAGCGGCGCGCAGGACACCCGTGAGCACGATCGGGCTCGTCGTCAACCCCACCGCCGGCCGGGGCCGGGGCCGTACCGGCGGGGAGCGCACCGCCGCAGCGCTGCGCTCCGCGGGTCACGACGTCGTCGACCTCAGCGCGCCCAGCCTCGCCCTCGCGCAGGAGTCCGCCGACGCCGCGGTCCGCGGCCACGACGGCCGTCCCGGGGTGGACGCGCTCGTCGTCGTCGGCGGCGACGGCATGGTGCACCTCGGCGTCAACGCCGTCGCCGGGACGCCGACCCAGCTCGGGATCGTGGCCGTCGGGACCGGCAACGACTTCGCGCACGCCCTCGGGATCCCGACGGGCCGCGTCGACCCGTGCGTCGACGCCCTGCTCCGATCCGTCACCGACGCCAGCTCGCGCGCCGTCGACGCCGCCCGCGTCACCGTCCCCAGTGCAGACCTCCTCGCCACCTCCCCGCTCTCCAGGCCGCCGCGCTGGTACGCAGGCGTGCTGTCCGCCGGGGTCGACGCCGCCGTCAACGCGCACGCCAACGCCGCCACGTGGCCCCGCGGCCGTGCCCGCTACGCGCGCTCCGCCCTGCGGGAGATCGCCCGCTACCGCCCCTACGGGTACCGGGTCACCCTCGCAGGCGTCCCCGCCGCACAGGGCCTGGACCGGTGGCCCGACGTCCTCGCCGGCGCGCCGCTGCTCCCGGGTGACGGACCCGACGGTCCCACCCTCGTCTGGGAGTCCCCGGGCGCGCTCGTCTCCGTCGCCAACGGGCCCCGCGTCGGTGGCGGGATCCGCATCGCGCCCGACGCGGTCGTCGACGACGGGCTCCTCGACGTCCTGCTCGCCGGACCGTTCACGCGCCGCGGCGCGGCCGCGATCTTCCCCGGCATGTACGCCGGTCGGCACCTCGCCAACCCGGGCGTCGGCGCGGTCCGCGCCCGCGTCGTGACGATCGAGCCCACCGCGGCCGGCGCGACGCCCCCGCACGCGTTCGCCGACGGCGAGCACCTCGGCCCCCTGCCGCTGCGTGTCGAGATCGCCCCCGGAGCGGTGCACGTCCTCACCGCCTCCGACCGGTGACGCGCGGTCACGTCGTGCCGCGCGGCGAGGTGGGCGCCGGACCGTAGGCTGAACCCATGACGGCAGCTGACACGTCCGCCGACTCTCCCGCCGCACGGTACGCCGCCGCACGAGCCCGCCAGTCCGCGTCCCGCACGCGCCTCGCCGAGTTCCGCAGCGTCCTGGACTTCCCGCTCGACGACTTCCAGGAGCGCTCGTGCGAGGCCCTGGAGGAGGGGCGCGGCGTCCTCGTCGCCGCTCCCACCGGCGCGGGCAAGACGGTGGTGGGCGAGTTCGCCGTCCACCTCGCGCTGGCGACCGGTCGCAAGGCCTTCTACACCACGCCCATCAAGGCGCTGTCGAACCAGAAGTACGCCGACCTCGTGCGCCGCCACGGCGCCGACAGCGTCGGCCTGCTCACCGGGGACACCACGATCAACGGGGACGCTCCCGTCGTCGTCATGACGACCGAGGTGCTGCGCAACATGCTCTACGCCGGGTCCACCGCGCTCGACGGGCTCGGCTACGTCGTCATGGACGAGGTGCACTACCTCGCCGACCGGTTCCGCGGACCCGTATGGGAAGAGGTGATCATCCACCTGTCCGACGACGTGCAGCTCGTCTCCCTGTCCGCGACCGTGTCCAACGCCGAGGAGTTCGGCGACTGGCTCGAGATGGTGCGCGGTGACACGACCGTCGTCGTCAGCGAGCGCCGCCCCGTGCCGCTGTGGCAGCACGTGCTCGTCGCGTCGGCCAACCCCACGGGCGCGGACCGGCACGCCGCCCGCCCCGGGTTCGGGGCCGACCTGCTCGACCTGTACGCGGGGCACGTGGACCCGACCGACCCGGGCGTGAACCCGCCCATCAACCCGGACCTGCTCGCCGCGTTCCGCGCGGCGCCCCGCTCGGGCACCTCCGGGCCGGGCGGGCGCCGCGGCGCGGGGGACCGCGGCTACCGGGGGCGCGGCGGCCGGCGGCCGGGCCCGGAACGGTCCGGGTTCGCGCGCCGCACCCCGTCCCGGTTCTCCGTGGTGGACGCGCTCGACGAGGACGCGCTGCTGCCCGCGATCTACTTCATCTTCTCCCGCGCCGGGTGCGAGGGCGCCGTCACGCAGTGCCTGACCGCGGGGCTGCGGCTCACGTCGGCCGAGGAGGAGGCGGAGATCCGGCGCGTCGCCGAGGAGCGCACCGCGACGATCCCGCCCGAGGACCTCGACGTGCTCGGGTACTGGACGTGGAGCGAGTCCCTCGCGCGCGGCGTCGCGGCCCACCACGCGGGCATGCTGCCGGTCTTCAAGGAGACGGTCGAGGAGCTGTTCAGCCGCGGCCTCATCAAGGTCGTGTTCGCCACGGAGACCCTCGCGCTCGGCATCAACATGCCCGCCCGCTCCGTCGTGCTGGAGCGGCTCGTGAAGTGGGACGGGTCCGCGCACGTGGACGTCACGCCGGGGGAGTACACCCAGCTCACCGGGCGCGCGGGGCGGCGCGGGATCGACGTCGAAGGGCACGCCGTCGTCGTCGACCATGCCGGCCTCGACCCGGTGCAGCTCGCGGGCCTGGCGTCCAAGCGTCTGTACCCGCTGCGCTCGAGCTTCCGGCCCACCTACAACATGGCGGTCAACCTCGTCGCACAGGTGGGGCGGGACCGGGCTCGCGACGTGCTCGAGACGTCGTTCGCGCAGTTCCAGGCCGACCGCGGCGTCGTCGGGCTCGCGAAGCAGGCGCAGGCGCACGCGGAGGCCCTCGACGGGTACGCGCAGGCGATGACGTGCGACCGGGGCGACTTCGGCGAGTACGCGGCGCTGCGGCGCCGCATCGCGCAGCGCGAGACGGACCTGTCGCGGGCGGCGAGCCGGTCGCGGCGCGCCGAGGTGGTCGCGGCGTTCGAGCGGCTGCGTCCCGGCGACGTGGTCGAGGTGCCGTCCGGGCGCCGGGCAGGGTACGTCGTCGTGCTCGACCCCGGGGAGGGTGCGGGGTTCGACGGGCCGCGCCCGACCGTGCTCACGCAGGACCGGGCCGTGAAGAGGCTCACGGTCGCGGACGCGCCCGGCGGGATCCGGGTCGTCGCGAAGGTCAAGGTCCCCAAGGCGTTCAACCCCCGCGTCCCGGCGCAGCGACGTGACCTCGCGTCGAGCCTGCGCAACGCGCTCGGCGCGCTGGACGAGCCGGGCAGCCGGCCCGGGAAGGCGTCGCGCGCGCGGTCCGGCGCCGCGGACGACGCGGACCTCGCCCGCCTGCGCGCACAGCTGCGTGCGCACCCGTGCCACGGGTGCCCCGACCGGGAGGACCACGCCCGGTGGGCCGAGCGGTGGGCCCGGCTCAAGAAGGAGCACGACCAGCTCGTGCGCCGCGTCGAGGGCCGCACCGGGTCGATCGCGAAGCTGTTCGACCGCACGTGCGACGTCCTGCTCGAGCTCGGGTACCTCGAACGGGCCGAGACGCACGGCACGGCGGGCCCCGACGCGATCGCCGACGGCACCGTCACATCCGGCGACACGGGCGGCGACACGTCCGACGAGGCACCCGGCGCCGGCGGCGCCCTGACCGACGGACCGGTGCACGCCGGCGGGCTGCGCGTCACGGCCGACGGGCGGTGGCTGCGACGCCTGTACGCCGAGAACGACCTGCTGCTCGCGGAGTGCCTGCGGCGCGGTGTGTGGGACGACCTCGACGCCCCCGCCCTGGCCGCGGTGGTCTCCTCGTGCGTGTACTCCGGGCGCCGCGACGAGCCCACGGACCCGAACGTGCCGGGCGGGCCGCACGGTCCGCTCGCGCGCGCGCTCGACGCGACCGTGCGCGTGTGGTCCGAGGTCGAGGACCTCGAGAGCGCGCACCGCGTGGAGGCGACGGGCCAGCTCGACGACGGCCTCGTCACCGCCGTGCACCGGTGGGCCGTGGGGCGCAGCCTCGACGCGGTGCTGCGCGGGTCGGAGATCGCCGCGGGCGACTTCGTGCGCTGGTGCAAGCAGGTCATCGACGTGCTGGACCAGCTGGCGGGCGCCGCACCGACACCGGCGCTGCGGCGCACCGCGGTGCAGGCGATCGACCGGCTGCGCCGCGGCGTGGTCGCGTACTCGAGCGTGTGACGGGGCCACCTGCACGAACACCGCGAATGTGGCGGTATGGTGAAGGATTGTGGCCTCAACCTTGTACCGCGGTGGCGTGATCCACTCCTCGGCCGACCCCTTCGCCGAGGCCCTGCTCGTCGACGACGGCGTGATCGCCTGGATCGGCGCCGACGACACCGCCGACGGGCTCGCCGCCCGGGCCGACCGGGTCGTCGAGCTCGACGGGGCGCTCGTCGCGCCCGGGTTCGTCGACGCGCACGTGCACCTGTTCGAGATCGGCCTCGCCCTCGCCGGCGTCGACCTGTCCGCGAGCGCCGGCGTGACGTCGCTGGGCGCCGCGCTCGACGCGGTCGCGAAGGCGGCCGCCCTCGCGAGGGACGACGAGGTCGTCCTCGCGTTCGGCTGGGACGAGCGGTCGTGGCCGGAAGCTCGCCCCCCGACGGCGGACGAGCTGGACGCCGCGGCAGGCGGCCGGGCGGTGTACGCGGCGCGCGTGGACGTGCACTCGGCCGTCGTGTCGACGGCTCTCGCGCGGCGCGCGGGCCTCGACGCGCGGCCGGGCTGGGACGCGTCGGGCTGGGTGACGGGCGAGGCGCACCACGTCGCGCGGGACGTGGCGCGCGAGGTGTCGCCGGCGCGGCGCACGGACCTGTACCGGACGGCGCTGCGCGCGGCGGCGGAGCAGGGCATCGTGTCGGTGCACGAGATGAGCGCCCCGCACATCGACACCCGTGCGGGGCTGCGCGAGGTGCTGGACCTGACGCGCGACCCGGCGGCCGGGCTGGCGCACGTCGTGGGGTACCGGGGCGAGCTGTGCGCGACGGCCGACGACGCGCGCGCCGTCCTCGCGGACGTGCCGGGCCTGGCGGGGATCGCGGGCGACCTCAACGTGGACGGGTCGATCGGGTCCCGCACGGCGGCGATGCGGCAGCCGTACCGGGACGCGCCGGTGCCGGGGGAGCGGGGCTCGCTGTACCTGTCGGCGGAGCAGATCGCGAACCACCTGTCCGCGACCGCGGCGGAGGGCACGCAGGGCGGGTTCCACGTCATCGGCGACCGCGCGATGGACGAGCTCGTGCTGGGGCTCAAGGCGGCGGCGGACGTGCACGGCGCCGGATCGGTGCGGGCCGCGCGGCACCGCGTCGAGCACGCGCTGTTCGTCGACGCGACGGCGCTGGCGACGCTCCTGCTGTTCGGGGTGTCCCTGAGCGTGCAGCCTGCGTTCGACGCCGCGTGGGGCGGCCCGGACGGCATGTACGCGGCGCGCGTGGGCGCGACGCGCGCGGAAGGGCTGAGCCCGTTCGCGGACCTCGCGGGCGCGGGCGTGCCGGTCGCGTTCGGGTCGGACGCCCCGGTGACGCGGCTCGACCCGTGGGCCGGGGTCCTGGCCGCGATGTCGCACGTCGACCTGGACCAGCGGGTCTCGGCGCGCGCGGCGTTCCAGGCGCACACGCGCGGCGGGTGGCGCATCGCGGGCCTGGACCACACGGGCGCGGGGCAGCTGCGCGTCGGCGCGCCCGCGCACCTCGCGGTGTGGCGCGCGGAGCACCTCGTGGTGCAGGGCACCCTGGGCCGTCCCGCGTCGTCGTGGAGCACGGACGCCCGCTCGGGTACGCCGCTGCTGCCCGAGCTCGGCGGGGACGCGCCCCGGCCCACGTGCCAGCAGACCGTGCGGGACGGCGTCGTGCTGTTCGACACGTTCGGGTGATACGTCCTCGGCAGGGGTGCAGGTTCCGGTTGACAGCGCGGGGAGCGGGAGTAGTTTCGACAGGGTGTTCCGGCCCCCGCGGCCGCAGGGGGATCAGCCACCGACGACGATCCCTCGGCGTGCCGTGACGGGTGTCTGGCCGGGCCCGCGCGCTCAGTAGAAAACGTGCACCGCCGGTGGCGGCGGGGTACGGGCCGAAGGGCGCGCGGGCCCGCCGCACCCGCCTGCGCGCGCCCATCGACCGGGCCGTGCGCGCGGCGTCCGCTCCTCACCCGTGGGCGCCCCTGCACGGTGGCCGCGCAGGCGCGTGGCGTATCCTGCACCCCGTGCCAGCCCCCGCGTCCGCGACCGACCCGAGCGTCGGTCGGCCCGCCCCGAGCCCTCGTCGTGTCGCGGACGGCCAGGTCTCCCGGCCGCTGGCCCTGCTCCTCGCGATCGTCGGTGGCCTGCTCACGGACGCCGCGTTCCCCGACCGGGGCTGGTGGCCCGCCGCCTTCGTCGGCGTGGGGCTGCTGTTCTGGGCGCTGCGTCGCGACGACGCCCGGTGGGGCGCCCTGGTCGGTCTCGTCTGGGGGCTGTCGTTCTTCCTGCCGCACCTGTGGTGGGCGAACGAGGCGACCGACACCGTCCCGTGGATCGCGCTGTCGGTCATGGAGGCGTGCTTCGTCGCGGTGCTGGGTGCCGCGTGGGTGTGGGCGCGGCGCTGGTCCTGGCTGCGGGACCGGCCCGGCCGGCAGGCGGTCGCGTTCGCGGTGCTGTTCGTCGGCGTCGAGCAGGCCCGCACCGAGGTGCCGTTCGGCGGGTTCCCCTGGGGCCGGCTCGCGTTCTCCCAGGTCGACTCCCCGCTCGGGCGTGCGGCGTGGCTCGGCGGCGAGGCGCTCGTCTCCCTCCTCGTCGCGCTCGTCGGCTCGCTGCTCGTCGCGGCCGTCCTCGTCGGCGTGCGGCGGCGCGACGCCGGGGTACCAGAGACGCCTGGCACGTCGGGGGTACCGGCGGACGACGGCGCGCGGCGGACGGTCCGGGTCGTCGTGCCGCTGCTCGTCGCCGCTGCGCTGGTCGCCGCGCCGATCCTCGTGCCGCTGGACACCCGCGCGCAGGCTGGCACGCTCGAGGTCGGCGCCGTGCAGGGCAACGTCGGCGAGCCGGGCCTCGGGTCGTTCGCGAACCGGGCGGAGGTGCTGAACAACCACCTCGACGGCACCGTCGCGCTGCTGGACCAGGTGGAGCCGGGCGACCTCGACGTCGTGCTGTGGCCGGAGAACGGCTCGGACCTCGACCCGCAGGAGGCGCCGGAGGTCGCCGCGGCGATCGACGACGCCGCGCGTGAGGTCGACGCGCCGATCCTCGTCGGCGCGCAGGAGTACCCCGAGACGGGCGGTCGGTACAACGTGGCGCTGCTGTGGGAGCCCGGCGTCGGCGTCGTCGACCGGTACGCCAAGCAGCACCCTGCTCCGTTCGGCGAGTACATGCCGCTGCGCCCGCTGCTGCGGGTCTTCTCCGACCAGGTCGACCGCGTGACCATCGACATGATCGCCGGGGACGAGACGGGGGTCGTCGACCTCGCGTCCGAGCGCCTGGGCCGCACCGTGCCGCTGGGCGTGGTCATCTGCTTCGAGGTCGCCTACGACGTGCTCGTGCGCGACGCGGTGCTGGCGGGAGCCGAGGTGCTCGTCGTCCCGACGAACAACGCGTCCTTCGGGTACACGGCCGAGTCGACGCAGCAGCTCGCGATGTCGCGGCTGCGCGCGATCTCGACCGGGCGGGCGACCGTCCAGGTGTCCACGGTCGGGGTCAGCGGCGTCGTCGCGCCCGACGGGACCCTGCTGCAGAGCACGGACCTGTTCACCGCCGACCAGCTCGTCGCGTCCCTGCCGCTGCGCACCGACCTGACGCCGTCGGTGCGCGCCGGCGGCCTGCCCGGGCTCGTCGTGGGCCTGCTCGCGACCGCGCTCTTCGTCGCCGGGGTCGCCGGGTCGGTCAGCGAGCGCCGGCGCGGGCGCCTCACCGCCGGCACCGCCGGAACTCCCGGCACAGGCGCGGTCGCCGGGCCCGGCGTCTCGGTGGCCGCGACGGACGGCCAGGAGCGCTCCCGGTGACCGACGCACCCGGGCGCGTGCTCGTCGTCGTGCCCACGTACGACGAGGCGCTGACCCTGCCGGGGACCCTCGCGCGCCTGCGCGCCGCGGTCCCGGGTGCGGACGTCCTCGTGGTCGACGACGCGTCGCCCGACGGGACGGGCGACCTCGCGGACGCGGTCGCGGCCCGCGACGGCGCGGTGCACGTGCTGCACCGCGCCGGCAAGGACGGGCTGGGGGCCGCGTACGTCGCGGGCTTCAGGTGGGCGCTGGAGCGTGGGTACGACGTCGTGGTGGAGATGGACGCCGACGGCTCGCACCGCCCGGAGGAGCTGCCGCGGCTCCTCGACGCCCTGGCCCCGGCCCCGGGCGGCACCCCGGCCGGCACCACGAGCGGTGCCGACAGCGGTATCGCGCCGGGCCGGGCCGGGACGCCCGCCCTGGTGATCGGGTCGCGCTGGGTGCCGGGCGGCGCGGTGGAGAACTGGCCGTGGCACCGCGAGGTGCTCTCGCGGGGCGGCAACGCGTACGTGCGGCTGGCCCTCGGGCTGCGGCTGCGGGACGCGACGGCCGGGTTCCGCGCCTACCGGGCGGACGCGCTGCGCGCGATGGACCTTGCGGCGGTGGAGTCGCACGGGTACTGCTTCCAGGTCGACATGGCGTGGCGCGTCGCCCGGGCCGGGGGCCTCGTCGTGGAGGTGCCGATCACGTTCGTCGAACGCACGGCGGGGCGGTCCAAGATGAGCCGGGCCATCGTCGCCGAGGCGCTGTGGAAGGTCACCGTGTGGGGTGCCCGACGGCGCGCGGAACAGCTGGTCGCGGTCGTGCGGCGGGGACGCCCACCGCGGCCGTAGCGGCGCCGGGCGCAGGAAAGGCCCGGTCCGTGGGGACCGGGCCTTCGTGCGTCGAGCCCTCGCGCTACCAGGGCGTGGGGCGCGTCTCGTCAGGCGGAGCGGCGGAGCTTGCCGGCGCGCAGCAGGTCGAGGCGCTCGTCGAGGAGCTCCTCGAGCTCGGAGATGGTGCGGCGCTCGAGCAGCATGTCCCAGTGGGTGCGGGCGGGCTTGCCGGCCTTGGGCTCGGGACGCTCGGCGTCGCGCAGGAGCGCCTCGGCGCCGCAGCGGCACTCCCACACGGGAGGCACCTCGGCGTCGGTCGAGAACGGCAGGATGATGGTGTGGCCGTTGGGGCAGTCGTAGTGCGCCTGGAAGCGGGGCGCGAAGTCGACGCCCTCGTCCGACTCCATGCTCTTCGCACCGATGCTCATGCCACGCAGCGAACGGTCGGCCATGGTGTCCTCCAGAGGATCGTCGGGGGTGCACGGGCGGGCCCGTGGGTGCGAGCGTGCCCGGTCTACGAGTACGCAACGCTGTGTCGTGGTGGGGTGTTCCGACGCGGGGTGAAGGTCCGGTGAACGTCGCGGTCGCGGCCCGCCAGGCGAGCCGCGCGACGTCGGGGCCGGGTCCGCCACGGCGCGTCGCCGTCCCAGGCTCCCGGGTTTCGATGCCCCGCGCAACTCGCGGGGCGTGAGATCCGCCGCTCCCGGGTGGGCCACGCCGTCGGGAACAAACCCGGGGGGCGTCCGGTTGGGCCGCATGTACATGCAAACGCATGGACCATCGATCGGCAGGACACTGGGAGCGCACCATGCAGTTCGGCATCTTCACCGTCGGCGACGTGACGACGGACCCCACGACGGGCCGGACCCCGGACGACACCGAGCGGGTGCGCGCGATGCTCACCATCGCGAAGCACGCCGACGAGGCCGGCCTGGACGTCTTCGCGACGGGCGAGCACCACAACCCGCCGTTCGTGCCGTCGTCACCCACGACCATGCTCGGCTACCTCGCGGGCGTGACGAAGGACATCGTCCTGTCGACGTCGACGACGCTCATCACCACCAACGACCCGGTGCGCCTCGCCGAGGAGTACGCGATGCTCCAGGTCATCACCGACGGGCGCATGGACCTCATGATGGGCCGCGGCAACACCGGCCCCGTGTACCCGTGGTTCGGGCAGGACATCCGCAACGGCATCCCGCTCGCGGTCGAGAACTACGCGCTGCTGCGCCGCCTGTGGACCGAGGACGTCGTGGACTGGGAGGGCAAGTTCCGCACCCCGCTGCAGGGCTTCACCTCCACGCCGCGCCCCCTGGACGGGGTCCCGCCGTTCGTGTGGCACGGGTCGATCCGCAGCCCCGAGATCGCGGAGCAGGCCGCGTACTACGGCGACGGGTTCTTCCACAACAACATCTTCTGGCCCATGCGCCACACGCAGCAGATGGTGCAGTTCTACCGGCAGCGCTGGGAGCACCACGGCCACGGCTCCGCGGACACCGCGATCGTGGGCCTCGGCGGGCAGGTGTTCATGCGCAAGGACTCGCAGAAGGCGTGGGACGAGTTCCGCCCCTACTTCGACAACGCGCCCGTGTACGGGCACGGGCCGTCGATGGAGGACTTCACGCGCGAGACCCCGCTGACCGTGGGCTCCCCGCAGCAGGTGATCGACCGCTACGGGGCGATGCGCGAGCACGTCGGGGACTACCAGCGCCAGCTGTTCCTCATGGACCACGCCGGGCTGCCGCTCAAGACGGTCCTCGAGCAGATCGACCTCCTCGCGGGCGAGGTCGTGCCGGTCCTGCGCCGGGAGGCGGAGGCCGCACGTCCCGCGCACGTCCCGTCCGGCCCGCCGACGCACGCCGAGCGCGTCGCGGCCGCCCGCGCGGCCGGGCAGTCCCATGCCGGTCACGTCGGCGCCACCGAGGACCGCTGGACGGGGCGGACCGCCGAGGGCGACGACGGCGCGCAGCAGCCCGCGAGCGCCGGTGCGGCCTTCGGGCTCTGACGGTCCGTACGCGACGGCCCGACGGCGTACGGTCACGGAGTGCGGGCATCGCACCCCGTGACCGGCCGTCGGGCCGGCCCGGGCCACCGGCCCGCAGCAGCAGCAGCAGAACACGCACGCACAGCAGCACCAGGAGCACCGCATGACCCAGCAGACCACCCCCGGCAGCACCGACCGGCGCCTCGTCGTCGTCTCCGCCGGCCTGTCCAAGCCGTCCTCGACCCGGCTGCTCGCCGACCGTCTCGGTGAAGCCGCCGTCCGCGAGCTCGGCGCACTCGGCGTCACCGCCGAGGTCGAGACGGTCGAGCTGCGCGACCACGCGCACGCCGTCGTGGACACCATGCTCACCGGCTTCCCCACCGGGGAGCTCGCCGGCGTCCTCGACCGGCTGTACGCCGCCGACGGCATCGTCGTGACCACCCCGCTGTTCACCACGACGTACTCCGGGCTCCTCAAGTCGTTCGTCGACGTGCTCGACAAGGACGCCCTGACCGGCACGCCCGTCCTGCTCGGCGCGACGGGCGGCACCGCCCGGCACTCCCTCGCGCTCGAGTACTCGCTGCGCCCCCTGTTCACGTACCTGCGCGCCGACGTCGCCACCACCTCGGTGTTCGCGGCGACCGACGACTGGGCCGCGGGCGAGGGCGACTCCGGCGGGGGGCTGCCGCGACGTATCGCGCGCGCCGGTCGCGAGCTCGCGGAGAAGGTCGCGCTGCGCACCACCAGCGGCCCCGCGGACCCGTTCGCCGACACACCCGACTTCACCGCGCTCCTCGGCGGCCTCTGACCTGCGCGAGCACGCACCGCGGGCGCGCCGCAGGCCTTGCGCCCGCCCGCGGTCGTCGGGGACGATCGGCACGACGGAGCACCGGGGCACCACGGGGAGCGGACGATGACGACAGCGCACGACGAGCAGCCACCCGCCCGCCCCGCGCGCCGCAGCATCGGCGTCAGCGCCCGCCGGGTCGACCTCGACCGTGCCACCGCCCGACGGTTCGCCCCGGACCCCCGCTATCCCGCGATGTTCCACGTCGCCGGTGGACGCCTCGTGTGGGACGGCACCCGGCTCCATCTCCTCGGGCCCGACGGCACGCGCGCGCGCGTGGAGCTGCCCGCCGGGCGCGTCACCGTCACGATCGGGGAGGGGGTCGTCGTCCACCTGCACGCGGCGCTCGCACCCGGCGCGGGACCGGCTGCGAGCGCCCCCGGCACGACCCGCGCGGTCGTGCTCGACCGGTCCGCGGAACGCTTCGTCCGGTTCGCCCGCGCGCTGCGCGACGCCCACCCGGGCGCCGTCACGATCGACGACCGCACCGCGCCGTCGGCCCGCACCCCCCGTCTGCAGACCGCCGCCCGAGGCTCCGATCGGCGCCCCGGCGTCTTCGCCCGCGCCCTGTGGCACGTGCGCACCTCCAGCGCGTCGACCACCACCGCCGACGGGGGAGCGGCCCTCGTGGAGCGGCTCGAGCGGCTCGCCGCGCTGCACCGCGCCGGCGACCTGACCGACGCCGAGTACGCCCGCGCCAAGACGCGCCTGCTCGGCTGAGCGCCGCCCCTGCCGACTCGTCAGGAGGCGGCGCGCCCACGCCTGCGGGCGCCGTCGGGCCCGGTGCGGCGTAGCGTGCCCAGGACGGAACTGCAGTCGACGAAGCCCGCAGGAGGCCGCCATGTCGGACCGGGACTACCAGCTCGCCGCGATCGTGCTCTACCTGCTCGTCATGCTCGCCATCGGGTACTACGCCTACCGCCGCACCCAGAACCTCGACGGGTACATGCTCGCCAACCGCGGGCTCAGACCGTCGGTCGCCGCGCTGTCCGCCAACGCCTCCGACATGTCCGGCTGGCTCCTGCTCGGCCTGCCCGGCGCGATCTACGCCGCCGGGCTCGTCGAGGCGTGGATCGCGATCGGCCTCATCATCGGCGCGTGGCTCAACTGGCGGTTCGTCGCACCCCGGCTGCGCGCGTACTCCGAGATCTCCGACAACGCCATCACCATCCCGAGCTTCTTCTCCAAGCGCCTCAAGGGCGACAGCCGGCCCCTGCGCATCGCGGCCGCCCTCGTGATCCTCGTGTTCTTCACGTTCTACGTCTCGAGCGGCATGGTCGCCGCCGGGAAGTTCTTCGAGTCGTCCTTCGGCTGGCCCTACCTCACCGGGCTCGTCGTCGTCGCCGTCGTCACCCTCGGCTACACGCTCTTCGGCGGGTTCCTCGGCGCCACCCTCACCGACGTCGCCCAGGGCCTGCTCATGCTCGCCGCCCTCATCGCCGTGCCCGTCGTCGCCGTCACCCAGATGGGCGGCATCACGGCCGTCGTCGACGAGGCCCGGGCCGTCAACCCCGACGCGTTCAACCTGTTCTCCGGGCTCAGCAACGAGGGAGTGTTCCTTGGGATCGTCGCCATCGTCTCCACCGCCGCGTGGGGCCTCGGCTACTTCGGCCAGCCCCACATCATCGTGCGCTTCATGGCCCTGCGATCCGTCAAGGAGGCGACCGTCGCGCGACGCGTCAGCCTCACCTGGATGCTCCTCACCACCAGCGGCGCGGTCGCCACCGCGCTCATCGGCATCGCCTACTTCGCCGACGACCCCGCGCTGCCCCTCGACGACCCCGAGACCGTGTTCCTCGTCCTCAGCCAGATCCTGTTCCACCCGTTCGTCGCCGGACTGGTCCTCGCCGCCGTCCTCGCCGCGATCATGTCGACCATGTCGAGCCAGCTCGTCGTGTGCTCCTCCGCGCTCGTCGAGGACCTCTACAACCTCGCCGGGCGACGCTCCTCGGAGAAGACCGAGCTCCTCCTCGGCCGTGCCGGCGTCCTCGCCGTCGCCGTGGTCGCGGCCGTCCTCGCGCTCGACGACGACTCCGCCATCCTCGACCTCGTCGCCTTCGCGTGGGCCGGGTTCGGCGCCGCCTTCGGGCCGATCGTGCTGCTGAGCCTCTACTGGCGCGGGCTCACCCCGGCGGGGGCGCTCGCGGGCCTCGTCACCGGTGCGGTCGTGGTGCTCGTGTGGGGCAACGTCGCCGCGCTCAGCGACGCCATGTACGAGATCGTGCCCGGCTTCCTGCTGAACCTGCTCGTCGCCGTCCTCGTCAGCCGGGCGACCGCCAGGTCGGACGCCGCTGTCGACGCCGAGTTCGACGCGATGGAGGCCGAGGTCGCCCGGAGCTGACGCCGCTCCTCGCCGGCCGGGGCGAGCGGCGAGCCGTCGGGCGAGACGTCAGCGGGGGAGCGCGACGTCCGACATCACGGCGGCCGCGCCCCGGAAGTCCCCGTGCCGCGCCCAGGTGAGGCTCACGCGGACGACGACGATGCCGTCGTCCGCGAGCGAGGCCGCGAACTGAGGGAATGCGGCGGCGTACGCGGCCGCGCACCGCGACCGGTCCGCGCCGCCGGGAAGGTCCGCCACACCCTCGGCCTGCAGCGTCGTGCCGTCCGCGCCGCCGACGACGACCGCCGCCCGGGGGTCGCGCCGCACGTTCGCCACCTTGCGCGACGACGCGCGCGCGTCGAGCACCAGCTCCCCGCGGTCCGTCGCCGCGAGCGCCAGGTACGCGGACTGCGGCGCGCCGTCCGGCCCGAGCGTCGACACGACGCCGTCCCCGTGCGCGCGCACGTAGGCCACCAGCTGCTGAAGATCCACGGCCGCATCGTACGGGCGCCCTGCCACGTGGGGGAGGGGGCGAACTACGATCGGGACCATGACCAGCACCGGTGGCGACGACGCGCACCTGGACGCGCACCTGCGCACGCTGGCGATGCTGCGCCGCGTCCGCGACCGGATCGACCGCGAGTACGCCCAGCCGCTCGACGTCGAGGCCCTCGCGCGCGGCGTGCACGTGTCCGCCGGGCACCTGAGCCGCCAGTTCAAGGCCGCGTACGGGGAGTCGCCGTACTCCTACCTCATGACCCGCCGCGTCGAGCGCGCGATGACACTCCTGCGCGGCGGCGACCTCAGCGTGACGGAGGTGTGCTTCGCCGTCGGCAGCTCGTCCCTCGGCACGTTCAGCACCCGCTTCACCGAGCTCGTCGGCATGGCGCCGAGCGAGTACGCGCGCCGCGCCCGCACGGCGGGCGCGGGCGAGCTGCCGTCGTGCGTGACCAAGCAGGCCACCCGACCGGTCAGGAATCGAGAAGCGCCCGCCGTCGACCTCCACCTAGCGTGAGAGGCATGGACATCACCCTGCACACCACGTTCCTCCCGCACACCGACCCCGAGGCCTCCCTGGGCTTCTACCGCGACCTCCTCGGCTTCGAGCTCACGATGGACGTCGGCGAGGGCGCGATGCGCTGGCTCACGTTCGTCGCACCGTCGCAGCCCGACGTCCGGCTGGTCCTCACGCCGCCCGCCGCCGACCCCGGAGTCACCGACGCCGAGCGCCGCACCATTGTCGAGCTCATGGCCAAGGGCGCCTACCAGTCGATCATCCTCGCCACGAAGGACCTCGACGAGGCGTTCGAGCGGCTCCAGGCTGCGGACGCCGAGGTCGTCTCCGAGCCGACCGAGCAGCCGTGGGGTGTGCGCGACTGCGCGTTCCGCGACCCCGCGGGCAACATGGTCCGCATCGACGAGGTCCGGTGACCACCCCGGCGGCGACGCCACGGACCCGGGCGCGTCCTGCCCCGACCGGCCGGCAATGACGGCGGCAGCCGTGTGCATACCCGGTCTGCCGCCGGACACCGACCGCGGCCACGGTGCGACGATGAGTTCCCGGGCCGCCGTCGGTCACCCTGACAGGCCCGACGTCCTCGCCGCCAGCACCGCCACCACGCCCCGCACCACCGACCGAAGGAGCCCTCAGGGTGACCGCTACGGAGACCTCGAGCCCCGCCACCACCTCGCAGTCCGCCGTGCCGCACGCCGCCGACGCGCACGACGTGATCCGCGTGCAGGGCGCGCGTGAGAACAACCTCAAGGGCGTCAGCCTGGAGATCCCCAAGCGACGGCTCACGGTGTTCACGGGCGTGTCCGGGTCGGGCAAGAGCTCGCTGGTGTTCGCGACGATCGCCGCCGAGTCGCGGCGCCTCATCGACGAGACCTACTCGACGTTCGTGCAGGGCTTCATGCCGTCGCTGCCGCGGCCGGACGTCGACGTGCTCGAGGGCATCACCACCGCGATCCTCGTCGACCAGGAGCGGATGGGTGCCAACGTCCGGTCGACCGTCGGCACCGTGACGGACGCGAACGCGATGCTGCGCAACCTCTTCAGCCGCATCGGCGACCCGTACGTCGGGCCACCGACGGCGTTCTCGTTCAACGTCCCCACCTCGACGGCGAGCGGTGTGCTGAGCACCGGCAAGGCGGACGGCACGACGGAGAAGAAGGTCGTCCGCAACCAGGTGTACCTGGGCGGGATGTGCCCCGAGTGCGAGGGCCGGGGCACGGTCTCCGACCTCGACCTGTCCGTCATCGTCGACGAGTCGAGGTCCCTCAACGACGGCGCGATCCTGGTTCCCGGGTACAAGGCCGACGGCTGGATGGTGAAGGGCTTCTCCGAGTCCGGCCTGCTCGACGGCGACAAGCCCGTGCGCGACTTCACCGACGCCGAGCGCGAGGCCTTCCTGTACAAGGAGAAGACCAAGATCAAGGCGCTCGGGATGAACATGACCTACCAGGGCCTCGTCCCCAAGCTGCGCGAGTCGATGTTCAGCAAGGCCCCCGAGTCGCTGCAGCCGCACATCCGGGCGTTCGTCGAACGAGCGGCCGTGTTCGTCCCCTGCCCGGCGTGCGACGGGACACGGCTCAACGAGTCCGCCAGGTCGGCGAAGGTCAACGGCGCCGGCATCGCGGACGTGTGCCGCATGCAGATCTCCGACGCCGCCGACTGGGCGCGGGGAATCGACGCCCCCGGCGTCGCCCCCCTCGTCGCGAGCCTGCTGCACCTGTTCGACAAGTTCGTCGAGATCGGCCTCGGCTACCTGTCGCTCGACCGGCCCGCGGGCACGCTGTCCGGGGGAGAGGCACAGCGCACCAAGATGATCCGCCACCTCGGCTCCGCGCTGACCGACGTCACCTACGTCTTCGACGAACCCACCATCGGCCTGCACCCGCACGACATCCAGCGCATGAACTCCCTGCTGCTCGACCTGCGGGACAAGGGCAACACGGTGCTCGTCGTCGAGCACAAGCCGGAGGCGATCGCCATCGCCGACCACGTGATCGACCTCGGCCCGGGCGCCGGGACCGACGGGGGCACGATCTGCTTCCAGGGGACGGTCGACGAGCTGCGGACCAGCGGCACGCTCACCGGCCGTCACCTCGACGACCGCGCCACCGTCAAGGAGTCCGTGCGCACGCCCTCCGCCGCGCTGGAGATCCGGGGCGCGGACCAGAACAACCTCCAGGGTGTGGACGTCGACGTGCCCACCGGCGTCCTGACCGTCGTCACCGGTGTCGCCGGCTCGGGCAAGAGCTCGCTGATCCACGGCAACCTCGCCGGGCGTGAGGGCGTCGTCGTCGTCGACCAGGGCGCCATCAAGGGATCGCGCCGCTCCAACCCCGCCACGTACACCGGCCTGCTCGAGCCGATCCGCAAGGCGTTCGCGAAGGCGAACGGTGTCAAGCCCGCACTGTTCAGCGCCAACTCGGAAGGCGCCTGCCCCACCTGCAAGGGCAACGGGCGCATCTACACCGAGCTCGGGTTCATGGAGACCGTCGAGACGCCGTGCGAGGACTGCGGCGGCAAGCGTTTCATGGCGTCCGTGCTCGAGTACACGTTGGGCGGGCTGAACATCGCCGAGGTGCTCGACCTGTCCGTGGCACACGCCCACGCGTTCTTCCGTGAGGGCGACGCGAAGATCCCCGCCGCGCACAAGATCCTGGCGCACCTCGAGGACGTCGGCCTCGGTTACATCACGCTCGGCCAGCCGCTCAACACGCTCTCCGGCGGCGAGCGCCAGCGGCTCAAGCTCGCGATGCACCTGGGAGACTCCGGCGGGGTGATCGTCCTCGACGAGCCCACGACCGGGCTGCACCTCGCGGACGTCGAGAACCTGCTGCGTCTGCTCGACCGCATCGTCGACTCCGGCAAGTCCGTCATCGTCATCGAGCACCACCAGGCGGTCATGGCCCACGCGGACTGGATCATCGACCTCGGACCCGGCGCCGGGCACGACGGCGGCCGCGTCGTCTTCGAGGGCACGCCCCGCGACCTCGTGGCGCAGCGGTCGACGCTCACGGGGGAGCACCTCGCAGCGTACGTGGGCGCCTGAGGCGCCCCGCGCCCCGCTCCGGCCGTTGCTCCCACGGCCGAACAGGTCGAGGATCGAGGCATGCGCGTCGAGGTCGGCGGGCTGAGCATCGCCTACGAGCGCGCCGGGGCCGGTCCCGCGGTGCTGCTCGCCCACGGCTTCGTCGGCGACGCCCACGCCACCTGGGCCGCACAGATCGAGGCACTCACCGACGAGTTCACCGTGATCGCCTGGGACGCACCCGGCGCCGGAGCGTCGGACGACCCGCCCGACGGCTTCGGCATGGACGACTACGCCGACTGCCTCGCCGCCGTCCTCGCGGCGCTCCGGATCGAGCACGCCCACCTCGTCGGGCTCTCCTTCGGGGCGGCCCTGGCGCTCGCGGTCTTCCACCGGCACCACCGAACCGTCCGGTCGCTCGCCCTCGTGAGCGGCTACGCGGGCTGGGTCGGCTCGCTCGGCCCGCAGGAGGCCGACCGGAGGCGCGCGCGCTCGCTGCAGGCATCGACCCTGCCGCCCGACGAGCTCGTCGCCGCGATGGCACCGTCCCTCTTCTCACCCTCCGCCGGCGGGGAACGCGTCGACGCGTTCCTCGCCAGCGTCCGCGAGACCCGCCCGTCGGGCTTCCGGGCGATGGCCCGCGCAAGCCACCCGGACCAGAGCCGCGTCCTGCCGCGCATCGACGTACCCACCCTGCTGCTGTACGCCGACCACGACGTCCGCGCACCCGTCGCGGTCGGCGAGGCCCTGCACCACGCGATACCAGGCTCCGAGCTCGTCGTCCTCACCGGACCCGGCCACGCCAGCCCCGTCGAGGCACCCGACGACGTCACGCGCGAGCTCCGCCGCTTCCTGCACGCTGCCGAGCAGCGACCCGGGTGAACGACGGCGCGCCCCGACGCCGGCACGAGCAGGGGAGCGAGGCACGCTCATTCTCCACGGACAGGAGGCACGATTGCCCGCCCCGAGCGGCCTCGGCAGAATCACCGCATGCCCATCCTCCCGACCGACCGCGACCCCCGACTCATCACGGTGCGCCGCGGCGGCACGCTGACGGACGAGGACCACCGGCTGCTCGCCGAGTGGGCGATCCTCTGCGCCGACCACGTCCTGCCGCTCTTCGAACGGTCCCAGCCCGACGACACGCGACCCCGCGACGCCCTCGAGACCGCACGCGGCTGGGTGCGGGGCGACGTGCCCATGCGCGAAGCCCACCGCGCCGCGTTCCCCGCGAACGCCGCCGGACGCGACCAACCCGCACCCGCGAAGTACGCGGCGCTCGCGGCCGGGCAGGCGGTCGCCGTCGCGCACGTCGCGGCGCACGACCTCGGTGCCGCGGCGTACGCGATCCGTGCGGCGGCTGCCGTCGCTGCGACGAGGGGCGAGGAAGAGGCAGCGCGCGTCGCCGAGCGGGACTGGCAGCGCGAGCGGATCCCGCCGGAGGTCCGGGAGCTCGTCCTCGACGACCAGCGGCGTCGCAGCGCGATCTGCTGGGACGTCTTCGACGACTGAACGAGTGCCGGACGTCAGCGGACTACGACCACCCGCCTGGTGCCGGGCGATCATCCCTGGCGGACCGGTTCCTCCAGGAGGGCCAGCGCGGAGGGACCCCAACCCGTCGGGTCGTCGCCGGGCGGCACGAGCGCCCACGCCTGCCACAGCACCACCGCGTCCCACCAGCCGGCCTCGGCCGGCGTCAGCGGCCGGACGGACTCGTACCCCGCGAGGAACGTCGCACGGACCTCGGGCGAGACCGGGCCCCAGTCCCGGTAGCGGGTCCCGAGCATGACGGCCGACCGTGCCACCTCGACGATGCAGTGGTCGAGCCTGACCTCCTCGAAGTCGATCACGGCGGCGACGTCGGGTCCGTCGCACAGGACGTTCGACGAGCGGTAGTCACCGTGCACGAGCTGTGTCGGCAGCTGCTCGTCCGGCGCGTCGAGGACCATCGCCCGCAGGGTGGCGCGAGCGGCCGCCGGCACGTGGTCGAGAGGAGAGCCGAGCCAGTCGGAGACACGGGTCCTCAGCGGGGCCGGGGGACCGGCGGGCGCGACGACCTGCCCGGCGTCGGGACAGGAGGCGAGCGCGAGATGGAGGCGCGCCAGGACCGCGCCGGCGCCTCGGACCTGGTCGGGATCGCCGACGTCGAGCAGGTCTTCAGAGATGACGCGCTGCAGCCCGATCGAGACGTCTCCGAGCTCGACTTGGACCTCACCGTCCCGCGCGGGGACCGGCGCCGACACGGGCAGCCCGTCCCGGTCGAGCCAGCGGACGAGCCGGGCGACGTGCGCCAGGCGCGCAAAACGCTGGGGGGCGACCGACCACTTCGCGAGCAGGCGACCTCGGGGCGTCGCGACCCAGGCCAGCGCGTTGCGGTCGCTGATCACGATCCGTTCACAGGCGTCGACCTGCACGCCCCAGTTCTCGTCCAAGGCACTCGTCACCCAGCGAGCCGCGGACGCGGCGTCCCTGAGCCCGAATCGCTCCTCGATCACGGCACGAGGGTCTTGCGGCTCCCACAACATCTCCAGCAGGGGCGGATCTGCATCAGTCATGGCTCATCCCAGCACGCCGACCACGCGTGGGGGAGCGGCTCACCTCAGCGGGTCCGATAGCGGGCGTAGATCAACCCGCTGTCGAACGCGCGCTCCTCGAGCAGCTCGAGGTCGAGCCGCACGCCGTCGGGGAAGAACCGCTTGCCACCGCCGACGACGCTCGTGGTGATGAACAGGTGGTACTCGTCCACCAGGCCCGCCGCGATCGCCTGGGCGGCGAGGTTCGGGCCGTCGACGGAGAGGTCGTGGTCGGTCTCGGCCTTGAGCCGGCGCACCCCGTCGGGGTCGAAGCTCCGCTCGATCCTGGTCCGCTCGCTGGACGCCGACTCGAGCGTCGTGGAGTACACGATCTTGTCCGCGGCCTGCCAGTCGCGCGCGTACTGCACGATGTGCGGGGGAGCGTCGGGGTCCTCGTGCGCGGTCTCCCAGAACACCATCGTCTCGTACATCCGCCGGCCGTAGAGGAACGTCCGGACGGGCCGGAAGACGTCGCCGATGAAGGTGTGCACCTCCTCCACCTCGGCCCCGGTGCCGAGGTCGCCCTCCGCCGCCTCGGCGTAGCCGTCCAGCGAGGTGATCATCGAGTAGATGAGCTTGCCCATGTCGTCTCCTTCGAGTGGTCACGTCGCTCTGCCGGCGCCGTGCAGGCTGTGACCTGAGCACGACCTCGAACTCATCGGGCGGCAGGGGGCGGATGCACCAGGGCGTCTCCCGTCACGCTGCTGCTCGCGAGGGGCGGTACCGCTGGGCGACCACCCCCGACCGGAACTCATGGCGGTCCACGAGCTCGAGCCGGATGCGCTCGCGCAGACCGGTCAACAACGTCGGCCCATGCCCGGCGAGGACGGGCTGCACGAGGAAGACGTACTCGTCGATCAGTCCCAGATCTGCCAACGCCAGGGGGAGCGTCACGCCGCCCACGAACAGGCCCTCGCCAGGCTCCTGCTTGAGCCGCTGAACCGCTTGCCCCACGTCGCCTCGTACCAGCTCGGCATTCCAGTCGACCTCGCTCAACGTGGACGACACGACATGCTTCGTCGCGCGGTCGAGGGTCTCGGCGAACGGGATCTCCCACTCGTCCATCCAGTCGGGCCACGTGCCCGTCGCCGGCCGCCGCCACGCCGACTCCATCATCTCGTAGGTCACCCGACCGAAGATCACCGCATCGGCTCGTCCCATCTCCGCGGTCCAGTAGCGCATCGACTCCTCGTCGGGGGGCAGCCCCGCCTCGTGATGGCAACAGCCGTCGAGCGTGACGTTGATCGAGTATCGAAGTGGTCTCATCTCGTCGCTCTCCCTTGATGCGCGCAGCGCGATTCACCGGACCGTGCTGAGACCACTGTCGGCCCTATTTCTCATCGACAGCCACGCGGATGCCGATATTCTGCCTCCCATGTGTGCACCCGCTGCCGTGTTCATGAGGCTCCGCCGCTCCTAGCGGCGGAGTCCCCCTGAGGTCTCTCTCGCCGCTCCGCAGTCCAGCCGGGCGGTGCTTCGGCGCGCCCGGACGCGAGCTCACGAAAGCGTCCTGTCACACATGCCTACCTACCGCGGTGGCCGTCACGAGCACGGCCAGAACGACCTCACGGACAGCACCACGATCACCCGGTTCGTCGACCTCGTCGCACGGACCGGCGGCCCCATCGTCGAGATCGGACCGGGGCGCGGCGCCCTGACCGAACGGCTTCACGCGCTCGGCCGTCCTCTGACGGCGGTCGACGTCGACCGGAGCCTGGTGGACCGGCTGCGGAGGACACTTCCGCGGGAGGTCGAGCTCGTGCATGCGGACTTCCTGACCTGGCAGCTGCCACGTGGACCGCACGTGATCGTGGGCAACGTCCCGTTCCACGTGACCACGTCCGTCCTGCGGAAGGTGCTGCACTCGCCGGACTGGACGCAGGCGGTGCTGCTCGTCCAGTGGGAGGTCGCCCGCCGCCGGGCCGGCGTCGGCGGTGCGAGCATGATGACGGCGCAGTGGTGGCCCTGGGTCGACTTCCGGCTGGAGGGGCGCGTGCCGCGAACGGCGTTCCGACCCGCGCCGAGCGTCGACGGCGGCCTCCTGACCATCTCCCGACGTCACCATCCGTTGGTCGCCCCGGCCGACCGGACGACCTACCGCCAGTTCGTCCACGACGTCTTCTCGGGCCGCGGGCACGGGATCACCGAGATCCTGACGAGACTGGTCCGGCCGGACCAGCGGAGGGCGCTCACGGCGCGTCTTCATCGCGAGGAGGTGCACCCTCGCGCGCTCCCCAAGGACCTCACCGCCCAGCAGTGGGTCGCCCTCTACCGCGCGACCCGTCGGCACGCCGCGCGACGTCGTGGTGCCGCTTGAGCCTGCTGCCGGGGGAGCGGGGGCTCGGGGGCATCCTCAGTCGCTAGGGTCGCCCTGTGGTAGAACGCGAGATGGTGACACGGTACAAGCTTGCGCTACCCCACGGGCGCTCGCTCCGGGCGGTGCGAGCGGCACGCCTTGCCGTCGTCGTCGGGGTGGCTCTGGCGACGTCGTCGGCTTGCTCAGTCGTCGAGGCTGTCGATCCCACGGCGTACTGCCAGCCCGAAGACCCGATCGTGACGCCGCAGACTGTGGCGCCGGGCGAGGCGCTGCAGGTCGAGACCGTCGGTCGCGAGGGCGCTGTGGACTGCGAGCCGAGCATTCCGGCCCGCGCTCGGTACGAGGTCTTGATCAGGGCTGGGGAGCCAGGCAGCGACCCAGAAACGGGCCGCTACTCGAGGACTCTCGGATCTCTGGACCCCGACAGTGATGGGTCTGCTCAGGGAACCGTCCGGGTCCCGGACGACATCCCGTTCGGCAAGGCCGAGGTGTCTCTCAGACTCCAGGGCGCCAAGACGATCTGCGAGATCGACCCGAGCATCGGTTGCGCGAAAAACCCGTTCGCCCCGATAGAGATCATCGGGTGACCCGCAGAGGCGCGAGCACTTGCACGCGATGCAACCCGGACTGGTTCAGGCGCCGATAATGTACATTATGTCATTTTGCCTCGGAAGAGGCCCCGTCGTGCATCACCGAGCGGCGACGGCGCCTCCCCCTGTGCATGATCACGACAACCGCGCACCGCACGGCTGGGCTCACCCACGCCGACTTCGTGCGAGCGGGACACGTCGTGCGGTCGACGCCGGTCGGCGGACTGCGGCCGCCGGGAACGCACAGCGAGCTTCCGGGCGCCCGGCCCGGTGAACCGCGGAACGTCTCGAGGCTTCTTGGCGCGCTCGCCGCCGCGCTGCTCACGACGGTCTCGCTCGTCGTGTTCCTGCTCGTCGCCGTGGTCGCCGGTCTCGCAACGGTCTGCGTCTGGGCCTGGCGCACGCTGTCCCCTGCACGTCGCTCGGCCAGACCGGAGCCCGTCTCCCCTCGGCGTCCCGGGCGCGACGCCAGCCTCGGACACCGGGACGGAGACGCTGGACCCGCCGGTCGGCACGAGCGCCCTGCGACCTCGTCGTTCACCCTGGCCAGGGATCACCGGTTCGGCTACGATCTCTAGAATCGGACATACAGACTAAACCAGTGTGTTTAGGTCAACACCATGCTGTCGAACCGGATGGTGCGCAGGGCGAGCGGAGCCATCCTGCGTGCGTCCCGCTCATCGACCGAGCGGTCCCCGAGCGGCCACCCGGCGTGGCGGTACAGCTCGATGGTCGGGTGCTCCGTCGTACCGCGCCCTCGTGACAGGGTGGATCCCATGCGCCCTGAACCACCATCTTCGTCGACCGCTCCCCCGCCACCGGTCCCCGGTCACGTCCCGCTCCGCGCGCGGACGGTGCATCTCGTCACTCACCCCGAGGCGACCCACCACGTGGACGGTCTCGTCGGAGGTCAGCACGACTCCGACCTGACGTCGGCTGGCGTACGGGCGGCGGACCGGCTCGGCTCCGTCCTCCGCGACCGGATCCCCGGGGTTGTCGGCACGAGCGTCATGGCGTCGGACCTGCGGCGCACCCGTCGGACGGCGGACGCGATCGGCCGCGCGCTCGGCGTCGTGCCGACCTACGACGCCCGCCTGCGTGAGAAGTCGTACGGGGTCGCCGAGGGGCGCCCTCAGGAATGGTTGGACGCCCGCTTCGTCCCGCCACCGCGGGTCGGTGACCGGCTGCGGCACGACGAGGGCGTCGACGGAGCCGAGACGCGTCTCGACCTGGCGCTCCGCGTGTACGAGGCGACGGCACACGTTCTGGGCACGCACGACGGCGACGACCTGGTCGTCGTCACGCACGGCTTCGCGGCGACCTTCGTCGTGGCGGCGTGGATCGGCATGCCGATCGAGTCTGCGGGCCACGTGACCTTCCCGGTGCCGTCAGGCAGCATCACCACGCTCCGGGAGGACGCGTTCTTCGGCAACCGCGCGGTCGTGTCGGTCGGCGAGGTGCCGTACCGCGTCTGACCTGCTGTGTCGGTACCTGGGCCTAGGCTCACCGCGTCCGGTCAGTCCAGGTCGAAGGGAGCCCGTGAGGGATGGTCGCGCCGCCCCGCCTCGAGCTCGTCACCGTGCAGGAGGCTGCCGACCGCTACCTCGGCAGCGTCTCCACGCAGACCGTGCGCGGCGTGCTCTCGGCCACCACGCAGCGCAGTTACGTCCGCGACGTGCGCGAGTTCACGCGGCTCGTCGGCCCCGGGCGGGTCCTCGACGACGTCACCGGCGACGACGTCGACGACGTGCTCGTGCGCTACCAGACGACTCCCGACCTCCGTTTCCAGGACGCGTCCCGCAAGCCTGGTGCGACCGGCCGCTCCCCCGCGACCGTCAACCGGTTCCGCCAGTCCCTGACGCGCTTCTTCGCGCACGCGTCCCGGGAGGGCTGGGTGCAGGCCGACCCCATGCAGTGGGCCGCTCCCCCGGCCCGCCTGCGCGACGGTCTTCGGGTCGCGCGCACGGCCCTCTCCGCGGGGTCCGCGGCCGCGCTTCTCACGGTGGCCACCGCCGACGCGCCGGTCGGCCCCTCGCGCCAGGACCACGACCTGCGCCTGCGCGACCGCCTCGTCGTCGCGCTGCTGCTGGTCCTGGGGCCCCGAGTCTCCGAGCTCGTGCGCGCCGACGTCGACGACTTCTCCCGCGAGCCCGGCAGGACGCGATGGCGCATCCAGGGAAAGGGCGGAAACGTGCGGACGGTGGAACTGTCCGCGCCCCTGGCAGACGCGCTCGAGGAGTACCTCGCGCGCCAGCGTCCGATCCTGCTCGCGCGCCGGCCCGACGACGCCGACGCGCAGCGCGCGCTGCTGCTGTCGTGGCGAGGGCGCCGGATCGACGCCCAGGCCGTCCGCGCACTGCTGCGCCGGTGCATCGACCGCATGCCCGACCAGTACCGGCGCGAGGCCACGCCCCACGCCCTGCGGCACACGACCGCGACCCTGCTCGCGGCCGACGGGTGGGACGTCAAGGTCGTGGCGGAGCTCCTCGGGCACGCGTCCATCGCGACGACCGGGGTCTACCTCGACCGCATCGAGGGCGAGCTCGCCGCGGCCATCCGATCCCACCCCCTCAGCGGGGCGCTCGCGGGCGGTCAGGAGGCAGGCCTGCGCCCCAGCGGCGCGGAGTAGTGTGCGCTGCATGGTCGCAAACCGGCGCGAGGACGCGCTCCGGCGGCTCGAGCTCGTCGAGACGGACGAGCTCACACCGGACGACGCCGTCCGGCCCGATCCCTCGTACGGACGAGGAGCGACCCCGGACGAGCACTCTCTGCCGGTCGAGCCTCCAGCCGGCAGGACGTGGTCGGCACGACGACGCGTCGTGACGGCCGTGGCGACGGTCGCCGCGGTCGCCGCGCTCTTCGTGGCGAGCAGCCTCTGGCAGTCGCGTGCCGGTCGCCTCGCCCTGCTGGACGCGCACGGCGGGGTCTCGTCGCTCGCGACCCCGCCGGTCGCCCGGTGGGCGACCGCCACGACCGGCCTCGACGCGTGGGCCCTCGGCGACTCCCTCGTCGTCGTGGAGGGGAACGAGGTCACCGGTGTCGACCCGTCCGACGGGGACACGCGCTGGTCCGTCGACCTCGGGAGCCCGCCGCGCTGCGGCCCGTCGCCCGACGACGCGTCGAGCGCACCGCTGGACGAGCTCGTGTGCCTCACCGGCCCGGACGACGACCCCAGCGCCTGGGTCCTGGACGCCGACGGGACCGTGACCTCTCGCACCGGCCTCGGCGACAGGCTCGGGCGGGCGCTCGCCGTGCCGGACGGCCACGTCGTGCGGTGGCAGCGCACGGGCGGGGTGCTGGCGGTCGCCGTGCAGGACGCCGCCGACGCGTCGGTGCGCTGGCGGTCCACGGTCGCCCCGGACGACGTCGCGCGCACGGACCTGTGCCGTCCGCAGGTGGCGGCCTACGCCACGGCTCGCGTCGAGCACGGCCTGATCGTGCTGCGAGGATGCCGGCTCAGCGCCGTGTTCACCCTCGACGGCGCGCGGATCGACGACCGCGCCGATCCCGTGACGTCTCAGGTCCTCGGGTCCCGTGCGGGGACCTTCCTGCGCACGACGAGCAGCTCCGCGACGGGTGCGGTGGAGATCACGGAGCTCGTCCGGACCGACGGGACGGTCGAGCGCATCGTGCCGGGCCGCCCCCTCGTTCCCCTCGCGTCGGACGGCACGGCCGACCCGACGCGCCTGCTCCTCGTGCCGAGCGGCGTCCAGGCGGTCGACCTGTCCGGGAACGAGCGCTGGACCCTCAGCGGCACGGTCTCCCAGGTCGTCGTGGTCGCGAACGGCACCGCGGCGCTCGACCTCGGGTACGTCGTCCTCGGGGTGGACCTCGCCTCGGGTCGCGAGGTCTGGTCGTGGGAGCGGGAGAGTCTCGGGACGACCGACGCCATCGTGGGGGCCTTCACGGACGGGGACGTCGCCGCGCTCGTCATCACCTCCCTCGACGGCTCCGGCGGTGCCCGGGTCGTGGCGCTCGACCTCGAGCATGGCGGCGTGGTCTGGGACGAGGAGTATCCGCTCAGCCCCGCCGGCTTCCGTGCGGTCGGCGGACGGCTGATCCACCTGGACCTCACGCTCGGCCAGCTCGTCGTGCACGAGTGACGTCGGCGCCGGCCCGCGCCGACGTGCGAAGGACGTACCGCACGGCGACGCTGAGAATGTGGGCGGTCGCATGCCACCCGCGCCGTCCGTCGACCGAGGAGGCGACCCATGCCCAAGCGTGACCCCGGACCGAGCGTCAAGGACCCCGAGCTGTACGAGACGCTGCGCGACCAGGGCGACTCGAAGGAGAAGGCGGCGCGCATCGCGAACGCCGCCGCCGGATCGTCTCGGACATCGGTCGGCCGCAAGGGTGGCAAGAGCGGCGACTACGACGACTGGACCGTCGAGAAGCTCCGCAAGCGCGCGGCGGAGATCGGGATCGAGGGGCGCTCCTCGATGCGCAAGGCCGAGCTGGTCAAGGCGCTGCGCTCGCACTGAGGTCATGACGGCGTCTCCGGGCGGCGCGACGGACGGATGTCACCCGCGTGCCCCTCGCCGCTGCGCTCGTGGTGCGGGCTGCGGCGACTACGGTGAGCACGTGCGCATCCTCCCCGACACCTCCTGGCAGCTGGCGCGGCGCATCGTGGCACGGGCGCTCGTGCTGACCGTCGCCGTCCCGGCGACGGTCGCGGGTGCGCTCGTCGTCGCCGACGCGATCCGCAAGCGGCGCAACACGATAGAGGCCTCGTTCCCCCGGTCGGCGCCCGCCGAGGCCGAGGTCGCCGGGACGACGGCCACCGTCTACACGTTCGGCGACGACCTCTACCAGGAGATGCTCGCCGCGATCCGCGGCGCGCAGAGGTGCATCCTCCTCGAGACGTACATCTGGAAGGCCGACGCGGTCGGTGAGCAGTTCAAGCAGGCGCTCGTCGAGGCGAGCGAGCGGGGCGTCCAGGTCTTCGTCATCTACGACGGGTTCGCCAACCTCGTCGTCCCTCGCAACTTCTACGACCTCCCCGAGTCGGTCCACGTGATCCGTTACCCCGTGTTCCGGCCGGGGATCCTCATGCTGAACGTCCGCAAGTCCGGGCGCGACCACCGCAAGATCCTCGTCGTCGACGACAAGATCGGCTTCGTGGGCGGCTACAACATCGGCGCCCTGTACGCGACGCAGTGGCGTGACACGCACGTGCGGCTCGAGGGGCCGAGCACGTGGGAGCTGCGCAACGCGTTCGTCGACTTCTGGAACTCCAACCGTGCCGAGGGCCAGCCGATGCTCGCCGACCCGGGCTCGGTGCACTGGGAGCCGCGCCTGCGTGCCGCGCGCAACGCGCCCGCGCACCTCGTGTTCCCCATCCGCGGCATCTACCTGGACGCGATCGACCGGGCGAGCTCGCATGTCTACATCACCCAGGCGTACTTCATCCCGGACCGGGAGATCCTCGCGTCGCTGCTCACCGCGGCCGCGCGCGGCGTCGACGTGCGCGTGCTGGTCCCGGAGCGCTCCAACCACGTCGTCGCCGACTGGCTGTCCCGCGGCCTGTACACCTCGCTGCTCAAGGGCGGCGTCCGCATCCACCTGTACCGGGACGCGATGGTGCACGCGAAGACCGCGACGATCGACGGCCGGTGGACCACCATCGGGACCGCGAACATCGACCGCCTCTCCCTGACCGGCAACTACGAGGTGAACCTCGAGATCACCGACGAGGGGGTCGCGGAGCAGATGGAGAAGATCTTCGCCGTCGACCTGTCGAACACCCGCGAGCTCACGCTCGCGGAGTGGGAGACACGGTCGCTCGCCGCCAAGCTCGGCGAGGTCGTGCTCACACCGCTGCGTCCGCTGCTGTAGCGGAGCGAGGTCCTGGGGAACCCGCGCGTGCACCCGCTCGTCCGCGCTCGCCCGACGGGGTTCAGGCGTTCGCCCACACGCCGAGCTCGTTGCCGCTCGGGTCGAGGAAGTGGAACCGGCGGCCGCCGGGGAACTCGTACGGACCGTTGACGAGGGTGCCGCCGGCGGCCTTGACCCGGTCCAGGGTGTCGTCGAGGTCGTCGCTGTACAGCAGGACGAGCGGGCCGCCTCGGGTGACGGACTCGGCGAGCAGCAGGCCGCCGGCCTCGTCGGTCTCGCTCTCGGACTCTGCGGCGGTGCGGATGCCCGAGTACTGGTCGCCGTACGAGGTGAAGGACCAGCCGAAGGCCGCGCCGTAGAAGTCCTGTGCTGCGCGCATGTCGGTGACGGAGATCTCGACGTAGTCGATCGTGAGCGGGATGGAGTGCGTGTGCTGTGTCATGGCGACACGTTCCCGCACGCCACCCACAGCGACGAAGAACCGGCCGGTCGTCAGGCCGGCGCCGCTCAGGCATCCTCGCGCACGGCGTCCGCCGCGTCCTCCTCGGGTCGGGGCGGCACCGTCTCGTCGTTCTCGAGCAGCGCGACCTCGGCGTACTCGGGGTGCTCGTGCAGCACCGCGTCCGCCACGGTGTGCGCCTCGACACCCAGGATGAACGACTCCCCCGCGCCCAGCCGCCGGTACTCGTACGTGCCACCCGTGCGCGCGTGGTCGAGGACCCGAGCCACCGACCCGTGCCCGACCTCCGGGAGCAGGGCGTCGTGGACCGGCACGACGACGCGCGGGTCGAGGGCGCGCACGAGGTCGATCGTCTCCCCGATCTTCAGCCACGGTGCGGACACGGGTGCGAGCAGCACGTCGAGCCGCGCACCCTGCAGCACGTCGCTCGAACCGTTCCCGTCCCGCGCGCCCGGAAGGTCGACGGAGTCCCCCGGGTGGTACACCGTCACCCCCTCGCCAAGCACGAGGTACGTGACGTTCGCGATCCGCAGCACGTCGCGGTGGACGAGGGCGTGCCGGCCACCGCCGACCACGACCTCGACCCCGCCCAGCTCGATCCCGTCCCCCGGTGCGACCGTGTGCACGCGCCGCGCCGCGTCGTCGGGCAGGGCCGCGCGCAGGCTCGCGACGACCGCCTCCGGCGCCCAGACCCCGAGGTCGCCGTCCTCCCGCAGGGCCGCGCCGAGCGCCTCCGCGTCGACGTGGTCCGCATGCTCGTGCGTCACCAGGACGGCGTCCGCGCCGCGCAGCGCGCCGGCCGCGTCCGAGAAGGACCCCGGGTCGATCACGACGGTCGTCCCGCCATGACGCAGCGTGACGCACGCGTGCCCGTGGAACGTGATCTGCATGAGCTCCTCCGTCCGGTCCGACCTCAGCCGACGACCAGGACCAGGTCGCCGCCCTCGAGCTGCTGCACCGCACCGATCGCGACTCGCTGCACCGTGCCCGCGACCGGCGACGTGATCGCCGCCTCCATCTTCATCGCCTCGACGGTCGCGACCGTCTGCCCGGCCTCGACGACGTCGCCCGCCACCACGACCGGCGTCACCGCCCCAGCGAACGGCGCCGCGACCTGCCCGGGCTGGGTCGGATCTGCCTTCTCCGCGGCCCGCACGTCGGCGTCGACCGCGCGGTCCCGGATCTGGATCGGGCGGAGCTGGCCGTTGAGCGTGAACATCACGGTCCGCATGCCGCGCTCGTCGGGCGTCCCGATCGCCTCGAGCCCGACGAGCAGCCGCACGCCCCGCTCGAGACCGACCGCGGCCTCCTGCCCGGGCACGAGCCCGTACAGGTATGTCGGGGTGTCCAGCACCGAGACGTCACCGAACGTCGAGCGCACGTGCTCGAACTCCTTCGTCGGCCCGGGGAACAGCAGGTGGTTCAACCGACGGCGGCGCACCGCGCCGGGCTGCGCGAGCTCCGCCTCGTCCTCGTCGGTCAGCGGGGTCACGCCGGCGCGCGCCGCGCGCCCCTCGAGGGCGCGGGACCGGAACGGCTCCGGCCACCCGCCGGGCGGATCGCCCAGCTCCCCGCCGAGGAACCCCACGACCGAGTCCGGGATGTCGAACGCCTGGGGGTTCGCGGCGAACTCCGCCGGGTCTGCCCCGACGCCGACGAGGTGCAGGGCGAGGTCGCCCACGACCTTCGACGACGGCGTGACCTTGACGAGCCGCCCGAGGATGCGGTCCGCGGCCGCGTACATCGCCTCGATCTGCTCGAACTTCTCCCCCAGCCCCAGCGCGATCGCCTGCTGCCGCAGGTTCGACAGCTGCCCACCCGGTATCTCGTGGTCGTACACGCGCCCCGTCGGCCCCGGGAGCCCGGACTCGAACGGCGCGTACGCCCGCCGCACCCCTTCCCAGTACGGCTCGAGGTCGGCCACGGCGCGCAGCGACAGGCCCGTGTCGCGCTCGGTGTGCTCGAGCGCCGCGACGAGCGCCGACAGCGACGGCTGGCTCGTGGTCCCGGCGAGCGCGGCGCTCGCGGCGTCCACGGCGTCGACGCCGGCGGCCGCCGCGGCGAGGAGGGTCGCGGTCTGTCCGCCCGCGGTGTCGTGGGTGTGCAGGTGCACGGGCAGGTCGAACCGCTCGCGCAGGGCGGTCACGAGCCGCGCGGCCGCGCCGGGGCGCAGGAGCCCGGCCATGTCCTTGATCGCGAGGACGTGCGCGCCCGCGTCGACGATGCGGTCGGCGAGGCGCAGGTAGTAGTCGAGCGTGTAGAGGTCCTCGGCGGGGTCGAGCAGGTTGCCCGTGTAGCACAGGGCGACCTCGGCGACGGTGGTGCCGGTCTCGCGGACGGCGTCGATGGCGGGGTGCATCTGGTCGACGTCGTTGAGGGCGTCGAAGATGCGGAACACGTCGATGCCGGTGGCCGCAGCCTCGGCGACGAACGCGCGGGCGACCTGCGTCGGGTACGGCGTGTAGCCGACCGTGTTGCGACCGCGCAGCAGCATCTGGATCGCGAGGTTCGGCATGGCGTCCCGCAGGGTCGCGAGACGCTCCCAGGGGTCCTCCCCGAGGAACCGCAGCGCGACGTCGTACGTCGCCCCGCCCCATGCCTCGACGGACCACAGCCCGGGAGTGGCGCGCGCGACGTGCGGCGCGACCGCAGCGAGGTCGTGGGTGCGCACCCGCGTCGCGAGGAGGGACTGGTGCGCGTCGCGGAAGGTCGTGTCGGTGACGCGCAGGCGCTGCTCGGCGCGCAGGGCACGGGCGAAGGCCTCCGGGCCGAGCTCGAGGAGCTCCTGGCGCGTGCCGGGTGGCGGGGTGATCCCGAGGTCGAGGGACGGCAGCTTGAGCGCCGGGTCCGCCACGGCGCGCGGCGGACCGTTCGGGCGGTTGACGGTGACGTCGCCGACGTAGGCGAGGAGGCGGGTACCGCGGTCGGCGCTCTCGCGCGCGGAGAGCAGCTCGGGCCGCTCGTCGATGAACGACGTCGCGACGTTCCCGGCGACGAACTCCGGGTCGGCGAGCACCGCCTGGAGGAACGGGATGTTGGTGCGGACACCGCGGATGCGGAACTCGGCGAGCGCGCGGCGGGCGCGCCGGACGGCCGTCGGGAAGTCGCGACCGCGGCACGTGAGCTTGACGAGCATGGAGTCGAAGTGGCCGGAGACGACGGACCCGGCGGTCGCGGTCGCGCCGTCGAGCCGCACGCCGGCCCCGCCCGGCGAGCGGTAGGCGATGATGCGGCCCGTGTCGGGGCGGAACCCGTTCGCCGGGTCCTCCGTGGTGATGCGGGTCTGCAGCGCCGCGCCGTTGACGCGCACCTCGTCCTGGCGGATCCCGAGGTCCTCGAGCGTCTCACCTGCCGCGATGCGCATCTGCGCGGACACGATGTCGACGTCCGTGACCTCCTCGGTCACGGTGTGCTCGACCTGGATGCGGGGGTTCATCTCGATGAACACGTGCCGGCCGGCGCGCTCGCCGACGGTGTCGACGAGGAACTCGACGGTGCCCGCGTTCTGGTAGCCGATGTGGCGCGCGAACCGCACGGCGTCCGCACACAGCGCGTCACGGATCGCGGGGTCGAGGTTCGGGGCGGGCGCGATCTCGACCACCTTCTGGTGGCGCCGCTGCAGCGAGCAGTCGCGCTCGTAGAGGTGCACGACGTTCCCGGCACCGTCGGCGAGGATCTGCACCTCGATGTGGCGCGGCCGCAGCACGGCCCGCTCGAGGAACACCGTCGGGTCGCCGAAGGCGCCCTCGGCCTCGCGCATCGCGGCGGCGAGGGCCTCGGGCAGCTCCTCGCGCGTGTCGACGCGCCGCATGCCGCGCCCGCCGCCGCCCGCGACGGCCTTGACGAAGACCGGGAAGCCCACCGCCTCGGCGGCGGCGACGAGCTCGTCGACGTCGGCGGACGGCTCCGACGAAGCCAGGACGGGCAGCCCTGCCTCGCGCGCGGCCTTGAGCGCACGCACCTTGTTGCCGGCGAGCTCGAGGACCTCGGCGGGCGGGCCGACGAAGGCCAGTCCCGCGTCGGCGCACGCCCTCGCCAGGTCCGGGTTCTCGGAGAGGAAGCCGTAGCCGGGGTAGACGGCGTCGGCGCCCGACTCGCGCGCGACGCGCACGATCTCGTCGATGTCGAGGTAGGCACGCACCGGGTGCCCGGGCTCGCCGATCGCGTAGGCCTCGTCCGCCTTGAGGCGGTGCTCGGAGTTGCGGTCCTCCTGCGGGAAGACGGCCACCGTCCGGGCCCCGAGCTCGTAGGCGGCGCGGAACGCGCGGACGGCGATCTCCGCACGGTTGGCGACAAGGACCTTCGAGAACACGGCACTCCATCCGACGGACCGTCCGGCCACGGGTCGGTGCTGTCGACCCCGACCGCTTCCGGCCGATCCTCCCACGCACCCCGGGGCGGGGACCTCGTCGGGCGTGTGACGTGCTCCACAGGGCGACCCGGCGGCCGCACGGCACCCCGTCAGCCGGCGGAGCGTGCCCGACGTCGCGCGGCGAGCTCGTCCTGCTCGCTCACCTCAGGCTCGGCGACGTCCTCGAGCGACTCGGTCGGCAGCTCCGCGAGCGTTCCCTCGACCTCGCGCCACACGCGTCCGACCGCGATGCCGAAGACACCCTGGCCGCCCTGGACGAGGTCGACGACCTCGTCGGGCGACGTGCACTCGTACACGCTCGCGCCGTCGCTCATGAGCGTGATCTGCGCAAGGTCGTCGACGCCGCGCTCGCGCAGGTGCTCGACGGCGGTGCGGATCTGCTGGAGCGAGACGCCGGTGTCGAGCAGGCGCTTGACGACCTTGAGGACGAGGATGTCGCGGAAGCTGTAGAGCCGGTGCGAGCCCGACCCGGCGGCGGGCCGCACGGTGGGCTCGACGAGGCCGGTGCGCGCCCAGTAGTCGAGCTGTCGGTAGGTGATGCCCGCTGCCCGGCACGCGGTGGGGCCGCGGTAGCCGGTGGTGGTGTCCTGCTCGGTGATGTCCTCCCCGAAGAGGAGACCCTGTGCACCGTGCGGAACCGTCGCGCCGGACCCGACGCTCGCCTCACCGCTGCTCTTCACTGTCGCCTCCTGGGGTGTCCTCGTCCACGCTATGGGCGCCGCAGGGGGCCGTCAACGACCGACGAGCCGACGCGTCGGGCGTGTCGCCCACCTCACCCCCTGCTCGGCGGTCCTTCACCCTCGACCTGAGGTCGAAGGTCTTTTCTGTCCGATAGGTCCGGATGTTGCGGCGGTGGTGAACGGAACCTCATTCCTCGGTGGTGAAGTCCTCGGGGGTGACGTGCTCGAGGAAGTCGCGGAACCGTTCGACCTCTTCCTGCTGGGTGACGTCGACCACCTCGACGCCGGCGGCCGCGACCACCTCGGCCGAGCACAGCACGGGACTGCCGGTGCGGACCGCGACGGCGATGGCGTCGGACGCCCGGGAGTCGAGCCGTGCACCGTTGCTGAGGACGAGCTCGGCGAAGAAGATCCCGCCGTCGAGCGCGACGATCTCGGCGCGCTCGAGCCGGACGTCGACGGCCTCGAGGAGGTCGCGCAGCAGGTCGTGCGTCATCGGTCGTGGCGTGGGCAGACCGGCCTGCGCCATCGCGATGGCGCTCGCCTCGCGCGGCCCGATGACGATGGGCACGACGAGGTCGGACGCGCCGTCGAGCAGCAGCACCACGATCTCCTGGTCCCGCTGCTGCTGACGGACGCCGAGGACCTCCACGGGGACCATCGGCACGTCGTCGCTCACCCGTCCACGGTACGACGGTCGCGGGTATCCGGCAGGTCTGGGCGACCGCCTCCTGCGGTCAGCGCGTCAGGTCGTCGATGCCCTGGCGGAGGAACACGGTGTGCAGCCGCGCGCACATCTCGCCGACCTCCCCGGCGACGGTGCCCGCGTGCGCGCGTGCGGACGCGGTCTGCTGGCTGCGCCACGGGGCGACGACCTGGTGCACGAGGCTCACGTGCCGGTCCGCGGCCGTGCGCAACGACCGCAGGTGCCGCGGCTCGATGCCGTACTCCGCGAGACCTGCTGCGAGCACGACGACGTCCAGGGCGTGCGCGTCGAGCTGCCCCCCGGGTGCCTGGGCCAGCACGCCGACCTCGATGAGGCCCTCGACGAGCGAGCGGTCGACGCCGGCGGCGGAGACGAGCGCGTCGACCGTGTACCGCTGGCGGACCGCGGCGGAGCCCGGATCGCCGTCGGCCGTGGCGAGGCGCGGCACGATGCCCTCCGCGGCCGTGCCCGCGTCGAGTGCGGCGAGGTTCTCCTTGATGACCTTCAGCGGCAGGTACCGGTCGCGCTGCTCCACGAGGACGTACCGCAGGCGCTCGACGTCGGCCGGGCTGTACTGGCGGTAGCCCGATGCCGTGCGTACCGGGTCGATGAGGCCTTGCTCCTCAAGGAACCGCAGCTTGGAGTGGCTCACGTTCGGGAACTCGGCGCGCAGCGCGCGCAGCACGTCGGAGATCCGCATCGTCGCGCGCCGGGAGATCCCGTGCGGCCACGGCTCCGGACCGGAGTCCTCCCCCGGGTCCGGGACGCGCACGGCGCTCGTCGACGCGCTCACGACTGCGGGGCCGACCCGTCGGCAGGGGTGCCCGCGTGCGGGCTGGCGTGGAACGTGAGCCGATACTTGCCGATCTGCACCTCGTCGCCCGTGCCGAGCGCGGCGGCGTCGATCCGGCTCCGGTTGACGTACGTGCCGTTGAGCGAGCCGACGTCGCGCACGACGAACCGGTCGTCCTCGCGGACGAACTCGGCGTGCTTGCGGGAGACGGTCACGTCGTCGAGGAAGATGTCGGCGTGCTCGGACCGGCCGGCGACCGTGCGCTCGGCGTCGAGCAGGAAGCGCGATCCCTGCCCGGGGCCGCGCTGCATGATGAGGAGCGCGGAGTGCCGCGGCAGCGCGGCGACGGCGGCGACCTCCTCGGGGCTCAACCCACCGGGCTGGACACCTTCCTCGACAGGTGCCTCGATCCGGCCGAAGCTGATCGTCGTGTCGCTCCCCACCCGGTTCGGCACACCAGCACCACCTGGGACAGTCATCTCGCCTCCTCGGGACTCACGGCGCCCTCCGCGCGACCTGGTTCGTCACGCATCGGAGCTTCGCTCCTTCTGCGGGAAAACTACTACACCCGCAGGTCATGCGGTGCATCCGACGCGGTCCCCCCAACCTACCCGGCGCAGGACAGCACCGGAAGCGTCCCGCGGGACCGGCCGGGGCGGTCACTGCGTCAGTCGTCGGCCGGGACGGGTGTCGCGTACTGAGGTTCGACGGGTTCGCGCGTCGACGTCACGTCGACCGTCTCCTGCTGGCGGATGGTGGTGCGCGCCCCGTCGGCGCGCAGGGTCGCCATCGCACCGCCCGGGATCTCGAGCGCCGTCTCAAGCGTCGACGGGTCGCCGATGACCGTCCACCGGTACGGCGACGAGATCGGCTGGCCGTCGACCACGACCCCGTCGGGGGTGTCCTCGAAGTAGCTGCTCGCCACGAGCCGCACGCCGTTGACCTCCATGGCCTCGGCGCCGGCGTTGCGCAGCTCCTCGAGGACGTTGAACAGGGAGAAGGCGTCGAGGGCGGTCTCGCCCTCGACGACCTCGATCTCGACGCCCGGCCCCTGCGCCGGGAGGCGTCCGGAGAGGATGCCCTGGGTCTGCTCCTGCTGCTGCGCGACCTCCAGCGCTGCACGTGCGCGGCCGGAGCCGGACTGCAGCTCGTCGCGCGTCGCCTCGAGGGACGACACCTGGTCCTCGAGCTCGCCCGACCGCTGCGTCACGTCGTCGAGCAGGCGGACGAGGTCGCTCTGCCGCAGGGAGGACAGCTGATCCTCCTGGGTCTGGCTCACCTGCGCGACGAGCGCGAAACCGACCAGCGCGCACAACAGTCCGACGATGATCTGGGACCGGCTGGCACGGGGCCGCAGCACCCTGCCGAGCCCGCGCAGCCCCTGCGGCTCGGGGAGCGCGCCGGCTCCGTGCCGACCGACCGAGGCCGGTCGGTGCGCTGCGTCGTCCGGCGCGTCGGCGTCAGTGTCGGCAGTGTCGGCCGAGTCGCCCGGGAGTGCGCGGTCGTCGTCGCCGGTGGCGGTCTCCTCCTCAGCGTCGGCTCCGGAGCCCGCGTCGTCCACCGTCGGCTCGACCGACTCGACCGACTCGACCGGCTCGACGGCGTCGGCGTCGCCGGAGTCCTCCGTGGTCTCGTCGGCGTCGCCGCTCTCGAGGGCGTCCGGCGTGGTGTCGTCCGTGACGGCGGAACCGGTCCCCGCGTCCGCGTGCCGGTCCGCGGGCTCGTCCTGGTCGGCGTCCTGGTCGGCGTCCGCGTCCTCGTCCGCGTCGGGTTCGGCGCCGTCCTGCCCGTCGGTCGGGTCGTGCGGCGGCTGGTCGTCGCCCGTGCCGGCGTCGCCGGTTCCGGGGGGCGCCTCGGGCGAGGCGCTCGCGGACTTCTCCTCCGGCACGTCGGGCTTCTCCTCCGGCACGTCGGGGCCCGGCGAGCCGTCCACGGGCGAGTCGTCGGTCGCTGGGGCGTCGTCCGGCTCGTGGCGGGAGGGTCCGGTGGGTGCTGCAGCCACGGTCAGGCCTTGAAGACGTGGCGGCGGATCGCAGCCGCGTTGGAGAAGATGCGGATGCCGAGGACGACGACGACCGCGGTGGAGAGCTGGCTCCCGACGCCGAGCTGGTCGCCGAGGAACACGATGAGCGCGGCGACGACGACGTTGGACAGGAACGAGACGAGGAAGACCTTGTCGTCGAACAGGCCGTCGAGCATCGCGCGCAGGCCGCCGAACAGCGCGTCGAGGGCGGCGACCACGGCGATGGGCAGGTACGGCTGGAGGTAGACGGGCACGGTGGGCTGCAGGACGAGCCCGGCGACGATGCCCACCACCAGTCCGACGACTGCGATCATTCGACGCTCTCCTGCCGCTCTTCCTCGGTGGTGCCGGCCACGTCCCCTGACGCTGGCGCCTCGGGGGTCGACCCGTCGCCGGCGGGGTCCGGGTCGGATTCTACGGGCGCGCCCGGGACGCGCGCGAAGTACAGGGTGGGGTTGGGCCGGCCAGGGATCGCGATCCTGCTCTGCGCGGTCACGCCCGACTGGATGCCGTACTGGGTGCTGAGCAGCCGCAGGTAGTCCGACGCGCCGGTGCGCACGAGCGCCGTCCGCATCGCGTCGCCGTCGCCGACGGCCTCGACGTGGTACGGCGGGACGAGGGGCTGCAGGTCGACGAGGATCGCGTCGCCCGCGCTGCGGATCGCGGACAGTCCCGTCAGTCGCTGGTCGTTGATCGCGACGGCCTCCGCCCCGCCGGACCACAGGGCGTTCACGACGCGCTGCAGGTCGGAGTCCTGGACGAGGTTCGCCGAGGTCGTGTCGTCCGCCCCGATCCCCTCGCTCGCGTCGTCGAGGGTGACGACGACGCCGGGCCCTTCCACGGCCTGGGACCCGGTGGTCGCGCCCTCCTGCTGCAGGTCGGCCAGCACGTCGTCGCTGAGCCCGCCGAGCGCCTCGTCCTGCAGCGCCTCGATCTCGGCGGAGACCTCGGTGGCGCGCGTCACGAGCGTGTCCGCGTCCGCCTGCCGGTCCGTGATCTCCTGCTCGAGCGTCGCGCGGGCCTCGATCACCGCGGGCTGCGGCGCTCGCAGGTCGAGGGTCGCCGCGGTGGTGACGAGACCGAGGACGACGGCGAGCACGACGAGGAAGACGGTCCGTCCGCGCCCACGCGGCGCGTCGCCGTCCGTGGCCCGCCGTGCCGCGGCGGCCGCGTACCCGGGGTCGAGCGGGCGGTGCATCACCTCGTTGAGCAGCGTCATGGACGCGTCGACGGGGCCCTTCCGCACGGGCTGCGGGTCCTGGCTCACGGCGTCTCCTCCGGACGTGGCCCCCGGCCGTCGCGGTCTCCGGTCGCAGCGAGGGATCGGGTCTGCGCGACGTACTGGACGCCGGCGACCCAGTACAGGCCGATGCCCCACCAGGTGAACGCCCACCCGACGACGGCGGCCACGTCGCCGAGCCAGCCCGGCATCTCGGCGAGCAGGAGCAGCGGGAACGCGTACAGGAGCGCGAAGGTCCCGGCCTTGCCCGCGAAGCTCACGGGCAGGGGCCCGTACCCGTGCCGTGCGAGCCACGGCAGCAGGCACACGAGCAGCAGGTCGCGCGCGACGATGACGACGACGAGCCACACCGGGACGACGTCGCGCCACGCGAGGCCGAGGAGCGTCACGAGGATGAACAGACGGTCCGCGGCCGGGTCGAGCATCTGCCCGAGCCGGCTCACCTGGTCCAGGCGACGGGCCAGCACGCCGTCGAGCCAGTCGGACGCCCCCGAGACGGCGAGGACGACGAGCGCCCAGAGGTCGTGACCCTCGACGATGAGGACCGCGAACACCGGGACGAGCAGCAGACGCACGAGACTGATGACGTTCGGGACGGTCACGACGCGCGAGCTCACCTGCTCCCCTGCTGCCACGCTCACCGCCCGTGCTCGTCCTGCCTCGTCCGAGGATCGCGGCTCGCACCGCGCGCCGCGCGACCATCCTACGTACGGCTCACCCCGCCGCGGTGCCCATTTCCGGGCGCGGGGGACGCGCCGTCCGAAATCACCCGCCGCGTCCCGCCGCGTCCCGCAGTGAGTGCACGGTGAGCCCACGGTGAGCGACGTCACCGGCGGCGCCGCGGCCGCGGCGCGCCGGCTCCGGTAGGATGGTGATCACCTGTGGAGTTCGTCGCTCGTCCCGCGTGTTCTGTGAGAGTGGCCGGATCCCCCGCCCGCACGGCCGTCATCGGCCGCGGTCGGCGCCCGGCCAGGTGTGTTCGGGAGTGCGACCTGCGAGAGCCGACCTGGCGACCGCACGCCACTCCCCACCCCGACACGAAACGGTCCTCACCGCCCCATGACTGCTGACGTCGTCGCGCCCTCGCGCGCCCTCGACCCCTCGTCCACCGACTCCACCCCCACCGCTCCTGCCGCCGACGACGCGACGTTCGCGTCCCTCGGGCTCCCCGCGGCGCTCGAGCGTGCCGTGTCCGACCTCGGGTTCGTCACGCCGTCCGCGATCCAGGCGCAGGCCATCCCCGCGCTCCTCGCCGGCCGCGACATCACCGGCGTCGCGCAGACCGGCACCGGCAAGACCGCCGCGTTCGGCCTTCCGCTGCTCGCCGCGGTCGACCCCGCGCTGCGGCGCGTGCAGGCGGTCGTCCTCACCCCGACGCGCGAGCTCGCGATGCAGGTCGCCGACGCGATCGAGACCTTCGCCGCGCAGCTGCCCAAGGTCGACGTGCTCGCGGTGTACGGCGGCTCGCCGTACCAGCCGCAGCAGCGGGCGCTCGCGGCCGGTGCGCAGGTCGTCGTCGGCACCCCGGGTCGCGTCATCGACCACATCGAGCGCGGCACCCTCGTGCTCGACGACGTGCGCTTCCTCGTGCTCGACGAGGCCGACGAGATGCTCCGCATGGGCTTCGCGGAGGACGTCGACACGATCTTCTCCCGCGCGCCGCGCGAGCGTCAGGTCGCCCTCTTCTCCGCGACCATGCCGGCTCCGATCCGCCGCGTGGCGGCCGAGCACCTCACCGACCCGGTCGAGATCGCGGTCTCGCGCCAGTCCTCCACGGTGACGAGCGTCCGCCAGACGTACGCGGTTGTGCCGTTCCGCCACAAGACCGGGTCGCTCGCCCGCGTCCTCGCGACGTCGGACGCCGACGCCGCGATCGTCTTCACCCGCACGCGCGGCGCGGCCGAGGAGGTCGGCTCCGCGCTCGTCGAGCGCGGCATCTCCGCCGCGACGATCTCGGGCGACGTCGCGCAGAAGGACCGCGAGAAGATCGTCGAGCGGCTGCGCTCCGGCGCCCTCGACGTGCTCGTCGCGACCGACGTCGCGGCCCGCGGCCTCGACGTCGACCGCATCGGCCTCGTCGTGAACTTCGACCTGCCGGGCGAGCCCGAGGCGTACGTGCACCGCATCGGCCGCACCGGTCGCGCGGGCCGCACGGGCGAGGCGCTGAGCTTCGTCACCCCGCACGAGCGCGGGCGACTGCGCGCGATCGAGCGCACGACGCGCACGCCGCTCGAGGAGGTCGAGATCCCCTCCCCCGCGGACGTGTCCGCGCACAAGGCGCGCCGCCTGCTCGGCCAGGTGCCCGCGCGTCGTGAGGCCGGGCGTCTCGCGATGTACGCCGACATGGTGCGCGCGGTGGTCGCCGAGCAGGACGTCGACCCGGTCGACCTCGCCGCCGCGCTCGTGGCGCTCGCCGTCGGGGACGACGGCCCGCAGGCCCGCGAGGAGCAGGAGCGCTTCGAGGCGGAGCGCGCCCAGGCGCGCGAGCAGTCACGCTCCGCCCGCACCGAGCGCTCGGGCGACCGTGGCGGCTCGCGCGGCGACCGCGCGTCGGGCCGTCGCGACGGTGACGGGACCCGTGGCATCCGTCGCGACGCCGTCGGCACGCGGTACCGCCTGTCGGTGGGTCACACGCACGGCGCCCAGCCGGGCGGCATCGTCGGTGCGCTGACGAACGAGGCGGGCCTCAACGGGTCGGACGTCGGCAAGATCGACATCTTCCCGTCGTTCTCCCTCGTCGACATCGCCGCGCCGCTCGACGACGCGACGCTCGACCGCATCTCGCGCGCCCGGGTCGCGGGCAAGTTCCTGCGCATCCGCCTCGACGAGGGCGCTCCGCCGGCCCGCGGCCGTGCCCCGCGCCCGACGGGTGATCGTCCCCGCGGCGCCCACGGCCCGTCGGGTCGGACCGACGAGCGTCGCGAGCGCACGGACCGCCACGACGACCGGGGCGACCGCAAGCCGCGCCAGCGCACGGCGTACTGAGCAGCGCATCGGACGGCGTCGTCGTCCACCTGACGGGTGGATGACGGCGCGCCGTCCGACGGCGGGAGGAGGGCCCGGTCTCGGGAACGAGACCGGGCCCTCCTGCGTGCAGGCGATCGCGCGCGCCCGCCCGTCGGTGCCCGCCCGTCGGTGTCTGAGGGTCAGTGCCCGCCGTCGCGCTCGACGGCCTCGCCGTGCGCCTGGACCAGCGCCGCGAGGCGACGCGCCTCGAGGTCTCCGCGGGCGCCGTCGGACCGCTGGATCCCCATCACCGCGAGCGTGGACCCGTCCGCCAGGTCGAGCCGCACCCAGGGGTCGCCGCTGCCGAACCGCACCGACACCACCTGCGCCCACTCGAGCTCGCGCGTGTAGATGACGTTGCGCACCCGCAGACCCGCACGGCTCGGCACGGCGTGCACCCCGCCGAGGCGCCACAGGAGCCATGCCGCGAACAGCGCGAACGTCGCGAGGGAGAGCCGGTTCACCCACGACGTCCCGAGCGGACCGGTCGCGAGCACGCCCACGACGGCGCACGCCCCCACCACGACGACACCGGTCGCCCACGCCGACACCAGGCCGAAGCGCGGCCGGAACACCCGGTACGGGTCGTCACGACGATCACCGGGCAGACCGGCCTCCGGGAACGACGTACCGCTCATGACGTCACCGTCTCACAGGCGACCCGCACACGACCGCGCAGTACAGGCCGCACTGGCACCGGGTCAGAGGCGGGACGCGTGGATCCTCGTCACGAGGATCGCGCGCGCGCCCACGTCGTACAGCGCGTCCATCACCTGGTTCGTCCGGTCACGTCGCACCATCGCGCGCACCGCCGCCCACTCCCGGTCGTGCAGCGGCGACACCGTCGGCGACTCCAGACCCGGCGTGATCGCCACGGCCTGCTCCACGAGCGACACCGGGACGTCGTAGTCCATGAGGACGTACTGCCGGGCCGTGAGCACGCCCTGCAGACGACGGCCCAGCACCTCCACGCCCGCCGGCACGTCCGCCTCCGCGACCGCACGAGGACGGATCAGCACCGCCTCCGACTCGAGGATCGGGTCACCGAACACCTCGAGCCCCGCACCGCGCAGCGTCGTGCCCGTCGACACCACGTCCGCGACGACGTCCGCCACCCCGAGCTGCACCGCAGACTCCACGGCACCGTCCAGGTGCACCACCGTCGCGTCCACACCGTGCGAGCGCAGGTGCCCCTCCACCAGGACCTCGTACGACGTCGCGACCCGCAGACCCTGCACCTGCTCCAACGACGCGACCGTCCCCGCGGGAGCCGCATACCGGAACGTCGAACCACCGAACCCGAGCTGCATGTGCTCCACCGCGTCCGCCCCCGAGTCCAGGAGCAGGTCCCGACCCGTGATCCCGACGTCGACCGTCCCCGACCCCACGTACACCGCGATGTCCCGCGGACGCAGGAAGAAGAACTCGACGTCGTTGTCCGGGTCCGCGAGCACCAGCTCGCGCGAGTCACGACGCTGGCGGTACCCCGCCTCGCGCAGCATCTCGACGGCAGGCTCGGACAAGGACCCCTTGTTGGGGACGGCGATACGCAGCATGGTGGGACCTTCGTTCACAGGAGACGGTGGGCACAGGAGCACGGGAGGACGAACGGACGAGCGGCGCTCGCGGACGGCGGCAGATCACACCGACCATGCGCACCGCTCACAGATGGTCGTACACGTCCTGCAGGCTCAGGCCCTTCGCGAGCATGAGCACCTGCAGGTGGTACAGCAGCTGGGAGATCTCCTCCGCCGTCTTCACGTCGCCCTCGTACTCGGCGGCCATCCACACCTCGGCCGCCTCCTCGACGACCTTCTTCCCGATCGCATGCACCCCGGCGTCCAGCTCCGCGACCGTGCCGGAACCGGCTGGTCGCGTCGTGGCCTTCTCCGAGAGCTCGGCGAACAGGGACTCGAACGTCTTCACACGACCCAGGGTATCCGCCACCCCCGGCCCACCCGACCCGGGTCCGCCCACCGGGCACGACGACACCGCACCGGTGCACCCACGTCACGCCGCTCCACGTCAGAACGACCGCAGAGCCACGACCGTCGCCACCGCCGCCTGCGCCGCCTCCGCACCCTTGTCCTCGCGCGATCCCGGCAGACCCGCACGGTCCAGCGCCTGCTGCTCGTCGTCGCACGTCAGGACGCCGAACCCCACCGGCACCCCCGTCCGCACGCTCACGTCCGTCAACCCCAGGGTCGCGGCCTGGCACACGTACTCGAAGTGCGGCGTCCCCCCACGGATGACCACACCCAGCGCCACCACCGCGTCCGCGCCATGCTCCACCGCCCGCGCCGCCGCCACCGGCAGCTCGAACGACCCCGGCACCCGCACCACCGACACGTGCGACACGTGCGCTGCCGCCAGCGCACGCCGCGCACCCGCCACCAGGCCGTCCATCACCTCCGTGTGCCAGCTCGCCGCGACCACCGTCACCCGCAGCCCCGACCCGTCCACCTCGATCGACGGCGCACCCGCACCACTCATCGCTCCTCCTCCGTCTCGCCCGACTCGTCCAGCACCACGACCCCGGGACCACCCGGGGCCTCGATCGTCTCCAGCAGGTGACCCATCGCCACCTTCTTCGTCACCAGGTACGCCCGGTTGTGCTCCCCGTGACCCACCTCGATCCGCTCCGTCGCCGCCACCTCGATCCCGTGCGCGACCAGACCCGTCACCTTCGCCGGGTTGTTCGTCAACAACGTCACCCGCGACAGCCCCAGGTCCGCCAGGATCGCCGCCGCCGCCCCGTACTCCCGACGGTCCGCCGGCCACCCGAGCTCCAGGTTCGCCTGCACCGTGTCCAGACCCGCGTCCTGCAGCTCGTACGCCCCCAGCTTCGCCAGCAGCCCGATCCCCCGACCCTCGTGCCCCCGCAGGTACACCACCGCACCACCCTCCGCCGCGACCCGCCCCATCGCCACCCGCAGCTGCGGACCACAGTCGCACCGCGACGACCCGAACGCGTCCCCCGTCAGGCACTCCGAGTGCACCCGCACCACCGGCGCCGGTGCCTCGCCACCGGCGCTCGCAGACGGTCGCGTCACGACCGGCTCCCCCGTCACCTGCCCCGCCGGGACCAGCGCCACGTGCTCCGCCCCCGTCCGCAGGTCCCGGTACCCCCGCACCCGGAACATGCCGTGCTCCGTCGGCAGTGCCGCCTCCGCCGTCCGGTGCACCCGTCGCACCGAGAGCCCGCGGTCGACCTCTTCCGGCGCCGCCGGCGCCGGATCGTGCACCCGCCGCCACGCCACGAGGTCCGCGATCGTCAGCAGCACCAGACCGTCCCGCTCCGCCAGCGCCGCCGCGTCCTCCAGACGCATCATCGACCCGTCGTCGTGCACCAGCTCCGCGATGCCCCCCACCTCGCCCGCGCCCGCCAGCCGCACCAGGTCCACCGCAGCCTCCGTGTGCCCCGCACGGTGCAGCACCCCGCCCGGCACGGCCCGCAACGGCAGCACGTGACCCGGCCGGATCAGGTCGCCCGCACCCGACCCCGGATCCGCCAGCACCCGCAACGTCCGGGCCCGGTCCTGCGCCGAGATGCCCGTCGTCACGCCCGACGCCGCGTCCACCGTCACCGTGTACGCCGTCCGCCGCGGGTCCTCGCTCCGCGGCACCATCAACGGCAGCTCCAGCGCGTCCGCCCGCGCCGCCGGCATCGGCGCGCACAGGTACCCCGACGAGTGCCGGATCGTCCACGCCACCCACTCCGCCGACACGTCCCGTGCCGCGAACACCACGTCCGCCTCGTTCTCCCGGTCCGGTGAGTCCGCCACCAGCACCGGACGCCCCGCCCGGATCGCCTCCAGCGCCTCCTCGACCGTGCCCAGGCGCACACCGACCGCGGACGCCGCCGCGGCGCTCGCGGCCTCGAGGTCGCCCTTCACGACGTCGCCGCTCACGACGACGCTCCCGTGGCGAGCAGCCGCTCCACGTACTTCGCGAGGACGTCGACCTCGAGGTTCACGCGGTCCCCGGGGACCAGCGCCCCGAGGACCGTCGCCTCGAGCGTCGTGGGAATGAGGGACACGCCGAACGTCGTGCCGTCGACGCGGGTGACGGTGAGCGAGACGCCGCTCACCGCGATCGAGCCCTTCTCCGCCACGTAGCGCAGCAGCTCCGCCGGCGCGGAGAAGACCAGGTCGTCCCAGCGGTCGCCCGGGTCGCGCCTCGCGAGCGTCGCGACGCCGTCGACGTGCCCCTGCACCACGTGACCGCCCAGCCGGGCGTCCACGCGCACCGCCCGCTCGAGGTTGACGCGCGATCCCGGACGCAGGTCACCGAGCGTCGTGCGGCGCAACGACTCCGGCATGACGTCGGCGCCGAACGTCCCGTCTCCCCCGAGCGCCGAGACGGTGAGACACACGCCGTCGACGGCGATCGAGTCGCCCAGCGCCGCGTCCGACGTCGCGAGCCGCCCCTCGACCGTCAGCACCGCGTCCGTGCCCGCACCGCCCGGGAACGCGATCTCGCGCACCGAGCCGATCTCCTCGACGATCCCCGTGAACATGCGATCTCTCCTGCCTCTCAGCCGATCCGTCTCGACACCGTCAGCGCGTCGTCGCCGACGCGCCGTACCTCTACCGTGCGGAACCGCCGCGCGGCCCCGATCGTCGTCACGCCCAGGTCGCCCACGACGCGCCTCCCCGACCCCAGGAGCACCGGGGCGACGTAGGCGTGCAGCTCGTCGACGGCGTCCGCCGCGAGGAACGCCGTCGCGAGCGTCGGTCCGCCCTCGACGAGCACGTGCCGCACGTCGCGCGCGGTGAGCTCCGCGAGGACCTCGACCACGTCGTGCGTGCGCACGTGCACGAGGGCCCCGCCCTCGCCGCGCAGCCGTGCCCGCTGCGGGACCTCGGAGCGCGCGACGACGACGCGCAGCGGCTGGTGGTCGGCAAGCCGCTCGATGCCGTCAGGGCCTATCGCGCGCGCGGTGAGCGCCGGGTCGTCGGCCCGGACGGTGCCGGACCCGACAGCGATCGCGTCGACCGTCGCCCGGACGCGGTGGGCGTGCGCGCGCGCCTCCGGGCCGGTGATCCACCGGCTCGTGCCGTCCTGTGCCGCGACGAACCCGTCGAGCGACGTCGCGGTCTTCAGCGTGACGTACGGGGTGCCTCGTGCGGCCGCGGTGAGCCACACGTGCAGCAGGGCCGTCCCCTCGGCCGCCCGTACGCCCCGCACGACGCGGACACCGGCGGCGCGCAGGCGCGCGGCACCGCCCGCCGCGGCCGGGTTCGGGTCGTCGACGGCGTGCACCACCTCGGCCACGCCGGCGGCGAGAAGCGCGTCCGCGCAGGGCGGGGTACGTCCGGTGTGGGCGCACGGCTCGAGGGTCACGACCGCCGTCGCACCACGGACGTCGATCCCGCGCTCCCGGGCGTCCGCCAGCGCTGCGGCCTCCGCGTGCGGCGTGCCGGCGCCCCGGTGGTACCCCTCGGCGAGCACGAGCCGCGCCCGGGCGTCGTCGGCGTCGGGGGCCGCGTCGTCGGGCCCGCGGTCCGCGCCCGAGGGCGGAGCGAGCAGGACGCAGCCGACGCGCGGGTTGGGGCCGTACGCCGGTCCCCGCCTCGCGAGCTCGAGCGCGCGCGACATCGCGCCGTCGATGGTCAGGTGCTGCGACCCCATCGGTCCTCGACCTCGTCCTTGCCGGGCACGGGTACTCCGGGGCGAGGGCGGGCGGGATCGGCGGTCCCCGTCAAGGGCCGACGACGTCGCTCACCACGGCGGGTCGGCTCACGGGGGTGGTCGGTCACGAGAGCCCGGACCACCGCCCGGCACCCACGTGGCCGGCACCCGCGAGGGGTCGACCGCGCCGCACGTGCTTCCTCCCATCCGGACTTTCACCGTCGGTCCTGGAGTTCCACCAGGTCAACCGCGCGTAGGGCGCGGGTCGCGGACTGTCACCGCCGGCTCGGAATTGCACCGACCCCGGAGCACGTTCGTGCGTACTGCTGCCGTCCAGGATGCCACACCGCCGCACCGCCTCCCCCACGGTCCGGTGACCGGACGAACGTGAACGCGGAGGCCGACGCGGGCCCCTGAGGCACGGGCTCGACGGTCCAGTGCCGACGCGTGAGCTCTGCCCGCCGCCGGTCTGTGCTCTGTGGTGGGCCGGTGTGTCTGGCGATGGGGTGTGATGTGCGCTTGGCACACTATTTTATCGAACGAGGATGACCGGCAGTCGTGCGGCGCTCTCCGGCCGAGCCCTCCCCGGGCGCGTCAGTGGGCGTGCGCGGACTCGGCCAGGCCCCGCAGGGTCTGGATCTCCCCCGGGATGCTCTCGGCCCCGTAGACGGCGGAACCCGCCACGAAGACGTTCGCACCGGCGTCGGCCGCCCGCTCGATCGTGTCGCGGGACACTCCCCCGTCGACCTGGATCCACACGTCCAGGCCCGCCTCGCTCACGGCCTGCCGAGCGCGCCGGATCTTGGGCAGCGTGCCGTCGATGAACGACTGCCCGCCGAAGCCCGGCTCGACGGTCATGACGAGGATCATGTCGACCTCGGACAGCAGGTCGAGGAACGGCTCCACCGGCGTCGCGGGGCGCAGCGCGACGCCCGCCCGGGCACCCAGGCGACGCAGCTCGCGCGCGAGCCGCACGGGCGCCGTCGCCGCCTCGGCGTGGAACGTCACGGACGCGGCACCGGCCTCGGCGTACGCGGGCGCCCAGCGGTCCGGGTCGTCGATCATGAGGTGCGCGTCGATCGGCACGGGTGACACCTGCGCCAGGCGCTCGAACACCGGCAGGCCCAGCGTGAGGTTCGGCACGAAGTGGTTGTCCATGACGTCGACGTGGGCGTAGTCCGCCGTCTCGATCGCGCGGAGGTCCCGCTCGAGGTTCGCGAAGTCGGCGGACAGGATGCTCGGGGCGATGAGGGCTGCCATGGGCACCAGCCTAGGGGTGCCGCCCACGACCGGCCGCGCCCTAGGCTCCCCCCGTGGACTCCTCCCCCGCCCTGCCGCGTGCCGCCGTCCGTCCTCTCGTCGTCGCCGATCTGCCCCGCGTCGCGGAGATCTTCGCCCCGTTCGTCCGGGACACGCAGGTGACGTTCGAGGAGCAGCCCTGGGACGTCGCGCGCTGGGACGCCAAGCGGTGCGACCTCGCGGCCGCGGGCCTGCCGTTCCTCGTGGCGGAGGTCGGCGGCGACGTCGCCGGCTTCGCGTACGCGGGACCGTGGAGGCCGAAGGCGGCGTACCGGCACACGGTCGAGGACACGATCTACCTCGACCCCCGGTACGCCGGACAGGGCGTCGGGACAGCGCTCCTCGGCGCCCTGCTCGACGCCGCGGCGCGCGCCGGCGCCTGCCAGGTCGTCTCCGTCGTCGCGGACGTCCCGGAGGCAGCCGCGTCGTTCCCGCTGCACCGGCGCCTGGGCTTCGTCGAGGTGGGCAGGCTGACCGCCGTCGGGTTCAAGCACGGCCGCTGGGTCGACACGATCCTCCTGCAGCGCGCCCTGGAGGCGCCTGCGGACCACGAGACGGTGAGCACCACCCTCGTCTAGAGCTCTGCCGCCTCGCGGCGCAGGGTGGCCGTCCGCTGCTCCACGGTCCGCCACGCCTGCCGCCCGACGCCGGGATGGAGGTCGCGGTCGACGTCCGCGAGCGCCGCGGTGAGGTCGTCGAGGGTCTGGGTGACGGCGCGTCGGGCGCGGCGGGGCGGCAGTCCCCAGGAGATGCCCTCGGCGACGAGGTGGGCGCTGGTGAGGGCGTCCATGTCGCGGGTGCCGGCGACGTCCATGGCGAAGGTGCGTGAGGCGTGGTGGTGGTGCAGGTGCATGGAGACGTCGTAGGCGGGGGCGAGTCGGACGGTGCCGTCGTCGTGGCGCAGGAGAGAGATGTTCTTGGCGTGGGCGTCGGTGTTGCCGAGGGCGAGGTTGAAGGTGGTGAGGGCGAGGAGGGGGTCGGGGCGGGTGCCGTCGTCGCGCAGGACGCGGGAGATGCGGGCGAGGGAGGGCAGGGTGCGGCCGTGCTGGAACTTGCGTTCGGGGTCGCGGGTGTTGATGCCGAGGGCCTGGGCGGTGTCCTCCTGGTGGAGGCGTCGGGTGCCGGTGGGGTCGGGGACGCGGTCGTAGCGGGTGACGACGAGGCAGCGTTCGCCGTCGAGCTCGGTGACGTGGGCGTCGACGGTGGTGAGGCCGGTGCGGCGGGCGAGGTCGAGGGCGGCGGCCTCGGTGTTGACGAGGTCGGCGGTGGGTGAGTCGGCAGGGCGGGCGACCTTGAGGATGTGGGTGGTGGGGGTGGCGCCGTGGGGACTGGCCCAGCCGTGGTCGTCGTGGAGGAGGGTGATCTTGGGTTCCATGCCGGGCAGGGAGCTGGTGAGGTGCTCGCTGCGGCCGATGCCGCCGGCGCGGGCGACGCTCTCGCGGAGGAGGCGTGCGACGTCGGCGTCGTCGAGTCGTTCGGGTGCTCGGGGTGCACGGCGGGGTGCGTCGGGTGGGCGGAGCTCGACGGCGCCGATGGTGTCGCCGCCGTAGGCGGTGAAGAAGGAGAGGTGGTCCTCGGGGTCGACGCCGGCTTCCATCGCCATCTGGTCGCGGGTGCGTCCTTCGGGCATGAGCCCGTCGAGCCAGGCGGTGGCGCGGGCGGGGTGGGGTGGTGCGTCGGGGTCCATGGGCAGGAGGTGGGAGAGGGTGCGGGCCCCGTGGCCCCAGCGGGCGAGCGCGTCGTCGGTCCAGGTGAGGTCGACGCGGCCGTCGCGGCGGCGGGTGAGGTGCCCGGTGGGGGTGTCGTAGAGCCAGAGCTCGAGGGCGTCGGGTCGGGTCACGGGTGGTCCTGGAGCTGCATGGTGGCGCCGAGCTCGTCGAGGACCTCGAAGAGGCGGGTGACGTAGAGGTTCTCGACGCCGTTCTCGAACTCGGAGAGGTACTGGCGGCTGATGCCGAGCTCGTCGGCGAGCTGTGCCTGGGTGAGTCCGCGGGCGCGGCGGGCGCGGCGGACGAAGGCGCCGAGGTCGCGGGCGCTGCGGGCGGTGGTGGGTCGTGCGGTCATGTGCGGTCCTCTCGCCGTCCGCACGCGCACGGCATGTCGGACTATCCCGACACCGACGATAGCGGGATATCCCGACATGCGCCAGAGCGGGATATCCCGACATCGCGGACTGCGGGTGGAAAACGCCGTTACTGAGCACGGCCGAGCGTGCTCGAGCGGCTCAGCGGGCCGGAAGGCGCCGCAGGAGCGTCAGGTGCATCGCGTCCGTGCCGTGGACGTGCGGCCACAGCTGGACGTCCTGCCGGTCCCCCAGCTCGATCGCCTGCCGCGCGTCGGGGCGGACCACGCCCCGCACGACGGCCGGGGCGTCGAGGAGCTCGACGTCGTCGCGCCGACGCACCACGTCGGCGACGACCACCTGCGTCTCGGCGAGGTGCGGCGAGCACGTCACGTAGGCGACCACTCCCCCGGGCCGTACGGCGTCGAGCGCGGACGCGAGCAGCGCGCGCTGGAGCCCGGTGAGGACGGCGAGGTCGCCGGGCGTGCGCCGCCAGCGCGACTCGGGTCGCCGGCGCAGCGCGCCGAGGCCGGTGCAGGGCGCGTCGAGCAGCACGCGGTCGTAGGCGGCGGGCTCGTCCTGCCCGACGTCGCGCCCGTCCCCGGTCCGCACGGCCTCCACGGCCTCGGCCGGCACGGCCGCGAGCGCCTTCTCGACGAGGCGGGCGCGGTGCGGCTGGACCTCGTTGGCGACGAGGCGTGCCCCGCGCTCGGCGGCGAGGGCGCCGAGCAGCGCGGCCTTGCCGCCCGGTCCGGCGCACAGGTCGAGCCAGCGGGCGTCCGGGCCGGCGGGCGCGTCGTCCGTGATGCCGTCCGGGCCGGCGAGCGGCGCGGCGGCGAGGGCGAGGGCGACGAGCTGGCTGCCCTCGTCCTGCACGCCGGCGCGTCCGTCGCGCACGGCGCCGTAGGCTGCGGGGTCGCCGCCCTCGAGGACCAGTGCCGTCGGGGCCCACCGGCCGGGGGCGGTGCGGGCGTCGGCGAGCTCGTCGGGGTCGGCGAGGCCGGGGCGGGCGACGAGCGTGACGCGGGGCGCGTCGTTGTCGGCGGCGAGGAGGTCGGCGAGCTCTTCCGGGTCGCGGCCCACGCCGGCGAGCGCGTCGCGCAGCGCCCGCGCGACCCACAGGGGGTGGGAGCCGCTGGCCGCGAGCGCCGTGAGCTCGTCCGGGGCGTCGGCGGCGATCTGGGCGAGCCAGTCGTCGAGGGAGGTGCGCGCGACGCGGCGCAGGACGGCGTTGACGAGCTGGGCGCTGCCTGCGCCTGTGCACGCGCGGGCGAGCCCGACCGTCTCGGACACGGCGGCGTGCTGCGGGACCCGCATCCCGAGGAGCTGGTGGGCGCCGAGGCGCAGGATGTCGAGGACGGGCGGGTCGAGGCGGTCGAGCGGCCGGTCGAGGCACCGCGCGAGGATCGCGTCGTAGCGCCCGCGCAGGCGCAGGGTGCCGTAGGCGAGCTCGGTGGCGAACCCGGCGTCGCGACCGCGGATCTCGCGCTGGCGCAGCAGCGGGGGCAGCACGAGGTTGGCGTAGGCGTCGGAGCCGTCGACCTCCCGCAGGACGTCGAACGCGGCGGTGCGCGCGGGGTCGGTGCCCTTGCGGCGCTGCGAGGGGGCGACGGACGAGCGGCTCGCCTCGCCGCGGGAGCGGGCGGCGCCGCGCTGGCGTCCGCGGGCGTCGCGGCGGGCGTCGTCGGCACCGGCGCCACCGCGTTCGCCCCGGTCGGCGCTCGAGGACGGCGTCGAACGGGTGTTCGACGCGGCCCCACCCCGGGGGGACCGGTTCGAACGCGCGTTCGATCTGCTGGGCCCGGCGGAGCCTCGCCCGGCGCCGCCGCTCGAACGCGCGTTCGACCCCTCGTCGCCGCGACGGTCGTCGGACCCGCGTGCCCCGCTCATGCCGCCACCTCCGCCGCGCCGAGCACGAGGCCCTCCGGAAGCCGTGCGCCGCGCGCCCAGTCGGCGGCGGGCATGTGCTTCTTGCCCCCCGGTGCGACGTCGCCGAGCTGGACGGCGTGCGTGGCCGTGCCGACGAGCACCTCGCGCTTGCCCGCCCGCACCGCACCGGGTGCGAGGTCTGTGACGTCGGGGCGCGGCGTCACCGCGCCGAGGCCGAGGCGCGTCGGACCTCCCGACGCGTCCGGGACGGTCGTCCACGCGCCCGGGGCGGGCGTGCAGCCACGCACGAGGCGGTCGACCGCGAGCGCCGGCACGTCCCAGCGCACGCGCGCGTCGGAGGTCGTGAGCTTCGCGGCGTGGGACACGCCGTCGGCGGGCTGGGGCTCAGGACGCAGCGTGCCGTCCTCGAGCGCGTCGAGCGTCGCGACGAGCAGGCCGGCGCCCGAGACGGCGAGACGGCCGAGGAGGTCGCCGGCGGTGTCGCGGGGACGGATCGTCTCGGTCGTGGTCCCGAGGACGGGCCCGGTGTCGAGGCCTTCCTCGAGGACGAACGTCGTCGCGCCCGTCACCTCGTCGCCGGCGATGATCGCGCGCTGCACGGGGGCCGCACCGCGCCAGGCCGGCAGCACGGAGAAGTGCAGGTTCACCCACCCGTGCCGCGGCACGGCGAGGACCTCGGGGCGCAGGATCTCGCCGTACGCGACGACGGGTGCCGCGTCGATCTCCAGGTCGCGCAACCGGGCGAGGAACTCCTCGCCGCGCGGGCGCCCGGTGAGGACCGGGACGCCCGCCTCCTGCCCCCGGACCCGCACGGGGCTCGGCGTCAGGCGCCGCCCACGTCCCGCCGGCGCGTCGGCGCGCGTGAGCACGGCGACCACCTCGTGGCGCGAGTCGAGCAGGGCGTCGAGAGAGGGAACCGCGGTGTCCGGGGTTCCGGCGAACAGCAGGCGCATGGGCCCGAGTCTAGGTGCCGGGCCCCGGGACGACGGCGGCGGCAGACGGGGAGCGGCCGGGTCGGGCGCGGCGGGAGCGGGAAGGGCCGGGCCCGGCCGCGGAGGGACCGGGAGGGCCGGGAGTGCGATCAAGCGGTACGACCGGCGGGAACGATCAGGCCGGGCCGGGTGGAGCGACGTCGACACCGAGCCCGCGGAGGACGCGACGGAGTCCGGCCGTGCCCCGGAACAGGTGGGTGCGCAGACCGAGCGCGGCCGCGGCATCGACGTTCGCCGGGCCGTCGTCGGTGAACAGGGTGCGTCGCGGGTCGAGGCCGAAGCGCTCGATCGCGCGCTCGAAGATCGCCGGGTCCGGCTTCGCGAGACCTTCCCTTCCGGACACGAGGACGTCGTCCAGGCGCGTGGTCGCGGGGGCGGCGGTCGCGGCATGGTGGAAGAGCTCGGCGGACCAGTTCGTCAGGCCGTACAGGCGCAGACCCAGGGCGCGCAGCTCGTCGACGAGCTCGGCCGATCCCTCCACCGGTCCGGAGAGCGTGGCCGTGAAGTGGGTGAGGTACCGGTCGAGCAGGTCGACGTGGTGCGGGTGGCTGCGGGCCACCTCCGCGCGGGCCTCGGCCCACGTCGCCCCCGCGTCCCGTCCATGGTTGAGGGCGGGGAAGTCGACGTCCGTGAAGAACGTCTCGACGACCTCGGCGTCGTGCCCGTCGTACGCGCGGTACGGGTCCCAGCCGACCAGGACGTTGCCGAAGTCGTACAGCACGGCGTCGACGTCGGGCGCAGCGGCGTCCGTCTCGCGGTAGCGGTCGGTCACAGGATCTCCTTCGGGTCGAGCTGCACACGGACGGAACCGCTCTCGCGACGGGCCGAGCGCACCGCGAGCGACGCGGCGAGCTGGCCGGCCAGGTCTCTCCCGTCCCGGTGCGGGACGCGCACGACGGCCCGGACGGGGCGCCCCGCGCCTCCCGCGAGGTCCGGTGCGTCGTCGCGCCGTGAGGGGGCGACCTCGACCGGGCCGAGCACCGTCTCGGGACCGGCGAGGTCGACACGGTCGAGGACGGCCGCCACCGCGGCCCGGTCGCCGCTCACGGCGGCGATGCGCACGGCCGGGGGCAGCGCGAGCTCGGCGCGCTCGTCGAGCTCGCGGTCGGCAAGGCCCGCCGGGTCCCACCGGACGAGCGCGTTGGTCGGGGCGGGCGCGGCGTCGCCGACGAGGAGCACCTGACCGCCGTCGCCCGCCGGGCGCACGAGCGACGCCGCGGCGAGCCAGCGCGCGAGCGCGTCCTGCGCGACGTCGAGCCCGACGTGCGCCGTGCTCACCGCGGCGTCCAGCAGCAGGGCAGCCGTGTACCCCCCGTCGGCGACCGGCTCCGCACCGGGCGTCGCGACGACGAGGGCCGGTTCGCCGCCCACCGCGGCCAGCACCCCGCCCGCCGCCCCCGCACCGGACATCCGCACCGGCACGCCGGGGAACGCGCGGCCCAGCTCCTCCGCCGTGCGCTGCGACCCCACGCGGACCGAGCGCAGACCCGTCCAGTGGCACTCGGGGCACGACCAACCGCCCGCGAGCGCCCCGCACCACGCGCACTGCGGGGCAGCGCCCGGCCCGGGCAGGGCGAGCGGGCCGTGGCAGGCCGTGCAGCGCGCGGGCGTGCGGCAGCGCGCGCACGCGACGACCGGCAGGTACCCCGACCGCGGCACCTGCACCAAAACCGGTCCGTGCTCGAGCGCGGACCGGGCGGCGCGCCACGCCGCGGTGGGGATGCGGGCCGCCGCACCCGGGCCCTCGGCGGCGAGCTCGACCGACGTCAGGGCGCGCACACGCGGCGCCCGGGAGCGCACGACATCACGGGAGGCGGCGAGCTCGTGCGCCCAGCTGCGCGCGAGCAGGGCGTGCCCCGCGACGGTGCGCCCGTGACCGCCGAGCAGGTACGCCGCGCCCTCCTGCTCGCTGCGCAGCGCGAGCACCTCCCGTGCGTGCGGGTACGGGGCGCGCGGCTCGGCGAGCGTGTCCTCGCCGTCGTTCCAGCACACGACGAGCCCCAGGTCCGCCACGGGGGCGAACGCCGCCGCTCGCGTGCCGACGACGACGCGCGCGAGCCCACGGCGGACCGCGAGGAAGCCCCGGTAGCGCGGGGCGGGACCCTCGTCGGCCGTCAGCCGCACGACGTCCCCACCGCTCGCCGCGTCCCACGCCTCCAGCCCGGCGGCCTCGAGCGCGGCGCACACCTGGTCGACGTCGCGGGCGTCCGGCACGACGACGAGCGCGCCGCGTCCGACGCCCCGCACCACGCGCACCGCCTCAGCGACCGCCGCGGCCCAGTGCGTCACGGGCAGGGCCGCGTCCGGGGTGCGGCGCCGGCCCTTGCCTGCGGACCCTGCCTCAGGGGCCGGTCCGCCGTCGGTGCCGGTGCGGTCCGGCGCGGGGGCGAGGCCCGGCAGGGCGGTCCAGACGGCGCGCGGCGCCCCGCCGCGCGCGAGGTGGGCGAGGAACGCGGGCCCCGCGCGGTAGGCGCCCCACACCGCGGGCGTCCCGCGACCAGCGGGCGGCGACGCCGCGCCGGGCGTCGGGCCGGGCGTCGTGGTCGTCGTCACCGTCGTGGCTCTCGTCGCCGTCGTCGTCGCGCCCTGCGCGGGAGCGCCCTCCGCGACGTCGCTGCCGGCAGGCGCCTGGGCCGTCGCCGCGTCCAACCCCTGCTCGGCGCGCGCGTGGCGGGGCGGGACCGCGAGACGCAGCACGTCCGGCAACGTGCCCGCGTACAGGTCGGCGACGGACCGCGCGAGCTGCAGCGCCTGCGGCGTCAGCACCGGCTCCGGCGAGACCACCCGGCGCAGCGGCTGGAGCCGCCCGTCGTGCTCGGAGCGGTCGAGGCGTGCCATGACGTAGCCGTCGACGTCACGCCCGGCGAACCGCACCTTGACGCGCACACCCGGCTGCGCGGCGTCGGACATCGCCGCGGGCACGAGGTAGTCGTACGGGCGATCGAGGTGCGCGGGCGCGAGGTCGAGCACCAGCTGGGCGACCGGGAGCTCGGTGGCGATCTCCAGCGCCCCCACGGGCGTCGTGCGCCGAGGCGCCCTGGCGCCGGGCACGTCGATCCCCGGGAGCGCGTCCTGGACCGTGCGCGCGGGGTCGCCGACGCCCTCGCCGTTCACGTCCCGCAAGGACACGCTCCCTGCCGTATCCCGAACGGTCCCGTCCTCGCTGCTCACGACCTCATCCCACCACGGCCCACCCGCACGGCCAGGGCCGGGCGCGACGGGCAGGACGTGAGGGTCGGTGCGACGCTCAGACGACGGACTGCAGGGCCGCGACGCGGTCCGTGCGCTCCCAGGTGAAGTCCGGCAGCTCGCGGCCGAAGTGCCCGTAGGCCGCCGTCGCGGCGTAGACGGGACGCAGCAGGTCCAGGTCGCGGATGATCGCCGCCGGGCGCAGGTCGAAGACCTCGCGGATCGCGGCCGCGATGCGCTCGACCGGCACCGTCTCGGTCCCGAACGTCTCGACGTACATGCCCACGGGGTGCGCCTTGCCGATCGCGTACGCGACCTGCACCTCGCAGCGGCGCGCCAGGCCGGCAGCGACCACGTTCTTCGCCACCCAGCGGGTCGCGTACGCGGCCGAGCGGTCCACCTTCGACGGGTCCTTGCCGGAGAACGCGCCGCCGCCGTGGCGGGCCATGCCGCCGTACGTGTCGACGATGATCTTGCGGCCCGTGAGCCCGGCGTCGCCGCGCGGGCCGCCGATGACGAACGTCCCCGTCGGGTTGACGAACAGCCGCGTCTCGCGCGTGTCCAGGTCGACCCCCGCGGCCTCGAGCACCGGCGCCACGACGTCCTCCGCGATCAGCCGGTGCAGCTTCTCCTGGACCACGTCCGGGTCGTGCTGGGTCGACAGCACCACGGTGTCCAGCGACACGGCCCGGTCGCCGTCGTAGCCGATCGTCACCTGCGTCTTGCCGTCCGGCCGCAGACCGGGGACCGTGCCGTCGCGACGCACCTGGGAGAGGCGCTCCGCGAGCCGGTGGGCGAGCCAGACCGGCAGCGGCATGAGGCTCGGCGTGTCGTCGCTCGCGTACCCGAACATCAGGCCCTGGTCGCCCGCGCCCTGGGCGTCGAGCGGGTCGTGACCCGCGGCCGCGTCGTCGCGCTCCTCGAGGCTCTTGTCCACCCCCTGCGCGATGTCCGGGGACTGCTGGCCGATCGACACCGACACGCCGCACGAGTCCGCGTCGAACCCGATCGCGGACGACGTGTACCCGATGCGCCGCACGACGTCGCGCACGACCTGAGGGATCTCGACGTACGCGTCGGTCGTGACCTCCCCCGCGACGTGCACGAGCCCGGTCGTGACCATGGACTCGACCGCGACGCGCGACGTCGGGTCCTGCGCGAGCATCGCGTCGAGGATCGCGTCCGAGATCTGGTCGCAGACCTTGTCCGGGTGACCCTCGGTGACGGACTCGGACGTGAAGAGACGGAGATCAGCCATGGCGCACAGCGTACCGTCCCGCAGGATGGGCGCAAGCATCCGAAAGGTGAGACTCCCGGCTCAGCGCAGGACCGCCCCGGCCCGCGTCACGACGGCGTCCCACACCGCGTCCGCGACGTCGCGCTTCGTGCCCGACGCCGTCGCGACGACCTCTCCCGCGCCGTCGACGATCGTCACGTCGTTCACGTCGACGCCGAAGCCCCGCCCGTCGCCCACCGCGTTGACGACGAGGAGGTCGGCGCCCTTGCGCCGCGCCTTCTCCCGCCCGTGGTCGAGCACCGAGCCGTGCCGGTCCCCCGTCTCGGCCGCGAACCCCACGACGACCTGGTCCGCGCGCAGACGCTCGTGCGCGAGCTCCGCGAGCACGTCCGGGTTCTCCACGAGCACGATCGGCGCGGGGCCCTGGCCCGGGACCTTCTTGATCTTCGCGTCCGGTGCGCTCGCCGGACGGAAGTCGGCCACCGCCGCGGCCATGACGACGACGTCGGCCGTCGCGGCCGCGGCTCGCACGGCCTCGCGCAGCTGCGCGGTCGTCTCGACCGGCACGACCTCCAGCTCGGGGAGCGGCACCGCGCCGGCCTGCGCCGGTGGCGTGCCGTCGTCCAGCACCTGCGCGTCGAGGTTCGCGGCCACGAGCGTCACGCGGGCCCCGCGGGCGCGTGCCGCCCACGCGAGCGCCACGCCCTGGCGGCCGCTGGACCGGTTGCCGATGAACCGCACCGGGTCGATCGGCTCGCGCGTGCCGCCGGCGGACACCACGACGCGCAGCCCGGCAAGGTCCTGCACCGACGCCGGGCCCTCGACCGGAAGCGGGTCCGCGACGTCGGCGCCGGTCACGATCCCGAGGGCCACGCGGGCGATCTCCTCGGGCTCGGGCAGGCGACCCGGACCGGTGTCCGCGCCGGTGAGCCGGCCCGAGGCCGGCTCGATGACGTGCACGCCCCGGGCCCGCAGCGTCGCGACGTTCGCCACCGTGGCGGGGTGCTCCCACATCTCCGTGTGCATCGCGGGGGCCATCACCACCGGGCAGCGCGCCGTGAGCAGCGTGGACGTGAGCAGGTCGTCCGCACGCCCCGTCGCTGCGCGCGAGACCAGGTCGGCGGTCGCCGGCGCCACGACGACGAGGTCCGCGCCCTGGCCGAGCGCGACGTGCGGCACGTGCGCCACGTCCTCGAACACCTGGTCGGTCGCCGGCTCGGCCGACAGCGCCTCCCACGTCGGCGCGCCCACGAACCGTAGGGCGGACGCCGTGGGCACGACCCGCACGCGGTGGCCCTGCTCGCGCAGCAGGCGCAGCAGCAGCACGGCCTTGTACGCCGCGACACCGCCGCTGACGCCGAGCACGATCCTCATGGGGCTCCTCGCGCAGGCGACCGCCCCACCCGGCAGGAGCCGGGCGGGGCGGTCGGTGACTCAGTCCTCGGAGCCCTCGGCGGGCTCGGAGCTCTCGATCGTCAGGAGACCGGCGCTGATCTCGCGCATCGCGATCGACAGCGGCTTCTCCTGGTTGCGCGTCTCGAGGAGCGGGCCGACGTTCTCCAGCAGGCCCTCGCTCAGCTGCGAGTAGTACGCGTTGATCTGACGCGCGCGCTGCGCCGAGTAGATGACGAGCGCGTACTTCGAGTCGACGTGCTCGAGCAGGTCGTCGATGGGCGGGTCGGTGATGCCCTCGGGGGCGGCGACGGTTCCGGACACAGTTCGCTCCGTGGGGTTCTCGGGTCCTGCAGCCGGTCGCTGCAGCGGTTTCGTGCGGTGGTGCGGCGCGCAGAGGCTGATGTCACGGCCGAGGATGACGCCCGTGACGCCCGTGACACCTGTGACGGTCGTCCCGGGGGGTGAGCGGCGGCGGCTCGCCGCACGCACCGACCTCCCAGTCTACTCCGTGCGCGCCGCCGCTCGGGGCGCACCGGTCCCGCGTGCCGGCCCGGCGGCGGGTCCGGCGTCGACGGGACGCGGCTCCAGACCCATCACCCGGACGAGCTCGTCGGTCGCGCGGTGCACGTCGTCGTTGACGATGACGTGGTCGAACTCCGACTCCGCCGCGAGCTCCACGCGGGCCGTCGTCAGACGCCGCTCCCGCTCCTCCGCGTCCTCGGTGCCGCGCCCCACGAGGCGGCGGACCAGCTCGTCCCAGCTCGGCGGCGCGAGGAACACGAACCGGGCCTCGGGCATCGACGCCCGCACCTGCCGTGCCCCCTGCAGGTCGATCTCCAGGAGCGCGGGCACCCCCGCGGCGAGCCGGTCCTCGACCGCGCGCCGCGGGGTGCCGTAGCTGTTGCGACCGTGGACGACGGCCCACTCGAGCAGCTCGTGCTCCGAGACCATGCGGGCGAACTCGTCCGTGCCGACGAAGAGGTAGTGCACGCCGTCCACCTCGCCCGGGCGGGGGTCGCGCGTCGTCGCCGACACGGACAGCCACACCTCCGGGTAGCGGGCGCGGATGTCTGCGGACACCGTGCCCTTCCCGACGGCGGTCGGTCCCGCCAGGACGGTCAGACGGGCAGGTCGGGGCGCGGGCGGATGTGCGGAAATGTCAGCCAAACCTCTCGATGAGGGCCGCGGACTGGTGGGGGCCGAGGCCGCGGACACGTCGTGTCTCGGCGATCCCGATCTCCTCCATGATCGCGCGAGCCTTCACCTTACCCACGCCGGGCAGCGACTCCAGCAACTTGACGACCGGAAGCTTGCCGATCATGTCGTCCGTCCGCCCGCGCTCGATGACCTCCTTCAACGAGCCCTGGGAGTACTTCAGGCGGTTCTTCACCTCGGCGCGGACCCGTCGGGCCTCCGCGGCCTTCTCGAGCGCGGCCGCGCGCTGTTCTGGGGTCAAGGGTGGAAGTGCCACTCAAGTCACCTACTCGTCGTCAGGCGGATGGGCCCACTCTGCCGGATCCGCGCGGGTACCGCACGCCGGGTCGTCCCGGCCCACCTGCGCGGACGTCGGTCCTTCGAACGTAGCGACCCCGGGCACGGCAGGCAACGACCCGGCACCCGCGCGTCGTGCGGGCCGTCAGGCGACGAGCCGCGCCACGAGCGCGCGGCGCACGTCGTCCGTGACGCCGCAGGCCGCGAGATACCCGTCGATGTCGCCGTGCTCGCGCTCCGCGAGCTCCCACGCGCTGCGCAGGTAGTCGGCCTCGACCGTCAGGAGGGGGGCGAGCGCTGCCGCGTCGAGCCCGGGGATCGGCGGCACGACGGCGGCGAGCCCGTCGGCGGCGGCGGCGCTCGCGAGGTACTCCGTCATCCGGTCCTCCGCACCGACGCCCGCGACGTGCTGCGCGAGCGCGACGACCCACCCCGTACGGTCCTTCCCGGCCGAGCAGTGCACCACCACAGCCCCCGGCGCGGCCGCGAGGTCCGCGAGGACCTGGCCGACCGTCGCGCGGATCCCCGCGTCACGGACGAACGTCTCGTAGACGCCCAGCATCATCCGACGGGCGACTGCGGCGGGCTCGGGTGCGGTGACGAGGCTCGCGACGAGCGCCGCCGGGTCGGCCGACCGGGCACCCCCCGACGGCGCCCCGAGGCCGCGGGCCGGGTCCATGCCGCGATGCAGCACCGTGACCCCGCCCGGGACGACGTCCGCCCCGTCGCGCGCGAGCTCGTCGTCGCCGCGCAGGTCCAGCACCGTCGTGACCCCGAGGTCGGCGAGAGCCGCCTGGCCGCCCGCGGTGAGGCGCGACAGGCTCGCCGTGCGCAGGAGGACCCCCGTGCGCAGCGGGTCGGTGCCCTGCACGGGCACCGCACGACCACCGACGTCGCGTGCGTTCCAGGTGCCCTCGATCTCCAGCGCCCCGGGCACGACAGGGCTCCGCGAGGCGGTCGGCGCGCCGAGGGGCGGGATCGCGGCGGACGGGGCGGTGGCGCGCGTCGAGGCGTCGTCGGTGCTCATCCGCGCATTCTCGCAGGCAGCGGCGGCGGCGACCATGTCGTGGGGCTCGTCGACCAGGTCGGAGCGCACCGCCGGCGTGCGTCAGCAGGCGTCAGCCGCGCAGCGCCGCGGTCGCCTCGTCCGACGCCGCACGCGCCGCCGCGCGCAGCGCCGCGACGTCGGGTCCGGCACGCAGCACGCCGCGCGAGCTCGAGGCGAGAACCTGGCTCCGCGCCGCACCGAACACGGCGGCGAGCTCGGCCGCTCCGGCGCCCTGCGCGCCCACGCCCGGTGCGAGCAGCGGACCGTGCACCGCGGCGAGGTCGGTCCCGGTGCGGGCCGCGGCGTCGCCGACCGTGGCACCGACGACGAGACCGACCGACCCGAGCGCGTCACCCGCGTCCACGGCCGGCGCGTTGAGCAGTGCCGCCTCGCGCGCGACCTGCGCCGCCACGGTCTCGACGCCCACCCCCGCACCGCGGCGCGCGTGCTGCACCTCTTGACCCTCCTTGTTCGAGGTCAGGCACAGCACGAACAGGCCCCGTCCCGAGCCCAGCGCGAGGTCGACCGCGGGCCGCAGCGACCCGAACCCGAGGTACGGCGAGACCGTCAGCGCGTCCGCCGCGAGCGGCGAGCCGTCCCGCAGGTACGCGTCGGCATACGCGGCCATCGTCGAGCCGATGTCGCCGCGCTTGGCATCCATGACGACGAGCGTGCCCGCCGCCCGGGCGGCCGCGAGGACATCCTCCAGCGCGGCGACGCCGCGCGACCCGTGCCGCTCGAAGAACGCCGACTGCGGCTTCACGGCCGCGACGCGGCCGCCCACCGCCTCGACGACACGCAGACCGAAGTCGCGCAGCCCGGACGCGTCGTCGGGCAGGCCCCACGCCGCGAGCAGCTCGGCGTGCGGGTCGATCCCCACGCAGAGCGGCCCGTGGTCGTCCATCGCCGCCGCGAGGCGCGCGCCGAACGCCGTGCTCACGCGCCGACCTGCTGCCCGAGGACCGCCGCCGGCGCCTGCGTGCGTGCCGTCGCCGCCGCGAGCCCGGTCCCGTTCATGTGCTCCTGCAGGCTCGCGACCTCGAACGGACCCGCGAGGACCGCCTCGATGCCCTGCACGGCCGCGGCGAGCTGGTCGACCGTCGTCGCGATGGGCTTGTCCGCCGCGGTCGTGGCAGCGCGGATCTCGTAGCCGTCGGCGCGCGCGCCCTGCCCGGACGGGGTGTTGATGACCATGTCCACCTCGCCCGCGGTGATGAGGTCGACGATCGTCGGCTCCCCGTCCGGGCCACGGCCCGACGAGAACTTGCGCACCACGGTCGACGCGATGCCGTTGCGGCGCAGCACGCTCGCCGTGCCGGTCGTCGCGAGGATCTCGAAGCCGAGCTCCGCGAGACGCTTGACCGGGAAGACCATCGAGCGCTTGTCGCGGTCGGCGACCGAGACGAACACGCGGCCCGACGTCGGCAGGCCGCCGAACGCCGCCGCCTGCGACTTCGCGAACGCGAGCGGGAAGTTCCGGTCGAAGCCCATGACCTCGCCGGTCGAGCGCATCTCCGGGCCGAGGACGGTGTCGACGACGGTGCCGTCCGCCGTGCGGAACCGCTTGAACGGCAGCACGGCCTCCTTGACGGCGATCGGCGCGTCGAGCGGCAGGTCGCCGCCGTCACCGTGCGCCGGGAGGACGCCCGCCGCGCGCAGGTCCGCGATGGAGTCGCCGACCATGACGCGCGCCGCGGCCTTCGCGAGCGACGTGCCCGTCGCCTTCGAGACGAACGGCACGGTCCGCGAGGCGCGCGGGTTCGCCTCGAGCACGTAGAGCACGTCGGACACGAGCGCGTACTGCACGTTGAGCAGGCCGCGGACGCCGACCCCCTTCGCGATCGCCTCCGTCGAGCGGCGGATGCGCTCGATCTCCTGCTCGGACAGCGACACCGGCGGCAGGACGCATGCCGAGTCGCCCGAGTGGATGCCCGCCTCCTCGATGTGCTCCATGACACCGCCGAGGAACATCTCGGTGCCGTCGTACAGCGCGTCGACGTCGATCTCCATCGCGTCGTCGAGGAACCGGTCGATGAGCAGCGGCGCGGGCAGCAGGCCGCCTGCCGTCCGCTCGTCGGCCGCAGCGGCCGCGAGGGCGCGCTCGACGTACTCGGTGAGCTGGTCGACCGAGTAGACGATCTCCATGCCGCGCCCGCCGAGCACGTAGGACGGGCGCACGAGCACCGGGTAGCCGATGCCGTCGGCGACCTCCTTCGCCGCCTCGAGCGTGCGGGCCGTCCCGAACGCCGGCGCGGGCAGTCCCGCCTCGACGAGGACGCGGCCGAACTCGCCGCGGTCCTCCGCGGCGTCGATCGCCTCGGGGCTCGTGCCGAGGATCGGCAGGCCGGCGTCGGCGAGGCGCTGCGCGAGCGCGAGCGGCGTCTGGCCGCCGAGCTGGACGATGACGCCCTTGACCGGACCGGCCGCGAGCTCGGCCTCGTAGACCTCGAGGACGTCCTCGAACGTCAGCGGCTCGAAGTACAGGCGGTCGGAGGTGTCGTAGTCCGTCGAGACGGTCTCCGGGTTGCAGTTGACCATGACGGTCTCGTACCGCTCGCGCAGCGTGAGCGCCGCGTGCACGCACGAGTAGTCGAACTCGATGCCCTGACCGATGCGGTTCGGGCCCGAGCCGAGGATGATGACCGCCTCGCGCTCGCGCGGGGCGACCTCCGTCTCGAGGTCGTACGACGAGTAGTGGTACGGGGTGCGCGCCGCGAACTCCGCCGCGCACGTGTCCACCGTCTTGTAGACGGGGCGCACGCCGAGCGCGCGGCGCACCTCGCGGACCGTCGCCTCCCCCGCCGGCCCCATGCCGCGCAGCCGCGCGACCTGGACGTCGGACAGGCCGTGCTTCTTCGCCTCGCGCAGCACGTCCTGCGTGAGCGCCGGCGCGTCCGCCACCGCGGCGGCCACCTCGTTGACGAGCTGGATCTGGTCGAGGTACCACGGGTCGATCTTCGTCGCGTCGAACACCTGCTCGACGCTCGCGCCGGCGCGCAGCGCCTGCTGGACGCCGATGATCCGGTTCTCCGTGGGACGCGCGATCTGCGTCAGGAGCGCGTCGAGCTCCGCGCCCGCCACGGGCTCGCCGTCCCAGTGGAACACCGAACCGCCCTTGTCGATCGAGCGCAGCGCCTTGCCGAGCGCCTCGGTGAAGTTGCGCCCGAGCGCCATCGCCTCGCCGACGGACTTCATGGTCGTCGACAGGGTGTCGTCCGCGGCCGGGAACTTCTCGAACGCGAACCGCGGCACCTTGACGACGACGTAGTCGAGCGTCGGCTCGAACGACGCCGGCGTGACCTGCGTGATGTCGTTGGGGATCTCGTCGAGCGTGTACCCGACGGCGAGCTTCGCCGCGATCTTCGCGATAGGGAACCCGGTGGCCTTCGACGCGAGCGCGGACGAGCGCGAGACGCGCGGGTTCATCTCGATGACGATGACGCGCCCCGTCTCGGGGTGCACGGCGTACTGGATGTTGCAGCCGCCGGTGTCGACGCCGACCTCGCGGATCACCGCGATGCCGATGTCGCGCAGCCGCTGGTACTCGCGGTCCGTGAGCGTGAGCGCCGGCGCGACCGTGATCGAGTCACCGGTGTGCACGCCGACCGGGTCGACGTTCTCGATCGAGCACACGACCACGACGTTGTCGTTCTTGTCGCGCATGAGCTCGAGCTCGTACTCCTTCCAGCCGAGGATGGACTCCTCGAGGAGCACCTCGGTGGTCGGCGAGTAGTGCAGGCCCTGGCCGACGATCCGTCGCAGGTCGGTCTCGTCGTAGGCGATTCCCGAGCCGAGGCCGCCCATCGTGAAGGACGGGCGCACGACCATCGGGTAGCCGAGGTCGTCGGCCGCGGCGAGCGCCTCGTCGACGGTGTGGATGATCGCCGAGCGCGCGGACTCCCCGCCGCACTTGGCGACGACGTCCTTGAACTGCTGGCGGTCCTCGCCCTTCTCGATCGCGGCGATGTTCGCCCCGATGAGCTCGACGCCGTACTGCTCCAGCACGCCGGCCGCGTCGAGCGCGATCGCGGCGTTGAGGGCGGTCTGGCCGCCGAGGGTCGGCAGGAGCGCGTCGGGCCGCTCCTTGGCGATGATCGACGTGAGCACCTCGGTCGTGATCGGCTCGACGTAGGTCGCGTCGGCGAACTCGGGGTCCGTCATGATCGTCGCCGGGTTCGAGTTCACGAGGACGACCCGCAGGCCCTCCTCCTTGAGCACGCGGCACGCCTGGGTGCCCGAGTAGTCGAACTCGCAGGCCTGGCCGATGACGATCGGGCCGGACCCGATGACCAGGACGCTGGAGATGTCGGTTCTGCGAGGCACGGTCAGCTCTCCTTGGTGGTCTGCAGGTCGGCGGCCCCGGAGGTCTGCGTCCCGCCGGAGCGGGACGTCATGAGCTCGACGAAGCGGTCGAAGAGGTACGCGGCGTCGTGCGGGCCGGCCGCGGCCTCGGGGTGGTACTGGACGGAGAAGGCGGGCAGGTCGAGGCACTCGAGCCCCTCGACCACCTGGTCGTTGAGCCCGACGTGGGACACGACGACGCGCCCGTAGCGGCCGTCGTCGTAGGGAGCGACGGAGACCGCGTCGTCCGCCGACCCCTCGATGGTGCCGAGCGGTGCGTCGACCGCGAACCCGTGGTTGTGCGCCGTGACCTCGACCTTGCCCGTGCGGCGGTCCATGACGGGCTGGTTGATGCCCCGGTGCCCGTACGCGAGCTTGTAGGTGCCGTAGCCGAGCGCGCGCCCGAGGATCTGGTTGCCGAAGCAGATGCCGAAGAACGGCGTGCCGCGGTCCAGGACGCCGCGCAGGAGCTCGACCTCGTGCGTCGCGGCGCTCGGGTCGCCGGGGCCGTTGGAGAAGAAGACGCCGTCGGGACCGATCGCGTCGATCTCGTCGTTCGTCGTCGCCGCGGGAACGACGTGCACGCGCACCCCGCGCTCCGCGAGCCGCTGCGGCGTCATCGACTTGATCCCGAGGTCCACGGCGACGACCGTCGCGACGGGCCCGCCGTCGGGCGTCGATCCCGCCACGGGCTCCACGACGTACGCCTCGGGCGTGCTGACCTCGCGGGCCAGGTCGGCGCCGGCCATCGCCGGGGTGGCCTTCACCTCGGCGACGAGGTCCTCCGTCGTGCGGGGGTACCCGTCGCGCACGAGCGCGTCGCCGGAGAAGATCCCCGCGCGCATCACGCCGAGCTCGCGCAGGTGGCGCGTGAGGGCGCGCGTGTCGACGTCGCTGATGCCGACGACGCCCTGCTCGGTGAGCTCGTCGTCGAGCGTGCGCACCGAGCGCCAGCTCGACGGGCGGCGCGCGGCGTCACGCACGACGTACCCGGCGACCCAGATCTGCCGCGACTCCGGGTCCTCGTCGTTGACGCCGGTGTTCCCGATGTGCGGGGCGGTCATGACGACGATCTGGCGGTGGTAGGAGGGGTCGGTGAGCGTCTCCTGGTACCCGGTCATGCCGGTGTTGAAGACGATCTCGCCGACGGTCGTGCCGCGCGCGCCGTAGGCGCGCCCGGCGTGGACGGTGCCGTCCTCGAGGACGAGCAGGGCCCGGTCCGAGGTCGTGGTGGTCGCTGAGCTGGTCACTGTGCTTCCTTGTCGTTCTGGTCGGCAGGGACGAGTGCGAGCACCGCGTCGAGCAGGCGCGGCACGTCGTCGTCGTGGCGGGGCATGAGGCCGGTGTCCAGGAGCACCGGGTCGGGCGACGGCGGGGTCTCGGCCGGTCCCTGCGCACCGCCGTCCGTCGCGGGCACGGGCTCGGCGGGCACGGCCCAGGAGACGACGACGATCGCGTCCTTGCCGACGAACTTGCCGGCCATGCCCGGGGTGAGCGCGGCACCGGAGACCGCGGCCGCGGGGACCCACAGGTCGGGCGCGCCCGACCGGGCGGCGTGCAGGCCGCCGTCGTGCACGGTGACGACAGCGCGCGACCGGTCCCCGAGCCCGTGGGCGCCCACGCGGGCGAGCCAGTCGCCCGCGAGCGTGCTGGAGACGTAGAGCGCGTCGAGCGGGCCGAGCGTGACGGCGCCGCGGCCGCCCGGGGCCGGCACGGCCGGAGGCGTCGGGACGACGCCGGCGGACCGTCCGGCGAGGCGGCGGCGCCCGACGAGCACGAGCGCGAGCAGGACGACGCCGAGGACGACCCAGATGCCGACGGCGACGGGCTGGGGAAGGTTCACGCGCGCACCTCCTCGACCGGGGCGCCGTCGAGCACGGTCGCCCGGCCGCGCAGGAACGTCGCGACGACGCGGCCCGGCAGCTCGCGGCCCTGGAACGGCGTGTTGATGCTCGCCGTGGCCTGGGTCGAGCCGTCGACGACGCGCCGCGCCGCGGGGTCCACGAGCGTGACGTTCGCGGGCTCGCCCACCTCGAGCGGGCGACCCTGGGCGGTCGGTCCGGTGTCGATGCGACCGATCCGGGCCGGGTTCGCCGACAGCACGCGCGCGACGTCGGCCCACGTCAGACGGCCCGTGTCGACCATCGTCTCCTGGACGACGGCGAGCGCGGTCTCGAGCCCGGTCATGCCGAACGCCGCGGCGGCCCACTCGCAGTCCTTGTCCTCGACGGGGTGCGGCGCGTGGTCCGTGGCGACGATGTCGATCGTCCCGTCGGCCAGCCCCGCCCGCACCGCCTCGACGTCCGTGGCGGTGCGCAGCGGCGGGTTGACCTTGAACGTCGGGTCGTACCCTCGCGCGAGGTCGTCCGTGAGGATCAGGTGGTGCGGCGTGACCTCCGCGGTGACGTCGATGCCCCGGGCCTTCGCCCACCGCACGATCTCGACCGAGCCCGCCGTCGACAAGTGGCACACGTGCAGGCGCGAGCCGACGTGCTCGGCGAGCAGGACGTCGCGCGCGATGATCGCCTCCTCGGCGACCGCCGGCCAGCCGGCGAGGCCGAGCTCCGCGGACACGACGCCCTCGTTCATCTGGGCGCCCTCGGTGAGGCGCGGCTCCTGCGCGTGCTGCGCCACGACGCCGTCGAACGCCTTGACGTACTCCAGCGCGCGGCGCATGAGGATCGGGTCCGCGACGCACTTCCCGTCGTCGGAGAACACGCGCACGCGCGCGGCCGAGTCGGCCATCGCGCCGAGCTCGGCGAGCTGCTCGCCCGCGAGCCCGACCGAGACCGCGCCCACGGGGTGGACGTCGACCCAGCCGGCGTCTCGGCCGATGCGCCACACCTGCTCGACGACGCCCGCCGTGTCCGCGACCGGGGTCGTGTTGGCCATCGCGTGGACCGCCGTGAACCCGCCCGCCGCGGCGGCGCGCGTGCCGGACTCGATCGTCTCGGCGTCCTCGCGCCCCGGCTCGCGCAGGTGCGTGTGCAGGTCGACCAGGCCGGGCAGGGCGACGAGGTCCGTGGCGTCCACCACGACCACGTCCTGCCCGCCACGGTCGCCCGCGTCCGACGCGCCGACGGGCGCGATCTCGGCGACCACGCCGTCGGCGAGGACGAGGTCGACCGGCTCGCCGCCGAGGGGACGTGCCCCGCGCAGGACGTACGTGGTGCTGGATGCGGCGCTGCTCACGAGGTGGCGACCCTTTCGGTGGAGGAGACGGGCGGGGCGGTGACCGGGGTTGCTGCGGGCACGGGCGGGTCCACGACCGTCCCGGGGGCGTCCGTGCCCGCGAGGAGGAGGTAGAGCACGGCCATGCGGACCGCGACGCCGTTCGCGACCTGCTCCACGATGACGGCGCGCGACGAGTCCGCGGCCTGCGCCGAGATCTCCAGGCCACGGTTCATCGGTCCCGGGTGCATGACGACCGCGTGCTCCGGGAGGAGCTCGAGGCGCCGGGCGTCGAGGCCGAACTTGCGCGAGTACTCGAGCGGGTTGGGGAAGAACGCCCCGCCCCCGGCGCCCGAGCCGCTCATGCGCTCGCGCTGCACACGCAGCATCATCACCGCATCAGGCCGGGTGTCGGCCGTGCCGTCCGGGCCGTCGCCCGCGAGGGTCGCGTCGAGGTGGTACGACACGTCGCACGGCCACGTCTCGACGCCCACCGGCAGGAGGGTGGGCGGGGCGACGAGCGTCACGCGCGCACCGAGCGTGTGCAGCAGGTGCACGTTGGACCGTGCGACGCGCGAGTGCAGCACGTCCCCGACGATCGCGACGTGCCTGCCCGCGAGGTCCGCGCCGCGCGCCGCGACGTCGTCCGGCCCGGACGCTCCCGGCGCCTCGAGCGCGCTGCCCGTCAGGTGCCGGCGGAGCGTGTAGGCGTCGAGCAGGGCCTGCGTCGGGTGCTGGTGGGTGCCGTCGCCGGCGTTGACCACCGCGGCGTCGAGCCAGCCCGCGTGCGCGAGCAGGTGCGGCGCGCCGGACGCCTGGTGGCGCACGACCACCGCGTCGGCGCCCATCGCCTGCAGCGTCAGGGCCGTGTCCTTGAGCGACTCGCCCTTCGACACGCTCGACCCCTTGGCGGAGAAGTTGATGACGTCGGCCGACAACCGCTTGGCCGCCGTCTCGAACGAGATGCGCGTGCGCGTGGAGTCCTCGTAGAAGAGGTTGACCACCGTGCGACCGCGCAGCGTCGGCAGCTTCTTGATCTCGCGCGACTGCGTCGCCGCCATCTGCGCGGCGGTGTCGAGGATGCGGATCGCGTCCTCGCGAGCGAGCTCCTGGGTCGAGAGCAGGTGCCTCATGCGCCGGCCTCCTCGCTCGCGTCGGGCTGCGGGGCGGGACGGATGACGACCGCGTCCTGCGTCCCGGTGCCGTCCACCTCGTGCAGGCGCACGCCGACACGCTCGCTCGTGGAGGTGGGCAGGTTCTTGCCGACGAAGTCGGGGCGGATGGGCAGCTCGCGGTGACCGCGGTCGACGAGCGCGGCGAGCTGCACGGCGCGCGGGCGCCCGAGGTCGCTGATCGCGTCGAGCGCGGCGCGGATCGTGCGGCCGGAGTACAGGACGTCGTCGACCAGGACGACGACCTTGCCGTCGATGCCCGACGCCGGCAGGCGGGTCGCGCCGATCGGGCGCGTCGGGTGCCGGTGCAGGTCGTCGCGGTACATCGTCACGTCGAGCTCGCCGACGAGCGCGTGCGCGTCCTGCGTCGCAGGGTTCTCGCCGTCGATCGTGGCGAGGCGCTCGGCGAGCCGGTCCGCGAGGGGGACGCCGCGCGTCGGGATGCCGAGGAGGACCAGGTCCCGCGTCCCCTTGTTGCGCTCCACGATCTCGTGGGCGATGCGGGTCAGCGCGCGGGAGATGTCCGCGGCCGTCATGACGACGGTCCCGTCGGACGGGGGCGTCGAGGAAGATGTGGGCACAGCAGCGCCAGAGCTCATGTCCGGCGACCTCCTTCCCCGCCTCACAGGACGGGCCTTAAAGGATGTCTGACGGTCCCCACCCTACCTGGCGGCAGGGGACGGACCCGGGACGAGTCCGCCCGGTGGGACGCGGCGTCGGTCACACCGGACCGACGCCGCGCCACCGTCCCGGCGGGCCGTGGTGGGACTCAGGCCGTGATCGTCGGCTTCATCTCGACGATGCGGGCGAGGAGCCCGTTGACGAACGACGGCGAGTCGTCCGTGGAGAGCGAGCGGGCGAGGTCGACGGCCTCGTCGATCGCGACGACGTCCGGGACGTCGTCGTTGAAGAGGATCTCCCAGCCGCCGATGCGCAGCAGCGCGCGGTCGACCGCGGGCATGCGCTCGAGCGTCCACCCGTGGGAGTACGTCTCGAGCAGCTCGTCGATGCGGTCGCGGTGCGCGAGGACGCCCTCGACGATGTCGACCGTGTACTGGGGCACCGCGGACTGCGCGGCGCCCGGGTCGACGAGACGGTCCGCGAGCAGCGTCGCGGGGTCGACCGTGCGCTGCTCCGCCTCGAAGAGGACGTCGAGCGCGCGCTTGCGCGCCTTGGTGCGTGCTCCCATGTGAGTGTGCCGGCCCGTCAGTCGTTCACGCGGCCGAGGTACGACCCGTCACGCGTGTCGACCTTGACCTTCGTGCCCTGCTCGAGGAAGAGCGGGACCTGGATCTGCGCGCCGGTCTCGAGCGTCGCCGGCTTGGTGCCACCGGTCGAGCGGTCGCCCTGCAGGCCCGGCTCGGTGTAGGTGATCTCGAGCACGACGGACGGAGGGAGCTCGACGTACAGCGGCTGACCCTCGTTCGACGCGATGAGCACGTTCTGGCTCTCGAGGAGGTAGTCCTTCGCGTCACCGACGGTCGCCGCCGGGACGGTGATCTGGTCGTACGTCGACGTGTCCATGAAGACGTAGTCCGCACCGTCCATGTACAGGTACTGGAAGTCGCGGCGGTCCACGTTGGCCGTCTCGATCTTCAGGCCGGCGTTGAACGTCTTGTCGACGGTCTTTCCCGTGAGGACGTTCTTGATCTTCGTCCGGACGAACGCGCCACCCTTGCCGGGCTTGACGTGCTGGAACTCGATGACGCTCCACAGCTGGCCGTCGATCCGGAGCACGGTGCCGTTCTTGATGTCGTTGGTCGTCGCCACGTTCGTCTTCCTGTCGCAGGGTCTTCTGGGGGCTGCACGTGGCCGTCCCACCGGGCCCGGCACGAGGCGCCGGGCACGCGATGATCGCGCGGCTCGGGCGGACGGTCATGTCCGGTCGAGGGCGGAGCGGCAGATGGGCCTGGTCGATCCTACCGGAGCGCGCCGAGCACGGCGTCGGCCACGACGCCGACGACCGCCGCCCACGACATCGAGGCGAGCGTGCCGACGACGAAGCGCTCGGACGCGACGGGGTGCTCGCGCAGCTCGGGGTACCGCCCGAGACCCTTGATCGCGACGACGAACGCGATGCCCGAGGGGTACCCGGCGAGGAGGCAGCCCGTGATCGCGAAGCGTTCCAGGAAACCGATCCACGTGCCGCCGCGCAGGGCCTTCACCGCCTCCGTCCCGATGGTGCCCGTCGTCGGCGGCGGAGGCACGGGCAGCGACGCCGGGTCGACCCCGGCCTGGCGGCGCAGCCGCCCTGGCCGCCCGGGGCGGGCCGCCGCGCGGAGCACGCCCTGCGTCACCGGCGCGCCGCCGAGCACGCTCACCGCGAGCGCCACCACCCAGACGACGACGGTCCACACGATCGTCACCGGTTCCGTCATGCGTCGGTCTCCCCCAGCAGCCTCTCGACGACGGGTCGGGCCGCCGCCTCCTCGGGCCAGAGCGCGGAGCGCAGCCTCTGGCTCACCGCCTGCTCGCTGATCGCGAGCCGGCGGGCCACATCCTTCTGGGTGCCGCCCACATCCGCGAGGGTGTCGACGGCCTCCCACCCGTGCGTGGTGCGTCGCGCGGCGACTGCCGCGAGGAGCCGGAGGAGCGCCTCGACCTCCTCGGCGCGTCCTGGCCGTCCCCCGCGCACGGCGACGGGCGCCGTGGCGGTGCGGGACTTCGCCTGGTCGACGGCCTCGCGCGCGCGCACGAACGCCTCGCCCGACGCCTCGCGGGAGACGTCCGGCAGCGGCTCGTCCACCGGTCCGACGCCGAGGCCCACGCTCCACCCGCCGTCGCGCAGGAGGTCGAGCACGACGTCGAGGACGGTACCGGGGTCGTCGAGCACGCCCTGGACCTCGTCGCCGACGGTGCGGTCGAAGCCGACGACGACTCCCGGCCGTCCGTCGAGGAGGTCGCGCAGATGGCGCAGCAGCGCCGGCACGCGGTCGGGATGACCGGTGCTCGCTCGCTGGTCCACCGTGAGGACGAACATGACGTCCAGGCTAGGGCCTTGATAGTGGCATATCAAGCCTGAAGGGTTGATAGATCCCGATCAAGGCGTCCCGTCCTCGCCCCGGACGCGCGCGGCCACCGCCTCCAGGGCGAGCCGGTACGAGTCGAACCCGAAGCCCGCGACCGTCCCCGTCGCGACCGCGCCGACGACCGAGTGGCTGCGGAACGCCTCGCGTGCCGCGGGGTTGCTCAGGTGCACCTCGACGAGGAGCAGACCCGAGGTCGTGACCTGGGCCGCGGCGTCGCGCACCGCGTAGGAGTAGTGCGTGAAGGCGGCGGGGTTGAGCACCACGTGCGCCCGGGCGTCGACGGCCTCGTGGAGCCACGCGAGCATCTGCGCCTCGTCGTCCGTCTGGCGTGCCTCGACGTCGAGGCCGAGGTCGCCGCCCCACCGCACCGCGGCCTCCCGCAGGTCGGCGAGCGTCGCCGACCCGTAGATCTCCGGCTCCCGCACGCCGAGCCGGCCGAGGTTGGGTCCGTTGAGCACGAGCACGCGTTCCATGCCCCGACCCTAGCGCCGCGCAGGCGCCGTGCGTCGCGTCGTCCGTCGTTCCCCCGCCGTCCACGTCCTCGTCACCCGTCCGTGCCCTGACGTGCGCCGACGTCCCGTACCGTCCGCCGCGTGACGCAGAGCACCCCCGCCACCACACCCTCGACCGACCCGGTGCGCCCCACCGGTGACGGCACCCCGACCACCTCCGGCACGCCCGACGGGCGCCCCGCCGATCGCTCCCCCGCCGGCCCCCGCGCGGTCGCCGCGTGGGCGTCGTGGGACTGGGGGTCGGCGGCGTTCAACGCGGTGGTGACCACGTTCGTCTTCACGACGTGGATCACGAGCACCGCGTTCGTCGAGGCCGGCACGGGCGACGCCGACGCCGTCGTCGCGCGGCACACCACGTGGCTGGGCTGGGGCCTGACCGCCGCGGGCGTCGTCGTCGCCCTCCTGGCCCCCGCCCTGGGCGCCCTGGCCGACGCGTCGGGGCGTCGGCGCCTGTGGCTCGGCGTCAACACCGCCGTCGTCGTCGCGGCCATGGCGGCCATGTTCCTCGTGCGCCCCGAGCCCGGGTCGCTGAGCGACGCCGTCGTCGTGGGCGTCGTCCTCCTGGCCGTGGGGAACGTGTTCTTCGAGCTCGCGTCCGTCGCGTACAACGCGATGCTGCTCGACATCTCGACGCCCGCCACGGTCGGGCGGGTGAGCGGCCTCGGCTGGGGAGCAGGGTACGTGGGCGGCATCGTGCTGCTGCTCGTCCTGTTCGTCGGCTTCATCCAGCCCGAGGTCGGATGGTTCGGCGTGACCGGCGAGGACGGGCTGGACGTCCGGGTGAGCGTCCTCCTCGCGGCGGCGTGGTTCGCGGTCTTCGCCGTCCCGGTGCTGCTCGCCGTCCCGGACCCCGTGCGGTCGCCCGGTGCGGGCGTGAGCCTCGTCGGTGCCTACCGGCGCCTCGGGCGCGACCTCTCCCACCTGTGGCGCGAGCGTCGCGCGACCCTGTGGTTCCTCGTCGCGAGCGCGGTCTACCGCGACGGTCTCGCCGGCGTGTTCACCTTCGGCGCCGTCATCGCGGTCGGCACCTTCGGGTTCTCCTCGAGCGAGGTCATCGTGTTCGCCATCGCGGCGAACGTGGTCGCCGGTCTCTCGACCGTCGCCGCCGGGTGGCTCGACGACCGGGTCGGCGCACGCCGGGTCGTCGTCGGCTCGCTCGTCGGACTCGTGGTCGCGGGCACGGCCGTCTTCGTCCTGCGCGACGGCGGCCAGGGCGCGTTCTGGGTGTGGGGCCTGCTGCTCACCGCGTTCGTCGGGCCGGCGCAGTCCGCGAGCCGCACCCTCCTGGCCCGCCTCGCCGAGCCCGCGCACGCCGCGGAGACGTTCGGCCTCTACGCGACGACGGGCCGGGCCGCGAGCTTCCTCGCCCCGTTCGCCTTCACGACGTTCGTCGCCGTCTCGGGCTCGCAGGCGTGGGGCGTCCTCGGGATCGTCTCGGTCCTCGTCGTCGGCCTCGCGCTGCTCCTGCTGGTGCGCCTGCCGGCCGCCGCGGGCCCCGCCGCGCGGGCTGACGCACAGTCGGGCACGCTGGCAGGGTGACGACCGAAGCGCTCCGGGGCACCCCCTACCTGCACGCGGGCTTCGTCGCGCTGGCCCATCGCGGGTTCGCGCCGACGGGTCTGGAGAACTCCCTCGCGGCGTTCGAGGCCGCGCGCGAGCTCGGCTACCGCTACGTCGAGACGGACGCGCACGCGACGAGCGACGGCGTGGCGGTGGCGCTGCACGACGCGTCCCTCGACCGGACGACCGACGGCCACGGCCTCGTCGCGCGCCAGCCGTGGCGCACGGTGCGGCGCGCGCGCATCGGCGGCCGCGAACCGGTCCCGGCGCTCGAGGACCTCCTGGGCGCGTGGCCGGACCTGCGCGTCAACGTCGACGTCAAGTCGGCCGCCGCGGTGGAGCCCGTCGCCGAGGTCATCGAGCGCACGCGCGCGCACGACCGCGTGTGCGTCGCGTCGTTCTCGGTCGCCCGGCGCCGCGCCACCGTCGCGCGCCTGTCGCGACCCGTCGCGACGTCGGCCGCACGGCCGGAGGTCGCCGCGGTGGTGCTCGCCGCCCGCAGCGGGCGACCTGTCCGGCGACGGCGGGGCGCCGTCGACTGTCTCCAGGTGCCCGAGCGGGCCGGTCGCGTGCGGATCGTCGACCGCCGCTTCGTGCGGACCGCCCACGCGGTGGGTCTCGCCGTCCACGTGTGGACGGTCAACGCCGCGCAGGACATGGACCGGCTCATCGACCTCGGCGTCGACGGGATCGTCACCGACCGGGCCGACGTGCTGCGCGACGTGCTCGAGCGCCGTGGACGGTGGCGACCGCTCCCCTCGTGACCGGACTGACCGCTCGGCTCCGACGTCGCACCCCGCGCACGGGGTGCGACGTCAGTACCGCGACAGGTCCGAGGTGTGGCGTCGTGGCTCGCGGCGGCGCGGCCGCGGCTCGTCGCTGAGCTCCAGGGTCGCGGCCCACGCGACCCGTCCCGCGCACCCCACCCGCACCGGACCGCCGGACCGTCCGTCCGGCGCGAGACGGAAGACCTCGAGCGTCGCGGGCCCCCGCAGCGCGCGCGGGCGGTAGAGCTCGAGGTGCGCGTACCGGGCCGCCGGGACGGGGACGAGCTCGCGCGAGAGCTCGACCACGGTGACGCGCGACGACGTCTCCGGGCTCCCGCGGCCCGTCCCCGTCCAGCGCGCGACCGGCACCGCGCCGACCGCCGGCGCCCAGCGGCGGTGCGCGCGGGCGAGCGCGACGAGCGAACCCGCCGCCGCGAGCAGGAAGAGCGCCGCGAAGAAGCCCGCCGTCCAGCGCGCGGTTCCGGACGTGAGGAGGGTGACCACCGCCGCGACCGCGCCGACGGCGCCGAGGCCCACGGCGAGCGCCCGCGGCAGTCTCTCCTCGCGCCGACGGACCGCCGCGAGGTCGGGGTCGTCGGGCGGAAGGTCCTCGACCGGCTCATCGGCGGTCGCGTCGGCCGGTCGCGCCATCGGGTCAGAGGGCGACGGGGCCGCGACCCACGGGCGCGTCGGCGCTGATCTCCGCGTACGCGGCGGCGAGCAGGGTCGGGTCGGGGCCCTCGAGGCGCGTGGGGCGCGCGACGTCGTCGAGCACGACGAACCGCAGGAGGTCACCGCGCGACTTCTTGTCGCGGCGCATCGCCGAGAGCAGCTGGTCCCACCGGTCGCCGCGGTACGTGAGCGGCAGGCCGAGCGTGCCGAGAATCGTCCGGTGCCGCTCGACGACGTCGTCGTCCAGCTTGCCCGCGAGCCGCGCGAGCTCGGCGGCGAACACCATCCCGACCGACACGGCCGCACCGTGACGCCACTGGTACCGCTCGGTGAGCTCGACCGCGTGGCCGAGCGTGTGCCCGTAGTTGAGGATCTCGCGCAGGCCCGACTCCTTGAGGTCCTCCCCCACGACCCGCGCCTTGACCGCGACGGACCGCTCGACGAGCTCGGCCACGACGGCCCACGTCTGCGGCGTCGTCTCCCGGACACCCCACTCGCGCAGCGCGTCGGAGTGCTCCTCGACGAGCTCGAGGATGCGCTCGTCCGCGATGAACCCGGTCTTGACGACCTCCGCGAGCCCCGCGACGAAGTCCCAGCGGCCGAGCGACTCGAGCGACGCGAGGTCGCACAGGACGCCCGCCGGCGGGTGGAACGACCCGACGAGGTTCTTGCCCTCGGACGTGTTGATGCCCGTCTTGCCGCCCACCGCCGCGTCGACCATCGCGAGCAGCGTGGTCGGGACGTGCACCACGCGGATGCCGCGCAGCCACGTCGCGGCGACGAAGCCGCCGAGGTCCGTGGTCGCGCCGCCGCCGACCGTGACGATCGCGTCGGAGCGCGTGAAGTCGGCCTGGCCCAGCACGCCCCACAGGAACGCCGCGACCTGCGCGGTCTTCGCCTCCTCGGCGTCCGGCACCTCGGCGACGAACGCCTCGTAGCCCGACGCCTTGAGGTCCTCGTGGACGACCTCCGCCGTCGCGGCGAGCGCCGCCGGGTGCACGACGAGCACACGGCGCACGCCGTCGCCGAGCAGCGCGGGCAGCTCGCCGAGCAGGTGGCGCCCGATGACGACGTCGTAGGGCTGGTCGCCGGACACCCGCACCCGGGCGGGTGCGGGGGCGTCGGCCGGGGTGGTGTCGGTCACGCGGGGTCCTCCGTGGTCGTGCGTCGTGCGGCGGGCGCGAGGTGGTCGGGGCCGCTCCCCCGCTCGTCGAGGTGCGCGCGGATCTCGTCCGCCACCTGGGCGGGCGTGCGGGCGTCGGTGCGGACGCGCACGGTCGCGAGGCGCTCGTACACGGGTCGGCGGGCCTCCATGAGGGCCGCCCAGCGGGAGCGAGGGTTGCCCAGCAGCAGTGGCCGGGCCTGGTTGAAGCCGACGCGCGGGGCGGCGTGCGCGAGGCTCACGTCGAGGAACACCACGACGCCGCCGCCGGCCGCGTAGGCCTCGAGCGCCGTCTGCGCGTGCGCGTCGAGGACGGCCCCGCCGCCGAGCGCGAGCACGCCGTCATGGGTGGCGAGCGCCGTCGTGACGGCCTCGCGCTCCAGCTCGCGGAACCGCGGCTCGCCGTGCTCGACGAAGATGTCGGCCACCGACATGCCGGCGACCTCCTCGACGTCCGTGTCGGTGTCGCGCTGCGCGAGACCGAGCTGGTCGGCGAGCTGGCGCGCCACGGTGGACTTGCCGCTGCCGGGCGGACCGAGCAGGACGACGACCGGGCGGGTGCCGGGGGCGACGGGGGTCATCAGCGCTGCAGCTCCGGGATCGCGGCGAGGTAGGACTCGGCGTTGCGGCGGACCTCCGCGACCGAGTCGCCGCCGAACTTCTCGAGCACCTGCTCGGCGAGCACGAGCGCGACCATGGCCTCGGCGACGACGGCCGCCGGCGGCACGGCGCACACGTCGGAGCGCTGGTGCTGCGCGGTCGCGGTCTCGCCCGTCGCGACGTCGACGGTCGCGAGCGCGCGCGGCACGGTGGAGATCGGCTTCATCGCGGCGCGCACGCGCACGACCTCGCCGTTGCTCATGCCGCCCTCGACGCCGCCCGCGCGGTTGCTCAGGCGCCGGATGCGGCCGTCGTCGCCGCGCTCGATCTCGTCGTGCGCGGCCGAGCCGCGGCGGCGCGCGGTGCGGAACCCGTCGCCGACCTCGACGCCCTTGATGGCCTGGATGCCCATGAGGACCGCGGCGAGCCGGGCGTCGAGCCGGCGGTCGCTCTGCGCGTACGTCCCGAGACCTGACGGCACCCCGTAAGCGAGCACCTCGACGACGCCGCCGAGCGTGTCGCCGGCCTTCTGGCACTCGTCGATCTCGGCGACCATCGCGGCCGACGTCGCGGCGTCGAAGCAGCGCACGGGGTCGGCGTCGAGCGCGGCGACGTCGTCCGGGCCGGGGGCGGGCGCGTCCTCGGGCACCTCGACGGGACCGATGCCCACGACGTGCGACACGAGGCGGACGCCGAGCGCCTGCTCGAGGAACTTCGCGGCGGCGGCGCCGAGCGCGACGCGCGTCGCGGTCTCGCGCGCGGACGCGCGCTCGAGGACGGGGCGCGCGTCCTCGAAACCGTACTTGCGCATGCCCACGAGGTCGGCGTGCCCCGGGCGGGGACGCGTGAGCGGGCGGTTGCGCGCGATCTCGCGCACGTCGCCCGTCCCGGCGTCGACGAGCAGGGCCTCGGGCGGCACGGGGTCCGACGACATGACGTCGACCCACTTCGGCCACTCGGAGTTGGCGATCTCCAGGGCGAGCGGGCCGCCCTGGGTGCGCCCGTGGCGCAGGCCGCCGAGGATCCGCAGCGCGTCCTGCTCGAACTTCTGGCGCGACCCGCGCCCGTAGCCCATCCGGCGGCGCGCGAGGGCGGCCTGCACGTCGGCCGTCGTGAGCTCGACGCCCGCGGGGAGCCCGTCCAGGATCCCGACCAGCGCCTGACCGTGCGACTCACCCGATGTCAACCAACGCAGCATGATCGCCATCCTCCCACGCGCGCAGGGCGACTCCGGCGGACGCCCGTAGTGCGGACCCACGCACCGGACGGGTCCTGTGGACGACGCCGGCGCGCGGCCCCGCGGGCGCGCTACGGTGCCGCGCATGACGGATCAGGGGGCAGGGCAGGTCCACGTCCCGGGGGCCGGACGCCGGGATCCCGAGCGGCACGAGGCGCCCGCGGGCGGCGCAGGGTCGCGCAGGGCAGCCGGGACAGGGACGGCCTGGTCCCGGCGTGCCCGGGCGGAGCTCGCCCTCGCGGGTCGCGGCGCCCGGCTCGCGGCGCTGGGTGCCGCCGTCCTCGCGGCGTGGTGGTCGGGTCTCTCCTGGGAGACGCCCGCGTTCTCGCTCGTCGCCGCGGCGTGCGCGCTGCTGGCCGTGGTCGACGCGCGGACCCACCGCCTCCCCGACGCGATCCTGCTGCCGGCGTGGGTCGTGGGCGTGGTCCTGCTCGGCGTGGCCGCGCTCGCGACGGGCGACGGTCCGGGGCTCGTCCGCGCGGTCTGCGGCGGGCTGCTCGGCTTCGGCGCGTACGCCGCGCTACGGCTCGTGCACCCGCCCGGGCTCGGGTTCGGCGACGTGAAGCTCGCCGGTCTGCTCGGGACCGCGCTCGCGTGGCTCGGCTGGTCGGAGCTCGCCGTGGGGCTCGTCGCGCCGTTCGTCCTCGGAGGCACGTGGGCGGTCGCTCTGCTCGTGCTGCGCCGTGCGACGCGCTCGACCGCCGTGCCGTTCGGACCGTTCATGGTGCTCGGCGCCGCCTTGGCCGGTTCTTTAGGCGGGAGGGTCTTGCTAGGCTGAATTGATAGCCTAACACCTGTTTCTAGGAGACTTCACCTAGCACCGGCTTTAGCTCCCCCCGATTCTAGGTCGCATATCTCGGTGGTAAAGACTCAAGGACTCAGAGCTTGCTCAGCAACTCTTTGTCGCTCGCGGCGGAATCGCACGGTCGGATGCCAACTGCAAACAACGCACGTGACGCCGACAACACCGACGGGGAACGCTTGACACCCTCCCGTCGGCATCGCCGGCGATTGCTCGCGGGTTTGCACACTTCCAGATTTGCACCAGCAAAGGACTAGATCGCGGCGAAACTCACCACACGGCGAAGCCAGAACGACTAGTACGCATGGCATGACGGGCGAGGCGTCCCGCTGCTCCAGAAGACCCATTGCATGGCGCTGCGCGTCTGCGGCCCGTACACACCGTCCGCAACCAGTCCGCGACTGCGCTGGAACGCGACGAGCGCCGACCGCGTAGCCGGCCCAAAGGACCCATCCGGGGCCAGCGAAATACCGTTACACTGACTCAGTGAATCCTGCATCGCCCGAACCGCAGCTCCTGTATTACCGTATCGGAGATTGCACGTATACGTTCCGGCAGAAGAAGCATACGGAGTTGCAATTCCATTGCGAATCCCGGTCGTATTACAGGTTGGGTATGCAGCAGCAGCGGGCGTCGCAGCGGCGATACCGCCGACTGCCACGATCCCCACGCTCAGAACACGATCCCCACGCTCAGAACACGATCCCCACGCTCAGAACTGTTGCCAAGAACCGTTGAGCAAGTTTCACTGTTCCTCCGAAAGACCTGGTGGTGGTGAGGCGGAGGCGCTGAATCAAACATGGTCCATGGAGGAGTTGGCTACTGCGAGACGTTAGTTGACCGTGCTTCGATCATGCCGCCGTACCCCTACCACTTCCTCACACCTCGGCTGCGTCACAACGTCATGGCTCGCAGCATTTCGGTTCAGCAGCCAGCGTGCACGTACGACCATGAGGTCGCCTGATCCCGGTAAGGCCCGTTGCAGAGCACACCCCACGTCATCGGGCCGACGTAGCCGTCCTGGGCAAGGCCATATCGCTGCTGAAGACGGAGCACAGCAGAGCGCGTAGCCGGACCAAACGAGCCGTCTGGCGCGATCGCGGGGCCAGAGATAATCCCTTTCCAGCGGAAGGCATCCAGAATGTTCTGAAGCGACGCTACGCAGTCTCCGGTAGAACCGTAGCTATAAACGCGCTTGTTGCATCCTGCACTGGTCACTGCGGACGCCGACTGGCCGGCAGCCACTCCCACGGTTGCACAGAGCATCAGCGCGAGCAGACTTGACACCACGCGACGCATAATTGACCCAGACATGATCCCCCCGAATACTCTTGACCCCTTTGACGGACACAAAGGTACAGGGTCACACTTCACGGCACAAGGCTGGCGCCTAGGTCATCTTGGACAAGAGGACATAGCCCATCGCATCAAGCGGCGCAGCGCAGCCGGTCATGAGACGCACCTGCTCCGCTGCCTGGTGCAGGAGCATGCGCTCGCCCCCCACGACGGTCGCGCCCGCCGCAGCCCAGGCCGCGGAGAGCGCTGTCGGCTGGGGATCGTAGACGACGTCGAGGAGGACTCCCCCGGGCATGGTCCCGGACGTCGCGAGCGCGTCCGCCACCGGGTCCGCGGCGCGGGACGGGAGCGTCGCGACGACGACGTCCGCTCCGGCGAGGCGGTCGTGCACCGTCGCGGCCGTCGGGTCAAGGATCTCGAACCGCGGCTCGACGCCCATGCGGTGCGCGGCACGCTGGAGACCGCCGGTGCGACCGAGCGAGCGGACCAGCACCGTCGGGGACGCGCAGCCCAGCTCGGCGAGAGCGGCGAGGGTGGACGCCGCGGTCGCGCCCGCGCCGAGCACGACCGCAGACCTCACCGAGCGCTTGCCGAGCCCTTCGCGCAGCGCGGCGACGAGGCCGTGCACGTCCGTGTTGGTGCCGACGAACGTCGGTCGCCGACCGCCCGTCGGCTGCACCACGAGGGTGTTCACCGCACCGACGACGTTCGCGAGCGGGTCCACGTGGTCGAGCAGCGGGATCACCGCGTGCTTGAGCGGCATCGTCAGGCTCAGCCCGGCCCACGACGCGTCGAGCGTCGACACGAGCACCGGGAGCTGCTCCTCGGTCGTGTCGATCGCGTCGTACCGCCAGCCGTCGAGCCCGAGCGCGTCATAGGCGGCCCGGTGCAGCACCGGGGACAGCGAGTGCGCGACCGGGTGCCCGAGGACCGCGGCACGGCGCGGCGTGGACGACCCGCTCACCCGGCGTTCTCCTCGAGCCACTGCTTGAGCTGCTGCTCGTACACCTGGTGCTCCGCGTAGGTCTCCGTGAAGATCGTCTCGCCGGTGTCGAGGTTCACAGTGACCCAGAACATCCAGTCCCCCGGCTCAGGGTTCAGCACGGCTTCGACGGACGCCTTGCCAGGCGAGGCGATCGGCCCCGGCGGCAGCCCGGTCAGCGCGCGCAGGTTGTACGGGTTGCTCGTGTCGGCCAGGTCGTCCCGCGTGAGGTCCTCTCCGGACTTCCCGGCGCCGTACGCGACGGCCGCGTCGATCCCGAGCCGCTCGCCGACCGCGAGCCGGTTCTCGATGACGCGCGCCATCTTCGGGCGGTCCTCGTCGTGCTTCGCCTCGCGCTCGATGAGGGATGCCTTGATGAGCACGGTCTGCCGGTCGGCTGCAGGAACGCCGAGACCGTCGAGCTCGAGCACCGTCTGGCTGACCATGCGCTGGATCACTCCGATGGCCGTCGTCTCGTCCGGCTCCAGGACGTACGTCGTCGGGTAGAGCCAGCCCTCGTAGTTCCCGTTCGCCTCGGCGGGCAGGCCGGTCGCCGCGGTGTCTGCCATCGCGGCCTGGAGCTCCTCGACGGGGATACCGGTCACGGAGGACGTCTGGTCGAGCACACGCTCGACCGTCCATCCCTCCGGGATGGTGATCTTCGTCTCGACCCGGCTGTCGTTCGCGACCAGGCGCGCGACGGCGTACTCCGCGCTCATGCCCTTGAGCAGCGTGTGCGTCCCGGGCTGGATCGTCCCGGCGTTGCCGTTGGCCTCGAACGCCTCGACGAACGCCGCGGTGCTCGCGACCACGCCCGCGTCGACGAGCGCCGTGCCCATGTCGCGTCCCGTCGAGCCCGGTTCGATCACGACGTCCACGGGCTCGGTGCCGGGACCCTCGAAGTCCTTCGCCTCCAGCGGGTTGTCGAAGCCGAAGAGGCTCGTGACGTTCTGCGAGATGACGTAACCGGCGCCCCCCACGACGAGCAGCGAGACGAGCACCACGACCGCGGCGCGACGACGACGCCGCGCCTTGCGCTTCTTCGCGGCGCGGCGCGCGCGCTCCGCCGAGCGCGACGATCGCGCCGGCTGCTGGTCCCCCTGGACGGTGGGGCGTTCGAACAGGTCGGTCACTGTCGGTGGTCTCCTGTCGGGTCTACAGGTTCTCCGGCGCGCGCCCCCGCGCCCCGCTCGGCGTCGAGAGCGGTCTGCAGAATGATAACGGCCGCTGCCTGGTCGACGACGGCGCGGTGCTTGCGGCCCGAGCGCCCGGCGGCGTGGAGCACCTGGTGGGCGCTCACCGTCGTCATCCGCTCGTCGACGAGGTGCACCGGGACGGGTGCGACGGCGCGTGCCACGCTCCCAGCGTACGCCCGGGCATCCTGCGCGGCGGCACCTTCGGCCCCCGAGAGGTGCCGCGGCAGGCCGACGTAGACGACGGCGGCGCCGCGCTCCTGCACCTCCTGCGCGACCCGGGCGACGTCCCGCGGGACGCCCTGACCTGCGGCGGCGTCACGGGCGAGCGTCTCGACCGGGGTCGCGACGAGACCGTCGGGGTCGCTCGCGGCCAGGCCGACACGCACGCTGCCGACGTCGACGCCCAGGCGCGCCCCCCGCGGGAGGGCGCGCCCGGCGTCGGGCAGGGGAACGGCGGGCACCGTCACGCGGCCGAGGAGGCGCCGTCGCGCACGCCCTGCAGAGCGGCGGGCAGCGCCGAGACGTCGGTGCCGCCACCCTGGGCCATGTCGTCCTTGCCGCCGCCTCCGCCGCCGAGCGTCTGGGCCGCGGTCTTCGCGAGCGAGCCGGCACGCAGCCCGGCCGCGCGCGCGGACGCGTTCGTCACGACGACCACCTGTGGGCGGCCCTTCGCGACACCACCGACGGCGACGACGCTCGGCTCGGACTCCCCGAGGCGACCGCGCACGTCGAGGGCGAGCGCCCGCAGGTCGTCCGCCGAGGCGACCTCCCCGGCGTCGTGCACGACGACGCGCACCTCGCCAACACGCTCCGCGCTGGCAGCCAGCGACCCGGCGACGGCGAGCAGCTGCGCCTGACGCAGCTGGGCGAGCTCCTTCTCGGCGTCGCGCAGCCGCGACACGAGCGAGCCCACCCGGTCGGGGAGCTCGTCGCTGCGCACGTTGAGCAGTCCGGTGAGCTGCCCGACGAGCGCGTGCTCCTTGGCCTGGAAGCCGTACGCGCCGTCGCCCACGAGCGCGTCGACGCGGCGCACGCCGGAACCGATGGACGACTCGCCGAGCAGCGTGACGAGGCCGAGCTGGCCCGTGCGCTGCACGTGCGTGCCCGCGCACAGCTCGCGCGACCAGTCGCCGCCGATCGACACGACGCGCACGGTGTCGCCGTACTTCTCGCCGAACAGGGCCATCGCGCCCATCGCGCGCGCCTCGGCGATCGGCATGAGCTGGTCCGTGACGTCGAGGTTCTCGGCGAGCTGGGTGTTGACCCGCTCCTCGATCTCCGACAGCGCCCCGCCCGGCACCGCCGACGAGCGGCGGAAGTCGAACCGGATGCGGCTCGGCGCGTTCTCCGAACCGGCCTGCGTCGCGTCCTTGCCGAGCGACTCCTGCAGCGCCTTGTGGATCATGTGCGTCGCCGAGTGCGCACGACTGATCGCCTTGCGGCGCGCCGTGTCGATCGTCGCGGTGCCGGGGTCGCCCAGCGCCGCGGTCCCCTCGACGAGGCGGCCTCGGTGCACCGACAGGCCCTTGATCGGACGCTGCACGTCGTCGACCTCGATGGTCGCGCCGCCGTCGAGCACGATCGTGCCGTGGTCGGCGAGCTGGCCGCCGGCTTCGGCGTAGAAGGGCGTGCGGTCGAGCACGACCTCGACGTCCGCCGGAGCGGTCGCCGCCGGAGCGGGCACGCCGTCGACGAGCAGACCGGCGACCTTCACGGCCGCGGTCGACTCGGTGTACCCGAGGAACTCGAGGGGCGTGGAGAGCTCCGAGGCGAGCGACTCGTACGCAGCGGTGTCCACGCCGCCCGAGCGCTTGGCGAGCGCGTCGGCACGGGCGCGCGTACGCTGCTCGGCCATGAGGGAGCGGAACGCCTTCTCGTCGACCTGCACGCCCTGCTCGGCAGCCATCTCGAGCGTCAGGTCGATCGGGAACCCGTAGGTGTCGTGCAGCGCGAACGCCTGGTCCCCGCCGAGCACGGGCGTGCCGCTCGGGCCGGCCGTCGCCTTCGCCCTCGACACGGCCGTGTCGAGGATCGTCGTCCCGGACGTCAGGGTGCGCCGGAACGCGTCCTCCTCCGCGTACGCGATCGAGGAGATGCGCTCGAAGTCGGTCGCGACCTCCGGGTAGGAGGCGGCCATGGCGTCGCGGCTCACGGGGAACAGCGCCGGCAGCGCGTGGCCCTCGACCCCCAGCAGACGCATCGCGCGCACGGAGCGGCGCAGCAGGCGGCGCAGGACGTAGCCGCGGCCCTCGTTCGAGGGGCGCACGCCGTCGCTGATGATCATGAGCGCCGAGCGCACGTGGTCGGCGACGACGCGCATGCGCACGTCGTCGTCCCGGTTCGCCCCGTAGCGCCTGCCCGAGAGCTCCTGCGCTGCCGAGATGACGGGGAAGACCTCGTCGATCTCGTAGAGGTTGTCCTTGCCCTGGAGCAGGTACGCGACACGCTCGAGGCCCATGCCCGTGTCGATGTTCTTGCGCGCGAGCTCGGAGACGATGCGGAACTCCTCCTTGGAGCGCACGTCGTCGATCGCGTACTGCATGAACACGAGGTTCCAGATCTCGAGGTAGCGGTCCTCGTCGACGACGGGCCCGCCCTCCTTGCCGTACGCGGGCCCACGGTCGACGTAGATCTCCGAGCACGGGCCGGCCGGCCCGGGCTGGCCCGTCGTCCAGTAGTTGTCCGCCTTGCCGCGCGCCTGGATGCGCTCGTCGGGCAGCCCGGCGATGCGCTTCCAGAGCTGACGCGCCTCGTCGTCGTCGTGGTAGACGGTCACCCAGATGGTCTCGGGGTCGAAGCCGTAGCCACCCTCGGCCTGCGGGCTCGTGATGAGGTCCCAGGCGTAGGTGATCGCACCTTCCTTGAAGTAGTCGCCGAACGAGAAGTTGCCGTTCATCTGGAAGAACGTGCCGTGCCGCGTCGTCTTGCCGACCTCGTCGATGTCGAGCGTCCGCACGCACTTCTGCACGCTCGTCGCGCGGTCCCACGGCGGCGTCTGCTCACCCGTCATGTACGGGATGAACGGGACCATGCCGGCGATGGTGAACAGCGTCGACGGGTCGGGCGAGACGAGGGACGCCGAGGGGACCACGGTGTGATCGCGGTCGGCGAAGTAGTCGAGCCAGCGCTTGCGGATCTCGGCGGTGCGCATGATGTCCTTCGGTCTTCGTGGGGCGGGCCCGGCAGGGCCACAGGATTCGGGCAGGCGTTCGGCGTCAGAAGGAGTAACCGAGGAGGTCCTCGTCGTCGTCGCCGTCTGCGCGAGCGTCCGGTCTCGTGTGCCGGCCGGCGGTGGCGCGACGCGCGCGGACCGCGGCGGGGTCCTCCTGCCCCTCGGCGAGGAGGGCCGCCAGGAGCTCGCGCTCGCGCGCATCGCGCGCCGTCGTGAACTCCGTGCGGAAGTCGCGGACGAGGTGCACGGCCTTCTCCCCGAGGCCGTTGACCCGGTCGGTCGCCTGGTCGACGAGCGACGCCGGCGCGTAGCGCGCGAGGACCTGCCGGCCCTTCACGACCACGACGACCGTGATCGCGACGCCCACGCCGACCCAGAAGACGCGGCGCATCAGCGCGCGCCCTTCTCGCCGGACGAGGTGCCGCCGGTCGACCGGCCGAACGAGCGGGCGAACGCCTGCCGGACGCCGTAGGTGAAGGCCGCGACCTTGACGAGCGGCGCACCGAACGTCGCCGCGTACAGGCCGGTGAGGGCGGAGACGTTCTCGCTCACCTGCGCGGCCGACGTCGTGATGGTGTCCACCTTGACGAGCTGGCTGTTGGTGGTCGCCACCGTCGTCGCCGCCTCGTCGAGGATCGGCACGGAGTGGTCCGTGACCTCCTTGATGCTCGCGCGCGCCTCGTCGAGCACACGACCGAGCTTGAGGAGGGGCACCGCGAGCAGGCCCACGAGCAGCACGAAGGCGATCGCGGCGATGAGGCCGGCCACATCTCCCAGGGACATTCTTCCTCCTGTGCCTGAATACGACGGATCACGCCCGCGAAACACTACCCGCCCCGCGCCGTCGAAGGGCCGCAGGGCGGCCTGACCCGACGATGGGACCTGCAGACCGGGCTCGCGGACCAGACCTGCCCGGACGCACGAACGCCTCGCTCGCCGACGAAGCGGTGAGCGAGGCGTCCGGAGCGGGACTCAGCGAGCGTAGTACTCGACGACGAGCTGGACCTCGCAGGTCACGGGGACCTCGGCACGCTTCGGGCGACGCACGAGGATCGCGCTGAGCTTCTCGAGCTGGACGTCCAGGTAGGCCGGGACGGCCGGCAGCACGTCGCGGTGCGCGCCCGCGGCCGCGACCTGGAACGGCGTGGTCGCCTGGCTCTTGGGCTTGACCTGGAGGGTCTGGCCCGGCTTCACGCGGAACGAGGGGCGGTCCACGATCTTGCCGTCCACGAGGATGTGGCGGTGCGTCACGTGCTGGCGCGCCTGCAGGATCGTGCGGGCGAAGCCGGCACGCAGGACGAGAGCGTCGAGACGGGTCTCGAGGTTCTCGACGAGCGCCTCACCGGTCAGGCCCTTGTCCTTGCGGGCGTCCTCGTACGCGCGGGCGAGCTGCTTCTCACGCAGCATGTACTGCGCGCGCAGGCGCTGCTTCTCGCGCAGACGGACCGCGTAGTCCGACTCGGTGCGACGGCGCGCACGGCCGTGCTCGCCCGGGGGGTACGGGCGCTTCTCGAAGTGCTTGACGGCCTTCGGGGTCAGGGCGATGCCCAGGGCGCGGCTCAGGCGGACCTGGCGGCGCGAGCGCTTGACAGACGTCACAGCGGTATCTCATTCCTGTCGTGTGGGTACTGACGTCACACCCGTCGTCCTCGACGAGACGTCGAGAGCCGGGTGCGGGACCAGCCGATGGACCGCGACGCTCTCCTGGAGAGGAGAAGACGGGTCGGGGCCGAGGTCCCAGGTGGTCGCCGGAAGGCAACCTGAGAAGTCTACCGCACCCGCGAGATAGCGATCCCCGGTCGAGAGAGCGACGTCATCCAGCTCGTCCCAGGTCACCCGGAGGAGGATCCAGCCCGCCTCGACCACGGCGTCATGGCGTCGTTTCTCCTCGAGCAGCTTCCGCGCGACCTCCGCCGGGTCGCCCTCGTACTTGACGCGACCGTCGAACTGGAACCCGACCTTGACGTCCGGCCACCCGAGGTCGATCCACCGCGAGCCCACCCATGTCCGCACCTCGATCGCCGCGGAGAGCGGGGGCAGCCCGCATCGGCGAGGAGCCACCGCAGCCGCGCCTCGCCCGGCGACTCCGCGAGGATCGCCCGGACGACGGACCGGTCGACGCCGATGCGCAGGGCGGACTCGGCGACGACGGCGGCCTGCTCGCCCGGGAGCGTGAGCGCGCAGTCCACCGTCGTGCGCTCGAGGGTCGTCACCGGGACCCCGTCGAGCACGGTCCGGTCCCGGTGCGGGAGCGTGGTCCAGTGTCGTCGGACCGGACCAGCCGATCTCCTGATTTCCGGCGGACGCAGCTGGGTGATCTCCGCCTCGCGCCGCAGTCCGAACGTCCAGCAGCCCCACAGCAGCGCGGCGCTCGTGCGGCTCGCCCAGAGGTCGGTGGTCAAGGTCTGCATGGCCGCTGCCAGGTTGGTCAGGTGCTCCCGCTCGCGCCGGACCGCCATGACCGGACGAGCTCCGGGAGCCGTCGTGGCCGAGGTCGTGGACCTCCGGGTCGGGACGGGGGTCGTGTCTGCGGCATGGTCGTCATCCCCACAGGCACGCCGGCCGGTGTCCCTGTCCGCGCCACCGCCTGTGGACGGCCGGACGGGGCGAGGGTCCCTGTGGTCGGTCGTCGACGCCTGCGAGACGGACGATCTCGCGAGATGGCGATCTGCGGTCCGAGGCGTCGGCGTAGCCGGTCGGGGGTCGCTATCTCGGCCGGGGATCGCTATCTCGGGGTGCGCTGGTCGAGGATCTCCCGCACGCGCGCCAGCCGCTCCGCGACCTGGCGTTCGTAGCCCCGGTCGCTCGGCGTGTAGTAGCGGGCGCCGTCGAGCGAGTCGGGCAGGTACTGCTGCGGGGCGACGGCGTGCGGCGCGTCGTGCGCGTACCGGTACCCGGCGCCGTGGCCGAGCTGCTTCGCGCCCGGGTAGTGCGCGTCGCGCAGGTGCGGCGGCACCGAGCCCGCCCGGCCGGCGCGCACGTCGGCCAGAGCCGCGTCGATCCCGAGGTACGCGGCGTTCGACTTCGGCGCCGTCGCGAGGTGGACGACCGCCTCGGCGAGGACGATGCGCCCCTCCGGCATGCCGATGAGCTGCACGGCCTGCGCGGCGGCGACGGCGGTCTGGAGCGCCGAGGGGTCCGCCATGCCCACGTCCTCGGCGGCCGCGATGACGATGCGGCGGGCGATGAACCGCGGGTCCTCGCCCGCCGCGATCATGCGCGCGAGGTAGTGCAGCGACGCGTCCACGTCGGAGCCGCGCATCGACTTGATGAACGCGGAGACCACGTCGTAGTGCTGGTCGCCGTCGCGGTCGTACCGCACGGCGGCGACGTCGACGGCGCGCTCGACCGTGTCGAGGTCGACGACCGCGACGTCGGGCCGCGACGAGGGTGCGGCGTCCTCCGACGCGTGCCCCTCCTCGTCCGCCGGCTTCCCGGCGGATCCGGCAGGCACGTCGTCCGGAGCGATGCCCGGCGGGTCGGAGAGCGCCGCGCCGGCCGCGGCCTCGAGCACCGTGAGCGCCTTGCGGGCGTCCCCGCCGGCTAGCCGGACGAGGTGACCCTCCGCCTCGTCCGTGAGCTCGACGAGGCCGTCCAGCCCCCGTCCGTCGGCGACGGCGCGCCGCACGAGGGCGCGCACGTCGTCGTCGTCGAGCGGCTGGAGCGTGAGCAGGAGGGACCGGGAGAGCAGCGGCGAGTTCACGGAGAAGCTCGGGTTCTCCGTGGTCGCGGCGACGAGCGTGACCCAGCGGTTCTCCACGCTGGGCAGCAGCGCGTCCTGCTGGGACTTGGAGAAGCGGTGGACCTCGTCGATGAACAGGACGGTCTCCTCGCCGCCCGTCGCGAGGCGGCGACGCGCGTCCTCCACGACGGCGCGCACGTCCTTCACGCCCGCGGTGACCGCGGAGAGCTCGACGAACCGGCGTCCGGAGGCGGTCGCGATGAGGTACGCGAGCGTCGTCTTGCCCGTGCCGGGCGGGCCCCACAGGATCACCGAGCCGGGGGCGGCGCGCGACGTACCGGGCGCGCCCGCCTCGATGAGCCGGCGCAGGGGTGACCCCGCCACGAGCAGGTGCGACTGACCGGCGACCTCGTCGAGCGTCGCCGGGCGCATGCGGACGGCGAGGGGCGCGCCGGGACCCGGGCGAGGCGTCCCCTGGGTGCCGGAGGTCGCGGCACCGAACAGGTCGCCGCCGAAGAGGTCGCCGGTGAGCGGGGTGGGCATGCGGACGAGCCTACGCACCGCCACCGACGGCGCGGTCCGCTCGGGGAGGTCGGGTGAAGGTCGTCCACAGCGGCGCACGCGATCTGACAGCCCACGAGGCCGGATGGGATGCTGACGCTCGTGTTCTCGAGCCTCGGTCGCCGCATCGCCCGCCATCCCCGCCTCACGGTCCTCGTCTGGGTCGTGCTCACGGCCGTCGGTTTCGCGGTCGCGCTGTTCGGGGTCCAGGGCGAAGGCCTGTTCGACCGCGTGACGACCGGTGCGCCGTCGGTACCCGGCTCCCCGAGCGCGCAGGCGGACGAGATCCTCGCCGACAACGACGACAGCGGACCCGAGATCACGCTCCTGGTCCGCGGCGTCGACCCGGCGGACACCGCGGTCGCGGACGCCATGACGGACCTCAACGCGGGTCTCGTCGCGATCGAGGGTGTCGAGACCGTCATCAACCCGTACGTCCTGCCCGGCGGCGTCGAGGACGAGGCGGCCCAGCCGCTCGTCGCGGAGAGCGGCGACGGCTTCCTCACGGTGGTCACGCTGCGCACCGACCTCGAGCCCGAGCGGTCGGACGCCGTGGCCGCCCAGGTCGTGGAGGACCTCGAGGCCGTCCCCGCGGAGCTCGCCGACGCCGCTCCCGACGTGGCGGGCGACGCGACCGGGCTCGTCGGGTCGAACGACCTCATCGTCGAGGCGATCACGACGCAGGTCCAGGAGGACCTCACGACGGGCGAGAAGGTCTCGCTCCCGGTCGCGCTGCTCATCATGGTGCTCGTCTTCGGCGGGTTCCTCGCCGCCGCGATGCCCATGGCCGGGGCCATCGCGTCCATCGGCAGCGGCCTCGGCGCGCTGTTCGGCCTGACGTACCTGCTCGACGTCGACGCATCGGTCGTCAACGTCGTCACCGTGCTCGGGCTCGGGCTGTCGATCGACTACGGGCTCCTCGTCGTCTCGCGGTTCCGCGAGGAGCTGCACCGGCTGATCGACGCCGGCGACGACCCGTCGCTGCGACGACGACGCGGCGACGGGGTGGTGCACGAGGCACTCGTCCGGACGATGGCGACGGCCGGGCGCACCGTCGCGTTCTCGGCGCTCACGGTGGCGATCTCGATCGCCGGACTCATGGTCTTCCGGCCCGACATCCTGCGCTCGGTGGGTGCCGGCGGGCTCGCCGTCGTGCTGATCGCCGTCGCCACCGCGCTGACGCTCGTGCCGGCGCTGCTCGCGTTCACGGGCCGCAGGCTCGCCAGGCCCGGACTCCTGGGTCGGGTCCCGGGACTGCGGCGCGTCCTCGCGCGCACCGCCGACGTGCAGTCCGACGAGGGCGTCTTCTCGCGTCTCGCCGGGCGCGTCCAGCGCCACCCGTGGTGGGTGCTGCTCACGACGGTCGGCCTGCTCGTGGTGCTCGCGCTCCCCGTGCTGGGCCTGCACATGCGCAACTCGGGGATCGAGCTGCTGCCGCCGAGCGCGCCCCAGCGCGAGTTCGTCGACGAGCTCGCCGCTGAGTACCCGTCGAGCGCGGGCCCGCAGGTCGTCGCCGTGGTGGACGGCGGTGTCGAGGGGGCGCAGGCCTGGGCGGACCAGGTCGAGGGCGTCGACGGCGTCGCGCAGGTGGACCCGGCGGCGGCGCTCGACGGCTACGCCGTCGTCGGCATCCACGTCGAGGGTGGCGACGCCGGCAGCCCGGAGGCCGTCTCCGTCGTGCGCGACGTGCGCGCTCTCGACGCGGGCACGGAGGTGTGGGTCACGGGCCAGGCCGCCGGCCAGGTGGACTTCCTCGACGCGCTCGGAGAACGGGTGTGGTGGGCGGTGGGGATCGTCGTGGTCGCCACCATGATCCTGCTGTTCCTCATGACCGGCTCTGTCGTGATCCCCGTCAAGGCGCTGCTCACGAACGTGCTCTCGCTCGCGGCGTCCCTCGGCGTGCTGGTGTGGGTGTTCCAGGACGGCCACCTCGAGGGGCTGCTCGGGTTCTCGTCGGTCGGGGGGATCGAGACGTACGTCGTCGCCCTGGTCGTCGCCTTCGCGTTCGGGCTCGCGATGGACTACGAGGTGTTCCTCCTCGCGCGCGTCAAGGAGCTCTACGACGCCGGTCACCCGAACGACGAGGCGGTCCGGCTCGGGCTCCAGCGGTCCGGCCGGATCATCACGTCGGCCGCCGCGATCATCGTCGTCGTCTTCACGGGCTTCGTGTTCGGCGATCTCCTCGTCATCAAGGAGGTGGGCTTCGCCCTCGCGGTCGCGGTGCTCATCGACGCGACGATCGTCCGCCTGCTCCTCGTGCCGGCCACGATGACGCTCCTCGGCCGGTTCAACTGGTGGGCGCCGGGCCCCCTGCGTCGGGTGCAGCGGCGGCTCTCGCTCTCGCACTGACAGCGGGCGTCCGGCAGCACGGCCGGGCATGGTCGGTCAGGTCCGCGGCGGGACCGGCCCGGACCGGCGCCGGATCAGCGGCGTGACTCGAACTGCTGCGTGACGACGTACCCGAGCCGCTCGTAGACGCGTCGCGCGGCGCCGTTGTCCGCGTACATGCCCAGGACGACGATCTCGTCGTGCCGGAGCGCGGCACGCGTGGCGACCGCCGTGACGGACCGCGCGACGCCGCGCCCACGCACCGCCGGGTCCGTGGCGACGCCCCCGAGCACCCAGGGCACGCCCGGTCCCTCGCACCGCGCCCCGGCGACCCCGCGCACGACGCCCGCATCGTCCTGCCAGCCCCACCACCGCGTGGCCGGGTCGTGCGGGTCGAGCTCCGCCGCGGGGTTCGCGCGGTCGAGAGCGGCACGCGCCGCCGCGCGTCCGAGGGCCCCGTCGAGCTCGACGACGCGCTCCTCCCCCGGCTGGACGGGCGGATCGGTCGTCGCGGTGAACCAGTCCCACCGCGAGACGGGCTCCGTGCGCAGGTGCGCCGGCAGGCGCGCGACGGAGCCGTCGACGAGGGCGGACGCCGCGGCCGTCGTCCCGTGCGGGAGCGACGAGCGCACCGCGTTCGCGGCCAGGTCGGTCTCGTCGAGGAGGAGGCGCGCGACACCGTCGGGCGTGCCGAGTCCCCACAGCCCCACCCGGTCGTCGTCGAGCGCGCGTCGCACGACGAGCGCGTCGTCCCGCGCTCCGACGTCGAGGACGTCCCACGCGTGCCGCTCAGCGCGCACCACGGGATGGTCGTCCCACGCGGACGGCACCCGCGAGACCCGCGACACGCGTGAGGGCGCGCCGTCCCGGTCCCGGGTCGGCACGCCCTCACGGGAGGTGCTGGTCGTCACTCCGCGGCGGCCGCCGGGAGGTTTCCGGGCTCACCCTTCGCAGCCGGCTTGGCGTCGACGCCCGCCTCCTTGCGCTGCTCCGGCGTGATCGGCGCGGGCGCCTGCGTCAGCGGGTCGTAGCCGCCGCCGGACTTGGGGAACGCGATGACGTCGCGGATCGAGTCCGACTGCGTGAGCAGCGCGACGATGCGGTCCCAGCCGAACGCGATGCCGCCGTGCGGCGGCGCGCCGAACTTGAAGGCGTCGAGCAGGAAGCCGAACTTCTCCTGCGCCTCCTCGGGGCCGATGCCCATGACGTCGAACACGCGCTCCTGCACGTCGCGGCGGTGGATACGGATCGAGCCGCCGCCGATCTCGTTGCCGTTGCACACGATGTCGTACGCGTAGGCGAGCGCGTCGCCCGGCGCGGACTCGAACGTGTCGACCCACTCCGGCGTCGGGGACGTGAACGCGTGGTGCACGGCCGTCCAGGCAGAGCTGCCGAGCGTGACGTCGCCCTCGGCGGCGGCCTCCCCGGTCGGCTTGAACAGCGGCGCGTCGACGACCCACACGAAGGCCCACGCGTTCTCGTCGATCGCCCCCGTGCGCTTCGCGATCTCCTGGCGCGCAGCACCGAGCAGCGCGCGCGAGTCGGACGTCTTGCCGGCGGCGAAGAACACGGCGTCACCCGGCCGCGCGCCCGTCGCGGCCTGCAGGCCCTCGCGCTCGGCGTCGGACAGGTTCTTGGCGACGGGACCGGCCAGCGTCCCGTCCTCCTGGAACGTCACGTAGGCGAGGCCGCGAGCGCCGCGCTGCTTGGCCCACTCCTGCCACGCGTCGAACTGGCGGCGCGGCTGCGAGGCGCCGCCGGCCATCACGACGGCGCCCACGTACTCGGCCTGGAACACGCGGAACGGCGTGTCCTTGAAGTAGTCCGTGAGCTCGACGAGCGGGTTGCCGAAGCGCAGGTCCGGCTTGTCGCTGCCGTACAGCCGCATCGCGTCGTGGAACGTCATGCGCGGGATCGGCGTCGGGATCGTGTACCCCACGAGCTCCCACAGCGCGACGAGGATCTTCTCGGCGAGCGCGATGACGTCGTCCTGCTCGACGAAGCTCATCTCGACATCGAGCTGCGTGAACTCGGGCTGGCGGTCGGCGCGGAAGTCCTCGTCGCGGTAGCAGCGCGCGATCTGGTAGTAGCGCTCCATGCCCGCGACCATGAGCAGCTGCTTGAACAGCTGCGGCGACTGGGGCAGGGCGTACCAGGAACCGGGCGACAGGCGCGCGGGCACGAGGAAGTCGCGCGCGCCCTCGGGCGTGGAGCGCGTGAGGGTCGGGGTCTCGATCTCGACGAACTCCTCGGCGTCGAGCACGCGGCGCGCGGCCTGGTTGACCTTGGACCGCAGGCGAAGCGCAGCAGACGGCGCAGGCCTGCGCAGATCCAGGTAGCGGTGCTTGAGGCGCGCCTCCTCGCCGATCGTCTCGGTGTCCGCGAGCGCCGTCGACACCTGGAACGGCAGTGCCTCGGACGTGTTGAGCACGACGACGTCGCTCGCGAGGACCTCGATCTCGCCCGTCGGCAGGTTCCGGTTCTCGTTCCCGTCGGGGCGCCGCGAGACCTCGCCGGTGACCTGGAGCACGAACTCGTTGCGGAGCGGGTGGGCGACGGACTCGTCGCGGATGACGACCTGGGCGATGCCGGACGCGTCGCGCAGGTCGATGAAGGCCACTCCCCCGTGATCGCGCCGACGGTCGACCCAGCCCGTGAGGGTGACGGTCTGACCGGTGTGCTCGGCCCGCAGTGAGCCGGCCGTGTGGGTGCGGAGCACGGAGTTCGTCCTTCCATGTCGTACGAGGGGTCGCGTGAGGAGTGGGGGCGCGACGAGCGCCCGTGCGAGTCTAGTCGGTGACGCACCCGAGCCCACCAGGAGGATCCGCATGCCCCGCACCATCGCCACCGCCCGCCGGATCGAGCGTGACGAGCTCGTCGAGCTGCTCCGCTCGCGCCACGACGGGGTGCTCGTCACGACGCGTTCCGACGGCTCGCCGCAGCTCAGCCCGGTGACGTACGGGGTCGACGGTGAGGGCCGGGTCGTGGTGTCGACGTACCCGGAGCGCGCGAAGGCCGCGAACCTGCGTCGTCGGCCGCAGGCGTCGCTCCTGTCGCTCGGTCCGGGATTCTCCGACCCGTGGGTCCAGGTGGACGGGACCGCCGAGGTGATCGAGCTGCCCGACGCGGTCGAGCCGCTCGTCGACTACTACCGCGCGATCTCGGGCGAGCACCCGGACTGGGACGAGTACCGCGCGGCGATGGTCGCGCAGGGCAAGTGCCTCGTCCGGGTGACGATCATCCGCTGGGGCCCGGTCGCGACGGGCGGGTTCCCGGCCCGCCTCGCCGACCGCTGACAGCGGGCCTCAGAAGAGCACCTGCTCCACGCCGCCGCCCGCGAGGTCGAGCGCGCCGCCGTCGACCGGCATGCCGGCGAGCGCCCCTCCGGCCGCCGACGGGGCGGCCGGGCGGGCGAGGCTGCCGCGGGGGTACGCGCCGTCGACGGGCGGCTCGGCGGCACCGAGCCCGCCGAGCTCGCCGCTCCGGTAGCGACCCTCGACGCCCGACGGGCCGCGGTGGCCCGAGACGGCGAAGCCCCGCGTCTCGAGCATCGGGCGCACACGGTCCCACAACCAGGACCGGTAGGCCTTGGACGCGTACGTGCCGCGGTCGTAGACCCGTTCGTACCCGGGGACGAGGCGGGGGTGCTCGCGCGCGAGCCAGGACATGAACCACTCCCGCGTCCCGGGCTTGAGGTGCAGCGGCAGCACGGTCACCCCGGTGGCACCCGCGTCCTTCACCGCGTCGAGGAGGTCGGTGAGCGCGCGCGTGGAGTCCGTGAGCCACGGCAGCACGGGGGCGACCATGACACCGCAGGGCAGCCCTGCCTCGCGGATCGTGCGGATCAGGTCGAGGCGTGCGCGAGGGCTCGGCGTGCCGGGCTCGACGGACGCCTGCAGCTCGGGGTCGAGCAGCGCGAGCGACACCCCGACCCCGACCTCGACGCGCGACGCCGCGTCGACGAGCAGCGGCAGGTCGCGGCGCAGGAGCGTGCCCTTGGTGAGGATCGACAGCGGCGTGCCGGAGTCCGCGAGCGCTGAGACGATCCCCGGCATGAGCCGGTACCGGCCCTCCGCGCGCTGGTACGGGTCGGTGTTCGTCCCGAGCGCGACGGGCTCGTGCGTCCACGTCCGCTTGGCCAGCTCGGCGCGCAGCACGTCGTCGACGTTGACCTTGACGACGACCTCGCGGTCGAAGTCGTCGCCCGCGTCGAGGTCGAGGTACTGGTGCGTCGGGCGTGCGAAGCAGTTGTGGCTCACGACGCCGGCCGCGACGAAGTCGCGCGTCCCCGTCGTGATGTCGACGAGCTCGACGAGGTCGTCAGCGCCGCCGAGCGCCTCCAGCGACTCGACGCGCAGGGCGTCACCGCTGGTGACGTCCCGCCCGAGGAGGGGCGAGGCGCCGGAATCCTCGTCCGCCGCAGCCGTGGCGGCGAGCTCCCGCAAGCCGCTCCGTCCCGGGCCGACGAGGACGTCCCCGAGCGCGAGGTGGGCGTGGTGGCCCGCTCCTGCGACCACGTGGCGCCAGCCCCGTTCGGTGAGGAACCGGTGGTCACCGCTCGCGACCAGACGCGTCCCGTCGGCGAGCGTCACGCGATAGGCGCGCTTGCGCGTGGTCCAGCGGTCGAGCACGCGGGTGCGGACGTACCGGCGGTAGGCGCCGTGCGCCTGGGTGCCGACGATCTCGTCGCCCACCTGGAGCTCGCCGACGGGCCGCTGCGTCCCGTCGGCGAGGAGCACGGGGGTCTGCGGGCTCAGGCAGTACGAGCAGGCGTGGCTGCAGCCGCGGTACGGGTTGACCGTCCAGCGGAACGGCATGCGCGACATCGCGGGCACCTTGGACAGTGCGCTCTTGGCGGTGACCTCGTGGAACGTGATCCCGGCGAACTCGGGCGTGCGGACGCTGCGCACCAGCCCGGCGCGCTCCAGCCCCGGGAGCGCGCCGTCGTCCGCGCCGATCGCCTGTCCGTCCCATCGCACCTCGCCATTCGAACAGGTGTTCGACGCGCGTGTCAAGAAGTGTTCCCGCAGGGTCGTGGCGAGCCGAGATCGTGAGACGGGGATTGTCCGCGGGCGGACGAGCCCCTAGGGTCGGCCCGAACGCCCCCGGGGAGCGCACGAGCGCTGAGAGTGCCGGCCGGACCTCCGTGTCCCACCGGCAGACCCGTGGAACCTGATCTGGTTCGTACCAGCGAAGGGAGCAGGGCCGACGTCACCGTCCCCTACGCCCGCACGCGCCCGCACGCGTCGGCACGGCCGCGCAGCCGGGCACCGTGCGCGCGCAGGTGCGGGACGCGTCGTCGTGCACCCGTCGCGGCCCGACGAAGGGACCCGCATGACCGAGCCCACCGCCCGACCCGCAGCCCGACCTGCCGGACGAACCGCCGAACGAACCGGCACGCCCCCGCCAGGGACGTCCCGACGGCGCCGCGGCCTGACGCTCCACGAGACCGTGCTCGTCGCTGTTCTCGGCGTCGTGTTCGGCTTCGTCTATTGGGCGTTCGTCCAGCTCTGGGCGCCGCTCCAGCTCGCGATGGGCCCGCTCGCCGACCTCGCCGCGAACGTGCTCGCCGGTGCCTGGATCGTCGTCGGACCGCTCGCGACGTACATCGTGCGCAAGCCGGGCGTCGGGATCCTCACCGAGACGCTCGCTGCGCTCGTCGAGGTCGTGTTCCTCGCCTCGCCCGCGGGGCCCCTCCTGCTGCTCGTCGGGCTCGTGCAGGGCGCGGGAGCCGAGCTGCCCTTCGCCCTCACGCGCTACCGCCGCTACGGCTGGTGGGTCTTCGTCACGTCCGGCGTGAGCGCGGCCCTCGTCACGTACGCGTTCAACGCGGTCCGGTTCGGGTGGCTCGGCCAGGACTACGCGATGCTCCGGCTCGGCATCCAGGTCGTGTCGTGCGTGCTGCTGTGCGGGATCGCCGCGCGCCTGCTCGGCGACGCGCTCGCGCGCACCGGTGCCCTCGACGCGTTCGCGATCGGGGCGCGCCGTGGCTGAGGCCGGACCGCGCCCCGCGGCGCCGGCGGCCGTGCGGACCCGGCGCCTGACCGTCAGCGTCGGTCACGACGACCTCCCCGTGCTCGACGGCGTGAGCGTGGACGTCCCCGAGGGGAGCGGGCTGCTCGTCGTCGGACCGTCCGGGTGCGGCAAGTCGACGCTGCTGCGCGTGCTCACCGGGGTCGTCCCGCACACGCTGCCCGGCCACGTGACCGGCGACGTGGAGGTCGTCGGCCACGACCCCCGCGAGGTCGCCGTGGCGCGCCTCGCCGCGGACGTCGGTCTCGTGCAGCAGAGCCCCGGCGACCAGCTGTGCCTCGGCGGCGTCGAGGACGAGCTGCGCTTCGCGCTCGAGAACCGGGCCGCCGACCCGGCCACGATCGACGACCGGTCCGCGCAGGCCCTCGCCGCGGCGGGGGCCACGCACCTGCGAGCGCGGTCGACGAGCGCGCTGTCCGGCGGGGAGGCGCAGCGCGTCGCGCTCGCCGCCGCGCTCGTCACCGACCCCGCGGTGCTCGTCCTGGACGAGCCCACCGCGCTCCTCGACCCCGCGGGAGCACGCGAGATCGGATCGCTCGTCGCCCGGATCGCGGGCGTTCCGGGTGTGCCATGGCCCGACGGCGCGGCGCACCCCGGGCCGTCCGGCCCGGCTCCGCAGCGGCGCACCGTGGTGGTCGTGGAGCACCGCCTCGACGAGCTCGGCGGCCTGCCCGACGCCACGCTCGTGCTCGACGACGGGGGGCGCGTCGTCGCGCACGGCCCCACCGGCGTCGTGCTGCGCGAGCACGCGCAGCGGCTCGTGGAGCTCGGCTGCTGGCTCCCTCTCGACGTGCTGCTCGAGGCGGCCGGTGCACCCGGACCGCTCGGCTCCGACCGCACCGACGCGTGGCTCGTCGACCTCGCCTCCTCGTCACCCATCGCCCCGTCACCCACTGCCCCGTCCCTCGACCGCCCAGCACGCGTCGCGCTCGGTGCGCGCTCGTTCACGGTGACACGGTCGAGGGCGCCGGTCGTGCGCGACGTCGACCTCGACCTGCACGCCGGCGAGGTGCTCGCCGTCGTCGGACCCAACGGGAGCGGGAAGTCCACGCTGCTGCGGGGGCTCGCCGGGCTGGAACCGCGCTCCGGCACGCTGACGGTGGCCGGGACGGCGCCCGTCGCGATGGTCTTCCAGGATCCCGAGCACCAGCTCCTCGCGCGGACCGTCCGCGACGAGGTCGCGTGGTCGCCACGCCTCGCGGGCGTCGCCGACCTCGACGAGCGCGTCGCGCGGACGCTCGCGGCGTACGGGCTCACCCACCTCGCCGATTCGAACCCGTTCCGCCTCTCGGGCGGCGAGCAGCGGCGGCTGTCCCTCGCGACCGCGACCGTGCTCGATCCCCCGGTCCTGCTCGCGGACGAACCGACCTTCGGGCTCGACCGCGCCCAGGCCGACGCGACCGCCCGGGTCCTGCGAGACCTCGCGGACCGCGGGGGCGCCGTCGCGCTCGTCACGCACGACCTGACCCTCGTCGCGCGGGTCGCGGACCGGGTGGCCGTCGTCGTCGACGGCCGGATCGTCGCGACGCGGGAGACCGCGGACGCGCTCGCTGACGACGCGCTGTGCGCCGGTGCACGTCTCGCCCGGCCGCCGCTGCTCGAGTGGTGGGCGCGCTCGGGCCAGGTCCAGGGGGTCGGGATGCGCGCGCTCGTCCGTGCGCTCGACGAGGCGCTCGTCACCCGGTCGGGAACCGGCCGCGACGACCGTGTCCCGGCGGTGCACGGATGAGCCCGCTCGCGCGGTGGAACCCGACCGTCAAGCTCGCGACCGTGCTGGTGCTGTCGACCGCGGCGCTGCTCGTGACGGACCCCGTGACGCCCGCGATCGGCTACGTCCTCGCCCTCGCCGCGCTCCTGGTGCTCGGGCGGGTGCCGCTGCGCGCCGTCGCCCTGGGCCACGTGCCGTTCCTCGTGTTCGCGACGAGCCTGCTCGTGGTCAACGTCCTGACGCGCCCCGGCGGCGACGCGGTCGTCGTGGGCCCCGTCACCGTCGGTGCGACCGGGCTGACGATCGGTGCCTCGCTCGCGCTGCGCACGCTGTTCGTCGGCGTCCTGTCCCTGACGCTCGTGCTGACGACGGAACCCGTGCGCCTCATGACGAGCCTGCACCAGCACGCCCGGCTGCCCGCCACGTGGACGTTCGCCGTGCTCGCGGCGCACCGGCTGCTGGAGGAGCTTCCCGGCACGTGGCACACCATCCGGTGCGCGCAGGCGGTCCGGGACCCGCGCCGCGCCGCGGGGTATCTCCCACGCTCGCCGCGCGCGCTGGGCACGGCGGCCTTCGCGCTGCTCGTCGGCGCGATCCGACGGTCCGAACGGCTCGCGATCGCCCTCGAGTCGCGCGGGCTCGGGGCCGGGCCGCGCACGACCTCCCGCCCGGTCGCGCTCGGCTCGCGCGACGTGCTCGCGGCCGTGGCGGTCCTCGCAGCGGCCGCGGGCGTCGTCGTGCTCGGCGCGCGCGTCGGCTGGCTGACCGGGCTCGGCGCGCTCACCGGATGACGCGTGCCCCGCGGCCCGGACCCCGGGGCGCGAGGATCAGGCTCCCGGCACGACCCGGGGCCAGAGATCCTCGGCAGGCGGCGCCCACGACGCGGCGTCGGCGTCGACCTGCTCGCCCGACCGGATGTCCTTGACCTGGTCGGGTCGCGGCTCGCCCGCGTCGTCGAGCTGCCCGGCCGCGGGGAACCACACGAACGGGATGCCGCGGCGGTCGGCGAACCGGATCTGCTTGCCGAACTTCGCCGCGCTCGGCGCCACCTCGACGGGGATGCCGCGCGCCCGGAGCGCCGTGGCCACCGCGTCCGACGCCGGACGGGACTCCTCGCTCGTCACGGCCACCACGACGGCGCTCGGCACCGAGCGCGTCGCGCGCACCAGCCCCGCCGACAGCAGGCGCGAGACGAGCCGCGAGACGCCGATCGACAGCCCGACGCCCGGGTACGTCGTCGCGCCGTCGGACGCGAGGGTGTCGTAGCGGCCGCCGGAGCAGATCGAGCCGAGCTGCTCGTGCCCCACGAGCACGGTCTCGTACACGGAGCCCGTGTAGTAGTCGAGGCCGCGGGCGATCTTGAGGTCCGCGACGACGACGCCGGGAGCGCGTACGCTCGCCGCCTCGATGATGGCGGCCAGCTCGCCCAGCCCGGTCTCCATGAGCTCGCTCGTCACGCCACGCTCGGCCGCGAGCGCCCGCACGCGGTCGACCACGGTCGTGTCCGTGCCGCTGATGGCGGCGAGGGCCAGGCACGCGTCCGCCTGCTCGGGCGTCGCGCCGGCCTCCGCGACGAGGAGGCCGGCGACCTTCTCGGGGCCGATCTTGTCGAGCTTGTCGATCTGGCGCAGCACGTCGTCTACGGAGTCGAGCCCGAGCCCGCGGTAGAAGCCCTCGGCGACGCGCCGGTTGTTGACGAGCACGCGCACCTCGGGGACCCCGAGCTCGCGCAGCGCGCCGAGCGCCTCCGCCATGACGAGCGGGAGCTCGACCTCGAAGTGGTACGGCAGCTCGCCGGCACCGACGACGTCGATGTCCGCCTGCGTGAACTCACGGAACCGCCCGTCCTGGGGGCGTTCCCCGCGCCAGACCTTCTGGATCTGGTACCGCTTGAAGGGGAACGCCAGGTGCCCCGCGTTCTCGAGCACGTAGCGGGCGAACGGGACGGTCAGGTCGAAGTGGAGGCCGAGCTGCTTCTCGGGCCGACCGGTGCGGCCCTCGTCGCCCTCCCCCGCCTCCTCCTGGAGCCGGCGCAGGACGTAGACCTCCTTCGACGTCTCCCCCTTGCGCAGGAGCTGGTCGAGCGGCTCCACCGCGCGCGTCTCGACCCCCGCGAAGCCGTGCAGCTCGAACGTGCGGCGCAGCACGTCGAGGACGTGCTGCTCGACGATCCGTCCGTCGGGCAGCCATTCGGGGAATCCGGAGAGGGGTGTGGGCCTGGCCATGGGACCTGATCCTTCCAGACGTCAGCCCTGGGCGAGGAACGGGTTGGTCGCGAGCTCTCGGGCGACGGTCGTCGCGGGACCGTGGCCCGGCAGCACGTCCCAGCGCGCGTCCAGGCGCCCGACGACGTCCCGCAGCGTCCGCGACATCGTCGCCCCGTCGCCGCCGGGCAGGTCCGTGCGCCCGACTGACCCCGCGAACAGGACGTCGCCGCTCAGCACGAGACCGGCCCCCGGTCGGCCGAGCAGGCAGAGCGTGGAGCCCTCGGTGTGCCCGGGCGCCCCCACGGCGCTCAGGACGAGGTCGCCGAGGCGCAGTGCGTGCGCGTGGCCGGCGTCGGCCTCGAACGCCTGCACGTCGGTCGGCTCCCGGTAGTCGCCCGGGCCCGCCCCGGCGGCACGCAGCGCCTCGCCGAGCGGCCCCGAGACCAGCGCCGCTCCCGTGGCGCCCGGTCCGGCGGAGGCCGCGGGCCGTCGCTCGAGCGTGCCGAACGGGTCCGCCAGCCGGTACGCGTCCGCGGCGTGGAGGACGAGCGGCACGCCGAAGCGCTCGCACAGCTCCGCGGCGTCCCACGTGTGGTCGACGTGGCCGTGGGTCGCGAGGACGGCACGCGGGACGAGACCGCGGCGCTCGACCGACGCCGTGACCGCCTCCGCGACGCCCGCACCCGCGTCGACGACGACGCAGTCACCGCCGGGTGCGCTGACGAGCGCGCAGTTCGTCCCGAAGACCGGCGCGACGACCACCGCGACGTCGAGCCGTCCGTGGGGAGCGCCCCCGTCGGGGCCGCCTGCGCCGTCGTCGTCCGCCGTCGTCCTGTCGTGTCCCGTCCGTCCGTCCACGGCCCGAGGCTAGCGTCCCGACCTGCCGCCGCCGCGACCGCGAGCGGCGAGGTCGATACCGGACCGTGACCTGAGGCGCGAGAATCCGCGGGGCTCCGGCGGCCGCGGTGCCTAGACTGTCCCGTACCGACCGTGGGCGCACCGTGGTCGACCGCGCGCGCCGTCACGGCGGACGACGAAGGAGCTGGGGTGTCGACGAAGAGCAAGCAGCGCGAGCAGGCGCGCCGCCGCCAGGAGAAGTGGGAGCGGCACCAGGCGCAGCTGCGGGCACGACGTCAGCGCCGATGGTCGATCGTCGGCGTCGTCCTGGCCCTCCTCGTCATCGGCGTCGTGGTCTGGTGGGCGCTGTCGGCGGCCCAGGACCCCGGGACGGACCCCGCCGCGGAGCCTGACGCCACCACCGGCAGCACGTCGAGCAGCACCGGTGAGCACACCCTGCCGCCCGCGTCCGCGGCCGAGGGGCGCGAATGGACCTCGACGCTCACGACGAGCGCCGGCGACATCACCCTCTCCCTCGACGGCGCCGCCGCACCGCAGGCGGTGGCGAGCTTCGTCGCGCTCGCCGACTCCGGGTACTTCGACGACACGTCGTGCCACCGGCTGACCACCTCGGGGATCTACGTGCTGCAGTGCGGCGACCCCACCGGCACCGGCACCGGCGACCCGGGGTACATGTTCGGCCCCGTCGAGAACGCCCCGACCGACGACGTCTACCCCGCGGGCACCGTCGCCATGGCGCGCCAGGGCGGCAACGGCGAGTCGATGGGCTCCCAGTTCTTCCTCGTCTACGAGGACTCGACCATCCCGGCCGACGCCGCGGGTGGTTACACCGTGTTCGGCACCATCACATCCGGTCTGGACGTCGTCCAGGCAGTCGCTGACGCGGGGACCGCGGACGGGGCCGGCGACGGCTCCCCCGCGACCCCGGTCACCATCGAAGGAGTTGAGACCCAGTGAGCGATCCCGCGAACAACGAGGCGAGCACGCCGGTGACGGAGCCCGCAGAGGCGGACGCGACCGGACGGGTCGAGGCGACCGAGACGGAGTCGACGCAGTCGGAGACGACCCCGACCGAGGCGACCGAGGCCGTCCCGGTCGAGGCGCCCGCGGACGCACCGGTGGACACCGAGTCGGCAGAGCCCGTGGCCGAGGAGACGGCAGAGGAGTCGCCCGAGCCCGCCGCCGCGGAGCCGGCCGAAGAGCCTGCAGAGCCCGCCGCCGCGGAGCCGGCCGAAGAGCCTGCAGAGCCCGCGGCCGAAGAGCCGGCAGAGCCCGCGGCCGAGGCTGAGTCGGGCGAGACGGACCAGGACGAGACCGACGGGGATGACACCGACTCGGGGGTGACCGCCGAGGACGCTGCCCCGGCCCCGGTCGAGCCGAGCCCTGCTGACCGCCCGGCCCCGCGCCCGGTGCCGCGCCCCAAGCCGTCCGCCGTCCCGCACCCGCCGCGCCGGCCCGCTCCGTCGGGTACCGCCCCGACGACGCCCTCGGCAGCCGAGGTCCCCGCCGCGCCGGCGGTGCCGACCGTGCCGACCGTGCCGGCCGTGCCGGCCCTCGCCGACGACTCCCCCGCCGCGAAGGCCGCCAGGGAGTTCGGCCGGGTGGACGACGACGGCACCGTGCACGTCCGCGAGCAGGCCGGCGAGCGCGTCGTCGGGCAGTTCCCGGGCGTCGACACGGACGAGGCGCTCACGCTCTACGTGCGCCGCTATCTCGACCTCCAGGCGAAGGTCGCGCTCTTCGAGGCGCGTCTCACCGGCACGGACCTGTCCGTGAAGGAGATCGACCAGACGCTCGCGCGGCTCTCCGAGGAGACGGCCGAGCCGTCGGCCGTCGGCGACCTCGACGCCCTGCGCGCCCAGGTCGAGAACCTGCGTTCGGTCGCGGCCGAGCGTCGTCGCCTGCTGGAGGCCGAGCGCGCCGCCGCGAAGTCGGCCGCGCTCGCCGCGCGCACGGAGATCATCGAGGCGGCCGAGAAGATCGCGGCGACCGACCCGAGCCGCATGCAGTGGCGTCCGGCGGGCGAGGAGCTCCGCGGCCTGCTCGAGCGTTGGAAGGAGGCGCAGCGCTCCGGTCCCCGCATCGACCGGGCGAGCGAGGAGTCCCTGTGGAAGCGGTTCAGCCACGCGCGCACCGCGTTCGACCGCGAGCGGCGCCACTACTTCGCCGAGCTCGAGCAGCGCAACACCTCTGCCAAGGCGGAGAAGGAGAAGCTCGTCGAGGAGGCCGAGTCGCTCGCGACGAGCACCGACTGGGGCCCGACCGCGGGTGCGTACCGCGACCTCATGGCTCGCTGGAAGGCGGCCGGGCGCGCCAGCCGTCGTGACGACGACGCCTTGTGGGCCCGGTTCCGATCGGCGCAGGACACGTTCTTCCAGGCGCGGGACGCGGCGAGCTCCGCCACCGACGCCGAGTACGCGGCGAACCTCGAGGTGAAGGAGGCCATCCTCACCGAGGCAGAGGCCCTCGTCCCCGTGCGGGACCTCGCCGCCGCGAAGACGGCCCTGCGGGACATCCAGGAGCGGTGGGAGCAGGCCGGTCGCGTGCCGCGCGGCGACCTGCAGCGCGTCGAGGGGCGCCTGCGCGCCGTCGAGAACGCCGTCCGCGACGCGGAGCAGGCGCAGTGGACGCGCACCAACCCGGAGACGCGGGCTCGTGCGGAGGGTGCCGCCGCGCAGCTCGAGTCCGCGATCGAGGGTCTGGAGGCCGACCTCGCCGCGGCGCAGGAGCGTGGGGACAAGCGCGCCGCCGCCGACCTCGAGACCGCGCTCACCGCACGTCGCGCGTGGCTCGAGCAGGTCGTCCGGGCGGCCGAGGACTCGCGCGGCTGAGCCGCCCTGGCGCGACCACGGGCCGGCACTCGTCCACAGGCGGGTGCCGGCCCCTGTCGCGTCTGCCCGTCGTCGGGCACGGTGTGGGGATGAGCACCGTCACGCCCCGTCGGCGAGCCCCCGACCTCCCGGACGACGCCCCCGTCGAGCCGGCCGGCGCGACGTACCCGCCCCTCGCGCGCCTGCTCGCGCCACGCGCCGTGGAGGTCGGGCTGCTCGTGCGGCCGTCCGAGGTGGGCGGCCGGGTGGCGTACGACGACCTCGTGCGACGCGGCGCGCTCGTCGAGGTCTGGGGCGGCGTCGCCGCGCCGGCGCGCGTCCCGCACACACCGACCCTGCGAGCGCTGGCCGTCCGTGACCTCGTGCCGGCGCGCACCGTGCTCGCGGGGCCCGGCGCCGCCTGGGTGCTGTGCGGCGGTCCACGCCCGGCCCGGCTCGACGTCCTCTACCCGCCGGGAACCCACCGACCGACGCCGCTGCCGGGCCGTGTCCCCCGGCAGTCCGCGGTGCTGCGCTCGGAGACCGAGCTCGTCGCCGGCGTCCTGGTGACGGATCCGCGGCGCACCGCGCTGGACGTCGCGACCCGCTGCGACCGTGGCACGGCGCTCGAGATCCTGCGGCGGCTGCGGTCGGCGCGCGGGCTCGACGTCGCCGCCGCCGCGCGCTCCCTCGAGCTCCGGTTCCGCTGGCCCGGGCGCGAGAAGGCTCGCGAGGTCCTCGACGTCCTGCTCGCCGAGGTCGCCCCGCCGGGCTAGGTTGGGCGCCATGGCCGCAGCGACGACGCCACCCGTGGAGCTCGACGTCCGAGGACGCACGGTGCGCGTGACGAGTCCCGACCGGGTCGTGTTCCCCCGCCGGGACGTCACCAAGCTCGACGTCGTGGAGTACTTCCTCGCCGTCGGCGACGGCATCCTCGGGGCGCTGCTCGACCGGCCGACGACGCTCGAGCGCTGGCCGAAGGGCGTGTTCGAGGGCGCTCGCATGAGCACCCGGACGGACAACAGCGGCGACGCCTTCTACCAGAAGCGCGTGCCCAAGGGCGCGCCCGACTACGTGCAGACGGCCCGCATCGCGTTCCCGAGCGGTCGCACGGCCGACGAGGTGTGCCCCACGGAGCTCGCCGTCGTGGCCTGGGCTGCGAACCTCGGCACGTTGACGTTCCACCCGTGGCCCGTGCGTGGCGAGGACGTCGAGGCGGTCGACCAGCTGCGGATCGACCTCGACCCGCAGCCGGGGACCGACTTCGACGACGCCGTCCGTGTCGCGCCTGAGCTGCGCGAGGTGCTCGACGAGCTCGGCCTGACGGGTTACCCGAAGACGTCCGGCGGCCGCGGCATCCACGTGTTCGTGCCGGTCGCACCCGAGTGGGACTTCGTCGCCGCGCGCCGGGCGACGATCGCGATCGGGCGTGAGCTGGAGCGGCGGCTGCCCGACCAGGTCACGACGAAGTGGTGGAAGGAGGAGCGCGGCGCCAAGATCTTCGTCGACTACAACCAGATGGCTCGCGACCGCACCATCGCCTCCGCGTACTCCATCCGGTCGAACCACCGCGCGACCGTCTCTGCCCCGGTCCGGTGGGACGAGCTCGGCGACGTCCACCCCGACGACTTCGACGTGCGGACGATGCCCGGGCGGTTCGCGGAGGTCGGCGACCTGTTCGCACCGCTCCGGGCCGACCGCGACGATCCTGGCGCGTCCCTCGAGGCGACGCTCGAGCTCTCCCGCCGCGACGAGGCCGAGCACGGCCTGGGCGACCTCCCCTATCCCCCGGAGTACCCGAAGATGCCGGGCGAGCCGAAGCGGGTGCAGCCGAGCAAGGACCGCGACCGCCCCGGCGCCTGACGCGCGCGGACGTCCCGGCGCGCGCGGACGTCCCGGCGCGCGCGGACGTCCCGGCGCGCGCGACGCCGTGCGACGTATCAGCCGACCCCCGGCGCCCCCGGGAGTATCCCCGTCAGGTCGTAGCGCACGGGCTCCTCGAGCTGGTCGTACGTGCACGACGACGGCTCGCGGTCGTCGCGCCACCGTCGGAACTGCGCGGTGTGGCGAAATCGCGTGCCCTCCATGTGGTCGTAGGCGACCTCGAGGACCCGCTCGGGCCGCAGGGGCGTGAACGACAGGTCCTTGCCCGAGCTCCACCGCGACACCGCACCCGGCATGCGCTCCCCCGCCGGGTTCTCCCAGCCCGACCACGGGTGCGCGTCCGCGTCGGGCGTACCCGGCTTCACGACGAGCGGCGCGAGCTCGGCCACGAGCGCCGCACGGCGCGCCGTCGGGAAGGACGCGGCGACGCCGACGAACTGCAGCTGCCCCGCGTCGTCGAACAGGCCGAGCAGGAGCGAGCCCAGCAGCGGCTCCGCGGGCGTCGAGGTCTTGTGGAGCCGGTAGCCGGCGAGCACCACGTCGGCCTCACGACCGTGCTTGACCTTGAGCATCGCGCGCTTGTTGGGCTGGTAGGTGCCGTCCAGCGGTTTCGCCACCACGCCGTCCAGGCCCGCACCCTCGAACGTGTCGAACCACTCGCGCGCGACGGTGACGTCGCGCGTGCGCGGGGTGGCGTGCACCTGCGGCCCGTCGAGCGCGAGCGTGTCGAGCGCCTCCTGCCGGCGGGCGAGCGGTGCCACGGTGAGGTCCTCGTCGCCCAGGGCGAGGACGTCGAACACGACGAGGCTCGCGGGCGTCTGCTCGGCGAGGAGGCGCACGCGCGACGCCGCGGGGTGGATGCGCTGCTGGAGCACCTCGAACTCGAGCCGGCCGCCCTGCGCCAGGACGATCTCGCCGTCGACGACGCAGCGCTCCGGCAGCGCCGCCCGCACCGCGTCCACGATCTCCGGGAAGTACCGTTCCATCGGCCGGGCGTTGCGGCTGTCGAGCCGCACCTCGTCCCCGTCGCGGTACACGATCGCGCGGAAGCCGTCCCACTTCGGCTCGTAGACGTAGCCCCCGGGGACGGACTCCGGCTCGGGCACGTCGGGCACCGACTTCGCGAGCATGGGCAGGACGGGCGGCATCACGGGCAGGTCCATGCGCCCGATGCTCCCACCGGCCCGCACGCGGCGCCCGACGGGCGCGCCGTGCGGAACCCGCGCCGGTAGCGTCGACCGGTCCGACGTCAGGCGGGCAGCGGCGGCGCAGGCTCGGCGCGCGATCCCGTCATGCGGTAGACGTCGAACACGCCGTCCACCTTCCGCACCGCGCTGAGCACCTGGGCGAGGTGCGCCGGCTCGGCCATCTCGAAGACGAAGCGCGACATCGCGACGCGGTCGTTCGACGTCGAGACGGTCGCCGAGAGGATGTTCACGTGGTGGTCCGACAGGACGCGGGTCACGTCCGACAGCAGGCGCGCGCGGTCGAGCGCCTCGACCTGGATCTGCACGAGGAACATCGCGTTGCTGCCGGTCGTCCACGTGACGTCGACGATGCGCTCGGGCTGGTTGCGCAACCCGACGACGTTCGCGCAGTCCGCGCGGTGCACGCTCACGCCCTGACCGCGGGTGATGAACCCGATGATCTCGTCACCGGGCACGGGCGTGCAGCACTTGGCGAGCTTGACCCAGATGTCGTCGACGCCCTTGACCATCACGCCGGGGTCGCCCGTGCGCACGCGCCGCGCCGTCTGGCCGGGGCGTGCCGTCTCGGCGACGTCCTCGACCGTGCCCTCGTCCCCGCCCATCGACTGCACGAGCTTCGACACGACGTTGGCCGCGGAGACCTGGGCCTCACCGATCGCGGCGTACAGCGCCGTGACGTCCGCGAAGCGCATCTCGTTCGCGAGCCCGACGAGCGTCTCGTGGGACAGCAGGCGCTGGATCGGGAGGTTCTGCTTGCGCATCGCCTTGGCGAGCGCGTCCTTGCCGTGCTCGACGGCCTCCTCGCGGCGCTCCTTCGAGAACCACTGCCGGATCTTGTTGCGCGCGCGGGGGCTCTTGACGAAGGCGAGCCAGTCGCGGCTCGGGCCGGCGTTCTCCGACTTGGACGTCAGGACGTCGACGGCGTCACCGTTTTCCAGCGTCGAGTCGAGGGGGACGAGGCGTCCGTTGACACGGGCGCCCATCGTGCGGTGCCCGACCTCGGTGTGCACGGCGTACGCGAAGTCCACCGGCGTCGACCCCGCCGGCAGCGCCAGGACGTCGCCCTTCGGCGTGAAGACGTAGACCTCGGCGCCGCCGATCTCGAAACGCAAGGAGTCGAGGAACTCCGCGGGGTCCGCGGTCTCGCGCTGCCAGTCGACGAGCTGGCGCAGCCAGCGCATGTCGCTGCCGGCGGCGTCGCCCTTCTCGGTCCGCCCGGCCGTCTTCGCGGTCTCCTTGTACTTCCAGTGCGCGGCGACGCCGTACTCCGCTCGCCGGTGCATCTCGTGCGTGCGGATCTGGATCTCGACGGGCTTGCCGCCCGGGCCGATGACCGTCGTGTGCAGCGACTGGTACATGTTGAACTTCGGCATCGCGATGTAGTCCTTGAACCGCCCCGGCACGGGGTTCCACCGCGCGTGCAGCGCGCCGAGCGCCGCGTAGCAGTCCCGGACGCTGTCCACGAGGACGCGCGCACCGACGAGGTCGTAGATCTCCGCGAAGTCGTGGCCGCGCACGATCATCTTCTGGTAGATCGAGTAGTAGTGCTTCGGCCGGCCCGAGACCGTCGCGCGGATCTTCGCGCTGCGCAGGTCGGCCGTGACCTGCTCGCGCACGACGGCGAGGTACTCCTCGCGCGCCGGCGCGCGCTCTGCGACGAGGTGGACGATCTCGTCGTACACCTTGGGATACAGGGCCTGGAACGACAGGTCCTCGAGCTCCCACTTGATGGTGTTCATGCCGAGCCGGTGCGCGAGCGGCGCGTAGATCTCGAGCGTCTCGCGCGCCTTGCGCTCCGCGGACGACGACGAGACGTACTTCCAGGTGCGCGCGTTGTGCAGCCGGTCGGCCAGCTTGATGACGAGCACGCGGATGTCGCGCGCCATGGCGACGACCATCTTGCGCACGGTCTCCGCCTGCGCGGCGTCCCCGTAGGTCACCTTGTCGAGCTTCGTGACGCCGTCGACGAGCATCGCGACCTCGTCGCCGTACTCGTCGCGAAGCTGGTCGAGGGAGTACTCGGTGTCCTCGACGGTGTCGTGCAGGAGCGCCGCGGCGAGCGTGGAGCCGTCGAAACCGAGGTCCGCGAGGATCGTCGCGACGGCGACCGGGTGCGTGATGTACGGGTCGCCGCTCTTGCGCAGCTGACCGCGGTGCGCCCGCTCTGCCGTCCCGTAGGCGCGTTCGATGGCAGACAGGTCGGACTTCGGATGGTTCGTGCGGACCGCCTGCAGCAGCGGCTCGAGCGCCGGGCTGCCACCGCCGGTCCGTGTCCCGAACCGCACGAGGCGCGACCTCACGCCGCGCCCTCCGGTCGAGCCGCCTCCCGAGGTTGCAGGAGGCTGGCCGGCGGGCGCGGACGACGTCCGCGTGTCCTCGCTCATGTGCGCCTCCCTCCGTGTGCGGCCGACGTGCGCCGACGTTCGTGCGACGACGTGCCGCACCGACCGGAGTGGCAATCCTACGACTCCACGTGCAGGAGCGTGGTCACCCCATGTCCCGCGAGGCGGTCGCGCCCACCCAGACCGTCGAGCTCCATGAGGAACGCGAGGCCGACCACGACGCCGCCGGCCCGCTCGACCAGCTCTGCGCCCGCGGCGGCCGTACCGCCCGTCGCGAGCACGTCGTCCACCACCAGAACGCGCGCACGGGGTCGCAGTGTTCCCGCGCGCAGCTCGATCGTGGCGGTGCCGTACTCCAGGTCGTAGGTCACCGCGTCGGTCGGCGGCGGGAGCTTGCCCGCCTTGCGCAGCGGCACGAACCCGACCCCGAGGTGCGTCGCGAGCGGCGCGCCGAGCAGGAAGCCGCGCGCCTCCAGGCCGGCGACGAGGTCGATGCCCCCGTCGACGGCGTCGACCACATGACCCAGCGCCTCGATCACGTGGCCGAACGCGGCGCCGTCCGCGAGCAGCCCCGTGATGTCACGGAACGTGATCCCCGGCTCCGGGTAGTCCGGCACCGACCGCACCAGGTCGAGAACCCGCGCCGACCGCTCGGCACCGAGACCGCCGAGGCCGACGGCTCGCAGGCCGTCGACCCCGGCAGCAGGGACGTGCTCGGTGCTCATCGGGTGGTGCGTCGCTTGCGCGGCTGCGCCTTGTTCCCCTGGTGGGCGCCCGGCTGGAGCTGGCGGCTGCCGTCGACGCCGGCCGCGGCGAGAACGGCGTCCTCCGCGCCCTCGTCACCGAGCTCGCGCACGTGGTCCGCGCGCAGGTCGAGGACCTTGCGCGTGTGCTCCGAGATCGCCGTCTCGCGTTCGCGGAACTCGACCTCGAGAGGCGTCGCGAGGAAGATCGACGAGTACGCGCCGACCGCCATGCCGACGAACAGCGCGAGCGCGATGTCGCGCAGCGTGCCGGCCCCGAGCAGGAACGCTCCGATGAACAGGATCGCGGCGACCGGGAGCAGTGCGACGACGGACGTGTTGATCGACCGGACCATCGTCTGGTTGATCGCGAGGTTCGCGCGCTCCGCGTAGGTGCTGCGGGTCTGGTTGAGGATGCCTGCCGTGTTCTCGCGCACCTTGTCGAAGACCACGACCGTGTCGTAGATCGAGTACGCGAGGATCGTCAGCAGACCGATGACGGTCGCCGGTGTGATCTCCCAGCCGATGAGCGCGTAGATCCCGACCGTGAGGATGAGGTCGTGGAACAGCGCGATGACGGCCGCGAGGGCCATGCGCCAGTTCCGGAAGTAGATCGTCATGACGAGGCTCACGAGCAGGAGGAAGACCAGGAGGCCGAGGATGGCCTTCTGGGAGACGTCCTGGCCCCAGGTCGGGCCGATGAACGCGCTGGTGACGTCCCCGACCTCGACCTCGTAGGCGTCGGCGAGCGCCGCCCGGACGTCGTCGACCTCCTCGTTGCTCAGCTGTGCCGTCTGGACGCGCACGCTGCTCGTGCCGACCGTCGAGATCCGGGGAATCTCCTCGGGGGCGACGGACTGCACGGCCTCGATCGCCGGCTGCTGCGAGGTGTCCGCGGCCTGCGAGACCGTGAACTCCGACCCTCCACGGAACTCGATGCCGAGGTTGAGGCCGCCCCCGGCCATCCGGACGCCGATGATCGCGAGCGACAGCACGACGGCGACGATCGCCGCGACGAAGTAGCGCTTGCGCCGCGGGACGATGGCGTAGGACCGGCGACCGGTGTAGAGGTCGTTGCCCCACTGGGCGAATCCGCTGGCCATCAGTGCTTCTCCTCGTTCTCACCCGTGGACGACGGCGCCTCGGACGGCTGGTCCTCGACGGTGCCCTCGGTGGTTGCCCGCCGCTGTGCGGCACGCCGCTCGGCGATCGTCATGCGTGGCCCGTCACCGCCACCGACGCCTGCCGCGACGGTCTCGCGGGCGGGCGTCTCGGCGAGGGTGCGTGCCGGGGTGACCTCCTGCTCCGCCGGGGACGACGGCGCGTCCTCGACGGTGCTGCTCGACCCGGGCGTGGTCGCGACCCGACCGCGACCCGCGTACCGGATGCTGCGCGCCCCGAGGCGACGCGGGTCCAGCCCCGACCACGGGTGGCCGGTCGCGAAGAACCTGGTGCGCGCGAGGAGCTGCATCAGCGGGTGCGTGAAGAGGAAGACCACGACGATGTCGATGAGCGTCGTCAGCCCGAGCGTGAAGGCGAAGCCGCGCACGCCACCGACGGCGAGGAAGTACAGCACGATCGCCGCCACGAAGTTCACCGCGTCGGAGGCGAGGATCGTGCGGCGTGCACGTTCCCAGCCCTTCTCGACCGCCGAGTTGAGCGTGCGACCGTCGCGCAGCTCGTCGCGGATACGTTCGAAGTAGACGATGAACGAGTCGGCGGTGATACCGATCGCGACGATGAGGCCGGCCACGCCCGCGAGGGAGAGGCGGTAGCCGATCGTCCACGACAGGAGCGTGATGATCCCGTACGCGAGGAGCCCGGCGACGGTGAGCGACGCGACCGTGACCAGCCCGAGCACGCGGTACTGGAGGAGCGAGTAGACCACCACGAGCAGCATGCCGATCGCGCCGGCGAGCAGGCCCTTCTGGAGCTGCTCGGACCCGAGCGTCGCCGAGATCTGCTGCTGGCTCTGGACCTCGAAGGTCAGGGGCAGCGAGCCGAAGTTCAGCTGGTTCGCGAGGGTCGCGGCGCTGTCGCGCGTGAAGCTCCCGGAGATCTCGGCCTTGCCGTCGGGGATGGGGACCTGCGAGACGGGCGCCGAGATGACGAGACCGTCGAGGACCATCGCGAACTGGTTCTGCGGGGCCGGCAGGGACGTGAGCCGCGTCGTCACCTCGCGGAACTGCGAGGTGCCCTCGCCGTCGAACTCGAGGTTGACGACCCACTCGTTCGTCACGGCACCGGTCTGGCCGACGCGCAGCCCGGAGCTCGCGTTCGCGATGTCCGTGCCCTCGACCTCGACCGGGCCGAGGATGTACTTGGCGAGTCCGTCCGCGGAGCACGCGACGAACGCGCTGTCGGTGGGGCCGCTGTCGCCGCCCACGAGGTTCTCGGGAACCGTGCAGTCGAGCGCGTCGAACTGCTCCTGGATCTCGGGGGTGATCTGCGCCAGGTCGCTCGGGTTCTCGGGGCGGACGCTCTCCGCGTCCTCCGTGCCCGGCGTGGCACCCTCCGTCGCCTCATCGGCGGGGGCCTCCGTCGCGCCGTCGGTCGCCCCGTCGGCGGGGGCGTCGGCCGACTCGGTCGCCTCGGGAGCGGCGCCGTCGGTGGCCGCGCCGTCCTCGGTCGCGCCGTCGGCGGGTGCCTCCTCCGCAGGGGTGGCGGTCGGCGCGCCGACCGTGAGCACGGGGCGGAACCGCATCTGGGCGGACTGGCTGACGAGGTCGATCGTCTCCTGGCTCGGCTCACCGGGGATGCCGACGACGATGTTGCCCGAACCCTGCCGGGTGATCTCCGACTCCGACACGCCCTGCGCGTCGATGCGCTGGCGGATGACGTTGATCGCCTCGTTGATCGCCTCGGGCGTCACCTCGGAACCGTCGGTCGTGACGGGTTCGAGGATGATCTGCGTGCCGCCCTCGAGGTCCAGCGCGAGACCCGGGGTGAGGCTCGCGCCGCCCGGGTCGTCGGCGGTCTGCGGGTCGAGCTTCGTCCCCGCGAAGAGGCTCCCGAAGAGGGCGACCACGAGGACGCCCAGGAAGACGAGGGTCCGTACGGGCCTCGCTCGTGTGCTGCTGGTGGCCAACTGTCCGTCTCTTCTCGTGCGAGTGCGATGGGCCCGAGGGCCCATCGCGTCAGTCCGGCCGCGCGTGCGGCCGGCGGGTGGTCACTTGCTGTCCGTGCCCTCGTCGCGACGGTCGCGGTCCTTGTCCGCCTGCTCGTCGGTGAGGCCGGACAGGTCGTCGGGGACGACGAGGTCGTCGGCGTCGTCCTTCGACGAGCCGGAGGAGATGGTAGCCGCGCTGCCGTACGCGGCGGCCGGCGCGGCCGGTTCCTCGCCCTCGGCAGACTCCTCCTCGACCTCCTCCTCGACGGGCGTGTCGACGCGCTTGGCGATCGCTGCGCGCAGCCAACGGGTCTGCGCGCCGGGCGTGGACTCGATGGTGATGATGTCCGCCTCCTCGTCGACGTCGACGATCGTGCCGAACATCCCCGAACCCGTCATGACCTCCTGGCCCGAAGCGAGCTCGGAGCGGAAGTTCTGGGCCTCGCGCTGCTGCTTGCGGGTGCGGCTGGTCATGAGGAACATCGCACCGGCCGCGAGGGCGAGGATGAGGATGAAGCTGATATCCATGACGGGGTCTCACGTGTCCTGTTCGTCGGCGGGGTTCTGCGCGGCAGTCTAGGCGCGCGCGCACGGTTCCCCAACGAGCCGTTCGGTCGTGGAGTTCCCCGCAGGTCCGTCCAGTCTAGGCCCTTCCCGGGCCGTCCTGTGACGGCCGTCACGAGCGTTCCGCGACCGGTGCGAGCGCGGGCCCCGCCGTCAGCCGTCAGCCGTCAGCCGTCAGCCGTCAGCCGTCAGCCGTCAGCCGTCAGCCGTCAGCCGTCGAAGAGCGTCCCACCGTTGCGCGGTGGCGTCAGCCCGAGGTGCGCCCACGCGGCCGGCGTCGCGACGCGACCCCGTGGCGTCCGTCCGATCAGCCCTTCCCGCACGAGGTAGGGCTCGGCGACGGTCTCGACCGTCTCGGCCTCCTCGCCGACCGTGACGGCGAGCGTCGTCAGCCCGACCGGGCCGCCGTTGAACCGGGTGCACAGCGCCGTGAGCACGGCGCGGTCGAGCCGGTCGAGCCCGATGGGGTCCACCTCGTACACCTCGAGCGCGGCGCGCGCGGCGCGCAGGTCGAGGCTGCCGTCGCCACGGACCTGCGCCCAGTCGCGCACGCGGCGCAGGAGGCGGTTGGCGATGCGGGGCGTGCCGCGCGAACGGCCGGCGATCTCGTGGGCCGCGTCGGGGTGGAGCGCGACGCCGAGGAGCCCGGCGGAACGCGTCAGCACACGCTCGAGCTCCTCTCCCGAGTAGAAGTCGAGGTGACCCGTGAACCCGAACCGGTCGCGCAGCGGCGCGGGCAGCAGGCCCGCGCGCGTCGTCGCGCCCACCGCCGTGAACGGCGGCAGGCTCAGCGGGATCGCGCTCGCGCCCGCGCCCTTGCCGACCACCACGTCGACGCGGAAGTCCTCCATCGCCATGTAGAGCAGCTCTTCGGCGGGCCGGGCGAGGCGGTGGATCTCGTCGATGAACAGCACCTCCCCCTCCTCGAGCGAGGAGAGCACGGCGGCGAGGTCGCCCGCGTGCTGGATCGCCGGCCCCGAGGTCACGCGCAACGAGGCGCCGAGCTCGGCCGCGATGATCATCGCCAAGGTCGTCTTGCCGAGCCCGGGCGGCCCGGAGAGCAGCACGTGGTCCGGCGCGCTGCCCCGCGCGAGCGCCGCCTCCAGCACGAGCGACAGCTGGTCGCGCACGACCCGCTGCCCGACGAACTCCTCGAGCCGCCGGGGGCGCAGTGCGGCCTCGGCGGCGCGCTCGAGGTCGTCGGCGCCCGCCGCGACGATGCGTTCCGAGGTGAAGCCGTCCTCGGGGTACGCGCCCGCCCCGACCCGGTCGAAGTCCGCCATCGTCAGCCCCTCTGCCCGCCGAGCACGCGCAGCGCGGCGCGCAGGGCGCCCGCCACGTCGGCGGCCTCGACGACGTCGACCCCGGCCTGGGCGAGGACTGTCGCGACCGCGTCGTCCGCGGCCTTGACGTTCCAGCCGAGGCCGACGAGGGCCTCGACGACCTGGTCCCGCCGGTCCTCGGCGGCGGCCGCCGCGCCGGCCGCGGACCCTGCGGCAGGTGCATCGGCCCCGGTCGGCGCACCGAGCTTGTCGCCGAGCTCGAGCGCGATGCGCTGGGCGCCCTTGTTCCCGATGCCCGGGACGCGCACGAGCGCGGCGATGTCCGCGCCCGCGACGGCGCGCCGCAGCACGTCGGGCGTGTGCACCGCGAGCATCGCGAGCGCGAGACGCGGGCCGACCCCGCTCACGGTCTGCACGGTCTCGAAGACGGAGCGCTCGTCGTCGTCCGCGAAGCCGAAGAGCGTGAACGAGTCCTCGCGCACGACGAGGCTGGTGGCGAGCCGCGCGGCCTCGCCCACGCGCAGCGTCGCGAGCGTCGCGGGCGTCGCGTGCACGAGGTACCCCACGCCCCCGACCTCGAGCACCGCCCGGTCGAGCTGCACGCTCGCCACCGTCCCGCTCAGCGACGCGATCACCGGGGCTCCTCTCCGTCGGGCCCGCACGAGCCGTCGGTCGGATCAAGATCTGGACAGGGGGCGGTCGTCGAACACCCGTACGACCGCGGTCACTCTAGCAAGGCGCGCCCACGCCCCGCCCGACCGACACGGGACCCGCCCGGGCGTCGCGCCACCGACGTAGCGACGTACCGTGCACGACGACGTGCCGACCGTGCCGGGGATCGCTACCTCGACGGGTGGTCGCTATCTCGGCGTGCGGCGCGCCGTGCGCTCGGCGGCCGCCCACGCGCGCTGGGCGGGGGTGAGCTCGTGCCGCTCCCCGCCCTGCAGCGCACCGGAGGGTCGCCACAGGTGACAGATCGCCAGCGCGAGCGCGTCGGCGGCGTCGGCGGGCCTCGGCAGCTCGGCCAGCCCGAGGATGCTCGCGACCATGCGCTGCACCTGCTCCTTGCCGGCCCGCCCGCTCCCCGTCACCGCAGCCTTCACCTCCGACGGCGTGTGCAGCGCGACCGGCACACCGCGCCGCGCGGCGCCGACCATCGCGAGCCCGGCGACCTGCGCCGTCCCCATGACCGTCCCGACGTTGTGCTGCGCGAAGACCCGCTCGACCGCGACGACGTCGGGCACGTGCTCGTCGAGCCACGCGTCGATCCGCTCGGAGATCCGCAGCAGCCGCAGGTCCACGCTGAGCTCGGGATCCGACCGCAGCACCCCGACGGCCACCATCTCCGCCTTGCGCCCGGGCCGCGAGTCCACGACCCCCACGCCGCACCGGGTCAGTCCAGGGTCCACTCCGAGCACGCGCACCCCGTCACCCTTTCACGACGGAGCGCCCCTTCCCGCGAGCCACGCTGCCGGCGAGCCGGACGACCAGGCGGACCGGCGATCGGCGGACCGTGGGCTGCAGATGCCCCCCGGATACCGCCGGCCGGACGCGGGACGGTCGGGCGGGGTGCGCGCGGTCGTGGTGGGCCTGGCGGGAGCGCCCGAGGAACGAGGGCGCGGATGGTAGACCGCGCGCACCCCGCCCGTCCGGCCTTCCCGACCACGACTGCCGTCGACCGACCTGCCGGTCGAGCGAGACGTCAGTCGTCGTTCTCGAGCTCCGCCATGACCTCGTCCGACGCGTCGAAGTTCGCATAGACGTTCTGCACGTCGTCACTGTCCTCGAGCGCGTCGATGAGGCGCAGGATCTTGCGCGCGCCGTCGGCGTCGACCTCGACCTCCATGGACGGGTGCCACACGGAGTCGGCGGAGTCGTACTCGATCCCGGCGTCCTGGACGGCGGTGCGGACGGCGACGAGGTCGCTCGCCTCGCACAGCACCTCGATGACCTCGCCCTGGTCGGTCACGTCCTCGGCGCCCGCGTCGAGCGCGGCGAGCATCACGTCGTCCTCGGTGACGCCGTCACCCTTCGGCACGACGACGAGGCCCTTGCGCGAGAACAGGTACGAGACCGAGCCCGGGTCGGCGAGGCTGCCGCCGTTGCGCGAGAACGCGGTGCGGACCTCGGCCGCGGCCCGGTTCTTGTTGTCGGTGAGGCACTCGACGAGCACGGCGATGCCGTTCGGGCCGTAGCCCTCGTACATGATCGTCTGATAGTCGACGGCGTCGGCGCCCTCGCCGGACCCACGCTTCACCGCGCGGTCGATGTTGTCGTTCGGGACGGACGACTTCTTCGCCTTCTGGACGGCGTCGAAGAGCGTCGGGTTGCCGGCCAGGTCACCGCCGCCGGTGCGGGCAGCGACCTCGATGTTCTTGATGAGCTTCGCGAAGAGCTTGCCGCGCTTGGCGTCGATGGCCGCCTTCTTGTGCTTGGTGGTGGCCCACTTGGAGTGCCCTGACATGCGTTCCTACCCCTTCGCGATCTGGACGAACCGCTCGTGCACGCGCGCGTCGCCGGAGATCTCCGGGTGGAACGACGTGGCGAGCAGCGATCCCTGCTGTACTGCGACGATCCTACCGGCGGCTGCGTGGGGGATCCCCGGCGTGCTCGCGTCCGGGATGCGCGCCAGGACCTCGACGCCCGGTCCGACGTCCTCGACCCAGGGTGCGCGGATGAACACCGCGTGGACCGAGCGCTCGTCCCCGGGCAGCCCGGCGACGGCGAGGTCCGTCTCGAACGAGTCGACCTGACGGCCGAACGCGTTGCGCCGCACGGTCACGTCGAGCCCGCCGATCGTGCGCTGGTCGGCCGTGCCGCCGAGGATGCGGTCGGCGAGCAGGATCATGCCGGCGCACGAGCCGTAGACCGGCAGCCCTTCGGCGATGCGGGCACGCAGCGGCTCGTCGAGCTCGAAGATCCGCAGGAGCTTGTCGATGGTCGTCGACTCGCCCCCGGGGAGCACGAGCCCGTCGACCTGCGCGAGCTCCTCGGGTCGGCGCACGCCGACGGTGCGGGCACCTGCGGACTCGAGCGCGGCGCGGTGCTCGCGCACGTCGCCCTGCAGGGCGAGGACCCCGATCGTGATCGTCACGAGGGGTGATGATACGTCGGCCGGTAGGGTCGCCGGCGTGACGTACCCGCCCGCCGCACAGTCTGGTCCCCCGTTCGGCTCCCCCGCCCCGGCGTGGGGCGGCCCGCCGCCGGCGGCGCGGACGCCACGCCGCGCGCCCCGCGGTGCGACCGTCCTGATCGTCGCGGGCGCCGTCGTGCTCGTGGGCGCGCTCGTCGCGGGCGTGCTCGGCGTGACCCTGTTCCTGCGCGCGATCCCGACGGGCGTCGTCGAGAGCGGGGGGTCACCGGGCTCGGCGGCGATCGCGTCCGGTGCGGTGCCCGGCGAGGCGGACGTCGTGGTCGCCGACGGAGAGCCTTACACGGTGTGGGCGGTCGGCGGCCCCGGGGACGCGGCGTTCGCCGCGGACGACGTCACGGTGACGTGCGACGGCATCTCCCTGCTCGTCGACGCGCCGGCCGTGACCGGGTCGTCCGACGTGGGCACGACGTCGGCCGAGACCGTCGCGGAGTTCACGGCGACCGGCGACGGGACGTGCACCGTGTCGGTCGCGACCCCCCAGGACACGGGGGCCGAGTCCTTCGTCGTCACGGAGGGATGGCGCTTCGGCGAGTTCTTCGCGACCGTGGGCGGCACGGTGCTGCTGTGGATCGTCGCGATCGGCGGCGGGCTGCTCGGGCTCGGCCTGCTGCTGGGCGGCATCGTGTGGCGCGTCGCGGCACGACGCGCCTGACCCCGGGGGCCTCGACCGCGCCTGACCCCGGCGACCTCGCCGCGTCCTGCCCGCCGCGGCGTCAGTGCTCGCGCGCGAGCCCGAGATGCCGGGTCACGCCGTCCCAGCCCCGCAGCAGCGGCCGCACGAGGTCGACGAGCCCTTCCGGGAACACCTCGATCTCGACGCGCGCGAGCTCGTCGAGGTCCCACCACCGCATCTCGTCGACGACGTCGAGCTCGACGTCCGTCCACCCGTCGCGGCTGAGCTCCTCGCCCGCGAGGACCTCACCGCGCAGCCGCGCGAGGTAGATGACCTCGTCCTGGCGGCAGTGCTGCCGGTAGAAGTCGAAGACCGCGCTGCGCGTGTAGACCGGCCCGACGAGAGCCGTGGGGTCGAGCGCGATCCCGGTCTCCTCGCGGACCTCGCGCAAGGCCGCCGCGGCGTCGTCCTCGCCCTCCTCGATCCCGCCGCCGACGGTGAACCACCACGACCGCTCGGGCTGGTCGACGTCGTGCCCTCGGACGAGCAGGACGCGGTCCGCGTCGTCGAGCAGGACGACGCGCGCACCGCGCCGGAAGAAGAGGCCGTCGTCCCCGAGCACCCAGTCGGGACCCAGGGACGACGGCGCGTCCGCACCGCCCGTCACCGTGACTCCTGGTGGGATGGTGTCGGTCGTCGAGGACCACGGAGCTCACCCTGGCGACCTGGTCTCCCCTGGCCGCCTACCGCGTCGACAGTCACCGGTCGTCGCCTCGTTCGACGGAGCGCTCGGGGGCGTCGGCGTCGTACGCCTCGCGACGCGCCTGGACGTCGTCCATGTTCTCCTGCGCCCAGAGCCGCACCTGCCGCACGGTCCGGTGGAGCGAGAGGCCGAGATCGGTGAGCGCGTACTCGACGGTGACGGGGACGGTGGGCGTGACCTTGCGGGTGACGAGGCCGTCGCGCTCCAGGGAGCGCAGCGTCTGCGTGAGCATCTTCTGGCTCACGCCGGCGATGAGGCGCGAGAGCTCCGAATACCGAAGAGCAGCAGGCGCACCGTCGCCATCGGCGCCGTCTCCGCCGAGCGCGCACAGCACCAGGACGACCCACTTGTCGGAGAGCCTGTCGAGGAGCTCACGGCTCGGGCACACCGCCAGGAAGGCGTTGTAGGCGATTCTGGCCTGGTCGCGCTTCTCGGCCGCGCTGGCTGTCACCATCAGCATCTCCTCGAATCGAGTACGTAACGCACTCCGAGGTGCGTACTTCCCCCCGTAGAGCAACTCTCCAAGACTAGGGCAGCGGTGAGCGAGAGCCACCGTTGACCCTCGACAAGGAGTGCGATCGATGACCACCACCTCTCTACTCCCCGGCGGATCCTGGGACCTCGGCGACCGCACGGTCACCCGCTTCGGATACGGGGCCATGCAGCTTGCCGGACCCTGGGTGATGGGCCCGCCCGCCGACCACCACGGGGCCGTCGCCGTCCTCCGCGAAGCGGTCGAGCAGGGCGTCACGCACATCGACACCAGCGACGCCTACGGCCCGCGGGTCACGAACCAGCTGATCCGTGAGGCGCTGCACCCGTACCCGGAGTCGTTGCTCATCGCGACGAAGGTCGGCGCGAACCGGGACGCCGAGGGCGGCTGGCCCACGGCCCGCGATCCCGAGTCGCTGCGCCGGCAGGTGCACGAGAACCTCGAATCCCTCGACGTGGACGCGCTCGACCTGGTGAACATGCGCATGGGCGACGCGACGGGACCCCGGCCGGGCTCGATCTCCGAGGCCTTCGAGACCCTCGCCGACCTCCGGCAGCAGGGCCTGATCAGGCACCTGGGCGTCAGCAACGTGACCGCCGACCAGGTCGCCGAGGCACGGAGGATCGCCCCGGTGGTCTGCGTGCAGAACATGTACAACCTCGCCCATCGCGACGACGACGTACTCGTCGACCGGCTCGCCGCGGACGGCATCGCCTATGTCCCGTTCTTCCCGCTGGGAGGCTTCACGCCGCTGCAGGCAGATGCGCTGTCGTCTGCGGCGGCGCGCCTGGACGCGACGCCGATGTCGGTCGCGCTCGCCTGGCTGCTGCAGCGCTCGGAGAACATCCTGCTGATCCCGGGCACGTCCAAGGTGGCGCACCTGCGCGAGAACATCGCGGGGGCGGCGCTCCGCCTGTCCGACGAGGACGTCGCCGAGCTGGACAGCATCGGCACGTGACGACCTCACGCCGGTCGGCCTGATCGGCCCGGAGCGACCGGGCCCACGCCGCCAGAGCTCGGCGGCGTGGGCCCGATTCGCCTCGCTCCAGCGACTACCAGCCGCGCTCGGCGAACTGGATCGACCGCGCCGGTTCGTCGACGTTGATGCCGACCATGGCCTCGCCGAGCCCGCGGGACACCTTCGCGATGACGTCCGGGTCGTCGTAGAACGTCGTGGCCTTGACGATCGCCGCGGCGCGCTGCGCCGGGTTGCCCGACTTGAAGATGCCGGAGCCCACGAAGACGCCCTCGGCGCCGAGCTGCATCATCATCGCCGCGTCGGCGGGGGTCGCGATACCGCCCGCGGTGAACGTCACGACCGGGAGCTTTCCGGTGGCCGCGACCTCCTTGACGAGCTCGTACGGCGCCTGGAGCTCCTTCGCCGCGACGAACAGCTCGTCCTCGGGGAGCGAGGTGAGGCGGCGGATCTCGCCGCGGATGGTCCGCATGTGGGTCGTCGCGTTGGACACGTCGCCCGTCCCGGCCTCGCCCTTGGAGCGGATCATCGCCGCGCCCTCGGTGATGCGGCGCAGCGCCTCCCCGAGGTTGGTCGCTCCGCACACGAACGGCACGGTGAACTGCCACTTGTCGATGTGGTTCGCGTAGTCGGCCGGGGTGAGGACCTCGGACTCGTCGACGTAGTCCACGCCGAGAGACTGGAGCACCTGTGCCTCGACGAAGTGGCCGATGCGGGCCTTCGCCATGACGGGGATCGAGACGGCCGCGATGATGCCGTCGATCATGTCGGGGTCCGACATGCGCGAGACGCCGCCCTGGGCCCGGATGTCGGCCGGGACGCGCTCGAGCGCCATCACCGCGACGGCGCCGGCGTCCTCGGCGATCTTCGCCTGCTCGGGAGTGACGACGTCCATGATGACGCCGCCCTTGAGCATCTCCGCCATGCCCCGCTTGACCTTCGCGGTACCCACGGAGCCCCCTGCGGCGGATGCGGTGCCTGCGGGGACGTTCTCAGCGGGGACGTTCTGCTCGGACACGTTGGTCACCAGGTACCTCACACGTTCGGTTCGAGGGAGCGCACGGCCGTCGCGAGGCGGGCGGCCGGGCCTCCGCGGGTCGCGCCGACGGGCCCCGGCCGGGAGAAGAGATGCCGGTGAGAGCGGTGCGTGCGCGGTGGCGGGCACATGCTCGCACACCACGACCATCCTACTGCGGCGCGTCCGGTCCCCAGATGCTCAGGGGGTCCCGCCCGCAGGCTCGAGGGGACGCCCGAGACCAGGCGGCCAGGCGTCGTCGAGCTCGACGGTCGCGGGCATCGGTGCGTGCCCCGCGAGCCGGAACAGCCGGACCCACCACTTGCGCCGGACGCGCTGCGCCTGGGCGACGGCCTCGTTGTGGAAGCGACGCGCGAGCTGGGCCCGGTACCAGGCCGCCGAGAGGTTGCCCAGGAGCTCGTCGCCCGCCGGGGCGTCGCGCAGCTCCGCGACGTCCTCTGCGTCCTCGAGGGCGGACCGCAGCGTCGCCGACAGGTCGGACTCGGCGAGCGCGCGCGACGGCGCCATGCCGCCGAGCAGCCGCCGCGGGCGGGGCGCGTCCGGCGTCCCGAGCCCCGGGACGCTCTCGACGAGGCGACGCGCGTCCGCGTCGTCGTCCAGCACGGCGTGCGCGGCCTCGGCGAGGAGGACCGAGGTCGCCGGGTCGAGCTCGGCCGACGCCGCGAGGTCGACCGCGGCCGACGCGCGCCGCACGAGCTGGGCGTCGAGCGCCAGGCGCGATGCCATGACCTTGCGGTGCAGGCGGTCGAGCCGCGACGCGGCGACCCACAGGAGCCAGCCGACGAGCACCGCGACGGCCACGACGAGGATCGCGATCTCCGACCAGGTCATGCGCGAGCCCCCTCGTCCCGGTCGGTGCGCGCCCGGCCGAGCAGGCGGCCGCCGCGGCGCGACCGCGGGTCCTCGTGCACCGGGATGACCGCCTCGGACGCGGCGAGGACCATCTCGTACACGGCGAGCACCTCCGCGGTGACGGCGGACCAGTCGAAGCGCCGGACGAACTCCCGGGCCCGGACACGGTACGACTCACGCCGACCGGGGTCCGCGAGGACCTCGACGACCGTCGCGGCGAGCGCGGCCCCGTCACCGACGGGGAACAGCGCGCCTGCCGCGCCGTCGTCGAGCACGCGGCGGAAGGCGCCCAGATCGCTCGCGACGACGCACGCGCCCGCGCTCATCGCCTCGACGAGCACGATGCCGAAGCTCTCCCCGCCCGTCTGGGGGGCGATGTACAGGTCGACGGAGGCGAGCAGGCTCGCCTTGTCCTCGTCGCTCACGCCGCCGAGGAACTCCACGGACGACGCGTGCTCGCCGAGCGCCGCCACGGCCTCGTCCCGCCCGGCGTCGCCGCGGCCCGCGACGAGGAAGCGCGCGCCCGGTACCTCGGCGAGGATGCGCGGGATCGCCTCGGTCAGGACGGGCAGTCCCTTGCGGGACTCGTCGAGACGGCCGAGGAACCCGATGGTCGGCGCGCCCGGCGCGCCCTGCCAGCGGGGCTGCGGCGCGGCGTCGGCGAACGTGTCGACGTAGACCCCGTTGGGGATGACGACGGCGTCCCCGCCGAGGTGCTCGACGAGCGTGCGCCGCGCATCCTCCGAGACGGCGATCCGCGCGTCGATCTTCTCGAGGCTCTGCCGCACGAGCGGGTAGGCGACCTGCAGCGCGCGCGAGCGCACGAGCGACGTGTGGAACGTGCCGACGATGGGCCCCTGCGCGATCCAGAGCGCGCTCATGGACAGGGACGGGTTGACGGGCTCGTGCAGGTGCAGGACGTCGAACCGGCCCGCGTCGAGCCAGCGCCGCACCAGGCCGACCGCCCGGGGGCCGAACGTCACGCGCGCGACGGACCCGTTGTAGCGCACCGGGATGGTGCCGCCCGCAGGGGTGAGGTAGTCCGGCACGGGCGTGTCGTCGTCCGCGGGCGCGAGCACCGAGACCTCGTGCCCCTGGGCGATGAGCGCCTCGGCGAGGTCGCGCACGTGGAACTGCACGCCACCGGGGGCGTCGAACGAGTACGGGCACACGATGCCGACGCGCAGGCTCATGCGGCGGACTCCGGGTCGCCCTGCGCCGTGGCGGGGGGGTGCTCACCCACGGCGGCGGGGTGCTCGCCTGCCGCGGCGCGCGTGCGGGCGTACCGCTCGGGGTCGAGGTCGTCGACGAAGACCTTCTGCAGCATGTGCCAGTCCTGCGGGTGCTCGCGGATCGCCACCGACAGGGCGTCGACCCAGCCCTGTGTCGCGGCGGCGACGCGCTCCGAGCGAGGCACGTCCGCAGGCACGTCGACCCGGGGGTAGAAGCGGACGACGAGGCCCCAGGGCGTCCCGGCCACGCGGCGTCGGGCACCGCGCAGGCGCTCGTAGTAGATGCCGGCCGGGACGAGTGGTGCCCCGGTGCTGACCGCGAGCGCCGCCGGCCCGGCGGCGACCCGGGCTCGCCGCCCGAAGAGGTCGACCTCGATCCCCCGTGACGTCAGGTCGCGGTCCGCGAGGAGCGGGATGATCCGCCCCGGCCGGCTCGCGCCGCGCACGAGGTCGCGGAAGACGTCACCGTCGCCGAGCGCGAGGATCTCGAGCCCGATCCTGGTCCGGAACGCGAGGAACTCCTGGAACAGCTCCTCGGGCTCGAGGCGCTCGGCGACGGTGAGGACCGTGGCGAGGTGCCGCGTCGCCCAGGCGCCCGCGAGATCCCAGTTGCCCTGGTGGGACAGCGCGAGCACGGGGCTGCGGTCGCCGTCGAGGTGCTCGCGAAGGTTCTGCTCGCCGATGACGCGCACGCGCGCCGCGACCTGCTCGGGCGTCCAGGCTGGCAGCGCGAACGCCTCGCGGTAGTACCGCATGTACGACCGCATGCCGGCCCGCGACAGCCGTCGCAACGCACGGTCGCCCAGACCGGGACGCACGCGCGCGAGGTTCTTCTCGAGCTGGCGGACGCCGCCGCCGTGCAGGAGCCACGTCACGTCCGCGACGGCGGCGAACACGCCGCGCAGGATCGGCTCGGGCACCTTGTGGGCGTTGCGCCACGCGAAGGTGAAGGCCTTGCCGGTGTCGATCCCCATCTCAGCGCGTCCCTTCCGACCGGTCGGCCCGTCCGTCGTCGCCGTCCGCCAGGGCGAGCGCCTGGCGACGGACCGTGGCGACGCGCTGCACGATCGTCACCGCGCTCGCGAGGGCGAGCAGGCCGAGCACGACGACGAGCACGACGGGCGGGACCCCCAGCCCGACGAGCCCTGCGGCGACGAGCGCCGCGACGAGCCGGTCCGCACGCTCGGCGATCCCGACCTGCGCCGTCATGCCGACGCTCTCGGCCCGCGCACGGGCGTAGGGCACGACGGCCCCCAGCGCGAGGCACGCGAGCGCGACGCACGTGCCCCAGGCGGCGAGGTCGGGGGTGAGGCGCGCGTCATCGGCCCGGACGAAGTACAGCGTCAGCCCGACGAACAGCGCCGCGTCGGCGAGCCGGTCGAGCGTGGAGTCGAGGAACGCGCCCCACGGCCCCGAGCGGCCGGCACGGCGCGCCATGACGCCGTCGAGCACGTCGGAGAACGCGAAGACCATGACGACCATCGTCCCGGCGAACAGGTGGCCGGTCGGGAAGAGCCAGAGCGCTCCGACCACGACGCCGAGCGTCCCGGCGACGGTCACGGCGTCGGGGCTCACGCCGAGGCGCAGCAGGAACGCGGCGAGCGGGGTGAAGAGCCGGGTCGTCAGGGCCCGGAGGCGGCCGAACATCAGGCGTCCCCCTCCCCCGCGCCGGCGGTCCCGTGCTGCGGCCGCCCCGCCCGCTGCGCCCACGCCGCGGCGAGCTTCGCGCGCGTGTCCGCGAGCAGCTCCGGCACCGCCTTCGTGTGCGCGACGACGGGCAGGAAGTTCGCGTCGCCCGTCCACCGGGGCACGATGTGCTGGTGCAGGTGCGCGGCGATGCCCGCGCCCGCGACGGCCCCCTGGTTCATGCCCAGGTTGAAGCCGTCGGGCGCGGACACCGCGCGCACGACGCGCATCGCGGTCTGCGTGAGCTCCGCGACCTCGGCCGTCTCCGCCGCGGTGAGGTCGGTGTAGTCCGAGACGTGCCGGTAGGGCACCACCATGAGGTGGCCCGGGTTGTACGGGTAGAGGTTGAGCACGGCGTACGCGACCTCGCCGCGCGCGACGATCAGCCCGTCCTCGTCGGAGCGGGACGGGATGCGGCAGAACGGGCACTGCCCCACGGTGTCGTCGGTCGGCTTGTCCTGCCCGCCGACGTACACCATGCGGTGCGGCGTCCAGAGCCGGTCCAGGCCGTCGTCGAAGCGCGGGTGGTCGCCCGGCGGTTCCACCGTCGGTCCGTCACCCGGTGCCATGCCGTCCCCCACGGTCGGGCCGTCCCCGACGGTCGCGTCGTCCCCCACCGTCGCGTCAGACCTGCACGCGGTCGCGCACGGCGGTCACGATGCGCTCGATCGCCTCGGCGACGGGGACGCCGTTGTCCTGGCGGCCGTCGCGGTAGCGGAACGACACGGCGCCCGCCTCGGCGTCCTCGCCGCCCGCGATGAGCGTGAACGGGACCTTCTGCGTGCTCGCGTTGCGGATCTTCTTGCCGAACCGGTCGTCGGAGTAGTCGACCTGGGCCCGGATGCCCTGGGCCTTGAGCTGCGCGACGACGTCCGCCAGGTAGTCGTTGAACGGCTCCGCGACGGGGACCGCGACGACCTGGACCGGGGCGAGCCACGCCGGGAACGCACCCGCGTAGTGCTCGACGAGGATGCCGAAGAAGCGCTCGATCGAGCCGAAGAGGGCACGGTGGATCATGACGGGCCGCTGGCGCGAGCCGTCGGGTGCGGTGTACTCGAGCTCGAACAGCTCGGGCTCGAAGAAGTCGAGCTGGATCGTCGACAGCTGCCACGTGCGCCCGATCGCGTCCTTGGCCTGGACCGAGATCTTCGGCCCGTAGAACGCGGCGCCGCCCGGGTCGGCGACGAGCTCGAGGCCCGACTCCGTGGCGACCTGGCGCAGGACCTCGGTCGCCTCCTCCCAGGTCGCGTCGTCGCCGACCGACTTCTCGGGGTCGCGCGTGGACAGCTCGAGGTAGAAGTCCTCGAGCCCGTAGTCGCGGAGCAGGTCGAGCACGAAGGTGAGGGTCGAGGACAGCTCGTCCTTCATCTGCTCGCGCGCGCAGTAGATGTGCGCGTCGTCCTGCGTGAAGCCGCGCGCACGCGTCAGCCCGTGGACGACGCCCGACTTCTCGTAGCGGTACACCGTGCCGAACTCGAACAGCCGCAGCGGCAGCTCCCGGTAGGAGCGCCCGCGCGAGGAGAACACGAGGTTGTGCATGGGGCAGTTCATCGGCTTGAGGTAGTAGTCCTGGCCGGGCTTGCGGACCGTGCCGTCGTCGTCGATCTCCGCGTCGAGGTGCATCGGCGGGTACATGCCGTCGGCGTACCAGTCGAGGTGGCGCGACGTCTGGAAGAGCTTCGCCTTGGTGATGTGCGGCGTGCTGACGAACGAGTAGCCCGCCTCGACGTGGCGCTTGCGCGAGTACTCCTCCATCTCCATGCGGATGGTCGCGCCGTTGGGGTGGAAGACCGGCAGACCGGAGCCGATCTCGTCCGGGAAGGAGAACAGGTCGAGCTCGGTCCCCAGGCGGCGGTGGTCGCGACGCTCGGCCTCGGCGAGGCGCTCGAGGTGCGCCTTGAGCGCGTCCTTCGTCGGCCAGGCCGTGCCGTAGACCCGCTGGAGCTGCGGGTTCTTCTCGCTGCCCCTCCAGTACGCGGCGGCGGAGCGCATGAGCTGGACGCCGTTGCCGATGAGGCGCGTGCTCGGCAGGTGCGGGCCGCGGCACAGGTCCTTCCAGACCACGGTCTCGCTCTCGCGGCCGGCGCCGCGGACGTTGTCGTAGATCGTCAGCTCGCCGCCGCCGACCTCGACGGAGACGCCCGCGTCATCGCCCTCGGACGAGCCGCCCTTCAGCCCGATGAGCTCGAGCTTGTACGGCTCGTGCGCGAGCTCCGCGCGCGCCTCGTCCTCCGTCACGACGCGGCGGCGGAAGGTCTGACCCTCCTTGATGATCCGCGCCATCGCCTTGTCGAGGGCCTTGAGGTCCTCGGGCGTGAACGGGGTCTCGACGTCGAAGTCGTAGTAGAAGCCGTCGGTGATCGGGGGGCCGATGCCGAGCTTCGCGTCGGGGTTCACCTGCTGCACCGCCTGAGCGAGCACGTGGGCGGCGGAGTGGCGCAGCACGGCGAGCCCGTCGGGCGAGTCGATCGTGACGGGCTCGACCACGTCGCCCGGTGCGAGCGCGGTGTCGAGATCCTTGAGCACGCCGTCCACGCGCACGACGACGACGTCGCGGCGGTCGGCGAAGAGCTCCGTGCCCGTCGTCGCCGTCTCCACCGTGAGGGTCCCGGGCTCGGGGGCGGTGGTGACTGGTGGCTGGACGACGTCCGACACGTGCTGCTCCTTGCAGGCGGGAGGACGCGAGAGCGTCCTCGGTGAGCGGTCATCGAGGCTCGCGGCGGGTGCCGGGCGCTCGAAGGGGCGCCGTCGTCGACGGCGCCCCTCGATCGTACCGACCTGTGCACGTGGGACGAACCGGATACCTCCGGAACGGGCCGCGGCGCGGCGAGGGCTACCTGCCCTCGACGCCCGTGCCGGGGACGTCACGGCGGTCGGCGTCGTCGCCGTTGGCGTCCTTGGCCTTGTCGGCCAGCGTGTCGACGTGCTTGTCCACGGAGTCCGGCGCGACGCCCTTGATCGCTCCCGCGACCTGGTCGATGCGCTCGTCGGTGAGGAACTCCTTGGCCTGGCCCAGGAGGTCGCCGAGACCGCCCTCGCTCTTCGGTGTCTTCTCCGTCATGGCCGCTCTCCCTGGTGTGCGCGGTGGGTCGGCGCGGTCGGCCCGCGCCCGTCTCGCACGCTAGCCCGGCGGCGGACCGACCGCCACGGCACGGCGGTACGCAGCCGGGGCCGTACCGGCGCGCTCGGGTCAGCGCGAGGTCCACCGGCGGTGGCGCTTGCGGCGTGCCCGCTCCCACGCGGCGTCGGCGTCCGCGAGCGCCCGGTCGGCGCGCTCGCGCTCGATGCCGACGAGCAGCCCGTAGCTGAACCCGTTCTCCCCCGAGAGGTTCGCGCGCATCCCCAGCTCGCGCAGGGTCCGCGCGAGCGCGACCGCGTCGTGGTGGTCGCCGAGCGCGTCCTGCACGGCCTCGAGGCGCTCCGCGAAGCGCGCGGCGTCCTTGCCGATCGCCGGTTCCATCGACTCCCCCGCGTACCGCGCGCGCTTGGCCGCCTTGCGGACGTCGTGGAGCAGCTCGTCGCGGCGCTCCCCCTCCGCCGCGGCCGCAGCCGCGGCCCGACGGCGCGTGCGCTTCCAGGCCGTGCGGGCGAGCGCGGGCAGGACGTCCGGGGCGGGGTCGGCGGCCCGGGCGGTGCGGGGCGGGTCGTCGGCGAGGTCCTCGAGAGCCGTCAGCAGGTCGAGGTAGCGGTCCTCGCCCATGTGCGCGACGGCGGTGCGCAGCGCCTCGCGGTACCGGGCGTCGAGCTCGTCGACGACGCGCGCCCGCACCGGCCCGACGACGAGCTCGTCCGGCAGCCGGTCCAGCACCTCGCGGATCCGGTCGCGGGCGACCTCGGCGTCGCGCGCCTCGCCCAGCACACGTCCCCACCAGCGCAGCTCGTCCCGCACGGGCTCGGTGACCTCGCGGTCGAGGAGCGGCCGGAACGTCGCGAGCGCGCTGCGCAGCCGCCGGGCCGCCACACGAGCCTGGTGCACCGCGTCCGGTGCGTCGCGCCGCACGTCGGGGTCCCGGTCCAGCAGCGCGTCCACCTGCTCACGCAGGTAGCGCACGGCGACGGCGCCCGCCGAGCCGTCGCGGTCGCGGTCCGACGTGCCCGTCCCCCGAGGGACGGGTGTCGCGTCGCCGAGCGCCCGTGAGAGCTTCGGGAAGCCCGGCTCCGCGTGTGCGCCACTGAGGACGAGCGCGTCGACCACCGCGTCGAGCAGCCCCGGCAGGTCGTCGGTCTCGTGGCCCGCGGGCAGGAGCTCGACCTCGATCTCGCGCCACGCGTCGACGTGGTGCCCACCTTGCGTCTCGGCCTTCGTCCCCGGCTCGGCGTCCGTACCGGGCCCGTCGTCAGAGTCCTCCTCGGACGCCGCGGCGACGAGCCGTTCCGTGGCGACCCGGTCCTCGGCGACCTCGACGAGGGCCGCGCCCTGCGCGTCACGCAGCACCACGACGCCTCGTTCGGTCCGGAGGCGACCGACCGGCACGAGCGGTGCGCGACGCGTCAGTCCTGCGACGAGGGAGACGAGGTCGTCGGGCGGGCGCGGGGCGTCGTCGGCCTCCGGGAGCTGCTCGGGCAGCTCCCCACCGTCGTCCCCGAGCGGCCGGCGCTCCTCGTCCCGCGCCTCACCGGGCGCCGGCAGCTTGAGGTGCCACCCGGCGTCGTCGCCGCCCGTGCGACGTCGCAGGGTCACCCCGCGGGCGAGGAGCCGCAGGTCCGGCGTGTCGTAGTAGAGGGCGTCGAGGTGCACGGTCCTGGCGCGTGAGACGGTCGTGCCGTCGATCTCCAGGTCGGGCACGGTCCAGTCGTCCGGTGCGCTCAGGGTGCGCTCGTGCTCGCGGTAGGCCATCCGTCCTCCGTCGTTGCGGTCGGGCCGGTCGTCCCCCGACCCTAGGAGCGCTCCGGCCTCGTCGCACGCAGGCCACCGGCGGTGGCGCGCGGACGGGCGCGGCACCCACGCACCGTCTCAGGACCGGGAGCGCAGCGTCGCCGCCACCGAGAGCCACCCGCCGCGCGGTCGCGCCAGCACCAGGTCCGCCCGGGCGCCCGGCACGAGCGAGCCGCGGTCGTCGAGTCCCGCGGCCCGGGCCGGGCCCGACGTCACGAGCGCGACGGCGCGCGGCAGCATCGCGAGCCCCTCGCGCACGAGGACGTCCACCGCCGCGAGCATCGTCGCCGGGACGTAGTCCGACGCGAGCGCGTCGACGAGGCCGAGCGCGACGAGCTCGCGGGCCGACACGTTCGCGGTGTGGGACGCCCCGCGCACGACGTTCGGGGCGCCCGCGACGACCGACAACCCCGCCGCCCGCGCCGCGCGGGCGGCCACGAGGGTCGTCGGGAACTCCGCGACGGCGCCCCCGCGTGCCGCGAGCGCCGCGACGTCCTCCGCCGTCTCGGGATCGTGCCCGGCGAGACGGACCTGCCCCGCGCGGGCGAGGGAGCCGAGCCAGTCGAGCGTCGACGCCGCGACGTCGGACCGTTCCTCCCGGTCGGAGCGCCACCGCGCGACGTGCTCGTACGCGCCGGCCGCAGACATCCCCGCGCGCTCGACGAGCCAGCGCTCCATGGTCTCGGGACGCGCGTACTGCCCGATGCCGGGCGTGTGGTCCTCGTGGGACACGAGCGGCGGAACCGTGGGCCCACCGTGCGCCTGCGGGCCCGCGTCCCGCAGGGCGGCGCGCAGCTCCGCCACCGCGGACGGGCACCGGATGTCGACCCGGTGCAGCACGCGAGCACCGTCGTCGTGCGCGCCGTCGACCGCGAGCGCCGCGAGCACCTCCGCCGGCTCGGGCTCGCCCGCGGGCAGCCCGACGGGGGTGCGCTCTCCGTAGGCGACGCCGTGGAACGCCGTGAGGACTCCGGCGGTCGCCAGGCGGTCGGTCGCGGTGCGGACCGCCAGGTCGAGCGGGAGCCGGGCGCCCGGACGGGGCCGCGCCTCGTGCCCGAGCACGTCGGTGTGCACGTCCACGAGCCCGGGCAGGCAGAGCGCGCCACCACCGTGCAGCTCCGCGCGGCTCCCCGGCGGGGCCACGCCCACCTCGACCACCCGGCCGTCGCGCACGACGACCCGCGCGTCGTCGACGACCCGGTCGGGCAGCACCGCCACGACGTCGTCGAGCGTGAAGTCGCGGGGCGCGCGGCTGACGTCACGCTTCTCGTCGCAGCGCTCGTCCCGGGTCTCGTCACGAGGGTCGCCCCCGGGTCGGGGCGGGGCGGCGGAAGCGGTCGGTGGGGGCATGGCGGCATGTTGTCCGGACGACCTGGCGAGACGGTGAACGACAGTTCACGCCCCGTTCACCGTCCCAGGGCCAGCGGTTCTCCCGGCACTCCCAGACTCCTCGACGGCGGCCACCCCGGACGCCACCCGAAGACGTCATGACCGGAGACGACGACATGAAGACGACCACCACCACCTTCGCCGCCGTGGCGCTCGCGGGCGTCACGGCGCTCACGCTCTCTGCGTGCGGCGGGACGAGCGCCGCCTCGGACTCTTCCGACGCCGCCACCACCGCCTCGGGCTTCCCTGAGGTGCTGCGCCTGGGCGCGATCCCCGCCGAGAACTCCACCGACCTCGCCGCCGGCTACGAGCCGATCATCGCGATGCTCGAGGAGGAGACCGGTTCCACCGTCGAGGTGAGCCAGGCGTCCGACTACGCCGGCGTCATCGAGGGCCTCATCGCGGACAAGGTCGACATCGCGTTCCTCGGCTCGTTCGCCTACGTCATCGCGACGCACAACGACGCGGCGATCACGCCGCTCGGCGCGGTGATCGAGTCGGAGGGTGCGGAGCCCGGCTACTACTCGCTCGGCATCACGCAGGGCGACAACGCCGACATCGACGGCCTGGAGGACTTCGAGGGCCGCAGCGTGTGCTTCGTCGACCCCGGCTCGACGTCCGGGTTCCTCTACCCGAGCTCGGGCCTCATCGACGCGGGCGTCATCGAGTCCGGCACCGAGGCGGACCTCGCCGCGGGCGTGCAGCCCGTGTTCGCGGGCGGCCACGACGCGTCGGCCCTCGCCGTCGCCGCGGGCGACTGCGAGGCGGGCTTCGCGATGCAGTCGATGGTCGAGGACACGCTGCCCGCGGCCGGCGACCTCGCCGAGGGCGACCTCAAGGAGGTCTGGAAGTCCCCGAAGATCTCCGGGTCGCTGTTCGTCGGCAACGACGCGCTCGGCGAGGAGAACATCGCGACGCTGACGGAGCTCATCACGGAGAAGGCCAACTCGGAATACCTGCTGTCGCAGGGCTTCTGCGACGGTGAGTGCCTGCTCACGGACGAGGACGCGTGGGGCTTCGCCCCGGCGGAGGACGCCGACTACGACGGCACGCGCGAGGTCTGCACGCTCACCAAGTCGGACAAGTGCGAGGGCTGACGGTGCCCACGACACCCCCCGTGGGCCGCACCGGTCCGGGTTCACCCGCACGTCCGACGGTGGGCGAGCCTCTCGTGAGCGTCCGTGGTCTCGTCAAGGAGTTCGACGGGACCACGGCGCTCGCGGGGGTCGACCTCGACGTCGCGCGCGGCGAGCTGCTCGTCCTGCTCGGGCTCTCAGGCTCGGGCAAGTCGACGCTCCTGCGCTGCCTCAACGGCCTGCACCGGGCGACGTCGGGCGAGGTCGAGGTGGCCGGCACGCGCGTCGACCGGGCCTCGTCGCGCGAGCTGCGCCGGCTGCGCACCGACGTGGGCTTCGTGTTCCAGCAGTTCAACCTCGTCGGGCGGCTCACGTGCCTCGAGAACGTCCTCGTCGGCGGTCTGGGTCGCGTGCGCGGGCCCCGGTACGGCATCTCGACGTACCCGCGCCGGATGCGCGCGGAGGCGCTGGCGCACATCGAGCGCGTCGGCCTCGCCGACCAGGCGTACCAGCGCGCCGACACGCTCTCCGGCGGACAGCAGCAGCGCGTCGCCATCGCGCGCACGCTCATGCAGCGCCCGCAGCTCGTCCTCGCGGACGAGCCCGTCGCGTCGCTCGACCCCGAGAACGCCGGCGCGGTGATGGACCTGTTCGTGCGCGTGTGCGCCGAGGAGGGGCTGACCGTGGTGTGCACGCTGCACCAGGTCGACCTGGCGCTCGGCTGGGCGGACCGCCTCGTCGGTCTGCGGCACGGCGAGAAGGTGCTCGACCGCCCCGCGGCCGGGCTCACCAAGGACGAGGCGATGGCGATCTACCGGCGCGTCGCGCCGAAGACGCCGGCCGAGCCCGTGACCGTCGGGGCGAGCGCGTGACGGCCCAGGCACCTGCGCCCGACCGGCCGCTGCGGGCCCCGGCGAAGCCTGCCTCGTCGCCCCAGGACGGTCGACCCGGCGGCGGGATCCCCGCACGGCCCCGCCCGACCCGGCAGCAGCGCACGCTGCGCTGGCTCGCCGGCGGGTCGGTGCTGCTCACGCTCGTCGCCGCGTCGTCGATCGGCCTCGACCTCCCGACGCTCGTCGCGGGCGGCGAGGACGTGGCGAACCTCGTCGAGCGGATGATGCCGCCGCGGCTGGACGACCCGTCCCGGGTCGCGACGCTCGCGCTCGACACCGTTCTCATGGCGTTCCTCGGCACCGTGCTCGCCACGATCCTGTCCGTGCCGCTCGCGTTCCTCGCTGCCCGCACGACGACGCCGCACCCGCTGGTCGCGACGATCGCCCGCGGAGTCATCACGTTCTGCCGCGCGGTGCCGGACCTCGTGTTCGCCGTGCTCTTCGTGCGTGCGCTGGGCCTCGGCATCCTGCCGGGCGTCCTCGCGCTCGCGCTGCACTCCGTCGGGATGCTCGGCAAGCTGTTCGCCGACGCGATCGAGGACGCCGACCCCGGCCCGCGCGAGGCGGTCCGCAGCGTGGGCGTCGGCCGGCTGCGCGAGCTGCTCAACGGCGTCGTGCCCCAGGTGGTCCCGTCGTGGATCTCCGCGTTCGTCTACCGCGTCGACATCAACCTCCGCACGTCCGTCGTGCTCGGGTTCGTCGGGGCGGGAGGCATCGGGTTCGCGCTGCAGGACGCGCTGCGCGGCCTGGTGTACCCCAAGGCGCTCGGGATCGTCGCCGTGATCTTCGTGCTCGTCGCCGCGATGGAGCTGGTCTCCATGGCGATCCGGCGCTCGCTGCTCGCTCCGCGCCGGCCGCGCTACCGCCGCGACCGCGCGGTGCGCCTCGCGTCGGGAGCCGCGGCGCTCACGCTCACGGTCTTCTCGTTCGTCCGGCTCGACATCGACCCGCGCCAGCTCGTCACCTCGATACCCGACCTGTTCGCCGTCGCCGGGCGGATGGTCCCGCCCGACCTCACGTCGCTCGGCCCGGCCCTGTGGGAGGCGATGCTGCAGACGCTCGCCATCGGGCTCGTCGCCACCGGCATCGGCGTCGTCCTGTCGCTCCCGCTCGGCCTCCTGGCCGCGCAGACGGTGGCACCGCACCCCGTGGTCCACGCGGCGGCCCGCACGACGATCCTCGTCGTCCGGGCGATCCCCGAGCTCATCCTCGCGGTCGTGTTCGTCGCGGCGGTCGGGCTCGGCCCGGTCGCGGGCGCGATGGCGCTCGGCATCGGGTCGATCGGCTTCCTCGGCAAGCTCGTCGCCGACGCCGTCGAGGAGATCCCGACCGACGCCGCCGACGCCGTGCGGTCCGTGGGCGGCGGGTGGTGGAAGGTCTTGTTCTCCGCCGTCCTCCCCCAGGGCATGCCGTCGATCGTCGGGTCGTCGCTCTACCTCCTGGACGTCAACATCCGCACGTCCACGATCCTCGGGATCGTCGGCGCGGGCGGGGTCGGCTTCCTGCTCTTCGAGGCGATCCGGACCCTCCACTTCGAGGTGGCCGGCGGGATCGTCCTCCTCGTGTTCGTCGTCGTCCTGCTCATCGAGAGGCTCTCCGGATGGATCCGCGCACAGCTGACCTGACCACCGTCGCGCTCTGGGAGGGCGGCGACGTGGTCCGTCTGACCGAGGTCCCGCTGCCCGACCTCAAGCCGCGCGAGGTCCTCGTCCGCGTCCGCCTCACGACCGTGTGCGGCAGCGACCGGCACACCGTGTCGGGGCGCCGGTCGGCGCCCGCCCCGTCGGTCCTCGGGCACGAGGCCGTGGGCGAGGTCGTCCGGCTCGGGCCGGACGCCCCGCTCGGCGACGACGGCGCGCCGCTGGCCGTGGGCGACCGCGTCGTGTGGGGCGTGACCGTGGCGTGCGGTGTGTGCGACCGCTGCCTCGCGGGCCGCAGCGCGAAGTGCCGCGCGGTCCGCAAGGTCGGGCACGAGGCGTTCGCCTCGGAGTGGCCGCTCAGCGGCACCTACGCGCGTCACGTCGTCCTGCCCGACGGCGCGACGCTCGCCCGGGTGCCCGACGACCTGCCCGACGCGGTCGCGGCCCCCGCGGGCTGCGCGACCGCGACCGTCATGGCGGCCGTCGAGGCGGCGGGTCCGCTCGACGGACGGCGCGTGCTCGTCAGCGGCGCGGGGATGCTCGGCATCACGGCCGTCGCGGCGGCACGGGACGCGGGTGCGGCGGAGGTCGTCGTGACCGACCCCGACCCCGGCCGCCGTGGCCTCGCGCTCCGGTTCGGCGCGACGTCGGTGCGCGCCACGGACGAGCCGGTGGGTCTCGTCGACGTCGCGATCGAGCTCTCGGGCGCGAGCCCCGCCGTCGCGCGCGCGCTCGACGTCCTCGACGTCGGTGGTCGCCTGGTCCTCGCAGGCTCCGTGGCGCCCGGCCCCGCGGTGCCGCTCGACCCGGAACGGGTCGTGCGCGGCTGGCTCACCGTGACCGGCGTGCACAACTACGAGCCGCGCCACCTGCGCGCCGCGCTCGACCTGCTCTCCCGGACCCGGGACGTCGCCCCGTGGCACGAGCTCGTGTCCCCCGCGGAGGACCTCGCCGCGGTCGGCGCGCTGCTGACCGGGCCGCCCGGCACCGCCCCGCGCGCGGCGGTCGCGCCGTGAGAGCGCCCACCCCGCCGGCTCCCGCGGTCTCAGCCCTCGCCGAGCTCGACGACGACCCGCACCGCGTCCGCGCGCACCCACCGCTCGGTCGACAGCAGCGGGCGCCCGTCCACGGCATCCCGCGCGAGGCTCGCGATGAGCCACGCGGGGTCGCCCGGCCGGCAGCCCAGGCCCGTGCTCGCCTCCTCCGGCGCGGACTCCATGCTGGCGCGCGTCCAGGCCCGCTCGGGCAGGACGCGGGCCGTCGAGCGCAGGATCGCGTCCAGCGACTCCTCGTGCCGCAGGGCGGCGGGCAGCTCCGGGACGAGGCTCCTCGTGAGCCACTCCACGCCCCAGGCCGCGGGCATCCCGTCGATGAACGACCGGCGGACCAGGCGGAACCCCGGCGTCCCCGGCGCGCACCCGAGCGCCGCGGCGACGTCGTCGGGCAGCGGCACCTCGTCGCACGCGAGGACGACGGCGCGCGGCGTCGCGCCCGCCTCCCGCAGGGTCCGGCTCCACGACGGGGCACGGCCCGGCGCGACGAGGTAGTCGACCCGACGCCGCGTGAACGTGCCGACGCCCTGGATGCGGCTCACGAGCATGCGGCGCTCGAGCTCCTCGAGCGCCGCGCGAGCGGCCGCCCGGCCGACGCCGAACCTGCTCCCGACGTCCGCCTCCGACGCCACCCGGCTCCCGGGCGGGAGCCGGGACAGCTCGTCGGAGAGCACCCGCACGATCTCGGTCGACCTGGCCACGGGCGGACCGTACCCGGACCGGATGGCCCGCAGGTGAACAGCACCCGCGGCACGGAGAGGACACCATGAGCACGAGCACCCCGGAGCAGCACCACGCGCGGCACACCGGCCACCACGTCGTCGTGGTCGGCGCCGGCGTCGTCGGCCTCGGCGTCGCCGCCGAGGCGCACCGGCGCGGCCACCGCGTGACCGTGGTCGAGCAGGCGGCCGACGTCGTCGGCTCGTCCGTCCAGAACTTCGGCCACGTGTGCGTGACGGCACAGGCGGGCCAGGCCCGGGCGTACGCGCTCGCCGCGCGAGAGCGCTGGCTCTCGCTCGGCGCCGCCGCGGGCTTCCGGGTCGCGCGGACGGGGACGCACGTCGTCGCCCGGACGGCGGCCGAGCTGCGGCTGCTCGCCGAGCTCGCCGAGCAGCGTGGCGACGACGAGGTCCACCTCCTCGACGCGGAGCACGCCCGGGCAGCCCTGCCCGTCCGGGCGGACGCCGTCGTCGGCGGCGCGTTCCTGCCGCTCGACCTGCAGGTCGACCCGCGCTCCGCCGCACCGGCTCTCGCCGCGTGGCTCGAGGCCCGCGGCGTGCGCTTCCTGTGGCGCACCGCGGCGCGGGAGGTGTCGACCGGGCGCGTCGAGACGACGCGCGGCCCGCTGGCCGCGGACCTCGTCGTCGTCGCGACCCACCACGACCTCGACCGCCTGCTGCCCGACGTCGCCGCCGAGGCCGGGCTCCGCCGGTGCCGCCTGCACATGCTGCGGGTCCGGCCCGGGACCCCGGTACCGCTCACGACGCCGCTCCTCACCGGCTGGTCGACGGTCCGGTACGCGGCGCTCGCGGCGTGCCCGTCGGCGGCGGACGTCGCCGCCGAGCTCGCTGCGGCGGACCCCGACGGCGCCGCGTGGGACGTCAACCTCATGACCACGCCGCAGGAGGACGGGACGCTGATCCTCGGCGACACGCACGTGCGCGACGTCGACGCGCCAGTGTTCCAGGACGAGGCCGGCTACGACGTCCTCCTGCGCCTCGCGGCCGACCTGTTCGGCCGCGACGACCTGCGCGTCGTCGAGCGCTGGCAGGGCACGTACGCGACCGCGCCCTACCGGGAGGTCCTGCTCGCCGAGCCCGAGCCCGGGGTCCACGTCGCGACGCTCACCACGGGCATCGGCATGACGACGGGGCTCGGCCTCGCCGTGGACGTGCTCGACCGCGCAGGCCTCGAGCACGTCGCTGCGCGCCCCTGACGCACGGCGCGCACCGGCAGCACCACCTCAGTACCACCTCAGTACCACCTCAGCACCTCAGCACCTCAGCACCTCTCGGAAGGAACCACACCGTGATCGCTCTCGCCGCCCTGGACGTCGCCGGCACCACCGTCGAGGAGGGCAGCGCCGTCTACCGCGCGCTGCACGACGCCGTGCGCCGGCACGGCAGCACCGCGACCGTCGCCGACGTCGCACGCTGGATGGGCGCGGACAAGCGCACCGCCATCCGCGCCCTCCTCGAGCTCGGGGGCGACGCGTCCGCCGTCGAGGACACCTTCGTCGACTTCGAGCGCCTGCTGCGCGAGGCGTACGACGCGAACCCTCCCGTCCCCATGCCCGGCGTGCTTGACACGTTCGCGGCGCTGCGCGGGCGTGGCGCGCGGATCGCCCTCACCACGGGCTTCTCGGCCGACGTGACCGGGCTCCTGCTCGAGCGTCTCGGCTGGCAGGACGGCGTCGTCGACGCCGTCGTGACGACCGACGACGTGCCTGCGGGGCGCCCGGCGCCCTACATGGTCCACCGCGCGATGGAGCGCACGGGCGTCACCGACGTGCGGCAGGTGCTCACGGTCGGCGACACCGTCCTGGACCTCGAGGCCGGAACCAACGCGGGCGCGGGCCTCGTGGTCGGCGTCCTCAGCGGCGGCGTGCCGCGCGCGGTCCTGGAGACCGCGCCGCACACGCACGTCCTGGACAGCGTCGCGGACCTCCCCGGCGTGCTCGACGGCGTCCTCGTCCCGGCATCCTGACGTCCGCCTCCCACGGCTGGGCGCGGGCCGGTCGGCCCGGTTCGCGCGCCGGGCACGGACAGCAAGAGGCCCCCTGGCCGGCGTCTCCGCGGCCAGGGGGCCTCTCGTCCCGGGTGGGCGATACTGGGTTCGAACCAGTGACCTCTTCGGTGTGAACGAAGCGCGCTACCACTGCGCCAATCGCCCGAGTGCGAGGTCGATACTAGCCTGAACCGGACCGGATCGAGAAACCGGCACGAAGGGTCTCGGGAAGGCGCACGGGAAGGGTCACGGATCGAGGCGCTCGCGCCGCCTGCGCTCGAACAGCTCCCGGGCCGCGAGCGACACGGTCCCCGCCTCCACCTCGACACCGTCGAGCCACGCGACGGGCTGCACGTTGCGCACGGACCCGGTGAGCAGCAGCCCGGCACGGCCGTCCGTCACCTCGTCCAGCACGTCGAACGGCAGCTCGCCCGGGTTCGCCTCGCGCACGGGCAGTCCGTCCTCGGCGGCCCACTCGAGGAGCAGCTCGCGCGTGATGCCGGCGAGGCACCCGGTCGACAGCAGCGGCGTGACGAGCTCGCCGCCGCGCTCGACGAAGACGTTGGCGCCCGTGCCCTCGCACAGCTCTCCCTGCGTGTTCGCGAGGAGCGCCTCGTCGCCGCCCTTCGCGACGGCGTCGGCGAGCGCGACGACGTTCTCGGCGTACGACGTCGTCTTGAGTCCTACGACGGCCGAGCGCTCGTTGCGCGTCCACGGTGAACGGACGGCGCGCCCGCGAGACACGATCGTGGCGGGCCCGGCCGCGACGACGACCGTCTGCGCGCCGGGCGTGCGGCCCGACCCGAGAGGTCCGATGCCCGCGGTGACCGTGATGCGCAACCGACCGACCGGGTCCGCGCCGCCCGACGCCCGGGTCCGCGCCTCGTCGAGGACCTGCGCGACGGCGTCGCGCACGAGGGCGTCGTCCGGCGCGGCGAGGCCGAGGCCCGCGGCGGACCGCGCGAGGCGGCGCAGGTGCCGCGTGAGGGCGAACGCCTGGTCGTCGAACACCGCGCACGTCTCGAACACGCCGTCGCCGACCGTGATGCCGTGGTCGACCGCGCTCAGCGCCCTCTCGCCGGACGAGACGAGGCGGCCGGCCGCCCACACGACGAGGTTCTCGGGGGGTGCGGTCGGGGCTCCGGGAGTGGGCAACGGCTGCGTCATGGTTCCAGTGTGCCGGAGGCGAGCCCGACGAGGCGGTGCGCCTTGAGCTCGGTCTCCTCCCACTCGCGCGTCGGGTCGCTCCCCCACGTGATGCCGGCGCCCGTCCCGAACCGCAGCACCCCGTCCGACCACCAGAACGTGCGGATCCCGACGGCGAGCACCGCGTCGTCGCCGTCGACCCACCCGACCGCACCGCAGTAGGGTCCGCGCGGCGCGGTCTCGAGCGCGGCGATGACGCGCAGCGCGGACGACTTCGGCGCGCCGGAGACCGACGCGGGCGGGAACGTCGCGTCGAGCACGCGCCCCCACCGGTCGGGCGCGGCGAGCACGTCGTCGCGCACCCGGCCCGCGACGCGGCTCACGAGGTGCACGAGCCCGGGGTGCTCCTCCACGGCGAGCAGGTCCGTGACCTCGACGGCCCCGGGGTCGCACACGCGCTGGAGGTCGTTGCGCACGAGGTCGGTGATCATGACGTTCTCGGCCCGGTCCTTCGCGGTGAGGCCGTCCACGGTGGGGGCGGTGCCCTTGATCGGTCCGGAGGTGAGCACGCCGTCGCGGAGCTCCAGGAACAGCTCCGGGGACGCGCTGACGACCCACACCGGGTCGACGCCGCTGCTCGCCGGGACGTGCACCACGCCCGCGTACGGGGCCGGGTTCCCGCGGGCCAGACGCCGGGCGAGCGCCTGCGCGTCCGGCTCGCCCGCACCGTCGGCACCGTCGGGCACGAGGGGCGCGCTGAGCACGCGGCACACGTTCGCCTGGTAGACCTCGCCCTCGCGCACCTCGTCGCGCACGTGCGCGACCGCGCTCTCGTACGCCTGCCGGCCCAGCGAGCTCGTCCACGACGTCGGCGCGGGGCCGCGCCAGGCCGGTGCCCCGGCGACGTCGGCGGCGGACCAGGCCGCGTCGTCGGGGTCGACGCGCTCGGCGAAGCGCCACGCACGCACGCGCCCGCCGTCGTCGGGTGCGTCGAAGTCGGCGACGACGAACCAGGGCCCCCCGGAGCGCAGCCGCTCGGGCGCGCGACGCACGTCGACGCACTCGAGCACGCCGCGCGCGGCGCGCCCGGCGAACCGCGCGGCTCCCGCCCCGCCGGGCGTCCTCCCTGGTCCTGGCACGGGCCCACGCTACCGACCACCACGCGACCACCACGGTGTCCTCGACGCCGGGCGCTCGCGCCGCAGTGGGCGGCACGTGGGACGGCACGGAGAGCCGGTTGGACGTCGGGCGCTCCGGTCGACTAATGTCTGGGACGCGCCGGAACGCCGGGGACGCACGATCGAGAGATCGGGCGGCTCTTCCAACGGTCCGGCCGCGCGGATGTGGCTCAGTGGTAGAGCATCACCTTGCCAAGGTGAGGGTCGCGGGTTCGAATCCCGTCATCCGCTCGGAGGCCCGCTCTCGCCGGCCCCTCGGGGGCGTCGGAGCAGGTCGCGGTGGAGTGGCCGAGAGGCGAGGCAGCGGCCTGCAAAGCCGTATACGTGGGTTCGAATCCCATCTCCACCTCACACGCAGTACCAGCACCACCTGCAGGACCCTCTGGGCGATTGGCGCAGCGGTAGCGCGCTTCCCTGACACGGAAGAGGTCACTGGTTCGATCCCAGTATCGCCCACCAGCACGACACGAAGGCCGTCCCGGCATGACCGGGGCGGCCTTTCGCGCACCTCGGACCGTGCCCGTACCCCGTGGCTCACCCCGCACCGACGTGCCGCCCGGATGCGGGATCTCGGCCGAAAGTCGGCTAGTATGTGGGACGCGCCGGAACGCCCGGGACGCCCGAGCTCTCGATCCTGAGGTCTCGTGCGACGTCCCTGTGAAGGTCCGGCCGCGCGGATGTGGCTCAGTGGTAGAGCATCACCTTGCCAAGGTGAGGGTCGCGGGTTCGAATCCCGTCATCCGCTCGGAGGCCCACTCTCAGACCGGCTCTCTCGAGAGCGAGAGAGAGGCGTGTCTCACGGTGGAGTGGCCGAGAGGCGAGGCAGCGGCCTGCAAAGCCGTATACGTGGGTTCGAATCCCATCTCCACCTCGCGAGCAGCAACCCCGATGCACGTCTCAGGGCTGCCACTCGGGCGATTGGCGCAGCGGTAGCGCGCTTCCCTGACACGGAAGAGGTCACTGGTTCGATCCCAGTATCGCCCACCGAGCACGAGCACGGGCCGTTCCGGAGCACTCCGGAGCGGCCCGTTCTGCGTCGTCCGCTCTGGTCAGGAGGTCCGGCCGCACCCCAGGAGCGTTGCGGCGGACCGGCGTCGCCACGAGCCCGCTACGCTCGCCGCCATGGCCCACGATCGCACCACCGAGGACGCCAGCACCGACGATCGGGCTCTGGCCGCTGACCAGCCCGACGTCTTGCCCTTGGGCCGGGCACCCCGCCCGGCGACCGGCGCCGAGCTGGCCGCGCGCGTGCGTTCCGCGCTCGTCGAGGTGGTCGCGGGCGACCTGGCCGACGGCTCGGTCGAGCACCTCGACCTGCTGCGCGTGAGCGCGACCGTCGACGGACCGGACATCCTGACCCTCGACGTCGACCTCAGCGGTGTGGTCGTCCGGCCGACGGCCTCGACCGCGGGCAGCAACACGCCCACCGGCGAGCCGGCGGCTCCAGCGCCCACCGGCCCGTCGACGGGCCGGTCGACTGGCACGGTCGCGTGCGAGAGCGGCGTCCTGCGCCGCCTGCGCGTCGACGCGCACCCCGTCACGGTGGAGGGCGTCCCCGTCGACGTCGCGCTCGAGGCGCAGGACGTCCCGTTCCTCTGGGTCGAGGGCTCGGACGGGTCGCTCGGCGTCGAGCTGGTGGAACCGGCCGAGGACGCGCCGCTGCGCGGGCACGTGCGGGCCGCCGCCCCGCAGGACGCGCTCGTCGAGACCGCACGCCGGCTGATCGAGGAGCCGCTCCGCACGATGGGCGGCCTCAGCCTCTCCTCGTTCGACGTCGAGCTCGAGTCGACGGGCCCGCGGTCCGCCCGGGGAACCGGGTTCGCCCGGGTCCGCAAGGGCATCCTGTCGGCGAGCATCCACGCGAAGGCCGTCGTCGAGGTCGACGCGGCGATGGTCCTCACCGTGCGAGAGCTGACCCTGACGAGCCGCAACCCGGTGGTCGCGGCCGCGCTGCTCGCGGCGCGCAAGCACGTCGACGAGGCGCAGGGCCAGCGCATCGACCTCGCGGCCGAGCTGCCGGCGGGCCTGCGGCTCGCGGACGTCCGGCTCGACGTCGGCGAGTCGGTCGCGGTGTCGGCCCGGTTCGCCTGACCACGACCACGACCGACCACGACGACGACGTTCTCCACCAGGGCCGCCGCTCGCGGCCGCGGTCTCGTCAGTCCCGCCGTCGCGGCCGCGGCGTGCCCCGCAGCGGCGCCGCCGTGATGGGGTCCTGCGGCCACGCGTGCTTGGGGTACCGGCCACGCAGCTCCGCACGCACCTGCGGATAGCCCTGGACCCAGAACGACTCCAGGTCGGCCGTGACCGCGGCGGGGCGACCCGCCGGGGACAGCAGGTGCAGGAGCACGGGCACGCGACCGCCCGCGACGCGCGGCGTGCGCGTCCACCCGAACGTCTCCTGGAGCCGCACCGCGAGCACCGGCTGCTCGTCGGCGTAGCTCACGGCCACGCGCGACCCGCTCGGGACCTCGAGCCGCTCGGGCGCGAGCTCGTCGAGGCGTGCCGCCTCGGGCCACGGCAGGAGCCGGCGCAGCGCGCCGGCGAGGTCCGTGCCCCCCATGCCCCTCCCCCGGGCGACGGCGGGCAGGTCGGGACCGAGCCAGGCGTCGAGGCGCTCCAGGAGGGCGTCGTCGTCGACGTCGGGCCACGGCTCCCCCACGGCGCGGTGCAGGAACCGGAGCCTGTCGCGCAGCCGGACGGCTCCCTCGGTCCACCGGAGGGAGTCGAGGCCGTCCCGGCGCAACCCGTCGAGCACGGCCGCGGCGACCGCGTCGGCGGGCGGGTCCCGCCACGGTTCGCGCACGAGCTCGATCGCGCCGAGCGACGTCACCCGCGAGGAGCGCACCCGGCCCGACCCCCACTCGACGACCCCGGACGTCCGGAGCTCGCCGGCCGCCGCGGCGCGCGCCGTCGCCTCGTCCACGGGTGCTGCGGACCGCACGACGGCGTCCGCGCGGCCCGCGGCGCGGTCGACGTCGGCGACGGCGAGCCAGGGCATGCCCTGCAGCGGGGAACCCGGGGGCAGCCCGGCCCCGGCGCCCGACACCATGAGGTACGACTCGCCGCCGGGCCGCAGGCGTGCGACCCGGTCCGGGTGCGCGAGCGCGACGACGTGACCGACCGCGGCGTCGTCGGGCAGGGGCGGAGCTCCCCTCGTGACCGCGGGTCGTCCCCCCGTGGCGCCGTCGACCGCGTCCCGCACGACGCGCTCCAGCCGGTCCCGCTGTGCTGCCCAGGCGCCGGACCCCGGTCCGCCGCGGCGCAGCGCGCGCAGCGCGGCGGGCAGGTCCGCGCCCGGCGCACGGACGTCGTCCGAGAGCAGCGCGACGACCTCGGCCGCGCGCCGCGCGCCGACCTCGGGGGCGGCGTCGAGCAGCGCCCGAGCGCGGCGCGGGTCGGCGGGGACCGCGGCGATGCGGCGCCCGAGCGGGGTCACGCCGTCCGGTCCGACGGCGCCCAGCCCGTGGAGCACGTCGCGCGCCGCCGCGAAGGCGGCCGGGGGCGGCGGGTCCAGGAGCGCGAGCCCGGCGCCGTCAGGGCTGCCCCAGCACGCGAGCTCGAGCGCGAACCCGGTCAGGTCGGCGGTCCGGATCTCCGGCTCGGGGTGGCGCGCGAGGCGCGCGTGGTCGCCCTCGGACCAGCACCGGTACACCGCCCCCGGGCCCTCACGCCCCGCCCGGCCCGCGCGCTGCTCCGCACCAGCCCGGCTCACCGCGACCGTCACGAGGCCGGGCAGCCCGCGGCGCACGTCGGTGCGCGGCTCGCGCGCCAGCCCGGCGTCGACGACGACACGCACGCCAGGCACCGTGATCGAGGACTCCGCGACCGCGGTCGAGACCACGACCCGGCGCCGCGGCCCGGGCTCGAGCGCGCGGTCCTGCTCGCGCGGAGGCAGGCGACCGTGCAGCGGGCGCACGTCGGCGTCCACGCCGGCGAGACCGCGGGACACGAGGTCCACCTCGCGCGCGCCCGGCACGAACACCAGCACGTCTCCCGTGCGCTCGTCCAGCGCGCGGCGGGTCGTGGCCACGACGTGGTCGCAGAACGCGCGCGCCGTACCGCGGGCGTCGGTGCGCGGACCCCGCGCGGGGCACCAGACGACGTCGACCGGGTGGAGCGCACCGGCGACGTGCACGACGGGGACCGGGACCGGCGCCGTTCCCGTCGGCAGGCCCGCACCGCGGGCGAGCGCCCGCGCGGTGCGCTCGGCCTCGACGGTCGCGGACATCGCGACGACGACGAGGTCGTCGCGCAGGTTCTCGCGCACGTCCGCCACGAGGGCGAGCGCGAGGTCGTCCTCCAGGTGGCGCTCGTGCACCTCGTCCAGGACGACGGCCGCCACGCCCGGCAGCTCGGGGTCGCGCTGAAGCCTGCGCACGAGCGTGCCGGTCGTGACGATCTCGACCCGGGTGCGCCGCGACGTCCGCGACTCGCCCCGCACGGTGTACCCGACGGTGCCACCGAGCTCCTCGCCGAGCAGGGACGCGAGCCGCCGCGCCGCGGCGCGTGCGGCGAGCCGGCGTGGCTGCGTGACCACGACCCGCCCCTCCAGCGCGGCCGCGAGGGCCGGCGGGACGAGCGTCGTCTTGCCGGTGCCCGGAGGGGCCTGCACGACGACCGCCCCCGCCTCGCGGACGCCGGCGACGACCTCTGCGAGGTGGCCCCCCACCGGCAGGTCGGGCGGTGCGGCGAGGAGGCGCGCGATCGGGTCCACCCCCGTAGTGTCCCGCGCGCGTGCCCTTCCCCGGGCGGCGCGGCCCGGCGTACGGTCGAGAGCATGTGCCGGAACATCACGACCCTGCGCGGCCTCGTCCCCCCGGCGACGGAGGAGGAGGTCGAGGCCGCCGCCCGCCAGTTCGTCCGCAAGGTGACCGGGATCCAGCGCACGAGCGCCGCGACCGAGGAACCGTTCGAGCGCGCCGTGTCCGAGATCCAGGAGATCGTCGCGCGCCTGCTCGACGAGCTGCCCGAGCGCCGTCAGCCGCCGCCGACGGTCCCGCCGCTGCGTCGCGACGAGGTCCGCGCGCGCATCGCCGCGCGCGAGGCCGCGGAGCGCGAGCACGAGCGCGCGCACGCTCTCGGCCTGGCCCACACGCACGACGAGGCCGACGGCACCGAGGACGCGCCCGGCGTCCGCGCCGTCGTCGGGTAGACGGGCGCAGCGACCGCACGGTCTCAGCGATGTCCGCGCCCGTCGAGCCCTGGTCCCGGAGGTCGCGCAGGTGCCGGGCGGCTCACTCACGTGCTCGGCGGCGGTCGAGCCAGCCTCGGCGGAGTCGGACCGCGAGGCCGGCGACGCTGCGTGCTGGTGTCCGGCTCACCTGTCGGCGGAGGTCGGCGATGGCGGCGTTCCAGGGGCCGTCGTTGTATGTGGGGTAGGCGTGGGGTATGGAGGCGAGGCGCAGGGCTGTGGTCTTGCTGCTGACGGCCACGACGAGCTCGCCCAGCGTTTCGCCGGCTCTCGGGCCGACCACGGTGGCGCCGACGATCCGGCCGCGCCGGTCGACCACGAGCCTGGTGGTGCCGGCGGTGGTGTTCTCGGCGACAGCGCGGTCGACGTGTTCATGGGACCAGGTGAGGAGTCGGTGACCAGGTCCGGGCGAGCCGGTGGCTACGCCGACCGCCGCCAGCTCTGGCTGGGTGAAGGTGACGCGCGGGACGGTGCTGCCGACGCGTCGACGGAGTCCGAGGATCGCGTTCGCTGCCGCCAGGCTGGCGTGCATCCCGGCGACATGGGTGAACCGGGGATGGGCTGTGACGTCGCCTGCTGCCCAGATTCGCGGGTTCGAGGTGCGCAGGGTCGGGCTGAGGACCGGCGATCCGTGCTCGTCCACCTCCACGCCCAGCCGTTCCAGGCCGAGGCCGTTGGTGCGAGGGGCACGACCCACCGCGACCAAGAGCCCGTCGAACCCGATCTGAGTGCCGTCGTCGAGCACGAGCGACCCGCTGCCGCTCCCCCCGCTGCTGTCGTGGCCGCGAACCGAGACGACGCTGACGGCGGTGCGGACCTGAACCCCGTCGTCCTCCATCGCCCGGCGCACCAGTGCTGCCGCGTCCGGATCTTCTCGCGCCAGGATTGTGGGTGCGCTGTCCACGACGGTGACCGCGCTGCCCAACCGAGCGAGTGCCTGGCCGAGCTCGCATCCGGTGCTGCCCCCGCCCAGGACCACCAGACGCTCCGGGAGCTCGTGCAGGTCCCAGACGGTGTCGCTGGTCAGGAAGTCCACCTCGGCCAGTCCGGGTATCGGCGGCACCGTCGGCGCGGCGCCGGTGGCGAGGAGCGCCTGTCGGTACCGGACCTCGCACCCGTCCACGTCCGCTCGCCCGGGTCCGGTGAAGGACGCCGTGCCTCGACGCACGTGCACGCCCGCCGCCCGGAGCGCCTCGGGTGAGTCCACGGGGGCGATCTTCTCCATGGCCCGCCGCACGTGGGCCATGACGGCCGCGAAGTCGACCTGCACCTCGCCGACACCGACCCCGAACGACGCCGCACGGCGCGCCTGTGCGGCACTGTTCGCGGCGGCGAGCAGCGCCTTGGACGGGACGCATCCGGTCCACAGGCACTCGCCACCGGTCCGGTCGCGCTCGACGAGGAGGACTCGAGCACCCAGCCCGGCCGCCGTCTGCGCACCCACCAGGCCGGCCGTGCCACCGCCTACCACCAGCAGGTCCCAGACCTGGGTCTCCTCACTCATCTGCCCGCCTCGGCCGCCGGTCGGCGAGACTGCCGAGACCGGCGAGGGGGAAGATGCTGGTCGGAGGTGACCATGGACCGGTACGGCGCACTCACCGCGCGCTGGTACGACCTGCTCTCGGGCGAGCCCGTGTACGCGGTCGGCCGACGACTGGCGATCGAGGCGCTGGACCTGCGTCCTGGCGAGCGCGTCCTGGACGCGGGCTGTGGTACCGGCCTGAACCTGCCGGCGCTGACCGAGGCGGTCGGGCCGCACGGGCGGGTGGTGGGCGTGGACCGAAGTCCGGCGATGCTCGAGGTGGCGCGGTCCGAGCGAGTCGCGCGCCGCCGACCGCAGCTGCGCCTGGTGCTCGGCGACGCCGCGGATCCCGACGTGCTGAGGGCTGCTGCGGGTGGCCGGCGGTTCGATGCCGTGATCCTCACCTACACACTCTCGCTCATGCCCGACGCCGGAGCCACGTGGGCCGCCCTCAGCCGCGTGCTCCGGCCGGGAGCGCGCGTCGCCGTCGTCGACATGGCCCGTCCCGCCGGTCGTTGGGCCTGGGCCACGCCGGCGGCCCGGTTTGCGTGCTGGCTCGGTGGCGCCGACATCGACGCCCACCCGTGGGAGGTCGTCGAACGCGACCTCACCGGCATCCGGTCGTGGAGTCGGCGCGGCGGGCACGTCGAGGTACGTCTGGGCCTTCTCCGGTGAGCCGCCGGACAGTCTCAGCTCGATCGCCCCGGTCGTGGAAGCGGGTGCGTGCCGGTGTACGGCTGGCCCGTCCCGACCAGGTGCTGCTCATCCTGGTGGTCTACGCGGTGGGCTACGCCGTGGGATACGCCACGGGAGACTCCGCTGGCGGTGCGGCGGGCGTCGGAGACCACCCCGCTCAGGGAGTCTCGGCCACGTCAGCGGTGCTCATCGGGCTGGTGATCGTGGCGGTGGCCGTGAGCGTGCACGCCGTCGACGAGTACGCCGACGCCGAGGCCGACGCGCTGACCGTCCGCACCCGGTTCTCCGGCGGCAGCGGCGCTCTCGCGACGCACGGGCTCGCCGCGAGCTTCGCACGGCGCGTCGCCGTCGGCGCCGCGATCGTGGCCGTCGCCGTGACCGGTGCCGGCTGGGCGGTCGGAACGATCCCGAGCGTCGTGGTCGCGATGCTGGCCCTCGGCCTCCTCGGCGGCTGGGCGTACTCGGTCGGGCCATGGCCCTTCTCGCGACACGGCTGGGGCGAGGTGGCCAATGCACTGCTCGGTGGGTTGCTGCTGCCGGCCACGGGCGCCATGGTCGCCGGTGCACCGGTCAGCTCGGCGGCCCTGGCGTTCCTGCCGTTCGCACTCCTCGACTTCGTCAACCTCCTGGAGACCCAGTGGGCCGACCGGGTCGCGGACCGGGCCGCGGGCAAGCACACCTTGGCCTCACGGTTGCGACCGTCCAGCCTCCGGCTGCTGGGCGGCGCGGCCGCGATCGCCGCGTACGGACTGAGCCTCGCCAGCCAACCCCGACCGGTGGCAGCCGCCGGGCTGCTCGTCGCGCCACTGTCGGCCTATGGCGTGTGGCGGCTCGGACGCGGCGCACCCGGACCGTCAGTCCTCGCGATGATCGCCTTCCTCCTCGCCCAGGCAGCGGCGTGGCTCGCCTGACGCGCGCGGAGGACATGTGGTGCCGCCGACCGGCATCACGGGAACCCATGACGGAGAACCTGCCCGGGCCGGCGACCACCACGTCGTCGCCCGCAACATCTAGGCTCGATCCGTGAACGCCGCACCTCTCACCGCCGCACCTCGCACCGCCGACGCGACCGCGCACGGCGCACGGACGCCGGAGCCGGTCAGCGCGTCGATGCGTCGCGCCAAGGCCGGGGCTCGAGCCGCCCACGTCACCATCGGTCAGGTGCGCGAGGACTCGTCGGGCAGGGTCACGATCGAGTGCTCGTGCGGGATGGTCCTGACGAACGGGCCGGACTGGACCGTCGACGAGCACATCCGTCTCCACCGCGCCGAGGCGCGCTATCTCGCGCTCAGCGCAGTCGCGCCGGCCGGGATGCCCCGCATCGTGGCCGTCGACGCGGCGCGGCTGCCGCGACTGGACTGAGCTCTACCGCACCGGGCTCCTGCAACCGGCGCGGGGACGACCGGCGCGGCTCGGGGTGGGCCGCGCCTGCCCGTGCCTGCTCAGAGCTCGTCGGGGTCGTCCCACGAGGTCCCGGACGACGCGCCCTCGATCGGACGGCGCTCGGTCTCCGACAACGAGTGCGGCGCCTTCGTCGCGTCGCCCCCCGTCAGGACGTCTCCGCGCTCCTCGTCGTCGTCGCGCCGCGGGGACAGCCGGGCCGAGGCGATGTCGGACTGGTTGAGGTCGTCGGCGCGGCGCGGGTCGGTGCTCATGTCACGGGTCTACCAGGTCGCTCGCGCACCCGCACGCGGTCCCCCGTCGGGGCTTGGGGTGCGCGCGCGGGCACGGCCGACGTGGCGTGTTCGGGTACGCTTGGCACACTTTTTCTGCCACGTGGAGAAGTGTGGCGTGCGTCTCACCCGGTAGGGCGACTCCCCAGGGCGACGGTCGGTGGCCCGTGACATCCTCTGGGGATGCAGACCTGGCCTGGCCACCCCTACCCCCTCGGGGCCACGTACGACGGCTCGGGGACGAACTTCGCCCTCTTCTCCGAGGTCGCCGAGCGCGTCGAGCTGTGCCTGCTCCACGACGACGGCACCGAGCAGCGCGTCGAGGTCGAGGAGGTCGACGCCCACGTGTGGCACGTCTACCTGCCGGGCGTCGACCCCGGGACCCGCTACGGGTACCGCGTGCACGGTCCGTACGACCCGGCGAACGGGCACCGCTGCAACCCGTCGAAGCTCCTCCTCGACCCGTACGCCAAGGCGATCGAGGGCCAGATCGACGGCGACGAGTCGCTGTTCTCCTACCGCTTCGGCGACGACCCGGACGGAGCGGTGGACGACCCCGAGCGCGCCAGCGCCGGCGAGGACGAGGCCGGGGACGACCAGGCCGACGCCGCCCGTACGCCGTCGGCCCCTTCGCTCAACGACGACGACTCCGCCGCGCACACGATGGTCTCCGTCGTGGTGAACCCGTTCTTCGACTGGGGTCACGACCGCCCGCCGAACCGGGACTACCACGACAGCGTGATCTACGAGGCCCACGTCAAGGGCATGACGATGCTCCACCCCGACGTACCCGAGGAGCTGCGCGGGACCTACGCGGGCATGGCGCACCCGTCGGTGATCGAGCACCTCGTGACGCTCGGCGTCACCGCGATCGAGCTCATGCCCGTGCACCAGTTCGTCAACGACCCGAATTTCGTGGAGAAGGGCCTGTCGAACTACTGGGGCTACAACACGATCGGCTTCTTCGCGCCCCACAACGGGTACGTGGCCTACGGGACGCGCGGCCAGCAGGTCATGGAGTTCAAGTCCATGGTCAAGGCGCTGCACGAGGCGGGGATCGAGGTCATCCTCGACGTCGTGTACAACCACACGGCCGAGGGCAACCACATGGGCCCCACGCTGAGCTTCCGAGGCATCGACAACAAGGCGTACTACCGCCTGGTCGACGGCGACGAGGCGCACTACTTCGACACCACGGGCACGGGCAACTCGCTGCTCATGCGCTCGCCGCACGTGCTGCAGCTCATCATGGACTCGCTGCGGTACTGGGTGACGGAGATGCACGTCGACGGGTTCCGGTTCGACCTCGCGGCGACCCTCGCGCGCCAGTTCCACGAGGTCGACCGCCTCTCGGCCTTCTTCGACATCGTCCAGCAGGACCCCGTGATCTCCCAGGTCAAGCTCATCGCCGAGCCGTGGGACCTCGGCTCGGGCGGGTACCAGGTGGGTGGCTTCCCGCCGCTGTGGACCGAGTGGAACGGCGACTACCGCGACACGGTGCGCGACTTCTGGCGCGGCGAGGCCTCGACCCTGCCCGAGTTCGCGAGCCGGCTCACCGGGTCGTCCGACCTCTACGAGCACAGCGGGCGCAAGCCCATCGCGTCGATCAACTTCGTCACCGCGCACGACGGCTTCACGCTCAACGACCTCGTGTCGTACGACGAGAAGCACAACGAGGCGAACGGCGAGGACAACAACGACGGCGAGAACCACAACCGGTCGTGGAACTGCGGCGTCGAGGGGCCGACGGACGACCCCGACGTCCGAGCCCTGCGCGCGCGCCAGCGCCGCAACTTCCTCACGACGCTGCTGCTGTCCCAGGGCGTGCCCATGCTCGCGCACGGCGACGAGATCGCCCGGACCCAGGGTGGCAACAACAACGGGTACTGCCAGGACAGCGAGATCACGTGGATGGACTGGCGGGGCATCGTCGACGACGCCCACTCCGCCGACCCGCCGTCGCACGAGGACGACCTGCCCGCCGACCCGGACACCGACGAACGTCGTGCGCTCCTCGACTTCGCGCGCCGGGTCGTGTGGCTGCGCCGCGACCACCCCGTGCTCCACCGCCGCCGCTTCTTCGCGGGTCGCGGGCCCGAGGACGAGGCGACGCGGTCCGAGGAGCTGCCGGACATCGAGTGGCTCGACATCACGGGCTCGCGCATGGACGCCGCGGACTGGAACCACGCGTACGCGCGGTCGGTGATGGTCTTCCTCAACGGCGACGCGATCCCCGAGACGGACCGCCGCGGCGAGCCGATCGTCGACGACTCGTTCCTGCTGCTCCTCAACGCGCACCACGACGTGCTCGAGTTCACGGTCCCCGACGCGCAGTACGGCGAGTCGTGGTCGGTCGTGCTCGACACGGACGGCACCGTCGACCTCGGTGACGAGCTCCGCCCGGGCGACACCGTGCCCGTCACGGGCCGCAGCTCGATCGTCCTGACCCGGCCTCCGCTCCGGTGACGCGCCCGTGACGCACACGATGTCGGCGCGGACGGGCGAGGCCGTACGCGACCCGGAGCCGGGCGCGCCGTCGCACCGCGCCGCCCCGGTCTCGACCTACCGGCTCCAGCTCGGCCCCGACCTCACGTTCGACGACGCCGCACGCCAGGTGCCGTACCTCGCGCGCCTCGGCGTCACGCACCTCTACCTCTCCCCCGTGCTCCAGGCCGCGCCCGGGTCCACGCACGGCTACGACGTCGTCGACCACTCCCGCATCAGCACCGAGATGGGCGGGCGAGCGGGCCTGGACCGGCTCGCCGCGGCGGCACGGGCCGCAGGCCTCGGGATCGTGCTCGACGTCGTGCCGAACCACATGGCCGTCCCGACGCCCGCGTGGCACAACCGCGCGCTGTGGTCGGTGCTCGAGCACGGTCCCGAGTCGCCGTACGCGTCGTGGTTCGACGTCGACTGGTCCGCCGGCGAGGGTGCCGTCCTCATGCCGGTCCTCGGCGTGCGGCTCGGGGACGCGCTCGCCACGGGCGACCTCGTCCTCGACGAGATCGACGTCCCAGGTGGGTCGCGGACCACGGTCCTGCGGTACTTCGACCACGTGTTCCCCGTGCGCGAGGGCACGCAGGACCTGCCGCTCACCGAGCTCGTCGAGCGGCAGCACTACCGGCTCGCGTTCTGGCGCGTCGGCGACGAGGAGCTCAACTACCGGCGCTTCTTCGACGTCGGCTCGCTCGTCGCGGTGCGCGTCGAGGACGAGGCCGTGTTCGACGCGACGCACTCGCTCCTGCTCGACCTCGTGACGTCCGGCGTCGTCGACGGCCTGCGGATCGACCACCCGGACGGGCTGGCCGACCCCGGGCAGTACCTCGCCCGCCTCGCCGAGCGCACGGACGGCGCCTGGGTCGTCGTCGAGAAGATCCTCGCGGGCGACGAGCAGGTGCCGCCAGACTGGGCGACGGTCGGCACCACCGGGTACGACGTCGCGTGGCGCCTCCAGCAGCTCTTCGTCGACCCGGGCGGCCGCGCCGGTCTCGACGCGGTCATGACGCGGCTCACGGGTGACCTGGCGGGCGGTCTCGAGGGCGTCGTCGAGCAGGCCAAGCACGAGGTCGTGGCCGGCCCGCTGTACGCGGAGGTGCACCGCCTGACGGACCTCGCGGCGGCGATCTGCCACGACGACCCGCGCCTGCGCGACCACACGTGGCGCGGCCTGCACCAGTGCCTGCGCGAGCTGCTCGTCGCGTTCGACCGCTACCGCGCCTACGTCGAGCCGGGCGTCACGCCACGGCACGAGGCCGTGCGCGCCGTCGAGGAAGCTGCGGCGCGCGCCCGCGCCCGCCTGGACCCGCAGCGCGCCGAGACGCTCGACGTCGTCGTCGACCTCGTGCTCGGGCGCGAGGTCGGCAGCGCGGGCCGCCGGCGCGAGGCGCGCCGCGACGAGCTCGTCGTCCGGTTCCAGCAGGTGTGCGGCGCGGTGACCGCGAAGGGCGTGGAGGACACGGCGTTCTACCGCTGGACCGAGCTGTCGAGCCTGTGCGAGGTCGGCGGGGAACCCGACCGGTTCAGCCTCGGCGTGCACGACTGGCACGCGTTCGCCCAGCGCTTCTCCGCGCTCACGCCGCTCGCGCTGACCGCCGGGTCGACGCACGACACGAAGCGCGGCGAGGACACGCGGGCCGCCCTGGGCGTGCTCGCCGAAGACGCGACGGGCTGGGCACGGCTCGTCGACGAGGTCCGGTCCGCGAGCGCCCCGTACCGCGGCGTGCTCGTCGACGGGCTCGCCGAGAACCTGCTGTGGCAGACGGTCGCGGGCACGTGGCTGCCCGACGCCCCGGCCGTGCCCGACGCCGCCACCGGGTCGTCGGACGGCCCGGACGACCACCGTGCGATCGGCGCCGACCGTCTCGTCGACTACCTGCGCAAGGCACTGCGCGAGGCCAAGGTCCGCACGTCGTGGACGAGCCCCGACGAGGCCTACGAGCGGGCGGTCGAGGACCTCGCGCGCCGCGCCCTCGAGGACCCGGTCGTCCTCGCCGCGTTCGCCCGCTGGTCGCACGACCACCACGAGGAGCTGCGCGCGGCGAGCCTCGGGATCAAGCTCGTGCAGCTCACCGCCCCGGGGGTCGCGGACGTGTACCAGGGCAGCGAGGGCTTCTCCCCCACGCTCGTCGACCCGGACAACCGGCGCTCGGTGGACGCCCGCGACCTCGACGCCCGCCTCGCGCGGCTCGACGAGGGCGGCGGCGCGCGGACCCTGGCCGATGAGAAGCTGCTCGTCACCTCGCGCGCGCTGCGGCTGCGTCGCGACCTCCCGGAGGCCTTCGTCGGACCCGGGGCGGGCTACTCACCCATCGCGACCTCGACCCCGTGCGCCCTCGCCTTCGCCCGCACGCAGGACGGCGCGCCGCGCGCGGTGACGGTCGCGACGCGGCTGCAGGGAACGGTCCGACGCCTTGGCGGGTGGCGCGACCACGTCGTGGCGCTGCCCACCGCCACCGACGGGTGGCGGGACGTGCTCACGGACCGGGTCCACCCTACGGGGACGGTCGCGGTCGCCGACCTCCTCGCCGACCTGCCGGTCGCACTGCTCGTCAAGGCGGGTGCCGCGTGACCCCCGCACCGCCGCCCCGGGGGACCCCGATGCTCTCCGTGCCGGGCCCCCGACCGCTCGTGTGGGCGCCGACCGCGCGCACGGTCGAGCTGCTCCTGCCCCCGCCGGGCTCGGGCACGTTCGACGGCGCGCGTCGTGAGGCGCTGCGGCTCGTCGGGGCGCACGTCCCGGGGTGGTGGGGGTACGACCACGAGCTGCCGTGGGGCACGGACTACGGCTTCGCGGTCGACGACGGCCCGGGGCGCCCGGACCCGCGCAGCCCGTGGCAGCCCTACGGCGTGCACGGCCCGAGCCGCTCGTTCGACCCGGAGTTCGCCTGGACCGACGACGGCTGGGCGGGGCGCGACGTGCGCGGCGAGGTCCTCTACGAGCTGCACGTGGGGACCTTCACGCCGGAAGGCACGCTGGACGCCGCGATCGCACGGCTCGACCACCTCGTCGACCTCGGCGTCGGCGCGGTCGAGCTCCTGCCCGTCGCGGCGTTCGGGGGACGCCGGGGCTGGGGGTACGACGGCGTCCACCTCTATGCGGTGCACGAGACCTACGGCGGCCCGCGCGCGCTGCAGCGCTTCGTGGACGCCGCGCACGCGCGGGGTCTCGCGGTCGTGCTCGACGTCGTCTACAACCACCTGGGCCCGTCGGGGAACTACCTGCCCGAGTTCGGGCCGTACTTCACCGACGCGCACCACACCCCGTGGGGAGCCGCGGTCAACCTCGACCGCTCGGGCAGCCGCGAGGTGCGCGAGTGGGTCGTCGACAACGCGGAGCGCTGGTTCGTCGAGTTCCACGTCGACGCGCTGCGCCTGGACGCGGTCCACGCGCTCGTCGACGACTCGCCGACCCACGTGCTCGCCGAGCTCGCGCGGCGGATCGACCGGGTCGAGCAGGATCTGGGCCGCTCGCTCACTCTGATCGCCGAGTCCGACGAGAACGACCCGGCGACCGTGACCGCCGTCGAGCAGGGTGGACGCGGCATGGGCGCCCAGTGGGCCGACGACGTGCACCACGCCCTGCACGCGCTCGTCACCGGGGAGCGCGAGGGCTACTACGTCGACTTCGGGTCGGTCGCCGTGCTGCGCAAGGCGCTGACCGGCGTTTTCGTCCACGACGGCACGTGGTCGACGTTCCGCGGCAAGGCCTGGGGCCGGCCGGTGCCCGAGGGGACCGACGGGCACGCGTTCGTCGTGTGCACGCAGAACCACGACCAGGTGGGGAACCGCGCGCAGGGCGACCGGCCGTCGGCGACGCTCGACCCCGGCGGTCTCGCGGCGTCCGCGGCGCTCGTGCTGCTGTCGCCGTTCACCCCGATGCTCTTCATGGGCGAGGAGTGGGGCGCCTCGACGCCGTGGCAGTTCTTCACCGACCACGACGACCCGGAGCTCGCCCGGGCTGTGCGGGAGGGCCGGGCGGCGGAGTTCGCCGGGCACGGCTGGGGCGCGGGCGACGGCGGCCCGGTCGTGCCCGACCCGCAGGACCCCGCGACGCGCGACGCGAGCGTGCTGGACTGGTCCGAGCGGCACGACGGCGAGCACGCGCGCCTGCTCGACTGGTACCGCACGCTCGTCGGGCTCCGCGCACGCGCCGACGTGCGCTCCGGTGACCTGTCGGCGGTGACCGTGCACGGTCCGGACGGCGCGGACGACGACGCGTCCGGCGAGGAGGGCAGACGCGGCCCCGACGACGGGCCGGCCTTCGTCGTGGAACGCCGGACGATCGCCGTCGCGGTGAACCTCGGGCGGCGGCGTCGCGCTCTGCAGCTCGCGCTCGGCGGCTCACCGCGACTGCTCGCAGCGTGGGACCCGACGACGGACGTCCGGGGACGGATCGTCGACCTTCCCGCGCGTTCCGTCGCCGTCGTGTCCTGGGTGTGACTACGCTCACGTCCATGGCTGCCGCGAAGAAGTCGGACAAGTCGTCCGACACGAAGAAGAAGTCCGGAAAGCACTCCGGGAAGCACGGCGGGGGGAAGCGCTCCGGCAAGGAGTCCGCCACGACGTCCTCGAAGGGATCCGCCCCCGCGGGTGCGGCGGCCCTCGACTGGGACGTCCCGCCGACCGAGGTGCTGCGCGCGCCGGCGGGCTTCGACCTCGCGGCGTTCGACCGCCACTCGACCCCCGGCTTCGGCGGGGACAAGGCCGCCGGCGAGGCGCTCGTCGCGGACCACGCGGACGAGCTCTCGGACCTGCAGGAGCGGCTGTTCGCCGAGGGCAGGTCGGGTGGCTCCCGGTCGGTGCTGCTCGTCCTCCAGGGCATGGACACCTCGGGCAAGGGCGGGATCGTGCGCCACGTGGTCGGCCTCGTCGACCCGCAGGGCGTCGCCCACCGCTCGTTCGGCGTGCCGACGCCCGAGGAGCGGCGGCACCACTACCTGTGGCGCATCCGGCGCGCGCTCCCCCGTCCCGGGTACATCGGCGTGTTCGACCGGTCGCACTACGAGGACGTGCTCATCGCGCGCGTCGACTCGCTCGCGCCCGAGGAGGTCCTCGAGAAGCGGTACGACGAGATCAACCGGTTCGAGGAGAAGGTCGTCGCGTCGGGGACCACGATCGTCAAGGTCGCGCTCCTCGTGTCCTACGAGGAGCAGCGGGCCCGGCTCATGGAGCGGCTCGAGCGACCGGACAAGTTCTGGAAGTACAACCCTGCCGACGTCGACTCGCGCAAGAAGTGGCCTGCCTACCAGGACGCTTACCAGACGGTCCTCGACCGCACGAACACCGAGATCGCGCCGTGGCACGTCATCCCGGCCGACCGCAAGTGGTTCGCGCGCCTCGCCGTGAGCGAGCTCCTGCTCGACGCGCTGCGCCGGTTCGACCTCGGTTGGCCCGCGGCGGACTTCGACGTCGAGGTCGAGAAGCGCCGCCTCGCCAAGACCTGAGAGGGCCGGCGTCAGTCCTGTGCGCGGGCGACGAGCGCGCGACCGTCCTCCGCGAGCGCGCCGAGCCGCGAGAGCGCGCGGTAGTACTTCTTGCGGTAGCCGCCGTGCAGCATCTCGTCGGTGAACAGGCCGGTCTCCCCCGTGCCCCCGAGCAGGACCGGCACGTCGCGGTCGTACAGGCGGTCGACGAGCACGACGAGGCGCAGCGCGGCGGACTGCTCGGTGACGGGGTGCACGCCGGTGAGGGCGACGGCCGCGACGCCGTCGAGCATCGCGCCGTACCGGCTCGGGTGCACGGTCGTCAGGTGGGCGAGCACGTCGTCGAACGCGTCGAGCGTCGCCCCTGGCACGCTCGCCGCGGTCGCCCGCACCACGTCCTTGGGCAGCGGCGCCGAGTCGGTGACGACGGCGCGGTGGCGGTAGTCCTCGCCGTCGACCCGCAGCACCTCGAACCGGGCGGCGAGCGCCTGGATCTCGCGCAGGAAGTCCTCCGCCGCGAACCGGCCCTCGCCGAGCGCCTCCGGCAGCGTGTTCGACGTCGCGGCGAGCGCGACGCCGCGGTCCGCGAGCTCGCGCAGCAGGCGCGACATGAGGACGGTGTCGCCCGGGTCGTCGAGCTCGAACTCGTCGATGCACACGAGCTTCTTCGTCGCGAGCGCCTCGACCGTCGCCTGGAAGCCGAGCGCCCCGACGAGGTTGGTGTACTCGACGAACGTGCCGTACGCGCTCGCGTCGAGCCCCACGGCGTGCGCGAGCGACGTGAGCAGGTGCGTCTTCCCGACGCCGAACCCGCCGTCCATGTACACGGCCGGCGCGGTCGTGCGGCGCGCGAAGAGACCCTTGCGGGCGGGCTTCACGACGGCGGCCGCGACCTCCTCGAGCCGCGCGACCGTCAGCGCCTGGCTGGGGTACCGCGGGTTGGCGCGGTACGAGGAGAACCGCGCGTCGGCGAAGTGCGGCGGCGGGACGAGGTCGGCGAGCAGCCGTGCCGGCGGGACGGACGGACGGACATCCGCGAGGGCGGCGACGCGCTCGACCTGCTCGCGCGACCCGGGGTCTCGCGGGGCGGGTTCCGGTCCGGTCGAGCCCGTCGGTGCGGTGGTCCCGCCGGGTGCTGGCGCTGAAGTCACGAGGATCCAGCCTACGCCTGCCGCTACCGTGGCCGCTGTGACCTCTGCCACGACGCCGCCCCCTGACGCCGCCGGTCCCGGGACCACGGGACGTGACGACCTGCCGCCGCTCGACGTCCTGCTCCCCGCTCCGCGGCGGATCGACCCGGACCCCCGCGAGGACGAGCTCGCCGCGCTCTACGCCTTCGGTCCGCCGTCGCGGGGTGCCGCGACCGTGCGCGCCAACATGGTCACGAGCATCGACGGCGCCGCGTGGGGGCCCGACCGACGCTCCGGTTCGATCAACGACGACGCGGACTGGCGCGTCTTCCGCGTGCTCCGTGCCCTCGCCGACGTCGTGCTGGTCGGCGCCGGCACGGCCCGCGCCGAGCGCTACACGACGCTGGACCGACCTCGCGGTCTCGGGCACCTCCACGCGGCACCGCTCGAGCTCGCGGTCGTGACGCGATCGGGCCTCGTCCCCGAGCACCTCACGGGCGCGGAGCGTCCGCCCTTCGTCATCACGGGCCGTGCCGGGGCGCGGGTCGTGCGCGAGCGCGGCCTCCCCGAGGACCGCCTCCTCGTCGCCGACGGCGACCCGTCGGACCGCGGCGGGTCCACCGGCTCCGACGAGCCCGAGATCGACTTTGCCGCAGGGCTCGCCGCGCTCGCCGCCCGCGGCCTGCGCCGCGTGCTCACGGAGGGCGGGCCGTCGCTCCTGGGCGACCTGCTGCGCGCCGACCTCGTCGACGAGCTGTGCGTGACGACGACACCGGGCGTCGTCGGCCCGGGTCCCGGACGGATCGTCGCGGGAGGCACGCCGTCGGGCTCGTCCGCCGGCGCACCGCGCGGCGCCCGGCTCGCGCACCTGCTGCACAGCCCGCACGCCCGGCCCGGCGCCCCGGCCGGCACGACGCTCGCGCGCTGGCTCCTGCCGATAGGCTGACGCGCGTGACCGACACGATCCTGGTCCTCACCGAGGACACGCTGAACCCGGCCGACGTCCAGCACATGCTGTCCCTGCACGAGGGTGAGACCCTCGCCTATCGGGTCCTCGTGCCGGCCGACACCGAGCGCAACCTCGTCTCCGCGCTGATCGACCACCTCAGCGTGGGCGAGCTCAAGCAGGCGTGGGACGAGGTGCTCGGTCGCGAGCCCTCGGAGAAGCAGGCGAAGGCGACCGCTGCCGAGCAGCTCGAGCGCAGCGTCGCCGAGCTGCGCGCCGCCGGCCGCGACGCCGACGGCACCGTCACCGAGGACGACCCGCTGCCGGCACTGCGCAAGGCCGTGGCGGCCGGTGACGTCCGCGAGATCGTGGTCGTGACGTACCCGCACGCGGTCGAGGACACGTTCCACCGCGACTGGGCCTCGCGTGCGCGCGACGAGCTCCACGTGCCGGTCCTGCACCTGTACTCCGGGACGAGCGAGCTCGGCTGAGGCTCGACGGCGACGGCGTCCCGAGGACGCCGTCGGCCGGGCTGCTCAGTCCCGCACGCGGTGGCCCGCGCGGCGGATGGTCGCGCGGGCGAGCTGGTCCATCGAGTCCAGGTAGACGGGGTCCGCGAGCAGGTCGTGGTCGACCGCGACGACCGACAGCTCGGTGCACCCGAGGACGATCACCGACGCGCCGCGCTCCACGAGCCGCCCGGCGACGGCGCGGAACGTGTCGATGTCGACCGGTCGTCCGGCCTTGACCTGCTCGTAGATGATCTGCGAGACGAGTGCCTGGTCCGCGTCGTCGGGCACGACCGTGGCCACGCCGTGGGCCGCGAACGCGTCCTGGTAGACGCCCGCAGCCGCGGTGCCCGCCGTCGCGAGCAGCCCCACGGTCGCGAGGCCCGGCACGCGCTCGCGCGCGGCATCCACCGTCGTGTCGATGATCGACACGAACGGGACGTCCACCGCGTCGACCACCTGCTGCGTGAAGTGGTGCGCCGTGTTGCACGGCATGACGAGGAACGACACGCCGAACGCCTCGAGGCGGCGAGCGTCGCGCGCCAGGACGGGGCCGGGGTCCTCCGCCGAGCGGCCGAGGACGAACGCGGTGCGGTCCGGGATCGTCGCGTGGTTGAGCACGACCATGTCCAGGTGGTCCTGGTCCCGCTCCGCGTCCGTGAGCTCGACGACCAGCTGGAGGAAGTAGGCCGTCGCGAGCGGCCCGACGCCGCCGATGACGCCCACGGGCGGCCGCTCGTCGACGTCACCGACCGCCCGGGCGGCCGGGCCGGACCCCGCCTGCGCGTCAGCCACGCCCACCGTCCCGCGCGACGTCGGGACGCACGCCCGTGCCCACGTACGCGGCCTGCGCGGCGGACACCGGGTAGAACTCCCGGAACCTCTGCACCTGGCGCAGCTCGGCGACACGGACCCACAGGTCACGGCGCCACGCGCGGTCGCGCGAGTACTTCAGCGGATGCCCCACGCGCTTGACCTTGCGCACCCGCGCGGCGACCGCGGGATCCATCGCGCCGCGAACGTACCGGCGCAGGAGGAACCCGGGCACGATCCGGTACAGCACCGGGACGCGCCGCGGGTCGGGCACGCGCCCGCCCTGCAGGTGCTCGCCCACCCAGTACATGGCCGGGTTGATGCCGCTCGCCGTGAGGTAGAAGTTCGAGCGGCCCGTGCGGGGGTTGAGCTCGAAGAAGTACCCCGTGCCGTCGCGCGGGTCGACCTTGATGTCGAAGTTGGCGAAGCCCGTCCAGCCGAGGTGCTCGACGAGCTTCCTCGCGTCGGCCTCGATCTGCGGCAGCGGTCCCGTGAGGATCGCCGCCGGGTTCCCGAGCGTCCCGGGCGTGTGCTCCTCGAGCAGCACGTGGCCGCCGTGCGCCATGCGGACCTGCCCCTTCTGGTCCGAGAAGGTGGTCATGATGCGCATCTGCGCGTCGTTGCCCGGGACGAACTCCTGGATGATGAACGGCTCGCGGTACCCGGCGTCGCCCGCGGTGCGCAGGAGCCACTCGAGCTGCTCACGGTCCGCGAGCTCGTGCACCTTGCGCTTGCCCGGGAACGACGTCCGGTGCCACGCGACGTTGTCGCCGGGCTTGGCGATGATCGGGAACCGCAGGTCGAGCTCGCCGAGCCGCTCGCCCCCGTGACGCACGACCGTGCGCGGGTGCGGCACGCCCAGCTCGATGCACAGCTCGGAGAAGCGCTGCTTGTCCATGACACGCTCGAGCAGGTCCGTGGTCGTGTACGGCACGACCGCGACGTCCTCGATCTTCGCGCGGTGCTCGGCGAGCGCCTGCACGTACCAGTCGACGCACGTGACGACCATCGCGGGCGCCTTCGCGCGCGCGGCGATCTCCCGGATCGTGCGCACCATGACCTCGGGGTCGTCGAGCTGCGGCTCGATGACGTTGTCGAGGATGGTCGAGTACCGGATGTTGCGCGTCGAGACGATCGTCACGACCGTGCTGCGCACCCCGTACGCCTCGTGGAACGCACGGGCCAGGCTGTACGCGCCGGCGTCGCCACCCAGGATGATCGGGTGGACGACCGCCGGGCGTACGACGCCTCGACTCACGCGTCGCCTTCGCGCGTCTCGCTCCGGTCGCGGGTCCACTCGGTGTGGAACACGCCCGGGCCGTCGACGCGGCGGTACGTGTGCGCGCCGAAGAAGTCGCGCTGCGCCTGGATGAGCGCGGCCGGCAGGCGCTCGGCCCGCACGCCGTCGTAGTACGCGAGGGACGACGAGAACGCGGGCGTCGGCACGCCGTTGAGCGCGGCCTGCGCGACGACGCGGCGCCACGCGGCGAGACCGTTGCCGACGGCGCCCGTGAAGTACTCGTCGGCGAGCAGGAGCGGCAGGTTCGCGTCGCGCTCGTACGCCTCGGTGATGCGGTTGAGGAAGCGCGCGCGGATGATGCAGCCGCCGCGCCAGATGCGGGCCATCGCACCCCGGTCGATGTCCCAGCCGAGCTCGGCGGACGCCGCGGCGATCTGGTCGAAGCCCTGCGAGTACGCGACGACCTTCGACGCGTAGAGCGCGAGCCGCACGTCCTCGACGAACGCGTCGCGGTCGGTGACGTCCCACGCCTGCGCGTCGGCGGGCAGCGCCGCGCGGCCCGCCTCGCGCTGCGGGACGGAGCCGGACAGCGCGCGCGCGAACGTCGCCTCGGCGATGCCCGTGATCGGGACGCCGAGGTCGAGGCCGTTCTGCACGGTCCAGCGGCCGGTGCCCTTCTGCTCCGCCTGGTCGAGCACGACGTCGACGAAGGCCTGGCCGGTCGCCGCGTCGACGTGCTGGAGCACGTCGGCCGTGATCTCGATGAGGAACGACTCGAGGTCGCCCGTGTTCCACTCCTCGAAGATCTTCCCGATCTCCGCGGCCGACGCGCCGAGGCCCTGCTTGAGCAGGTCGTACGCCTCGGCGATGAGCTGCATGTCCGCGTACTCGATGCCGTTGTGGACCATCTTCACGAAGTGGCCCGCGCCGTCGGGGCCGACGTACGTGCAGCACGGGACGCCGTCGACCTTGGCCGAGATGTCCTCGAGGATCGGGCCGAGGCTCGCGTACGACTCGCGCGTGCCGCCGGGCATGATCGACGGGCCGTTGAGCGCGCCCTCCTCGCCGCCGGACACGCCCGTGCCGACGAAGTGCAGGCCCTGCGCCGACAGCGCCTGCTCGCGGCGGATCGTGTCGGGGAAGTGCGCGTTGCCCGCGTCGACGACGATGTCGCCCTCCTCGAGCAGCGGCACGAGCTCGTCGATCACCGCGTCGGTCGCGGCGCCTGCCTTGACCATGATGACGACCTTGCGCGGGCGCTCGAGCGACGCGACGAAGTCGGCCATGGACTCCGACGGGACGAAGTCGCCCTCGGAGCCGGCCTCGGCGATCAGGGACTCCGTCTTGGCGTACGAGCGGTTGTGCACCGCGACCGTGTAGCCGTGACGGGCGAAGTTGCGGGCCAGGTTGCGACCCATGACCGCGAGTCCGGTCACACCGATCTGTGCTCGTGCTGCCATCTGCTTCCCTGCTCCTCGGAGATCGGTACCGGCGACCTCGGGGCACGACCACGACCGGGCGACACCGCGCGAGCGGTACCGACGGACGCGACGGCAGGCAGGTGCAGCCGGTACGGGGCGGATACGCGGACAGCCTAGTCCCCCGCCCTCGGCGGCTCCGGACGTGGTCACCATCCGGGCGTGGTCAGCGGTGGTGACGATCGCGGTCACGATTCGGTGACGTCCGCGCGCGCCGCGCCCCCGAGCGTGCGTGCAGGCTCGTAGTGTGCTGAGGTGATCACCGCTCACGGGACCGACGCGCCGGCGGAGTTCCGCGCCGCGCTGGACTCGGTCGCCGCCCGCCGCGTGCGCCCCGAGGTCACCCTGCGGGAGGTCCCGGCGCCACGGCGCATCGCGCCGTTCTCCGTCGCGCTCACCGGGGACGTCGCCGGCGCGGGCGACGACGAGCCGGACCTCGCGTCCGGGCGGTTCATCCTCCTCCACGACCCCGCGGGCCAGGAGGCGTGGCAGGGTCGGTTCCGGGTCGTGACCCTCGTGCGGGCCACGCTCGAGCCGGAGATGGCGGCCGAGGACATGCTCGCCGAGGTCGCATGGACCTGGCTCGCCGACGCGCTGCGCGACACCGGGGCGTCCACCCGGGCCGAGGGGGGCACCGTCACCCGCGTGCTGTCGCAGAGCTTCGGCGCCCTCGCCGGGCGTGCGAACGACGTCGAGCTCGAGATGCGCGCGTCCTGGACGCCGCTCACGATCGACCTCGGACCGCACCTGGCGGCCTGGGCGCAGCTCCTGTGCACGGCCGCCGGCCTGCCCCCGCTGCCGGAGGGGATCACCCCGTTGCCCGCGCGACGCAATACCGTGGGTCCATGAGCTCGGCCGCAGCACCTGCACCCTCTCCCCTCGACCAGCCCGACGACGCGCCCGCCGACGGCGTGGCCGTCCCCCTCGTCGTCCCGCTCACCGACCCGTCGGACGGGGTGGGTCCCGTGGTCGACACCCCGGAGGCGTTCGCGCGCGTCGTCGAGGCGTTCGCCCGCGGGACGGGGCCCGTCGCGGCCGACGCCGAACGCGCGTCGGGCTACCGCTACGGGCAGCGCACGTACCTCGTCCAGGTGCGGCGCGAGGGCTCCGGGACCGCGCTGATCGACCCGGTCGGCGTCCCGGACCTCGCCCCGCTGCGCGAGGCGGTCGGCGACGCCGAGTTCGTGCTGCACGCCGCGTCGCAGGACCTGCCCGGGTTCGCCGAGCTCGGCCTGCTCCCGGTGCGCGTCTTCGACACCGAGCTCGCCGCGCGGCTCCTCGGCATGGAGCGGGTCGGGCTCGCGGCCGTGGTCGCGGAGCTGCTCGGCCTCGGCCTCGCGAAGGAGCACTCGGCGGTCGACTGGTCCACGCGGCCCCTGCCGCCCGAGTGGTTGCGCTACGCGGCGCTCGACGTCGAGGTCCTCGTCGAGCTGCGCGGCGTGCTCGCGGACCGCCTCGAGGCGGCCGGCAAGACGGAGTGGGCGGCGCAGGAGTTCGAGGCGGTGCGCACGGCTCCCCCGCCGCCGCCGCGGGTCGACCCCTGGCGGCGCACGTCCGGGACGCACACGCTGCGCGACGCACGCCGCCTCGCCGTCGTGCGCGGGCTGTGGGAGGCACGCGACGTCAACGCGCGCCGTCGGGACATCGCGCCGGGTCGCGTGCTCCCGGACCGAGCGATCGTCGCCGCCGCCGAGGCGCTGCCGCGCAGCGTCGCCCAGCTCGTCACCCTGCCGGCCTTCGCGGGCAAGGGCACGCGCCGTCGTGCCGCCTACTGGCAGCAGGCGATCGACACCGCGCTCGCGCTGCCCGCGAGCGCCCTGCCCTCGGTCCGCGGGCCGCGCTCGGACGCCCCGCCGCCGCCGCGCGCCTGGGCGGAGCGCGACCCGGGTGCTGCGGCACGCCTCGAGGCGGCGCGCGTCGTCGTGCAGGAGCTGTCGGAGCAGCACACCGTCCCGGCGGAGAACCTGCTGCAGCCGGACGCGCTGCGGCGCCTGTGCTGGACCCCGCCCGACCCGGCCGACGCCGTGGGCGTGGCCGCGTTCCTGCGCGGCCGGGGTGCGCGCGAGTGGCAGGTCGGGCTGCTCGCGGAGCGCCTCGCGGCGGCGTTCGCGGACGTGTCGGACCGGTAGGGGGACGGGTAGGGTCGGGGCCGTGCACGACACGAACCTGACGATCCGGACAGTGACCGATCGCGACGCCTGGGACGCCCAGGTGAACGCGCTCGGCGGCCACCCGCTGCAGCTCTGGGGCTGGGGCGAGGTCAAGGCCACGGGCGCCTGGACGCCACGCCGCCTCGAGGCGGTCGACGGCACGGGCCGCACGGTAGGGCTCGCGCAGGTGCTCGTCCGCTCGCTGCCCGCGCAGTTCAAGGCGCTGTGCCACGTGCCGCGCGGCCCGGTCGTGGCCCCCGGGCCTGACGGCTGGGGGGCCGGTCCCGGCGTCGGCGCCGACGCGGCGCGCGACGCCGTGACGCGCGCGGTCGTGGCGTGGTGCAAGGAGAACGTCGGCGGCGTCGGCATCACGATCGAGCCGGACTGGCCCGTGGGCACGCACCTCGACCTGCCCGACGCGCGCGACGCGGCGAACCCGATCCTCTACCCGGTCACCCTGATCCTCGACCTCACGAGGACGCCGGACGAGCTCACCGCCGCGATGGGCAAGTCCACGCGGTACGACATCCGCAAGGCGGCCCGCACGGGCCTCGAGGTGCGTCGCGTCACGGACGAGGCCGAGGTGCGCCAGGTCCTCGCGGTCTACCACGAGACGGCCGAGCGGGCGGGCTTCGCGCTGCACGACGACGAGTACTACCTCGCGATCCACCGCGAGCTCGGCGAGCACTCGGTGCTCGTCGCGGCGTTCTCCGAGGGCGCGCCCGTGTCGTTCGTGTGGTGCGTGGCGTCGGCCACGACGTCGTTCGAGCTCTACGGGGGGATCGACGACGCCGGGCGCAAGCTGCGCGCGAACGCCCCGGTCAAGTGGCACGCGATCACGCTCGCGCAGGAGGCCGGTCTCGTGCGCTACGACATGAACGGGCTCCTCAACGACGGGATCAGCGAGTTCAAGCGCAGCTTCGCCCAGCACGACGACGAGCTCGTGCACAGCGTCGACGTGCCGTTCTCGATGTGGTACTCGGCGTGGAACAAGGGCCTGCCGACGGCCAAGAAGGTCGTGCGGAAGCTGCGCGGCGGTCGCTGACCGCGTTCCCTCAGGGACGTCCGCCACGCCGACGACCTGGACGCGAGACCCGGTATCGCAACCCTCGTGGGTGATGCGATACCGGGTCTCGTCATGTCGTAGCATCGTCCTCGTGCTTTCCCGATACTCGCGGTAGCGTGTATCACCTGAGCGGTGCCGCTCCGGACGCCGCCGTCCCGACCATCTGACCCGGCCCCACCACGGCCGGACCACCCGACCGGATGGAGATGCCATGACCGTGGCCGACACCTTGGCCCCAGGAGCCGACGCGGGCGCGAGCGCCCGCGAGGCCCACGCGCCCACCCAGGCGGCCCGCCGTCGCGCCGTGCGCGACGTCGTCTTCGTCGAGGGCGTGCGCAGCCCGTTCGGCAAGGCACGTCCCGACGGGATCTACGCCGAGACCCGCGCCGACGACCTCGCGGTGAAGACGATCCGCGAGCTCCTGCGCCGCCGTCCCGAGCTGCCCGCCGAGCGCATCGACGAGCTCGCCCTCGCCGCGACCACGCAGACGGGCGACCAGGGCCTGACGCTCGGCCGCAGCATCGCGGTGCTCGCGGGGCTGCCGAAGTCCGTGCCGGGGTTCGCGATCGACCGCATGTGCGCGGGCGCGATGACCGCCGTCACGACGACCGCCGCCAACGTCGCCGTGGGTGCGCAGGACGTCGTCGTCGCGGGCGGCGTCGAGCACATGGGCCACCACCCCATGGGCGAGGGGTCGGACCCGAACCCCCGGTTCGTCGCCGAGAGGCTCGTCGACTCGTCCGCGCTCGTCATGGGGGCGACCGCGGAGAACCTGCACGACCGCTACCCGCACCTGACCAAGGAGCGTGCCGACGCCTACGCCGTGGCGAGCCAGGCCAAGTACGCCAAGGCTCTCGCGAACGGTGACATCTCCTCCGACCTCGTGCCGATCGCGACCCGGTCGACCGAGCTCGGCTGGGGCCTGGCGACCGCCGACGAGCTCCCGCGCCCCGGCACCACGGTCGACGCCATCCGCGACCTCAAGACGCCGTTCCGTCCCGGGGGCAAGGTCACCGCGGGGAACGCCTCGCCGCTCACCGACGGCGCGACGGCGTGCCTGCTCGCGGCGGGCGACGTCGCCGACGAGCTCGGCCTGCCCGCGCGCATGCGCCTCGTCTCGTACGCCTACGCCGGCGTGGACCCGGAGGTCATGGGCTACGGCCCCGTGCCGGCGACGGAGCGAGCGCTCGCGTCCGCGGGCCTGACGATCGACGACATCGGCCTGTTCGAGATCAACGAGGCGTTCGCCGTCCAGGTGCTCGCGTTCACCGACCACTTCGGGCTCGCCGACGACGACGAGCGCGTCAACCTCTACGGCGGGGCGATCGCCATGGGCCACCCGCTCGCGTCGTCGGGCGTGCGCCTCATGACGCAGCTCGCGCGCCAGTTCGAGCAGCACCCCGAGGTGCGCTACGGCCTGACGACCATGTGCGTCGGGCTCGGCATGGGCGGCACCGTGATCTGGGAGAACCCGCACCACGCCGACTACTCCGGCCACGGCGCCGCCGACACGACCACCGCGACCGACGGGGAGAACTGACCGTGAGCGAGACGACCTCCGAGACCACCAGCAGGCCCGGCACGACGAACGCCGACCAGACCATCACCCCCGAGCCGTCCCCGCAGGGCGGCGGCGGGTCGGCCCCGGCACGCGGCGAGCGCGTCACGCACTCGCTCGTGCGCGACGTCGCGCTCCCCGGCGGGACGGGCACGCTCGCCCTGGTGACGCTCGACAACGGGCTCGACCACACCAAGCCCACGACGCTCGGCCCCGAAGGGCTCGCCGAGCTGCGCACCGCCCTGGAGGGGATCGAGCGCCGCGCGGCGGACGGCGAGATCGTCGCCGTGGCGGTGACCGGCAAGCCGTACTTCCTCGCGGCGGGCGCCGACCTCACGCAGGCGGCGGCCGTCCAGGTGCGCGAGGACGCGCTGGGCCTCGGCCGCGCCGGTCACGCCGCGTACGCGATCCTCGGCGGGCTGCGGGAGAAGACCGGCGTCCCGACGTTCGCGTTCGTCAACGGCGTCGCGCTCGGCGGCGGCCTCGAGATCGCGCTGAACTGCGACTACCGCACGGTCGCGTCCGACGCCGGGGCGCTGGCACTTCCGGAGACCGGCCTCGGGCTCGTCCCCGGGTGGGGCGGCGCGTACCTCGTGCCGCGCCTGCTCGGGGTCCAGGACGCGATGAAGGTCATCCTCGAGCGACCGGCCGCGAACAAGCCGTTCAAGGCGAAGGAGGCCTTCGAGATCGGCCTCGTCGACGCCCTGTTCGACGCGCCGGACTTCCTCGAGCAGTCGATCCGCTGGGCGGAGTCGGTCGTGCGCGGGGACGTCGTCGTCGAGCGCCGCGAGCTCGACCCGCAGCCCGTGTGGGACGCGGTCGTCGCCGGGACGCGGCAGAGGCTCGACGCGGTCGTCGCGGGCTCCCGTCCCGCGCCGTACCGCGCGCTGGACCTGATCGCCGCCGCGCGGACCGCCACGAAGGACGAGGCGTTCGCCGCCGAGGACGAGGCCCTCGCGGCCCTCATCATGAGCGACGAGATGCGTGCGAGCGTCTACGCGTTCCAGCTCGTCTCGAAGGGCAAGCGGCCCCAGGGCGCGCCGGACGCGAAGCTCGCGCGGCCCGTCACCCGCGTCGGGATCGTCGGTGCCGGGCTCATGGCGGCGCAGATCGCGCTGCTGTTCGCCCAGCGGCTCCAGGTGCCCGTCGTCATGCGCGACCTCGACGCCGAGCGCGTGGAGAAGGGTCTCGGCTCCGTCCGCTCGACGGTCGAGAAGCTCGTCGGCTCGGGCCGCATGTCGCGCGACGCCGGGGCCCGGATCGTCGCGAACGTCCACGGCACGACCGAGCTCGGCGACTTCGCGGGCTGCGACGTCGTCATCGAGGCGGTCACCGAGATCCTCGGCCTGAAGAAGAAGGTGTTCGCCGAGCTGGAGGGCGTCGTGGGCGACGAGACCGTGTTCCTCACGAACACCTCCGCGCTGTCCGTGACCGAGATGGCGGCCGACCTGCGCCACCCCGAGCGCGTCGTCGGGATGCACTTCTTCAACCCCGTCGCGCAGATGCCGCTCGTCGAGATCATCCAGGCGGCGAAGACCGACGACGCCGCGCTCGCCACGGCGTTCGCCATGACGAAGAAGCTGCGCAAGACGGCCGTGCTCGTCGCGGACCGCCCGGGCTTCGTCGTCAACCGGCTGCTCATCCTCCTCATGGGCAAGATCGTCGAGGCGGTCGAGAACGGGACGTCGGTCGAGGTCGCGGACCGGGCGGTCGCGCCGCTCGGGCTGCCGATGCCGCCGTTCGCGCTGTTCGACCTCGTCGGTCCCGCGGTGGGACTGCACGTGCTGACGTCGCTGCGCGAGGACCTCGGCGACCGGTTCCCGATCTCCCCCGGGCTGCAGCGCATCGTCGACGAGAAGATCCCCGTCGTGCTCGACGCGCCGAAGGGGCTGCCGAAGCCCGTCGACCCGGCGATCCAGGCCGTGTTCGGCGACGGGGTGGCGAGCACGAGCCCTCGGCCCGAGTCGTCAGAAGCCGGTGTGCTCGACTCGGTGCTCACCGCGCTCACGCAGGAGATCGGGCTCATGCTCGACGAGGGCGTGGTCGCGAGCGCGTCGCAGGTCGACCTGTGCATGATTCTCGGTGCGGGCTGGGGCTTCCACCTCGGCGGCATCACCCCGTACCTCGACCGCGCGGGGTACTCCGAGAAGGTCCTCGGTCGGCGCTTCCTGCCCGACGGCGTCGCGAACGTCCCGGCAACCGCGGCACAGCCCGCCTGACCCGCCCTCCGGCACCGCCCGGTGGTGGCAGGTGCTGGCAGGTGCCGAGCAGGTGATCGTGGCCCGTCCGGAGCTCCGGACGGGCCACGACCGCCTGGTCGACGGTGCCGGGGCCCTGTTCGGCGGTCGACGGCGGACGAGCCGCCTCAGTCCCAGGTGAGCTTCACGACCTCGAACGCCGCCGCGTGGGTGACGCCGAGCGCCGAACCCGTCGGCCCGGTCATCGACGCCAGGAACTCCGCCGGGTCGAAGTCCTCCCACCCGAGGCCGTCGAGGTACGCCGCGTGCGCTGCCAGCGAGGCGACGCCCGCGTCGAACGTGGCGCTGACGTCGACGGCGTGCGTCGCTGCCGGCGAGCCGGCGACCCACACCTGCCCGACGCCGCCCCACGGCTCGAGCCCTTCGTCCTCCACCTGGTCGCGGAATACCCAGCGATTGCCCGCGTCGCGCACGGCGTCGATCACGGCGCGCCCGGTCGCGACGTGGTCGGCCTGGTTCGGGACGCCGTTCGGGAAGGCCTCCCGGTGGTTGCCGGTGATGACCACCTCGGGCCGGTGACGCCGCACGACGCGAGCGATCTCCCGCCGCAGGGGCACGCCGTACTCGAGCACGCCGTCGGGCAGACCGAGGAACTCGACCTCGTCGACGCCCACGAGCCGCGCCGACTCCACCTGCTCCGCCTCGCGGATCCCGCGCGCGACGTCGGGGTCCATGCCGTCGATGCCCGCCTCGCCGCTCGTCACCATGCAGTACACGACGCGCTTGCCCTGCCCGGTCCAGCGCGCGACGGCAGCGGCGGCGCCGAATTCCATGTCGTCCGGGTGGGCGACGACCGCCAGCGCGGTCGACCAGTCCTCGGGCAACGGTTCGAGCGGGGCACGTCCCTGGGCATCGGTGCTCATACGGTCACCGTAGGGCCCGGCCCCGCGCACCGCACCCGCCGAGACGTGAGTTCCCGCCCCGGATCCGCGCGAATCGGGGGCGGGAACTCACGTCTCGGCGATGGCCTCCTCGAGTCCGCGGTGCTCCGTCCAGCGCTGCGCCGCGGCGGTGGCACCCGCGTCGATGAGCGCGGCGAGCTCGGGGCGGTCCGGGACGCGGAACGAGACGTAGCCCCCGCGGCCACCCGCGACGGGTCGGCCGTAGGCCTTGGCGGCGAGGTGGCCGTCGGGCAGCAGCCGGACGGTGATCGTCTGGAGCTCGAAGACCTCGCCGCGACGCTCGTCGGTCCAGCGGAGGTCGTCGGGGACGGTGACGTTGATCGCGAGGGCGCCCACCTGGACGTCGGGGGTGTCGGACATCTGCCCATCCTCGCCGACGGCGAGCCCGCCCCGCAGCCCGTCACCGCCGGTCACGGCCCGTCGGCGACCACGCCCTCCACCGACGTGACGACCGCGTCCTCGACCGACGTGACGCGCGGGTCGACGACGAGCCGCGCGCGCTCCGCGGCGACGACGGTGCGCGCGAGCGCCGCCTCGGACACGTCGACGGCGCCGGCGACCTCCTCCGCGAGCGCGCTGCGCCGCGCGTAGGCGTCGAAGAGCCGCGCCTTGGTGTCGAGGATCCGCACGAGGTGCTCGTCGACGCTGTCGACCGTGAGCAGCCGGTGGACCTGCACGGTCTCGACCTGTCCCATGCGGTGCGCCCGGGCGATCGCCTGCGCCTCGGTCGTGGGCTTCGTCTGGGGCTCGCAGAGGATGACGACGGACGCCCCACTCCCCCGACGTCGATCTGGCTCACGAGGGCCCGGGGAACGGACGACGCGGTGAAGTCGTCGACGACCACCTGACGGGCGGGCGCCGGGACGGACCCCGTGAGCGGTCCGAGCGCGACGTCGCCGAGCGCTCGCGCGACGAGGTCGACGACGTCGCGGAAGTACGAGAACACGACGACCTTGCGCCCGTTCTGCGTCGCCTCCGCCACGATCTCCACGAGGCGACGGAGCTTTGCCGAGTCCTCGGCGTGGTCGACCGCGAACGCCGCGCGCCGCATCGCCATGAACGCCCCGTCCGCGACCGCGTCCCGGTACGCCGCGCCGTCGACCGGCCCCAGCTCCTCCCACTCGTCGACCTGCACGAGCTCCGGCAGCTCCTCGAGGACGTCCTCCGCGTTGCGCCGCAGGTACGCCGGCGCGACCGCCCGGCGGAACGCCTCGGGACCGGCAGCGCCCGCGGCGGCGTCGAGGCCGGCGGCGAGCCCGGGCTGCAGGTACCCGACGAGCGTCCGGAACTCCTCGACGCGGTTCTCCATCGCCGTCCCCGTGAGGAACAGCGCGTGCGGCGCCCCGGCGGCGAGCGCCGCGACGGCGAGCGAGCGCTTGGCCTCCGGGTTCTTCACGTAGTGCGCCTCGTCGACCACGACGACGGCCGGACCGGCCGCCAGGAACGTCTCGGTCCCGGCGGCACGCAGCCCCGCGAACGTCGTGACCGCGACGCCGCCGCCCGTGCGCCATGCCGACGCCGCCTCCTCGCGCGCCTCGCCGTGCAGCGCGTGGACCGCGAGCGCCGAGTGCGCGCGCAGCTCGCGCACCCAGCTCGACAGCACGCTCGCGGGGCACACGACGACGGCGTACGTCGCGCCGCGTGCGACGAGATGCGTGACCACCGCGATCGCCTGGACGGTCTTGCCGAGACCCATCTCGTCGCCGAGGATCACGCGGCCCTGCGCCAGCGCGAACCGGGCACCGAACGCCTGGTACCCGCGCAGCGAGACGCGCAGGAGGGTCTCGTCCAGCGCCTGGGTCTGGACGCGCTCGACGAGCTCGGCCGGCAGGTGGCCCTCGGTCGCGGCGAGGTCGCGGCCCGTGGGGGCGACGCCGTCGAGCAGCGCGTAGTACGCGGCCGAGCGATGCCGGAAGTCCTCCCACACGTCGTACGGCCTGGCGGGCTCGGCCAGCAGCCCGCCAGGTCCCGCGATGCGGCGCGCCTCCTCCCCGAGGCCGGTGGTGCGAGCCTCGTCGATCAGGACGGCGAGCGTCGCCACCGCGGCAAGTGCTCGACGGCGCCGCTCACCCCAGGCGAAGAACCGGCGGGGACCGCTCGCCGCGACGCGGGCGTCGTCGTGCACCCGGTCGTGCTCGGCGATCGTGCGTCGCACCCGGTCCCCGTAGCGGGCGAGGGCCGCGTCGGCCTGGTCGAGCGTGTGCAGCGACCGGACGAGCGCGGTCGCGACGGGGTCGGTCGGGGTGAGGTCGATCCGGAACCGCAGGCCCTCGCGCACGGCGCGCGCCACCTGCTCCGCCGCGGCGAGCAGGTGGGTCGCGGTCTGCGGGCCTATGCCCGGGACGCGCTCGAGCCCTCGACGGCCGAGGCGCGCGACCTCGCCGACCGTCGCGACCCCGGCGTCGGTGAGCGTGCCGAGGCGCAGACGTTCGCGCGTCACGTCGCGCAGCGCCACGACGTCGACCCCGTCGAGGTGCGCGAGGACCTTGTCCTCGCGGCTGTCGCCGAACGCGGCGCGGACCTGCTCACGAGCCTGCGCCGGTGCTCCCCGGAACCGCTCGAGCAGCGCGGCGAGGTCGCCGGCGTCCGCGACGACCCGCCGTGCCTGCCCGACGCCCGGACGGGCGGGGCGTTCTGCCGTCGTCACCCTCGCCAGCGGGCCAGGTGCTCGGCGACGGTCGCGACATCCCCGGTCGACCCGTCCGCGATCGCCATCGTCAGCGCGTAGATCTCCCCGTGGGGAGCGTGGATCTCGACGCCGTTCATGCCGTAGAAGACGACCATGGCGATGAGGCCGAGCCGCTTGTTGCCGTCGACGAGCGCATGGTTCTGGACGACCGACAGCATGAGGGCGGCGGCCTTGTGATCGAGCGAGGGATACGCGTCCTCCCCGAACATCGCTGCCCGAGGACGATGCACGGCGGAGTCCAGGGCGCCCCAGTCGCGCACCACGGGATCGGTCCCGAGGAGTGCCTTGCCCGCCTCGAGCAGGTCGGCGATCTCCAGGTACTCGACCGTCACCTCAGGCGAGCTTGTCGAGGACGGGCCCATACTCACGGATCGCGTCCGCGATGAGGCGGTCACGCAGCGCCGCGCGCTCGGCGCCGTAGCGACGCACCGCGTCGCGGACGATCTCGTTCTGGGAGCGGCCCTCGCGCTCGGACGCGGCCTCGAGCACGCGCTTCTCGTCCTCGGTGAACCGGACCACCATCTGGTTGCCGCTCATCGTGCACCTCGCTCGTCACGGATCCGGCGCCCTCGGGGTCGACGCCGTGATATCAGCACGGTATCACCGGCAGCGGGAGGCGCCCGAGATGCGCTCAATACGTCGTCAGGTCGTGCGCGCGGAACTGGTCGCGCACGCGATCGGTCAGCTCTGCGGACGGCGCCGGTGTGTCCTCGAGCGCGTACGCACGCCCGAGCGCGTCCCACTTGTCGCGGCCCATCTGGTGGAAGGGCAGCACCTCGAGCGCGGCGTGCACGCCCATCGCCCGCGCGGCGGCGCTCGACGCCGGCGAGCACCACCAGCGGCGCGGGCGAGGCCGGTCCGTGTGAGACTTCCCGGGTGAAACGGACCGTAGGTGTGGAAGAAGAGTTCCTGCTCGTCGGCGAGGACGGCCGACCCGTCGCCAAGGCGCAGGAAGCGCTGGAGGCGACGGGGACGTCGGACAAGGACGGCGGCACCGGCTCGCTCGAGTCGGAGTTCATGGAGGAACAGCTCGAGACCGCGACACACCCGCGCACCGAGCTGGAGGACCTCGCGAAGGAGATCCGCGCCGGGCGGGCCCGCGCGCAGGAGGCGGCCGACCGGGTCGGGGCCCGCGTGGCCGCGCTGTCGACGTCGCCGAAGCCGTTCGAGGGCACCACGGTGGGCCGCCTGCGCTACCTCGAGGCGCGGGCCGCGTTCGGGCTGACCGCACGCGAGCAGCTCACGAGCGGGTGCCACGTCCACGTCGCGGTGAACGACGACACCGAGGGCGTCGCCGTCCTCGACCGGATCGGTCCGTGGCTCGCGACGCTGCTCGCCCTGAGCACCAACTCGCCGTACTGGCAGGGCGAGGACAGCGGCTACGCGAGCTTCCGGTCGCAGGTCTGGTCGCGGTGGCCCACGTCGGGGCCCGCCCGCTCGTTCGGGAGCCCGGAGGCGTACCACGACGCCGTCGCCTCGCTCGTCGCGACCGGCACCATCCTCGACCAGGCGATGGTCTACTTCGACGCGCGGCTCTCGGCGCGGTACCCGACCGTCGAGATCCGCATCGCCGACGTGTGCCTCGACCCGGACACCGCGACCCTCGTCGCGGCGCTCGCCCGGGGGCTCGTCGAGACGGCGGCCCGCGAGGCGGCGGCCCGGAAGCAGGCTCCCGAGCTGCGGCCCGAGCTCCTGCGCACCGCGTCGTGGCGCGCCGGGCGCTCGGGGCTGGGCGAGGACCTCGTCTCGCCGCTCACCTGGCGTCCGGCACCGGCGCACGACGTCGTCGGGCAGCTCGTCACGCACGTGCGCGAGGCGCTCGTCGACACCGACGACCTCGACACCGTCACCGAGCTGCTGGGACGGCTGTGGTCACGCGGCAACGGGGCGGCGCGGCAGCGCGAGTGGTTCGCCGAGTCGGGCGGGGACCTGCGCGTCGTCGTCGAGAAGGCCGTCGGCGTCACGCACTCCTGAGCGACAGCGCCGGTTCCGGGGCGACGACCAGCTACAGCGGGGCGGGCGTCCCGGGACCGGTCGCCGCGACCCGAGCCGCCGCCTCCTCACCTGCTGCCGCGAGCGCCAGCGTCTCGAGGGTCGTCGCGCCGACGACGTCGGGCTCCGCCCCGCCCGCCCAGGCGTGCCCGTGCGACACCCACGCCGTGCGCACGCCCGCCGCCCGCCCGGCGGCGACGTCGAGGTGGGCGGCGTCGCCGACCATCCAGACCTCGCGCCGGTCGACCGCCTCGGCGCCGATGCGCTCGAGTGCGATCTCGAGCAGGCGCGGGTCTGGCTTGGCGACCCGCTCCTCGTCGGAGACCACGACGTCGTCGACGTGCCGTGCGACGTCGCAGCGAGCGATCTTCCCGCGCTGCTGCGCGGACGTGCCGTTCGTCACGACGACGACACGGTGTCCGTCCGCGCGCAGCGCGTCGAGCGCGTCGAGGACTCCGGGGTAGGCCTCGACGTGGTCGAGGATGCCGAGCCGGAAGCGCTCCACGACGGCGGGAAGCTCGTCGGTCCACCCGAGCCGGTCGACGATCACGCGCGCGACGTCCGTCTTCGGGGCGTGGCCTCCCCGGTCCGCCGCGACGATCGCCGCGACGTCGGACTCGTCGCCGCCCGCGTCGGCCGCGGCGTGCCGCGCCCAGGCGGCGAACGCGACGTCGCGCCCGACGAGCGTGTTGTCGAGGTCGAGGAGCCAGATCATGTGCCGGACCCTAGCGCAGCGGGTCGTCGCCCGATCGAGCCGTCCGCGAGATCGGCTGCTCGGCGCGAGATCGGTCGCCGGGCGCGAGATCGGTCCTCCGCAGGACCGATCTCGCGCCGACGCGCCGATCTCGATGACGTCATGGCGACGAGCACTCTCGTCGCGCACGTCGGGCGCGGCGGACCTGCGCGGTTCAGTCGCGACCGAGCGCCGCGAGGCCGTCGAGCACGTCGCGCGCGACGTCGGGTGCGGTGAGCCGGAAGGCCATCGCGACCTGGTCGGGGCTCGCGTGGTCGAGGAACTGCGCGGGCAGACCGATCGCGTGGACCGGGGTGCGCACCCCCGACTCGAGCGCTCGCTGCGCGAGCAGCGACCCGACGCCGCCGTCGGCGACGCCGTCCTCGACGCTCACGACGAGGTCGTGCTCGCCCGCGAGCTTGACGAGCGCGCTCGGCATCGGCAGGACCCACGTCGGCGACGCGACCGTGACGTCCACGCCGTGCGCCGTCAGCGACTCCGCGGCACCGAGCGCGACGCGCGCCATCGAGCCGAGACCCACGAGCAGGACGCGGCGACGCGGTGCGCTCGCCGTCGCCGCGGCGTCGGGCACCGGTGCGTCCGTGCCGGACACCGCGGCGTCCGCGGGCACCGCGAGCAGGTCGACGCCGTCGACCGTGTCGACCGCGGGCAGCGCCTCGGAGAGCGCGCCTTTCGGGTACCGCACGACGGTCGGGGCGTCGTCGACGTCCACGGCCTCGCGCAGCGCCGTCCGCAGCGTCTCCTCGTCGCGCGGCGCCGCGAGGCGCAGGCCGGGGACGATGCGCAGCATCGCCATGTCCCACATGCCGTTGTGGCTCGCGCCGTCGTCGCCCGTGATGCCCGCGCGGTCGAGGACGAAGGTCACGCCGGCCTTGTGCAGCGCGACGTCCATGAGGACCTGGTCGAACGCGCGGTTGAGGAACGTCGCGTACACGGCGACGACGGGGTGCAGTCCGGCGAAGGCCATGCCCGCCGCCGAGGTCGCGGCATGCTGCTCCGCGATGCCGACGTCGAACGTGCGCTCGGGGAACGCCTGCGAGAACGGCTTGAGGCCGACGGGCTCGAGCATGGCCGCGGTGATCGCCACGACGTCGGGCCGGCGACGACCGATCTGGACGATCTCGTCGGCGAACACGCTCGTCCAGCCGAAGCGCGACGGCGCGACGGGCAGACCGGTCTCCGGATGGATCTTGCCCACGGCGTGGAAGCGGTCGGCGACGTCCTGCTCGGCCGGGGAGTAGCCCCGGCCCTTCTCGGTGATCGCGTGCACGATCACCGGCGCGCCGTAGGAGCGGGCGCGGCGCAGCGCGTGCTCCATCGCCTCGACGTCGTGACCGTCGATCGGCCCGATGTACTTGATGCCCAGGTCCTCGAACATGCCCTGCGGCGCGACGACGTCCTTGAGACCCTTCTTCAGCCCGTGCAGCCACTCGTACGCGAACCGCCCGGGCGCACCGGACCGGGTCAGCGTGCGCTTGCCCCACTGGAGGAAGCTCTCGTAGCCGCGCGTCGTGCGCAGCGTCGACAGGTGGTGCGCCATGCCGCCGACGGTCGGCGAGTAGGAGCGGCCGTTGTCGTTGACGACGACGATCAGCCGGCGGTCCTGCGACTCCGCGATGTTGTTGAGGGCCTCCCACGCCATGCCGCCCGTGAGCGCGCCGTCGCCGATGACCGCGACGACGTGCCGGTCGGTCAGTCCACGGACGACGTTCGCCTTCGCGATGCCGTCGCCCCACGACAGCGCGGTCGACGCGTGCGAGTTCTCGACGACGTCGTGCTCGGACTCGGCGCGCGACGGGTAGCCCGACAGGCCGTCCTTCTTGCGCAGCGCGGAGAAGTCCTGGCGGCCGGTCAGGAGCTTGTGCACGTAGGACTGGTGGCCCGTGTCGAAGACGAACGTGTCCGTCGGGGACGAGAAGACGCGGTGCATCGCGATCGTCAGCTCGACGACGCCGAGGTTCGGGCCGAGGTGGCCGCCCGTGCGCGACACGGACTCGACGAGGAAGTCGCGGATCTCGGCGGCGAGCTCGCGAGCCTGGGCCGGCGTCAGCCGTTGCACGTCCTCAGGGGAGGTGATCGTGCTCAGCAGGCTCATCCAGTGCTCCGTTCCGTTCCCGTCCGACCAGCCCGACAACTCTAGGCGCTGCGCGCGGGTGCACCGCGCACCGGTGCGCGGCAGGACGAGACCTTCACGCCATTGACGCACACTCCGGCGCGCGACGCACCGGCGACGGTCCCGCCCGCCGTGGAAGTCCAGTTCCGTCCTGCGGACACCTCGGGCGACCACCGTAGGATGGCCCCATGCGCTTCCTGCCCGGACAGACCCCCGCGACCGACCTCACGTACGGCGACGTCTTCCTCGTCCCGTCGCGCTCCGAGGTCACGTCCCGCTTCGACGTCGACCTCTCCTCCGCGGACGGCACGGGCACAACGGTCCCGCTCGTCGTCGCGAACATGACCGCGGTCGCCGGCCGCCGGATGGCCGAGACCGTCGCGCGGCGCGGCGGGATCGCGATCCTCCCGCAGGACGTGCCGACCGACGTCGTCGCCGACGTCGTGGCGGACGTGAAGTCCAAGGACCCCGTCATCGAGACGCCCGTCGTGGTCCGCCCCCACGACACGGTCCACACCGCGCTCACGCTCATCGGCAAGCGAGCCCACGGCGCTGCGGTCGTCGTGGACGACGGTCGCCCGGTCGGCGTCGTCACCGAGGCCGACTGCACCGGCGTCGACCGGTTCACGCAGGTCCACCAGGTCATGACCGACCACCCGCTCGCGCTCGACGCGTCGATCCTCGACGGCGGGCGTGCCGGGCTCGAGGCCGCGTTCGACCAGCTCTACACGGCGCGCCTCAAGGTCGCTCCCGTGACGCGCGACGGCGCGATCGTCGGCGTTCTCACGCGCAAGGGCGCGCTGCGCTCGTCCGTGTACACCCCGGCGCTCGACGCCACGGGCCGCCTGCGCGTCGGCGCGGCCGTCGGCATCAACGGCGACGTCGCGGCCAAGACCAAGGAGCTGCTCGCCGCGGGGGTCGACGTGCTCGTCGTCGACACCGCGCACGGCCACCAGGCGAAGATGCTCCAGGCGCTCGACGCCGTGCGATCCGTCGCGCCGGACGTCCCGGTCGTCGCGGGCAACGTGGTCACCGCCGACGGCGTGCGCGACCTCGTCGCGGCGGGCGCCGACATCGTCAAGGTCGGCGTCGGGCCCGGCGCGATGTGCACGACGCGCATGATGACCGCTGTCGGGCGCCCGCAGTTCTCCGCGGTGCTGGAGTGCGCCGCGGCGGCGCGCGAGCTCGGCAAGCACGTGTGGGCCGACGGCGGCGTGCGGCACCCGCGCGACGTCGCCCTCGCGCTGGCCGCCGGCGCGTCCCAGGTGATGATCGGCTCGTGGTTCGCCGGCACCTACGAGTCCCCGGGCGACCTGCACGACGACGGCACCGGGCGCCTCTACAAGGAGAGCTTCGGGATGGCCTCGGCCCGGGCCGTGGCCGCGCGCACCGCCGGCGGCTCGCCGTTCGACCGCGCGCGCAAGGGCCTGTACGAGGAGGGCATCAGCTCCGGCCGCATGTTCCTCGACCCGCAGCGCCCCGGCGTCGAAGACCTGCTCGACGAGATCACGTCCGGTCTGCGGTCGTCGTGCACGTACGCGGGCGCGGCGGACCTGCAGCAGTTCGCCGAGCGCGCCGTCGTCGGCATCCAGTCCGCCGCGGGGTACGAGGAGGGCCGCCCGCTCCCCGTGAGCTGGTGACCCGCTCGTGCCGGTGACCGAGGGCCCGACGGGCTCCCCCTCCGCCCGCGACCAGCTCGCCGTGCTCCCCCACGACGGCGGCGACTGGCCGTCGCCGTGGCGCGTCGCCGTGGGCGCCCTCGACGAGCGTGCGCGCCCGGCGGCCGTCCTCATGCTGTTCGGTGTGCTCGACGGCACGCCGTCGGAGCACGCCGCGCCGGCCGTGGCCCGGGACCTCGACGTCCTCCTGCTCGCCCGCGCGACGACGCTCGGCCACCACCCGGGACAGGTCGCCTTCCCGGGCGGCCGCGTCGACCCGGGAGACGACGACGCCGTCGACGCGGCGCTGCGCGAGGCCGTCGAGGAGACCGGTCTGGACCGGACGGGCGTCGAGGTGCTCGGGACGCTCGGCGAGCTGCCCGTCCCGGTGAGCAACCACCTCGTGACGCCCGTGCTCGGCTGGTGGGCCCGCCCCACGCCCGTGCGCGCGGTCGACGACGCGGAGTCGGCGCACGTGTTCCGCGTCCCGGTGGCGGATCTCCTCGACCCGGACCGGCGGCGCACGGTGACCGTGCGCCGGGGCCGCCGGGTGCACAAGAGCCCCGGCTTCCTCGTCGAGGCCGACGGCCGCGACCACCTCGTGTGGGGCTTCACCGGCGGGCTCCTCGACGCGCTGTTCGACAGGCTCGGCTGGACCGAGCCCTGGGACCCCTCTCGCACGGTCGACGCCCCGCTCTGAGGGAGCCGACGGGTACCGGGTGCACACCCGCTCGACCGCGAGGCGCGTGCTGGCACCGTCCCGGTCACGCCCTCCGGTGCGCGACCTGCTCTCGGACCAGCACGTCGTACGGGCTCGTGGGCGCGTCCCGCTCGTCGGCCACGAGCACGACCAGGGCACGGCACGTGGGGTGGCCGGCCAGGTGAGCGAGGGTCCGCCGCCACGACCGGAGGTTCGGGTGCTCGAGGTCTCGCGCCGCTTCCGCCGGTTCGAGCAGCTCGGCGGCCCGCGCGAGCAGCGCCCCGGGCAGCTCGAGGGTCCGTGTCACGCCGTCCCACCCGACGAGCAGCGACATCACGGCTGCGGGCAGCCCGTGCTCCCCCCGGTTCGCGGCGCCGACCTCGGTGGTCCCGTCGGCATGGCGCACGACCGTGCCGTAGACCGCCGGCGCCAGATATCCGGGCATGAGCGCCTCGAAGCGCAGGCGCGCCGCGGTGAGCTCCTCACGGGTCGCCCACGCCTGCGGCGCGCGCGTCGTCGTCTCGGGACGTGGTGCCGACATGCGCGGAAGGGTAGCCGACAGGGTCGCCTCCCTGCGGACGGCTTCGGCGGACGACGGCTCGGGTAGTCGCCGTGGTCGACTTCGGCGACATCACGAGCGGCGACCCGGCGACCGACCTGGCGACGCCTGACGGAGGGGGTGACCGGTCAGCCGGGCGTCCGGTCCGCCGGGCCCGCCGACGGTCCGGAGAGCCGCTTCGCGAACGCGGGCGCGCCCGTCAGCGTCGTGTACGAGCGGCGGACCATCTCCTCGAGCACGCCCAGGTCGACCTCGTCGAGATCCTTGACGTACAGGCACGCCTTGCCCACGGAGTGGGGCCCGAGCCGGCCGAGGAGCTCGGCGTGCTCGTCGACGCCGTCCGTGAGGTAGACGGTCGTCGCGGCCTTGCGCGGGGAGAACCCCACCGCAGCCATGTCGCCCTCGCGGCCGCTCGCGTAGCGGTAGTGGTAGGTGCCGAAGCCCACGATCGACGGCCCCCATATGCGGGGCTCCTCGCCGGTGACCCGGCGCATGAGCCGGACCAGACGTTCGGCGTCGCGTCGCCGCGCGGGGTGCTCGACCGCGGCGACGAAGGCCACGACGTCCGCGTCGGTCGGCCGGGTCGTGCTGCTGCTGTCGGAGCTGGCCACCGTCTCAGTATCCACCGATGGCGCGTCGGGCGTGCACCCGAGGGGACGGCCTTCGGGAGAGTTGCTCTCGAAGCGAAAGTCGCGCGGGTCACCTCACACTTCTGATTGACGCACGTCATAAGTCGTGCCTACTGTCGGTGCGCACCGTCCGGGCTCCCCCGGTCGGGGCGGCGCCCCGCCGATGTCGACGGGGCGCCGAAGACGTCCGAGAGGAATCATCATGACGACGAAGTCCACCTCCGTCCGCCGGGTGCTGCGAGGCACCGCGGGCTCCGCCGCCGCCCTGGCCCTCGTGCTCGGCGCCGCCGCAGGCGCCACGGCCGCCCCCGCGGACAAGGGCGAGGGCAGGCCGTCCGACGCCGGCCGCAGCGTCCCCGCGAGCAAGGTCTCGATCCAGATGTTCAGCCTCATCCCCTGGGTGAACGAGGTCGGCCTCGACGCCGTGCTCGGCGAGCTCGCTGCCATGGGGTACAAGAACATCGAGCCCTTCAGCGGCAACTTCTCCGGCTACACCGCCGAGGAGTTCGCGGCGCTGCTCAAGAAGCACGGGCTCAAGGCGTCGGCGTCCCACAACAGCACGAACGAGGCGACGTGGGACGAGACCCTCGCCTACTCCAAGACGATCGGTCAGCACTACGTCGGCTCGGGCGGGTTCGCCGGCCCCGGCATCGGCAGCTACGAGGACGTCCTGGCCACTGCCGCGACCCTCGACCGGCTCGGCGAGGCGGCGAAGAAGCAGGGACTGCACAAGATCTTCGGGCACAACCACCAGCAGGAGTTCACGACGCAGTACGTCGTGCCCGAGACCGGCGAGCTGAAGTCGGCCTGGGAGATCATCGCGGACAACACCGATCCCCGGTACGTCACCTTCGAGGTCGACGTCCTCTGGGCGTACGACGCCGGGGTCGACGTCGTCGCGCTGCTCGAGGAGTACGGCGACCGCATCGAGCTCCTGCACGTCAAGGACGGGTTCCTCAACGGCGACGCGCGAGCGACCTTCGCGGACGTCGGCGAGGGCGAGATCGAGTGGGAACCGATCCTGCAGGCCGCGCAGGGCAAGGTGAAGTACTACACGGTCGAGTACGACTTCGCCCCCGACGGCCGCGACTTCGCCGCCGACTCCTTCGAGTACCTCACGAACCTCACCTACTGAGGGACCGTGCGGGGCGCCGGGCCGTCCGCCCCCCGCCCCGCACGACGGACGCCCCGCCGCTCCTTCCGGAGCGACGGGGCGTCCGTCGTGGTGGTGACCGGTCGCGTCAGGCCGCGACGAGCGAGCGCAGCACGTACTGCAGGATCCCGCCGTTGCGGTAGTAGTCCGCCTCGCCCGGGGTGTCGATGCGCACGACCGCGTCGAACTCGACGGTCGTGCCGTCGCCCTTCGTGGCCGTGACCTTCACCGTGCGCGGGGTCGACCCGTCGTTCAGGGCGGTGATGCCGGCGACGTCGAACGTCTCGGTGCCGTCCAGGCCGAGCGACGCGGCGCTCTCGCCCGCCGGGAACTGCAGCGGCAGGACGCCCATGCCGATGAGGTTCGAGCGGTGGATGCGCTCGAAGCTCTCGGTGATGACGGCCTTCACGCCGAGGAGCGCGGTGCCCTTGGCGGCCCAGTCGCGCGACGAGCCGGAGCCGTACTCCTTGCCGCCGAGGATGACGAGCGGCGTGCCCTGCGCGGCGTAGTCCTGCGCGGCGTCGTAGATGGTGTCCTGGGCGTCCTTCACGAAGTTGTACGTGTAGCCGCCCTCGACGCCGTCGAGGAGCTGGTTGCGCAGGCGGATGTTCGCGAACGTGCCGCGGATCATGACCTCGTGGTTCCCGCGGCGCGAGCCGTAGGAGTTGAACTCACGGCGGCCCACGCCGTGCTCGGCGAGGTACGTGCCGGCCGGCGAGTCCGCCTTGATGGCACCCGCGGGGCTGATGTGGTCCGTCGTCACCGAGTCGCCGAGCTTCGCGAGGACGCGCGCGCCGGAGATGTCGGTGACGGGCGACGGCTCGGCCGACATGCCGTCGAAGTACGGGGGCTTGCGCACGTAGGTCGACTCGGTGTCCCAGGCGAACGTGTCGCCCTCGGGCGTGTCGAGCGAGCGCCAGCGGTCGTCACCCGTGAAGACGTCCGCGTAGTCCTTCGTGAACATGTCGCGGTCGATCGAGGAGTCGATCGTCGCCTGGACCTCCTCGGGCGACGGCCAGAGGTCCCGGAGGTACACCGGCTCGCCGTGCGGGTCGGTGCCGAGCGGCTCGCCCTCGAAGTCGAAGTCCATCGTGCCCGCGAGCGCGTAGGCGATGACGAGCGGCGGCGACGCGAGGTAGTTCATCTTCACGTCGGGGTTGATGCGGCCCTCGAAGTTGCGGTTGCCCGAGAGCACCGACACGACCGACAGGTCGTGCTCGTTGACCGAGGCGGAGATCTCCTCGGCGAGCGGACCGGAGTTGCCGATGCACGTCGCGCAGCCGTAGCCCACGAGGTGGAAGCCGAGCTTCTCGAGGTACGGCCAGAGCCCGGCCTTCTCGTAGTAGTTCGTCACGACCTGCGAGCCCGGAGCCATCGACGTCTTGACCCACGGCTTCGACGCGAGGCCGCGGTCGACCGCGTTCTTCGCGAGGAGCGCCGCGGCGAGCATGACCGAGGGGTTCGACGTGTTGGTGCACGACGTGATCGAGGCGATGACGACGTGCCCGTGGTCGAGCTCCGTCGTCGTGCCGTCCCCCAGCGTCACGGGGACGACCTTGTGCGGGCGCGTGGCGCTGTCGCCGTGACCCGGCGCGACGGGGTGGTCGGACTCGTTGTCGTGCGCGGCCGCAGCGATCGGGTCGGACGCCGGGAACGTCTCCTCGACGGACTCGTCGAGGCCCGTGAAGGGCGCCGCCTCCTGGGCGTCGACGTAGTCGAGGATCGCCGAGGCGAACGACTCCTTGGCCTCGGTGAGCTCGATGCGGTCCTGCGGGCGCTTCGGGCCCGCGATCGACGGGACGACCGTCGAGAGGTCGAGCTCGAGGTACTCGGAGAACGTCGGCTCGACGTAGGTCGCCGCCGTCGGGTCGAGCCACAGACCCTGCTCCTTGGCGTACGCCTCGACGAGCGCGAGCTGCTCCTCGCTGCGGCCCGTGAGGCGCAGGTAGTCGAGCGTCACGCCGTCGATCGGGAAGATCGCCGCGGTCGAGCCGAACTCGGGGCTCATGTTGCCGATGGTCGCGCGGTTCGCGAGCGGCACCTGGGCGACGCCCTCGCCGTAGAACTCCACGAACTTCCCGACGACGCCGTGCTGGCGCAGCATCTGGGTGATCGTGAGCACGACGTCGGTCGCGGTCACGCCGGCCGGGATCGAGCCGGAGAGCTTGAAGCCGACGACGCGCGGGATGAGCATCGACACGGGCTGGCCGAGCATGGCGGCCTCGGCCTCGATGCCGCCGACGCCCCAGCCGAGCACACCGAGGCCGTTGACCATCGTCGTGTGCGAGTCGGTGCCGACGCACGTGTCGGGGTAGGCGCGCAGGACGTCGCCGTCCGCCGTGCTGACCGTGCGCGTCATGATCGTGCGCGCGAGGTACTCGATGTTGACCTGGTGCACGATGCCGGTGCCGGGCGGGACGACCTTGAAGTCGTCGAACGCCGTCTGGCCCCAGCGCAGGAACTGGTAGCGCTCGTGGTTGCGCTCGTACTCGATCTCCACGTTGCGCTCGAACGCGTCGGGGCGGCCCGCGACGTCGATCTGCACGGAGTGGTCGATGACCATCTCGGCGGGGGCGAGCGGGTTGATGCGCGACGGGTCGCCGCCGAGCTCGACGACGGCCTCGCGCATCGTCGCGAGGTCGACGACGCACGGGACGCCGGTGAAGTCCTGCATGATCACGCGCGCGGGCGTGAACTGGATCTCGGTGTCAGGCTGCGCGGCGGGGTCCCACGACGCGATCGCGCGCACGTGGTCGGCGGTGATGTTGGCGCCGTCCTCCGTGCGCAGGAGGTTCTCGGCGAGGATCTTCAGGCTGTACGGGAGGCGCTCGACACCCTCGACGGCGGACAGGCGGAAGATCTCGTACGAGCTCCCACCGACCTCCAGTGTTCCCTTCGACCCGAACGTGTCGACGCTGCTCACTCGTGGCTCCTTCGTGGCGAGACGGTGGCACGGATGCCATGTTCTGGGGGGCTTCGCCCAGCCTACGCCGGGCAAGTGCGGCGGTCCGGCCGGGGCCGCGGGCACGTCGAGCGCTCGCGTCCTTCGGCGCCGGGACCAGCACCGCGACCCAGCATAGCGCACTTATCTTGACGTCAAGATATATGGCGGACACATGGCACGACGTCGGACCGGCGGTCGACCGGGCGTCGGACCGGGGCGTCGGGTCGGGCGTCAGAGGTCGCAGTCGCAGAGCACGTTCAGCTCGACGACCTGCTCACCCTCGTCGGGCCGGGCCCACGCCTCGGCCTCGGCGCGCGACGCGAACGAGCGCCCCGCGAGGCGGCCGTTCGGCAGCAGCACCCCGACGCCCACGACGTCCCGGACGTCGTCCGGCTGCGCCGGCCGGGCGGCGTCCTGCGTCGACCCGACCCGTACCTGCTCGACCATCTCCGCGCTCCCGTCCGCTCAGCCATCCACTCTGCCGTCCGCCCTGCCGTCCGCTGCCGGTCGCGCGAGGCCGCCCGGACCGGTCGAGGGCTCCTGACCGTTCAACGCTCGAGGACCGCGACCGCTTCCAGGTGGTGCGTGTGCGGGAACAGGTCGAACGCCCGCAGGCCCCGCAGCTCGTAACCGTGCTCACCGAGGTACGCGACGTCGCGCGCCAGCGCGGCAGGGTCGCACGCGACGTACACGACGCGTCCGGCGCCCGTCCCGGCGACCGCGTCGACGACCGCGCGGCCCGCACCGACTCGCGGCGGGTCGAGCACGACGACGTCCGCTCCCCCGTGCTGCACCGCGTCGGCCCCCTCGCCGCGCCCGGTGAGGACGTGCTCGACCGGCCCGTGGTGGAGCTCGACGTTCTCCAGGCCGTGGGCGTTGCGTCGCGCGTCGCGCACGGCCCGCTCGTCCCCCTCGACGGCGACGACCGCCCCGCCCGCACCGACCGCCGCAGCGAGCGGCAGCGTGAAGAGGCCGGCACCCGAGTAGAGGTCCAGCACGCGCGCGCCCTCGACGTCGCCCGCGCCCGCCAGGACGGCCTCCGCGAGCGTGGCGGGCGCGCGGTGGTGCACCTGCCAGAAGCCGTCGGCCGCGACCCGGTAGGCGTGCTCGCGTCCCGCGACGGTCACGTGCTCGACGACGCTGCGCCGCGCGTTGGTCCGCTTGTCCAGGTTTCCTCCGCGCCACGGCTCGCCGTCGACGAGCAGCAGCGGGGCGGAACCGGTGGGGGCGACGAGCTCGAGGCGCGTCCCGGCACGCCACCGGCGCGTCCAGACCTTCTCCTGCTCGGCGAGGCCGGCGACCTCGTCGGTCGCGAGCGGCATGGCGTCGAGCGCGACGACGTCGTGGGAGCGGAACCGGTGCATCCCCGCGCGCCCGTCGTCGTCGGCCACGAGGTCGATGCGCGTGCGGTAGCGGAGGCCGCCGTCCTCGTCGTCCCCCGACAGACCCTCGACCTCTACCTGAAGGTCAGGGCGGGCGTCGAGGTCGAGGCGGGCGAGGCGCCGCAGCTGTTCGGCGAGCACGTCGCTCTTCCAGCGGCGCTGGGCGGGGAGGGCGACGTGCGCGAGCTCGCCGCCACCGACGCCACCGGGTCCCGCCTGGGGCCACACGGACGGCACCCGGTCGGGCGAGGGCTCGAGGATCTCGACGGCGTCAGCGCGCCAGAACTTCGCGCCCTCTCCCCCCTCGGTCACCCGTGCGCGCACGCGCTCGCCGGGCAGCGCGTGCCGGACGAAGACCACACGACCCTCGTGGCGGGCGACGCAGTGTCCACCGTGCGCGACGGGACCGACCTCGACCTCCATCTCGACCTCCACCTCAGGTCGAGGGTTCGGACGGGTACGTGCTGCGGCGCGGCCGCGCGGGGAGGAGGGCATGTCCCTTAGTATCCCCGCTGGTTCCTCGCGTGGCAGCCGTCAGCGGCCTCCCCCGAGCACCGACGCGTCACATCCCCGGGAAGCGCGACCGGAAGCCCTCTCCCTCGAGACCCGTGTGCCCCTCGGACGACGCGAGCTGCCACGGCACCGACGCGACGACCACGCCGGGCGTGAAGAGGAGCCTGCCCTTGAGCCGCAACGCGCTCTGGTTGTGCAGGAGCTGCTCCCACCAGTGGCCCACGACGTACTCCGGGATGTACACGACCACGAGGTCGCGGGGCGACTCGCGCCGCACCGACCGCACGTACGACAGGACGGGCCGCGTGATCTCGCGGAACGGTGAGTCGAGCACGCGCAGCGGGACGGGGAGGTCGAGGCTCTCCCACTCCCGCATGAGGTCCGTGACGTCCTCCGGGTCGACACCCACCGTGACCGCCTCGAGCACCGAGGGGCGCGACGCGCGCGCGTAGGCGAGCGCACGCATCGTCGGCCGGTGGATCTTCGACACGAGCACGATGGCGTGGACGCGGCTCGGCAGGGCGCGAGCCTGGGTGAGGTCGTCCCCGAGGGCCAGCTCGTCGCGGACCCTGTCGTAGTGCTTGCGGATCGCGCGCATGAGCACGAACACCGCACCCATCGCGAGGATCGCGATCCAGGCCCCGTGCGTGAACTTCGTGATGAGCACGATGACGAGGACGGTCCCCGTCATCGCGAGCCCGACGGAGTTCACGACCCGCGAGCGGCGCATGCGGGCGCGCTCGCGCGGCTGGTGCTCCGTCCGCAGCGCACGCGTCCAGTGCCGCACCATGCCGAGCTGCGAGATCGTGAACGAGACGAAGACCCCGACGATGTAGAGCTGGATGAGCCGGGTCACCTGGGCGTCGAAGGCCCAGATGAGGACGATCGCGGCGACGGCGAGGGTGATGATGCCGTTGGAGAACGCGAGCCGGTCGCCGCGCGTGTGGAGCTGGCGCGGCAGGTAGCCGTCCTTCGCGAGGATCGAGCCGAGCACGGGGAACCCGTTGAACGCCGTGTTGGCCGCGAGGACGAGGATGAGGCCGGTGACCACCGAGACGGCGATGAACACGAAGGGGGCACCCGAGAACACCGACTCCGTGAGCTGTCCGAGCACGGGGTGCTGCACGTAGTCGGCCGGCAGCGGCTCCCCGTTCAGGGTGAGCTGTTCGTGCGGGTCCTCGACGTAGTGCACGCCGGTCGCGCTCGCCAGGAAGAGGATGACGAGCATCATCACCGTCGAGATGCCCCCGAGGAGCGCGAGCGTCGTCGCCGCGTTGCGGGACTTGGGCTTGCGGAACGCCGGCACGCCGTTGCTGATCGCCTCCACCCCGGTGAGCGCCGCGCACCCGGACGCGAACGCGCGCGCGACGAGGAACGCTCCCGCGATCCCGACGAGCCCCTGGTCGAACCCGCTCTCCGCGACGAGCTCGAGGTCGGCGCTCTCGGCCGGCGGCAGGTTCCCGGTGACGTACCGGAAGAACCCGACGACCGCCGTCGACCCGATGGCGAGCATGAACAGGTACACCGGGATCGCGAAGAGCTTCCCGGACTCCTTGACCCCGCGCAGGTTGACGAGGGTGAGCAGCACGACGAGCACGATCGCGAACGTCGCCTCGTGGCCGCGCAGCGCGGGGATCGCGCTCGCCGCGTACTGCGCACCGGACGAGATCGACACGGCCACGGTGAGCACGTAGTCGACCATGAGCGCCGAGGCCACTCCCACGCCCGCCGTCGGACCGAGGTTGACGGTGGCGACCTCGTAGTCGCCACCCCCCGAGGGGTAGGCACGCACGTTCTGCCGGTACGAGGCGACGACCGTGAGCAGGACGACGACGACGGCGAGGCCGACCCACGGCGAGAGCGTCGTCGCCGCCAGGCCCGCGACCGCGAGGGTCAGCAGGATCTCGTCGGGCGCGTACGCGACCGACGAGAGGGCGTCCGACGCGAACACGGGCAGCGCGATGCGCTTGGGCAGCAGCGTGTGCCCCAGCCGCTCGCTCCGCACGGGGCGTCCGACGAGCAGCCGCTTGGCGGCATCAGCGATCTCCGACACGAGGCCTCATGCTATGCCCGTCGTCGACCGGTCGCCGTGTCGTCGTCAGCCCGCGCCCCACCCGGGCACCCGGCGGTATAGCGTTCGTTGCGTGCACTTCGTGATCATGGGCTGCGGCCGTGTCGGTGCGACGCTCGCCCACTCGCTCGAGGCGAGCGGCCACTCGGTCGCCATCGTCGACCAGAACCCCGACGCGTTCCGTCGGCTGCCCGGCGAGTTCACCGGCAAGAAGGTGACGGGCGTCGGCTTCGACCGCGACACGCTCGTGCAGGCCGGCATCGAGGACGCGTACGCGTTCGCCGCGGTCTCCGACGGCGACAACTCGAACATCCTCTCCGCCCGCGTGGTGCGCGAGACCTTCGGTGTCGAGAAGGTCGTGGCCCGCATCTACGACCCGCAGCGCGCCGAGATCTACCAGCGCCTCGGCATCCCCACGGTGGCGACCGTGCGCTGGACCGCCGACCAGGTCCTGCGGCGCATGCTGCCCCTGGGTGCCACCGACGAGTACCGCGACCCGTCGGGCCGCGTCCGGCTCGCGCAGCTCGACTTCCACCCCGCGTGGATCGGCCGGACCGTGCGCGCGATCCAGGAGGCCTCGGGCGCACGGATCGCCTTCGTGAGCCGGTTCGGGGACGGCGTCACCGTCACCGACCGCACCGTCCTGCAGGAGAACGACGTGCTGCACGTCCTCATGGGCACCGACGACGCACCGACCGTCGAACGGGTCCTCACGCACGCCCCGAAGACGGAGGTCGAGTGATGCGCGTCGTCATCGCCGGGGCGGGCTCCGTCGGCCGCTCCATCGCGCGCGAGCTGCTGAGCCATGACCACGAGGTCATGCTCGTCGACAAGCAGCCCGCCGCGATGCGCGTCGCCCAGGTCGCCGACGCCGACTGGCTGCTCGCCGACGCGTGCGAGCTCTCGACCCTCGCCGACGCGAAGGTCGACGAGTGCGACGTCATCGTCGCCGCGACGGGCGACGACAAGGTCAACCTCGTGGTCTCGCTGCTGGCGAAGACCGAGTTCGGCGTGCCGCGCACGGTCGCGCGCGTGAACAACCCGAAGAACGAGTGGATGTTCGACGAGTCGTGGGGCGTCGACGTCGCGGTGTCGACGCCGCGCATCATGACCGCCATGGTCGAGGAGGCCGTCGCGGTCGGCGACCTCGTCCGGATCTTCACGTTCCACCAGTCCGGCGCGGACATCCTCGAGGTCACGCTGCCACCGTCGTCGCCCCTCGTGGGCCGCCGCGTCGGCGACGTCGCGTGGCCGGCGGACACCGTCCTCGCGGCCGTCGTGCGCGGCACGCGCCCGATCGCGCCGAGCCAGGACGACACCCTCGAGGCCGGCGACGAGCTCCTGCTCGTCACCGGTGACGAGGCCGACGAGGACGCCCTCTCGCAGCTCCTCGTCGCGATGCCGCCCGACGCTGCGCCAGCGACGGATCCCGACGCCGTCACCGACCCGCTGACGGACCCGAGCGCCGCCGTGCAGGACGACACCGCCACGGTCCGGGACGTCGTCGACGTCCTGTCGCCCCCCGAGGCCGAGGAGGCCGTCCCGGTCAGGCGGGACGACCAGCCGCAGGACGACGCACGAGGACCCAGGTGAGCCAGAGCACGAGCGCCCACAGCGGGATGCCCATGACGAGGCGCGCGGTCCCGAGCCACCCCACGGACCCGTCGAGGTAGAGCGGCACCTGGACGGCGAGCCGCGCGGCGAACAGACCGACCCAGAGCCACGTCGCGGCGGCGTAGCGCCGCATCAGTGCCCGGTCGGAGCGCCAGACCCGCGCCCAGCGGGCGAAAGCCCCGGGCTCTGCTGCGCCGGTCGGCTCGGCGTCACCGGCCGGCTCCGCGTCGGCGGACTGCGCGGTCCCCGTCCCGAAGCCGCTGCGGAAGCCCTCGACGACGAGCCCGACGAGCGGCCACCGCGCCAGGAGCGAGACGAGCAGCGCGACGAGGTAGGCAGCGTTGGTCCACAGCCCCCACGCGAAGTAGTCCTGCGCCTCGCCGGAGCGCCACGCCCACACGACGCCGATCCCGACGCCCAGGAGCCCACCGAGGGCCTGGGTCACGGGAGTGCGCTGCGCGAGCCGGACCCCCACCGCCACGAGCGCGACGGCGACGGAGCCGACGAGCGCCCACGTCAGGTCCGTGGTGGCGACGTAGAGCACGACGAAGACGAGGCCTGGCGCGACGGACTCGACGAGCCCCCGGACACCGCCCACCGCCTCGGCGACGGAGAACTGCTCGCCGGCCAGCGCACGGACGCCGCGCGCGGGCCCGTCCTCCGGCGCGGAGACGTCGTCGACCACGGTCTCGACCACGTCGGCGTCGTACGCAGGCTCGGCGCCCGCCGCCTCGTCCGGGCGCGAAGACGGGTGCTCGGGGCCGGGGCGTCCCGACGGGGGCGTGCTGGTCATGTGGCGTCCTCGAGGTGTGCTGGCAGGCGCCCGCCGGGCGCCGGTGCGCGGTCGGTCACGGTCGCGGCTCGGGTCGTGCGCCGGTCACTCCCCCGGCTTGGCGAGCAGCTCGTAGCGGGGGTTGAACATGGTGCGCCGCCCGTCGACGTCGCACACGAGCCCTTCGACGAGCGCGCGGCGACCGGGCTCGATCCCCGCGATGCGCCGACGACCGAGCCACACGAGGTCGATCGCGCCGGAGCCGTCGTAGAGCTCGACCTCGACGGTCGGCACGCCCTCGCGGGGTCGCAGCACGACGGAGCGCAGGATGCCCGTGACCTTGGCCCGCCGACGGTTCGGCAGGTCGGCGACGGCACGACAGCCCGTCTGCCGGGCGGACTCGAGCCGCTCCTCGTCCGCGGCGACCTCGTCCTGGGAGGCGAGCGCCGACTGCCAGGCTGCGCGCAGGGTCGGGGACATGTCAGCGGATCTCCGTAATCTCGGGGCCCCGGTTCAGCGGGTCGAACGACGGCGTCTCGGGCGCGCCGGCGGGCACAGCAGGCGTCGGAGCGGGAGCCTTGCCGGGGAGGTGGAGGGTGAGGAGGTCGCGCGGCGGGCGCGGGCTCTGGTCCCGCACCACGACGATGTTCGCGAACACGGACTCGAGCAGGCGTGCCTCCTGCGGGTCGACCGCGGCCTTCCCCGTGAGGACGCCGCGCAGGAACCAGCGCGGGCCGTCGACCCCGACGAAGCGCGCGGGGCGGACCCCGGTGCGGCCGTCGGGGGCCTGCGCGGGGATGCGCGCGATGAGCTCGCGGCCGAACGGGCCGGGGACGTCGTCGACCGTCCCGCCCTGCTTGGTGACGGACGCGGCGATCTCGCCGCGGATCTCGTCCCAGATGCCCTCGGAGCGCGGGGCGGCGAACGCCTGGACCTGCAGGCCCGACCCGGCGACCGCGCACGCGACGCCGGTGATGCGCTGGGTCTTCTTGTCGACCTCCATGCGCAACTCCATGCCCGGCACCCCGGGGAGCCACACGGCACCCAGGTCGACGCGCGGACCGCGCTCGGGCACCTGCGACGAGTCGTAGGGGCCGCGACCGGGGGCGCTCGCCTCGGCGGCCGCGCCCGCACCCGCCTCGGGCGTCACGGGGTCGACGGTGTCGGCTGTGTCGACGGTGTCATGCGCTGCCGGCGGCTCGGCCGGCTGCGACGACGGGGAGCGACGGAACAGACCCACGAAAGAGCTCCTTCACCTGCCCGGCCACCGCCGGGACTCCAGCCGGGGCGCTCGCCCCGACCCTTCCACAGTAGCCCCAGCGCACCGTGACGATCGCCACGCGTCCGCGGGGTGAGGCTCGGCCCTGCGCGAACGTGCCGGCAGGGGTCGCGGTGCTCTCGGAGGACCGCGGAGGACCACGGACGACCTCAGGTCGCCGCGGCCCACCCCCCGCTCGACCCGAAGCCGCCCTCGCCACGGTGCGAGCCGGGCAGGCGCTCCGCGCGGACGAACCGCGCGCGCTCGACCTTCTGCACCACGAGCTGGGCGACGCGGTCGCCGCGCTGCAGCACGACCGGCTCGCGCGCGTCGGTGTTGAGCAGCGTCACCCGGATCTCGCCGCGATACCCCGCGTCCACCGTGCCCGGCGCGTTGACGACCGTGAGGCCGTGCTTCGCCGCGAGGCCGGAGCGCGGGTGGACGAACGCCGCGTACCCGTCCGGGAGCGCGATCGAGACCCCGGTCGGGACGACGACACGCTCGCCCGGGGCGAGCTCGACGTCGACCGTGGTCACGAGGTCCGCGCCCGCGTCACCCGGGTGCGCGTACGCCGGCAGCGGCACGTCGTCGAGGAGGGTGATGAGGACGTCGACGTCGCCGGTCGGGGGCTGGTGGTCGGTCGGCACCCGGCAGATCCTAGTGCGACCGTCTGCCGCGTGCGAGCACGGTCCCCGTTCCCGGGGCATCTCGAGCGGCTGGGATGATGGAGGCATGACCGACGCCCCGGATCGTTCCCCTCGCCCGACCGACGCCCCGGCGCCCGGGACGGTCGGGCCCGGATTCCGCGAGCGCGTGCTGCCCGGGGTCGGTGGCTGGGCCGCCGTCGTGGGGTTCGCCGCCGTCCTCGCCGTGGCGCTGTGGCCCGCGAGCCACGCGATCGCGCTCGGCGCCGCGGGACTCGCAGCAGTGGGGGGCCTCGCCGGGCTCTGGTGGACGTCCCCCGTCGTGTCCGTGGAGGACGGGACGTTCCGTGCGGGACGCGCGTCGATCCCCGTCACGCTGCTGGGTCAGGTGACGACGCTCGACGCCGACGCGATGCGGGGCGAGCTCGGCCCGCGGCTCGACGCACGCGCCTACGTGTGCCTGCGCGCCTGGGCCCGCACCGGGGTGCACGTGACGCTCGAGGACCCGCAGGATCCGACGCCGTACTGGCTCGTCTCCACGCGCCGGTCGCAGGACCTCGCGGACGCGCTGCGGCGCGCTGCCCGCTCGGACGCCTGAGCGGTCGCCCGGCTCATCCCCACCGCACGACGTCGGCCGCCGTCCCCGGGTGGGGACGACGGCCGACGAGGACGTGCGGGCGCGGGTCAGGCAGCGCACTCCGAGCAGATCTGCTGCCCGTTCTTCTCGTACGCGAGCTGGCTGCGGTGGTGCACGAGGAAGCAGCTCGAGCAGGTGAACTCGTCCGCCTGGCGCGGCAGCACCCGGACGGAGAGCTCCTCGCCGGACAGGTCCGCGCCGGGAAGCTCGAAGCCTTCCGCCGCCTCGGTCTCGTCCTCGTCCACAACGCCCGAGCTCTTGTCGGAGCGACGAGCCTGCAGCTCCTGGATCGAGTCCTCGCTGAGCTCCTCTTCGCTCTTGCGGGGGGCGTCGTAGTCTGTTGCCATCTGTGGGGTCACTCTCCGGAAGTTCGTCGATCGCGACAACGCGCACCCGGGTACTGCCGGCGATGACCGGCCGTTCCGGACGAGCGCGGGTGCGGGACGCGGGAGTGCGTCCCGGGACGTGTCGTGCCCCGAGGTCGTCGTGGCACGTGCACGCTGATCAATGCACGGCGCACCGGAATTGTTCCCGGCGGGCCACCGGATTCTGCACCATTTCCGGGGCGGATGCACCCTGTGGCCCGCGACGCGCCCGGTGTCCTTCGTCACGGCCCCCGGCGGACGGTCACGCGTCGGCGTCGGCGCCCGCGTCCTCGAGGAGACGGACGAGCTCCGCGACCCGCTCCGGCGCCCCCGCCACGGTCATCTCGTGGTCCGCTGCGCGCTCGCGCAGGCCCGTGAGCGCGGCGCCCGCCTCCTGCGCCACGAGGCCTCCGGCGGCCATGTCCCACGGGTTGAGCCCGCGCTCGTAGTAGAGGTCGAGCTCGCCGCTCGCCACGAGGCACAGGTCGATCGCCGCCGAGCCCAGCCGCCGGATGTCCCGGATCCGCGGGAGCACGTCGACGAGCACACGGGCCTGGGCGCGCCGCCGGTCGGCGTCGTAGCCGAAGCCGGTGCCGACGAGGCACTGGGCGAGCGACGTCGGCTCCACGACCCGCAGCGCCCGGCCGTCCACGGTCGCGCCACCGCCGAGGCCCGCGGTCCACGTGCGTCCGTCGACGACCGAGTGCACGGCGCCCGCGAGCACGGTCCACTCCTGCGGGTCGGGCGGGCCGACGACGGCCGCGACGGAGACCGCGTACGACGCGACGCCGTAGAGATAGTTCACCGTCCCGTCGATCGGGTCGACGACCCACGTGATGCCCGACGTGCCGGACGACGCGCCGTCCTCCTCGCCGAGGACCGCGTCGTCGGGGCGCGCGGCGGCGATCTCCCGGCGCAGCAGCGCCTCCGAGTCGGCGTCCATCCGCGTCACGACGTCCGTGGCCGACGACTTGGTCGACGCGACCTCGACGCGGTCGGGGCGGCCTGTGCGGACCAGGTCGCCCGCGGCACGCGCGAGCCGCTCCGCGAGCTCGCGCAGGTCGGCGACCGTGACGTCGTCGGGCAGGCGGGGGTCGTCGATGAAGGAGTGCACGGGTCACATCCTGCCGGAACCGCGCGGCGAGGGGCGACCCTCCCACGGTCCCGGGGCCGACCAGCCGAGGCGCAGCGACAGCAGGCGGAAGCCGAAGATCAGGGCGAGCACCCCCGCCTGGGAGAGCAGGCCGAGCAGGTCGGCCTCCCACAGCCCGACCGTGAGCGCGGCTCCCGCGAGCGCGGGGATCGCGTAGAGCTGCTTGTCCTGGAAGAGCAGCGGCGCCTCGCTCGTGAGGAGGTCGCGCAGGATGCCGCCGCCGACACCGGTCAGGACGCCGACGAAGACGGCTGCGAGCGGGCCGACGCCGTACTCGAGCCCCTTCATCGTGCCGGAGAGCACGAACAGCGCGAGCGCCCCGGCGTCCAGCACGATGATGCTGCGCCGCAGCCGCTCGAGCCGGGGGTGCCAGAAGAAGGTGACGACCCCCGCGGCCGCTGCGACGGCGAGAAGACGCCAGTCGGAGATGCCCACGGGCGGGATCGCGCCGATGAGGACGTCACGCAGCAGGCCACCGCCCAGTCCCGCCGCCCAGGCGAGGACGAGCACGCCCACGAGGTCGTAGCGCTTGCGCACCGCCGCGAGCCCGCCCGACAGCGCGGCGCAGAACACGCCGCCGAGCTCGAGGGCGTCGCCGGGGACGAGGTCGAGGATCACACGCCGCATCATCCCAAGGAGGCCAGTCCGCGGCACACCGGGCGGGTTGCACCCGCCGCACGCGCGAGGATGGCACCCTCGAGGGAGCGGGCGCGGCGACACGGGAGGGCTGATGGACGAGCTGGAGCTGGTGAGACTGCACGAGGACGGGGAGCACCTCGTCCTCGGCGGGGCGGGCGGTGCCCACTACCTGCTGCCCATCACCGAGTCGCTGCGTGCCGCGGTCCGGCGCGACAGGCCGCACCTCGAGCACCTGCGGGCGGAGGGCGAGCGCAACCTCTCGCCGCGCGAGATCCAGTCCCGGCTCCGCGCCGGGGACGAGGTCGAGGACGTCGCGGAGGCCGCGGGCATCCCCGTGGAGAGCGTGCGCCGGTTCGCCGGCCCGGTGGTGGCGGAGCAGGAGTACGTCGTCGACCGGGTGCGGCGGTCGCCGCAGGGGCACGGCGACGACGCCCCGACGATCGACGACCTCGCGGCGCGGCGGCTCGCGGCCCGCGACGTCGACCCGGCCACGGTCGTGTGGAGCGCGGCCCGCCAGCACGGCGCGGCCTGGGTGGTGACGGCGACGTTCCAGGTCTCGTCGGGTCAGCGCACCGCGCGCTGGACGTACGACCCGACGTCGCGCGCGCTGCACGCGCTCGACGACGAGGCGCGCTGGCTGTCGCAGCCCGAGTCGGACCCGGACCCCGCGCCCGGGACCGCGGCGGTCTTCGACGTCGATGCCGGGTCCTCGCGCCGCCGGACCGAGGCGGCGGCTCCGGAGCCCGACGGCACGGCCGACCTCCTGGACGACCTGGGACGGCGGCGAGGCGTGCGGCCGCGCACGGAGCCTACGAGCGCTGCGACGGACGTCCCTGGGCAGGAGCCCTTCGAGGGCTTCGGCCCGCGCGTCGCGCTGCGGGACGGCGCGGACGCGGGCACCGGTCCCGCCACCCGGGACGCCGACCGTCCCGAGTCCGTCCGTCCCGACGCGGAGCGCGGCGACACGGACGGCGAGCGGGGCGGCGGTGCCACGGTCGTGCACCTCCCGTCGATCCGGGCACGCGAGGCGGCCGACGACTCGCACCCCGCCGCCGCGACCCGGGACCACGAGGCGGCTCGCGGCCCGCAGGACGCCGCACGGCCCGCGGACCCGCACGCCGACACCGCCGACCCGCCGGACGCCGCCTCGCGGGTCGACGCGTCCGGCCCGGAGGGCGGGTCCGCGCGACGCCCGGGTGCGCGCGAGCCGCGCAAGGGCAAGAACCGGTCCCGTGCCAAGGTCCCGAGCTGGGACGAGATCGTGTTCGGCGCGCGGCCCGAGGGCTGACCGGCCTCAGTCCTGCAGGGCTGACGGGCCTCAGTCCGGCAGGTCGAGCGACAGCCCGTCGGCGGGTGCGAGCGCGCGCGCCGCTGCGGTCGTCATGCGCCGCATGTGGTGCCGGCGGCACAGGACCTCGTACGCGACCTCGCCGCCGCCGTCACCGACGTCGCCGACCACGACCTGCTCCCCCGCGACGACCATCCGGCCGTCGACCGTGCGCGCGTTGTGCGTCGCCCGTGCGCCGCACCAGCACAGCGCGTGGGCCTGGAGCACCTCGACGCGGTCGGCGAGCTCGATGAGTCGGGCGGACCCCGGGAAGAGCCGAGTGCGGAAGTCGGCGGTGATGCCGAACGCGAAGACGTCGACCTCCGTCTCGTCGACGAGGCGCGCGAGCTGCTCGACCTGGGCCGGGGAGTAGAACTGTGCCTCGTCGCACACCAGGTAGTCCACCGGGACCGGCTGCGAGGACACCAGCTCCCAGAAGTCCGTGCCGTCCGTGACCTCGAGCGCCACGACCTCGAGCCCGAGCCGTGACGAGAGCCGGTCGGTCCCGGCGCGGTCGTCGCGGGAGAAGATCAGGCCTCGCCGTCCGCGCGCCGCGTGGTTGTGGTCGAGCTGCAGGGCGAGCGTGGACTTGCCGCAGTCCATGGTCCCGGAGAAGAAGACGAGCTCGGCCATGGCGTCAGCGCCCCGCCACGAGGAGCGGGACGCGCATCTCGCGCTCGGTGAGGGAGCCGTGGACGCCGACGAGGGCGAGCGACGCGGCGGTCTGGGTGCGGGAGTCGACGACGGTCGCGCGCCCGTGCATCGCCACGACCACGTCGCCCGCGGCCTGGACCGCGTCGTCGCGGACGTGGGGCCCCAGAAGGCCCCGCGCGAGGACCTCCTCGCGCTCGAGGACGAGAGCGTCCTCCCCCAGCACGTCGCGCCAGCGCGCCGCGACGGCACCTGCCGCACCGGGCTCGGTGTACACGTGGACGGCCCGTGGCTCGCCCCCGACGAGCGTCACGCCCTGGTCGAGCACCGGGTCGGTCGCGACGTCGCGGCGCAGCCCCGGGTCGACGTCGACCATGCCGTGGTCGGCCGTGACGAGGAGCAGCGTGCCGACCGGGAGCGACCGCGCGAGGCGCGACAGCTCGCGGTCGAGGTTCTCGAGCTCGTCGCCCCACTGCCAGGAGCCCGAACCGTGGTGGTGGCCCGCCTTGTCGACCTCGCCCCAGTACAGGTACACGAGCCCGGGACGCGAGAGGGCGAGACGTGCCGCGTCGACCCGGCGCTCCAGGGGGTCGGCGGCCGCGTACGACCCGCCGCGCAGCGCGGCGACGGTCATGCCGGAGCCGGCGAACCGCGCGGGACCTGTCGAGGTGACGGCCACGCCTGCGTCCGCCGCGACGGCGAGGAGCGGCGTCTCCCGCTGGAGCTCGTGCGGCGCCGGGGCGCCCTCCCAGGACACCATGTTGGCGAGCCCGCCCGTCGCCGGGTTGCGCTGCGTGTAGCCGAGCATGCCCGTGCGCCCGGGAGCCGTCCCCGTGCCGAACGCACCGATCGCCGCCGCGGTCGTGCTGGGGAACGTCGAGGTGAGCGGGCGCGCATCGGGCAGGAGCGAGCGCAGGAACGGGGCGTGACCGGCCCGCTCGGCGAGGTTGAGGTGTCCGAGGCCGTCGACGAGCACGACGCACACGCGGTCCGCGCGCGGCAGGTCCAGGGCGTCGCGCGCGGCGGCGCCCTCGACGCCGGTCGCCGTCGTGACGGGCACGCCGAGCGCGTCGAGAGCGGCCGGGAGCACGGCCGCGAGCGAGCCGAGACCGTGGTCGGGCGCGAGCAGCCCGTCGGGCAGCTGCGGCGCGCCGACGGGCGCGTGCGGCGCCGTCCGGGGCACCGAGGTCATCGGGTGCGCTGTGCGGTCGCGCGGGACAGTGCCTTGGCGAAGGCGACCGCGGCCCCGACGGCCGCTCGTCCCTCGGCCTCCGCGCTGACGCGGACCACGACGTCGTCGGGCGTGATCTGGCCAGTCAGGCCGTGGTCCGCCTCGCAGCTCGGGTCGGGGCAGGCCGCGGGCTCGAGGTCGACGCGCGAGACGGCGCCCCAGCCGAGCGCGAGCGTCACCTCGAGCGGGAGGTTGCCGCCGCGGTGCGTCTGCGGGTCCGCGACGACGTGCGTGAGGGACACCGACCGCACCTCCGACAGCGGGACGGACTCCGTGGTCGCCGCCGCCGAGGCCGAGGGGTTCTCGCTGTCGGCCGGGTGGTCGTCGACGTGCGCGGTGACGAGCCGGGTCGGGGTCAGCACGAGGACCGTGAGGTGGCGGCGGACCTCGGACGCGTCGAACGTCGTCTCCGGGAGGACGAGGTGGGACACGATCTCCTCACCGGCGACCGCGACGTCGAGGACGTCGGCGACGAGCTCGGGGTAGTACCCGGCCCGGTGGAGCTGGGTGGTCAGGTCGGTCCACGCGTCAGGAGCGGTGTCGGGGGTTGCTGAGGGCACCCGGGCATTCTCCCACCCGTCGGTCGCGGGCGGCCAGCCCGTCAGGCACGGCCTGTGGATCACCGGTTCGGCGGCGCCCGGCAGCGGACCTCAGCGGCGTCGCTCAACCGTGCCGGTCAGCCGGGCAAGGCCCGCCGCAGCGCGTCGGCACGCTGGGCGTCGGCGAGGCTCACGCGTGCACTGAGCACCGCGGCGTCGTGCTCGGACACGACGACGGGGTACAGCTCGAGGCTGCGCACCTCCGGGAGGTCGTCCGCCAGGACCGACACGCGCGCGAGCACGTCCTCGAGGGCTGCGGTGGCGGCGACCTGCGTCCCCATGTACCCGAACAGCCGCGGGGCGGCGCGCACCGACCGGACCATCGCCGCGACGTCGACGTCGGTGAGCGGCGGCACGCCGTAGGCGACGTCGCCCAGGAGGTCGACGGCGTCGCCCGCGAGGCCGAACGAGACGACCGGGCCGAAGAGCTGGTCCTCGGTGGAGCGCACGACGCACGCCACGCCCGCGTCGGCCATCGCCTGCACCTCGAGCGGCTGGTCCGCGGCGCCCGGCAGCACGGCCGCGAGCGCCGCGCGCATCTGGTCGACGTCGGCGCGCAGCTCGGCCTCGTCGGCGATGCCGAGCCGCACACCGCCGAGGTCCGCGCGGTGGCGGAGCCCCGGGGCGGTGCTCTTGAGCGCGACCGGCCAGCCGATCTCGCGCGCAGCCGCGACCGCCTCGTCCGCGGTACGCACGCGGCGCGCGGACCACACGTGGACGCCGTAGCACGCGAGGAGGTCGGCCGTCGTCGCGGGGTCGAGCTCCACCTCGGCGGCGTCCGCGAGAGCGCGGTCGACGAGCTGGCGCGCCCGTGCGCCGTCGACGCCGGCGGGCCGGACCGCGGAGCCGTGGTCGGCCTCGCGCCAGCGCGCGTACCGCACGACCGCGCCGAGCGCGGCCACGGCGTCCTCGGGCGTGGAGTAGGCGGGGACCCGGCACAGGGCCGTCGTCGCGCGCCCGGACGCGGCGTCGCCCGCGTCGTCCGCGTCGTCGGCGTCGTCGGCGTCGTCCGGGGAGGCCGGGGAGGCCGGTGCGTGCGGGTCCGGGGCCGAGAGCTCGTCGGTGAGCCCGTGCAGGCCCAGCATGCTCGCCACCGTCGTCCGACGTGTGCGCGCGGCGGCCGCCGCGAGGGCGTGCGACAGCTCGACGCGACGCGGTCGGACCGTGGGCACCTGCACCGCGACGACGACGTCGCACGCGTCCGGGGCGTAGAGCGCGTCGACGGCCTCGGCGAGACGCTCGGACGAGGCGTCCTCCGGCAGGAAGTCCGACCGCGCGACGACGAGCCCTGCGGACGCCGCCGCCTCCGCGACGAGCGCGGCGAGCGAGGCCGAGCTCGCGAGGATGCCCACGCGCCGTCCGGCAGGGAGCGGCTGGTGCGCCAGGAGCTGCGCGATGTCGATGAGTTGGTGCGTGTTCTCCGCGCGGATGACGCCGGACTGCCGCAGCATCTCCTCGAGCGTGCGGCGCGGGGCGGTCGTGGAGCGCACGGCGTGGCCAGGCGGCACCACGTGGCCGGACCGGCCGGCGGTGACCACGACGACGGGCTTCACCGACGCGAGGCGTCGGGCGATGCGCGAGAACTTGCGTGGGTTGCCGATCGACTCGAGGTAGAGGCACACGACCTGGGTCGCGGGGTCGTCCTGCCAGTACTGCATGAGGTCGTTGCCCGACACGTCTGCCCGGTGTCCCGCCGAGAGGAACGACGACACGCCCAGGCCTCGGCGCGCCGTGGTGGCCAGGAGAGTCACGGCCATGGGGGCGGACTGGCAGAACAGGCCGACCACGCCCGGTCGCGGCAGGTCGTCCGCGAGGGTCGCGGCGAGCGTCACCCCGTCGGGGCCGGTGCCGTGGGTGACGAGCCCGTAGCTCGCCGGCCCGACGACGCGCAGCCCCGCGGTGTGCGCGACGCGCAGGAGCTCGCGCTGCAGCGCGAGACCCTCGGGACCGGTCTCGGCGTACCCGGCGGACAGCACGACGACGCCGCGCACCCCGAGGCGCGCGAGGTGCCGGACGGCGTCGATCGCCTCGGGAGCACGCAGCGACACGACGGCAAGGTCCACGGGGGCGGGGACGTCGGCGAGCGACGCGTGCGCGGTGACGCGCACGGCGTCGGGACCCACGGCGGGACCGACGGCGGTGGGTGGCGGTCCGGAACGCGGGGTCCCGGAACGTGCGGTCTCGGAGCGCGAGATCCCGGAGCCCGACGCCCCGGTCAGGGCCGGGCCGACGACGTGGACCTCGATGCCCGTGCCGCGCCGCAGGGCGGCGAGCGCGCGGTGCGCGAGGAGCGACTCGATGCCCTCGTCCCCCGCGACCGGGTCCGCCGGACCGGCGGGGCCGATGACGACGACGCTCGACGCGCGGAGCAGGCCCTGCATGCTGCGTGCCTCGGCGCGGTGCTCGCGGTCGGCCATCACGGCGCGCGAGCGCTCCGTCGGGTCGAGGTCCACGCTGACGACGACGAACCCGTCGTCCATCTGCTGGCGCACGTCGTAGCCGGCCTCGCGGAAGACGGCGAGCATCTTGCCGTTCTGCGGCAGCACCTCCGCGGTGAACCGGCGCACGCCGAGCTCGCGCGCTGCGGCGGCGAGGTGCTCGAGCAGCACGGAGCCGAGGCCGCGGCCCTGCGCCGAGTCGGCGATGTTGAACGCGACCTCGGCCTCGTGCCCGGTCGTGCGGTCGAACCGGGCGACGCCGATGATGTCCTGCTCCCCCGGCGCTCCCGTCGACCCCGTCGGGCCCGACGCGCGGTCCGCCGGGCCGTCGTCGGGCACCACGCTGCGGGGCCGGACGGCGACGAGCGCGACGCGGTCGGCGTGGTCCACGCGCGTGAACCGGTCGAGGTCGCGGTCCGACAGGCGCTGCATCGGGGCGAAGAACCGCAGGTACGTCGACCGCTCGGACTGGGAGACGTGGAAGCGCTGGAGCGCGTCGGCGTCCTCTGGCCGGATCGGGCGCACGTGCGTCGTCGTGCCGTCGCGCAGGACGACGTCCGCCTCCCACTCGACCGGGTAGTCGACGGGGTGCTGGACCGGGTGGGACCCGACGTCGGCGCCGCTCACGCACCCAGGCTATGCGGTGGACGGCGCGGTGCGCCTGCACCTGCGCGGCCCCGTCCGGGAGGACAATCGTCCCGAGCGGTCGGGGCCGTGGTCCGCCTGTGGGACGCGTGGGCTACCCTCGCGTCCGGCGGGAGGGCCGTCCCACCGCCCGAACGATCACCGACCGACGTCCCGACGCACCGACCGGCAGGAGCCCGCACGACCATGGCGCGCAAGCCCTCGACACCCTCGATCGACCCGGCCGAGGTGAACGAGACGATCGTCGACGTCGACGTCGCCACGGAGATGGAGGGGTCGTTCCTCGAGTACGCCTACTCCGTCATCTACTCGCGCGCCCTGCCCGACGCGCGCGACGGGCTCAAGCCCGTGCAGCGCCGCATCCTCTACATGATGGCCGACATGGGCCTGCGGCCCGACCGCTCCCACGTGAAGTCGGCGCGCGTCGTCGGCGAGGTGATGGGCAAGCTGCACCCGCACGGCGACGGCGCGATCTACGACGCGCTCGTGCGCCTCGCGCAGGACTTCTCGCTGCGCCTCCCGCTCGTCGACGGGCACGGCAACTTCGGCTCGCTCGACGACGGCCCGGCCGCCTCCCGGTACACCGAGGCTCGTCTCGCCCCGTCGTCGCTCGCGATGACGACCGGTCTCGACGAGGACGTCGTCGACTTCGTGCCCAACTACGACAACAAGCTCACCCAGCCTGAGGTCCTGCCCGCCGCGATCCCCAACCTGCTCGTCAACGGGGCGTCGGGCATCGCGGTCGGGATGGCGACGAACATGGCGCCGCACAACCTCGTCGAGGTGGTCGCCGCCGCGCGCCACCTCGTGCAGCACCCCGACGCGGACCTCGAGGCCCTCATGCGCTTCGTCCCGGGGCCGGACCTGCCCTCGGGCGGCAAGATTGTCGGGCTCGACGGCGTGCGCGACGCCTACCGCACCGGCCGCGGCTCGTTCCGCACCCGCGCGACGGCGCGGGTCGAGAACCTCACGCCGCGCCGCAAGGGCATCGTGTTCACGGAGCTGCCGTACGTCGTCGGCCCCGAGAAGGTGATCGAGAAGATCGCCGAGGGCGTCAAGGCGAAGAAGATCCAGGGCGTCACCGCGGCGACGGACCTCACCGACCGCGAGCACGGCCTGCGGATCGTTGTCGAGGTCAAGACGGGCTTCAACCCCGAGGCCGTGCTCGAGCAGCTCTACCGGTTCACGCCGCTCGAGGACTCGTTCGGCATCAACAACGTGGCGCTCGTCGACGGCCAGCCGCGCACGCTCGGTCTGCGCGAGCTGCTCGTCGTCTGGGTGGACCACCGCATCGACGTCGTGCGGCGCCGGTCCGAGCACCGCCTGCGCAAGCGCTCCGAGCGCCTGCACCTGGTCGACGGCCTGCTGGTCGCGATCGTCGACATCGACGAGGTCATCCAGGTGATCCGGTCCTCGGACGACGCGCGCGCCGCGCGGGAGCGCCTCCAGACCGTGTTCGACCTGTCCGAGCCGCAGGCCGAGTACATCCTCGAGCTCCAGCTGCGCCGCCTGACGAAGTTCTCCCGCATCGAGCTGGAGAAGGAGCAGGACGCCCTGCGCAAGGAGATCGCCCAGCTCCAGGAGATCCTGGGCGACGACGCGAAGCTGCGCGCCGTCGTGTCCGCGGAGATGGCGGAGGTCGCGAAGACCTACGGGACGCCGCGCCGCACGATCCTGCTCGAGTCGGCGGGCGCCGCCCCGACCACGACGGCGGCCGTGCCGCTCGAGGTGGCCGACACGCCGTGCTGGGCCCTGTTCTCGGCGACCGGTCTGCTGGCCCGGACGAGCGACGACACCGAGCCGGCCCGGAGCGGCTCCCGCGCTGCGCACGACGTCCTGCGCGGCCGCGTCCGTACGACGGCGCGCGGCGAGATCGGTCTCGTGACGAGCCGCGGTCGGATCGTTCGCGTGTCCGTCCTCGACCTGCCCGCGATCCCCCCGACCGACGGCGCCCCGAGCCTGTCCGGCGGCGTGCCGCTCAGCGAGGTCGCCGCGCTCGAGCCGGGCGAGGAGGCCGTGACGATCGCCTCGCTCGACGCGGACGCTCCCCCGCTCGCGCTCGGCACCGCGCAGGGCGTCGTCAAGCGCGTCCTGCCAGGTGACGTCCCGACCAACCGCGACGCGTGGGAGGTGATCGGCCTTAAGGACGGCGACGCCGTCGTGGGCGCCGCGCCCTCGACCGACGCGGACGAGCTCGTGCTCGTCAGCAGCGACGCGAGCCTCCTGCACTTCGACGCGACGGCCGTCCGCCCGCAGGGTCGCTCCGCGGGCGGCATGGCGGGCATCCGGCTCGCCGACGGCCAGCGCGTGGCGTTCTTCGGGGTCGTCCCCGCGGACGTCCGCGACCTCGCCGTCGTGGTCACCGTCGCCGGGTCCTCGGACGCCCTGCCGGGCACCCAGACGGGTGCCGCGAAGGTGACTCCGTACGAGCTGTACCCCGGCAAGGGGCGCGCGACGGGCGGCGTCCGGGCGCACCGCTTCCTCAAGGGAGAGGACGCCCTGATCCTCGCCTGGGTCGGGCAGGGACCGCCCCGCGCGACAGGTGCGGGGGGCCAGGCCGCAGAGCTGCCCGAGGTGGACCAACGGCGTGACGGCTCCGGCACGCCGCTGGCGGCGCCGGTCGTCGCGGTCGGCTGACGCGCGGCCCGGGGCGCCGCGCACCCGGTTCGCAGTGCGAAGCGCTCAGGATGCGCCAGGCTCGGTGGTATGACCTCTCACAGCAGTGACGTGCGAGGGCGGCTCGACCGGGACGTCTCGGTCGAGGGGGTGGACTACCACGCCGTGTTCGCGGCCCTCACCGCGCCGAAGCTCGTCATCTCCCCCGACCTCATGGTGCTCGACGCGAACGAGGCGTTCCTCCGGACCGTCGACGCACCGGCGACCGCGGTCGTCGGCAGGCACTACCTCGACGTCTTCCCGCTGCGCTCGGGCGGCGAACCGGCATCCGAACGCGTCGTGGAGTCGCTCGAACGGGTCGCGGCGACGGGGCGCCTGGAGATGATCGGGCCGCACCGCTACGACCTGCGCGGACCGGACGGACGCTGGGACGAGCGGTGGTGGATCACCACGAACGTCCCCGTGGTGGACGCCGGCGGCCGGGTCTCGGTGATCGTGCACCGCGCGGAGGACGTCACCGAGATCGTCCGTTCCCGACGCGAGACCCCGCTGGTCGACAGGTCCCCCGTCGCGCCCAGGGCTGTCGGCACGGGCCCGGCCGACCGCGACCTGCACGGGCGTGACCTGGACGAGCTCGCGGCCGACCGCGTCGACCGGGCGGTGCTCCACCAAGCCCTCGCCCTGGGGTCGACGGTCGGCCGGTACGCCGCCACGCTGGTCCGCGAGCGCCGTGCCGCTCTCGAGCTCCAGGACTCGATCCTCACCCCGCCGCCCGCTGTCCCCGGCCTGCGGATCGACGTGCGCTACCGTCCGGCGGTCCCCGAGGTGCACGTCGGCGGCGACTGGTACGACGCGTTCGTGCAGCGCGACGGTCACACGACCGTCGTGGTCGGTGACGTCACCGGTCACGACGTCTCCGCCGCGTCGCGCATGGGCCACCTACGCGGGGTCGTGCGTGCGGTCGGGTACACCACCGGCGCCGCACCCGCGGCGCTCCTCGACGCCGCGGAGGACACCGCGACGGGACTCCGGCTGGACGCCCTGGCCACGGCCGCCGTCGCGCGGATCGCCCCCGGTGCCGTCGGGGAGCCGCGCGAGCTCACGTGGTGCTCCGCCGGCCACCTGCCCCTGGTCGTCCGTGCGGCCGACGGGACCGCGCGTCTGCTGCGTGCCCGGAACGACCCGCTGCTCGGGTTGGGCCTCGGGGGCGACCGGACGGACCACACCGACGTCCTCCGGCCTGGCGACACCCTGCTCCTCTACACCGACGGGCTCGTCGAGCGCCGCGACCGGCCGCTGCGCGAGAGCCTGGAGGAGCTGCCCCAGCGCGTCACCGCGCTCGGCGACGTCGCCCCCGAGCGCCTGCTCGACCTCCTGCTGACCGACCTCGTCCCCGCGGGCGCGGAGGACGACGTCGCGCTCGTCGCCGTCCACGTCGAGCCGCCTCAGAAGGACGCGCCGCTCGAGCCGCTGTCCGCTCACGGCTAGCTGCCCGGACGGCCCGCCGTCCTGGCACCATGGCGACCCGGCTCCGGCGCGACGTCGGCCCCGACCCGCCGCAGGACGCCGAGGACGAGCAGCGCCTGGCCGCCGACGTAGGTGAGCATGACCCAGAACCCGTGGGCGGGTACGGCGTACCACGGGGCGAACGCGTCGAGCGCGATGAGGGCGTCGGACACGAGGAAGACGGCCCCGCCTACGGCGGCGAGGCGGTCGACGCCCGTCGCCGTCACGGCCATCAGCACGAGGCACGCGCCGTAGACGACGACCGGGACGAGCAGCGGTCCGGCACCGGGCGCGCACGCCACGACGAGCGCGACGAAGGCGAGCCCGTACGGCGCGAGAGCGAGCCGGCGTCGGAGGACGGAGCCCGCACGGTAGGGCCAGAACGCGACCGTGTAGGCCACCTGTGCGCAGAGAAGAAAGCCCACCATGACGAGGAACGCGGCGTCGCCGTCGGCGAGGTCGGGCGCCGTGTCGCCGAGCCACGAGAAGACCAGCGCGACGAGCGTGAGGCGGACGAGGCGAGAGCGTTGACGTCCAACGTCGATCGCGGGGCGCGTCGCGAGCCACAGGCAGCACGCCAGGGCGGGCATGAGGAACCACGGCGAGACGTTGGCGAGATCGGAGGCTCCGGCGAGCTGCGCGCCGAGGTGGACGAGAGTGAGCAGGGCGAGCGCGCCCCACGCAGCGAGCATGGGCCTCGAGGCTCCTTCGGTCGGGCGCCGGCATCGTTGCCGGCGGGCCGATCCTAGCGCCGCAAGGCAGATCCCCTCGAGATGCCGAGGTGGCCGCGAACAGGGGCCGACCTGCCGTGGACCCTGACGGTCGTGATTGATATCATGGTGGCGATATCGGAGGTGATCCCATGGAACAGGTCCTGATCCGCAATCTCCCCCCCGGCACCAAGGCCGCGCTCCGCGCACGGGCCAAGCAGCACCACCGTTCGGTCGAGGCCGAGGCACGCAGCCTGCTCACCGGAGCGCTGGCCCAGGATCCGGTGACGCTGGTCGACCTGCTCAGCACCGACGAAGGGGCGGACATCGAGTTCGAGCCTCGACGACTCGGGCTGACGTCGCGCGCCGTCGACCTGTGAGATACGTCCTCGACACGGACGTCGTGTCCGCACTACGTGTCCGGGGACGCAATCCCGCTGTCGAACGGTGGGCGTCGGCGATCCCCGTCGCCGACCAGTACGTCTCGGCGCTCACGATCGCCGAGATCGAACGGGGCATCGTCGCGAAGGAACGTGAGGACGCCGCTCAGGGCTCGGTCCTCCGACGGTGGTTCGAGGACAACGTCCTCCCGGCGTTCGCCGGGCGCGTCGTTCCGTTCGACCTCGCCGCAGCGCGCCTCCTCGCGACGTATCGCGTCCCTGAGCACGCGCCGTACGACGACGCGGTGATCGCGGCGACGGCCCAGGCGTGCGGCGCGGTGGTCGCGACCCGGAACACCAAGCGCTTCGCCCCGCTGGCCGTCGAGACCGTCAACCCTTGGAAGCCGGGAACCTGGCTCTGAGAGACTCCTCTACGACCGCCTCCATCGCCGCCCGGCAGCGGGCCAGGAGCTCGGCGATGTCGGCGGGCCGGAGCCCCGGGGCCGCTCGGCCGGCAGGATCGTCAGCAGGATCGGCGGCCGTGGGCGCCACCAGGGCCGACGGCCGTCGGTGAAGACCATCGGCACGACCGGCACACCCAGCCGGCAGGCGTACGCGAACGCGCCGCGCCGGAAGGGCCGCAGGTCGTGTCGTACATCACCAGCTCGCCCTCGGGGAAGAAGTGGACGCCCTGGCCGGCGTCGACAGTCCGGCGCATCCGCGCCTCGAACGCGAGGAGCTCTCCGGGCCCGCGCGCGCCGGGCCGCGACCGTGGTCCCGTTGGTGGGATCCTCGAGCTGGTCGATGACGAGCAGGACGCGCACGCGCGACTCCCTTGAGAACGCGAGCGCAGCGTCGGCCAGCGCAGTCAGGTCGCTGCTGCCCGCGAGCTCGTCCGCGAACTTCTCGCCCGCGCGTCGGAAGAACTCCGAACGATTCATGCCGTGCCGGGCAGCAATCCGCTCGAACTCACGATCGGGTACGGAAATCGCGGTCTTCAGAGGCCGAGTATGACCAGTCATACCGCGCGACGAGCAGAGCGGCGCTCCAGGACGTCCACAGCGCCTCGGTCAACGACGCCCGCGACCGCCGCTTGGGTCACGCTTGATGCTGGGCGCGAGCGGTTTCACGGACCGGGCTGGTCGCCGTCGTCGCCGAAGGTGCGGTGCGCGGCCAGCTCCAGGCGTACCGCAGGATGAGGGCGAGAAGGATCAGTTCCAGTGCGATGCCCAGGCCGTAGAAGTACAGCCAGGACTCGCCGACCACGTTGAACGCCGTGACGGGGACGTAGAGCGAAGCCACGACGAGGTTCGCGATGCGGTTCACCCTGGCGGGCAGCGTCGTCGACAGCACGACCATGAAGATCGGGACGGCCATGAGGATCATCGCCGTGGTCGAGAAGGTCTGGGAGAGGTCGAACTCGAAGACCCTGCCGTCGAGGATGTCGCCGACGACGCCGGGCGTGAAGAAGTTGAGAATGTCCACGTAGGCATACAGGAACATGAGGCTTGTCCACGCTGCGGCGAGCTTGGCTCTCACCGGGACCGGCTGGTCTTCCAGTGTGGTGGTGGGTTGACGTGTCTTCATCATGGGCTCCGTTGTCGTGGGCGGATCGGTAGGTCCACGATCTCGGAGCCCGGTGGCGGGAACACCGGCCGGGAGGCTGGAGCTCACCTGGCCGACGGAACGTCCGCTCTCTCGTTCTTTCGGCCGGTACGCCGAGGCGCGCCGATCTCTAGGCTGGAGCGGTGGTCACCGTCCGGCGCTCCATCTGGCATGAGCCGCGGCCTGCTGACGCCCCGCCCGTCGGTCGTCTCGACTGGCTGCTGGTGGGCGTGTTCGCGGCCGCCGCTCTGGTCGAGCTCATCGTTCGGCCGGACCTGGCCTGGCGACCCCTCGTGGCGGTGCTCGCCCTGACGCTGATGCCTGCCCTGCTCTGGCGAAGGCGCCGCCCCCTGATGGCCGCCCTGGTCGGGTGGGGCGTCGCCGGGCTGCTCTCGGTCCTCCAGCTGACTGCGCACGCCGGGGACCTCGGGCTCTACTCCATGATGGCCGTCCTGATCCTGCTCTACTCCGTGGTGCGGTGGGGCTCGGGACGGGAGATGGTCCTGGGGACGGCGTTCGTGACGGTCGTCGTCGCGTTGGGGATGTACGCCTCCTCCGCGGGCTGGGCCGACGTCTTCGGCGGGAGCGTCCTCGTCTTGCTGTTCGTCGCCCTCGCGGCGGTGTTCCGCTACCGCGCGGACCTCTGGCATCGCCAGCAGCGCGAGATCCGCAACCAGGAGCGGGTGGCGCTGGCGCGCGAGCTGCACGACACCGTGGCCCACCACGTCTCGGCCATCGCGGTGCAGGCGCAGGCCGGTGGCGTGGTCGCCGGCACCCAGCCTGAGAAGGCTGCCGAGGTCCTGGCCGCGATCGAGTCTGAAGCATCGCGGACACTGGCGGAGATGAGATCCATGGTGCGGGTGCTGCGTGAGGACGAAGCTGTCGCCTACTCACCGCAGCTGGGTGTCGCGGACCTGCCTGCTCTGGCGCGCGCCGACGCGACGCCCACCGTCGAGGTCTCGCTGGACGGTTCGCTGACCCGTCTGGCACGACCCGTCGACGTCGCGCTCTACCGCCTCGCGCAGGAGTCGCTGACCAACGCCGTGCGACACGCCCGGAGCGCGACCCGCGTCGGGATCGACGTACGGCGGGAGGGCGACGTCGTCACGCTGCGTGTCAGCGACGACGGACGGACCGAGCCGGGGCCAGGCCCGGAGCCTGGGTTCGGCCTGCTGGGCATGGCCGAACGCGCCCAGCTCCTGGGCGGATCGCTCTCCGCAGGGCCGGGGCCTGATGGCGGCTGGGTGGTCGTTGCCGCGCTGCCGATGGAGGCGCCGGCATGAGCATCCGTGTTGTCGTCGCCGACGACCAGGACCTGGTCCGGACCGGGCTGGTGATGATCCTCGGCGCGCAACCCGACCTCGAGGTGGTGGGGGAGGCAGCAGACGGAATCGCGGCGCTCGACCTGGCGACCCGGCTGCGTCCCGACGTCCTCCTCGTCGACATCCGGATGCCCGGACTCGACGGCATCGAGGTGACCCGGCGCCTGGCCGGGCCGGACGTGACGGACCCGATGGCGGTCGTCGTGATCACCACCTTCGACCTCGACGAGTACGTCCTCGGCGCCCTGCGCGCCGGCGCCCGCGGCTTCCTGCTCAAGGACGCCGGGCCGGAACTCCTCGTGCAGGCCATCCACGCGGCAGCTGACGGGGACGCGCTGATCGCCCCCAACGTCACCCGCCGGCTGTTGGCGACCTTCGCCGACCAGACGCCGGTGGTACCGGTCCAGCCCATCGACTCGCTCACCGAGCGCGAGGAGGAGGTGCTCGCGCTGGTGGCACGGGGCCGGACGAACGCCGAGATCGGTACCGAGCTCTTCGTCAGCCTGAGCACGGTCAAGTCCCACGTGGCATCGTTGATGACCAAGCTCGGCGCCCGCAACCGCGTCGAGATCGCGATGTGGTCCTATGACACCAGACGCGTGAGAGCGGACTAGCGGGTACAGATCGCAGCCGTCTCAGGCGTTCGCCAGCTCGCGGTCGTCGTCCGCAACAGGCTTCTGGTCCTCGTAGCGGCGCACGACGCGGCTGACGGTCGACCGGGACGCCGAGACCTGCTGTGAGATCTCGCGCTGGCTCAGTCCCTGGCGGGCGAGATCGACGATGCGGCGGTCGCGTTCGGCGGTCGGGTCCTCGCCGAGGGAGGCCTCGTCGGCGTCGCCGACAGCGGCCTGCGCGCCCCCTCGGGGACCGGCGAGGTCGAAGACCTCGACGCGCCGGGTGTGACCCGTCACGGCCGGGGGTTCCACGCCCTGCGTCGCGGCGACGTCGTCCGGGGCGGGCTGCTCCCAGGGAAGCGGCTTGGCGCGCCCGAACACCTCCTTGACTCGCGCTTCGAGGTCGGGGAGCGCCTCGAAGGCGGTCTCGGGCGTGTAGGGCTGATCGTCCGGCTCGACGGCGGGGGCCTCGGCCCGTTCCTCGGCGGACGGGCGGTCCTGGATCTGCGCGACGGCCTGCGGGGCCTCGACCGCGCGGACCTCGGCGTCGCGCGCCGACTCCCGCGCGAGGGTCTTCAGACCCCGTACCTCGGCGGGCACGGCCGCCCGGGCGGCGAGGACCGCGGGTTCCTCGGCCGACCCACGGGCGGTGCCACGCTTGACGGAGCTCGCCCCGATGAGGTCGAGCCGGTTGCCGTGGCGTTCTGCGGCCTCCAGGCGGTCGACCCAGATCTGCATGCGCCGCTCGAAGTCCTCGACCGTCAGCAGCTTGAGGGCAGCGTCACGGGCGGCGCGCTGACGCTGGTGGGCGGCCCGGACCTTGCGCAGGTCCGCCGACGAGCCCGAGCTGTCGACGCGTGCGTCGCGCCACTGCTCCATCGCGGTGACGTACCCGTGGACCCGCGTCTCGCGGCGACGCTCGTCGAGGGTGTGGCCCGTGACCATGTGCCGCTCCCCCACGAGGGCGAGGTGCCACATGAGCGCGGCGACCAGCGGGGGCACGAACCGGAACACCACCATGTACGGGGTGCTGTCGGTCGGGACGGCGATCTCGTGGAGCGCCGCGAACACGCCCGACGTGCCGGAGAGCACCCAGGTGAGCGTGAGAAGGATGCCGTACGGGCGACCCTCGAGCGCCGCGTTGCGCGCCATGAGCGCCACGGCGACGAGGCTGACCTCGAGGAAGCCCGCCAGTCCGTACGCCTCGAGCGGCGACATGTGCGCGACCTCGAGACCGAACAGGACCATGCCGCTGTAGGCCAGGGCGGTGGCGATCGTCGCCGCGACGACGACCGCGACCATCGGGAGGTGCCGGCCGCGGTAGCGCACCTGCCGCGGGGATCTGCCCGAGTCGGTCTGGTCCTGCTGTGTCACATGATCCTCCGAAAAGTGGTGTGGGCGCACATATCCCAACACTCAGGACACTCCTCGTCAACGTGGCGGAAGGAATCGCAGGCCGATCGTGACCAGCGACGCTGCGGGCGGCGCCCGGGTGAGGCCGGGTCAGCTCCGGACCGCCCCGTGCACGGCCGCATCGGGCAGGAGGGCGCGCCGAGGCAGGTGACGCCGGGGGCACAGCCGATCCGGGCTCAAAGATCCGTCAGGAGGGAGTCCGTCGAGCCACGGACCACTTGTGAAGCTGCGACCACGAGGGCGTGACCCGCTTGCAGGTCCATCACGTGCTCGTGCGTGTGGCGCTTGTCGGTGAGCTTGACGTGCGCCTTCTCGACGAGCTGGTTCTGCGAGTCCCGGTAGTGGACGTGGATCTCCCAGCGCGCAGGTCTGTCATCGACCTGGACCGAGAAGTTCCTCGTGAAGGGCCCGGTCGCACTTCCCTTCTTCTGTTCCTTCTCGTCCTGGGTGCGGAAGGTCAGCGTGTGCGCGAGACCGCTGATGATCCCGTCGGCATACCAGCTCTTGAGGGTCCGGCCCGCCCCGGGCTTCCCGGTGATGAGGAGGTGATCGATCTGTGCCCGTCTGATCGCAGCCAGCTCCTGCCGCATCTCCCTGTTCATCTGTGCGCGGATGTCGACCACCTTGACCGGAACCGACTCACCGCTCGCGTACTTCTTCGTCAGGGCGACGAACTCGCCCCAGGTGAAGTTGTTGACCAGGCTCTCGAACTGACGGTGGCTCTTGCACCACCGCTTCACCAACGCAGCAGCGCCGTTTACCTCCTCGGGCGACCTCTTCCACTTCGTCGGGATGAGGGTCTTGTAGTCCAGCTCCTCCGCAATGGTCGGCTGGTAGGTGCGCTGAACCACCGTGCTGGCCGCCCGATTCCCCGCGCTCGCCTGGAGCTGCAACATCGCGCGACGTCCACCGTCCGGCAATCGGGGAAGGAAGGTCGGCGCGCGCTCGACGGCATGAGTGCGGACGGGACGAGAAGCGGTCACGGACCGAGGACGCGCCGTTGCCTCGCGCGGAAGGGTCTCGTGGTGCCGGGGGCTCATGATCCATGGTGCGACCGGTCGACCCCGCATCGCCTGCCCGAACGGGCACGACGGAGCGCAGCAGATGATGCCTCGACTCCCGGCCGGCGTTGCGCGAGGCGCTCGCCGAGAGGGTCAGACGTTGAACCCCAGCGCGCGGAGCTGGTCCTTGCCGTCGTCGGTGATCTTCTCCGGGCCCCACGGCGGCATCCAGACCCAGTTGACGCGGAAGCCGTCGACGAGGCCGTCGAGGGCCTGCGCGGACTGGTCCTCGATGACGTCCGTCAGCGGGCAGGCCGCGGACGTGAGCGTCATGTCGATGATCGCGTGGTTGTTCTGGTCGATCTGGATGCCGTAGATGAGGCCGAGGTCGACGACGTTGATGCCGAGCTCGGGGTCGATGACGTCGCGCAGGGCCTCCTCGACGTCTGCCACCGTGGGCGGGCTCGGTGCGACGCCGCCCGCGGGCGCGCCGGTCGTGTCGGTGCTCATCGGTTCTCCTCCGTCGTTGCCCGCGCGGCGTGCGCCGCGTCGGCGTGGTCTGCAGTGGTGCGGTAGGTGCCGTCCAGGGCCCCTGACGTCACGAGCGAGTCCCGCAGCGCCGCCCAGCCGAGCAGGGCGCACTTGATGCGGGCAGGGTACTGCGAGACGCCGGTGAACGCCGTGGCGTCCTCGAGCTCGTCCTCGGCTGCCTCGTCGAGGCCCTTGCCGCGCGAGCCCATGAGCTCGCGGAAGACCTCTCCGAGGTGCTCCGCCTCGGTGACAGGTCGCCCGGTCACGAGGTCGGTGAGGACGGACAGGGACGCCTGGGAGATGCTGCAGCCCTGCCCCTCCCAGCTCACGCGAGAGATGGTGGGCGCGCCACCAGAGGCGTCACCGGCCGTCGTGCCCGACGACGCGGGCGCGAGCTCCACGCGCAGCGTCACCTCGTCGCCGCACGTGGGGTTCACCTGGTGCGACTGGCCGTGCGCCGCGCCGTCGGCCACCTCGACCAGGCCCCGCCCGTGCGGGGTCTTCGCGTGGTCGAGGATGACCTGCTGGTACATCTGCTCCATCGAGCTCATCGAAGTCCTCTCAGTCCACCGAGAAGAACGCGCGGACCCCTGCCAACGCTTCCCGGAAGGCGTCGACGTCCTCGCGGGTCGTGTACACGGACGCGGACGCACGGGCGGTCGCCGCGACGCCGAACCGGCGGTGCAGGGGCTGCGCGCAGTGATGACCCACGCGCACGGCGATGCCCGCGTCGTCGAGCACCTGCCCGACGTCGTGCGCGTGCACGCCGTCCACGACGAACGACACGACCGCGAGCCGGTCGACCGGCTCGCGCGGGCCGACGACCCGCACTCCCGGGATCTCCCCGATGCGCAGCAGCTCGGTGGCCAGCTCGTGCTCGTGTGCCGCCACGCCCTCCATGCCGAGCTCCTGCAGGTACCTGGCGGCGGCGCCGAACCCGACGATCTGGGCCACGGCCTGCGTGCCCGCCTCGAACCGCTGGGGCGGGGCCATGTACGACGACTCGGTCATCGTCACGACCTCGATCATCGACCCACCGGTCGTCACGGGCGGAAGCGCCTCGAGCAGCTCACGCCGCCCGTACAGCGCGCCGACGCCCGTCGGGCCGAGCATCTTGTGCGACGAGAAAACGGCGAAGTCGACGCCGAGCGCGGGCAGGTCGATCGGCAGGTGCGGCACCGACTGGCACGCGTCGAGCACCGTGAGCGCGCCGACCTCGCGCGCTCGCGCGACGATCGGCTCGACCGGCGTGATCGCGCCCGTCACGTTGGACACGTGCGTGAACGCGACGACACGCGTCCGCTCCGTGATGACGCTCGCCGCGTCCTCGACGCGCACGCGCCCGTCGTCGTCGACCTCGAACCAGCGCAGCACGGCGCCGGTGCGGGCCGCGAGCTCCTGCCACGGGACGATGTTCGCGTGGTGCTCCGCCTCGGTGATCACGATCTCGTCGCCCGGCGCGAGCGCGAAGCGCCGCGCCGCCTCTCCCCCGCGACCGAGCGTCGCGTTCGAGATCCCGTACGCGACGAGGTTGATCGCCGCCGTCGCGCCGGACGTCCAGACGATCTCGCCCGGGCGCGCGCCCACGAACGCCGCGACGTCGGCCCGGGCCGCCTCGAACGCCTCGGTCGCCTCCTCGGCGAGCTGGTGCGCGCCGCGGTGCACCGCGGCGTTGCGCTCCTCGTAGAAGTCGACCTCGGTGTCGAGGACGACCTGCGGCTTCTGCGACGTCGCCGCGGAGTCGAGGTAGACGAGCGGACGACCACCGCGCACGGTGCGCTCGAGCAGCGGGAAGTCCGCCCGCACGGCGGCGAGCTCGCCGGCCGACAGGCGCGACGGGCTGCCGTCGAGCTGGCCGGCGGCGTGCGCGGTGGTCGTCATGGTCGTCTCCTCGCTGGTCCTGCGACGCTGTGCGGCTCGGTCAGACCGACGCGGGCTCGACCGAGCCACCGAGGAAGCGGTCGTAGCCCTCCTCCTCGAGGCGGTCCGCGAGCTCCGAGCCGCCCTGCTCGGCGACCTTGCCGTCGACGAACACGTGGACGAAGTCCGGCTTGATGTAGCGCAGGATGCGCGTGTAGTGCGTGATGAGCAGGAAGCCCGCGTCGGTGTTCCCGTGGACGCGGTTGACGCCCTCGGAGACGATGCGCAGCGCGTCGACGTCGAGGCCCGAGTCGGTCTCGTCGAGGACGGCGAACTTCGGGCTCAGGAGCTCCATCTGGAGGATCTCGTGACGCTTCTTCTCGCCGCCGGAGAAGCCCTCGTTGACCGAGCGCTCCGCGAACGACGCGTCCATCCGCAGGCGCTCCATGGCGCCCTTGACGTCCTTGGTCCAGTGGCGCAGCGCGGGGGCCTCGCCGTCGATCGCGGTCTTCGCGGTGCGCAGGAAGTTCGAGACGCTCACGCCCGGGACCTCGACGGGGTACTGCATCGCGAGGAACAGGCCGGCGCGGGCGCGCTGGTCGACGCTCATCGCGAGGACGTCCTCGCCGTCGAGCGTCACGGTGCCGCTCGTCACCTGGTACTTGGGGTGACCGGCGATGGAGTAGGCGAGCGTGGACTTGCCCGAGCCGTTCGGGCCCATGATGGCGTGGATCTCGCCGCTGTTGATGGTCAGGTCGACGCCGCGCAGGATCGGCTTCGGCCCTTCCTTGGTCTCGACGCTGACGTGCAGGTCGCGGATCTCGAGAGTGGACATTCGTGGATCTCCCAGAAGTGTGGTGATGACGTTCGGGTGCGGCCGCGCGGGCCGGGTGTCAGGGGGTGCCGACGGTGCGGTCGACGTCGACGAGCACGCGCTCGCCGTCGACCGTCACCGGGTAGACGGGCACGGGGCGCATCGCGGGGAGCGCCGTGGGCTGGCCGGTCCGCAGGTCGAACTGCGAGCCGTGAAGCCAGCACTCGACGAAGCAGCCCTCCACCTCGCCGTCCGACAGGGACACGGCCCCGTGCGAGCAGATGTCCGAGATGGCGTGCCACCCGCCGTCGCCGTCGCGCACGACGGCGACCTCGACGGTGGCACCCGCGGCGGACGCGAGCTCGACGCGCAGCGCCTCCTCCGGTCCGAGGTCCGCGGTGGTGCAGGCGAGCTGTGCCGTCACGCCACGCCCTCGGCCGTGCCGTCGATGACGGACATCGACTTGCTCAGCTCGCGCTCGATCGCGTCGAGCAGGCGCTGCTCCACCGACTCCACGCCGATCTCGTGGATGAGCTCGGCGAAGAAGCCGCGGACGACGAGGCGGCGCGCCTCCATCTCGGGGATGCCGCGGGCCTGCAGGTAGAAGAGCTGCTCGTCGTCGAACCGGCCGGTCGCCGACGCGTGACCCGCGCCCTCGATCTCGCCCGTCTCGATCTCGAGGTTCGGCACGGAGTCCGCGCGCCCACCGTCCGTGAGGACGAGGTTGCGGTTGAGCTCGTACGTGTCGGTGCCCTCGGCCTCCGCCCGGATGAGCACGTCGCCCACCCACACGGTGTGCGCGCCCTCGCCCTGCAGCGCGCCCTTGTACGTCACGCGCGACTTGCAGCGCGGGACGGCGTGGTCGACGAACAGGCGGTGCTCCTGGTGCTGGTCCGCGTCCGCGAAGTACAGGCCGACCATCTCGACCTCGCCGCCCTCGGCGGTGAACTCCGCGTCGGGCGTGAGGCGCACGACGTCGCCGCCGAGCGTCACGACGACGTGCTTGAGACGCGCGTCGCGACCGATGCGGGCCCGGTGCGACGACGCGTGCACCGCGCCGTCGGCCCAGTCCTGGACCGACACGACGGTCAGGTGGGCGCCGTCCTCGACGACGATCTCGACCGTCTCGTTGAGGGTCGCGGTCCCGACGTGGTCGAGCACGACGACGGCCTCGGAGTGCCGCTCGGCCCGCACCAGGACGTGGCTCGCGGTCGGCGTGTCGCCGTGGCCCTCGACGCGCACCGACGTGACGTCGGACGCGACGGCCTCCTTCGGCACCGTGATGACGGTCGCCTGCTCGAACGCGTTCCAGGCCGTGACGGCGGTGCGGTCGCCGGGCTTGCCGGCCGTGCCGAGGCGCTCGTCGTCGCGACCGACGATCGACACCTGCACCTCGGGCGCCTCGACGACCGTGACGCGCACGTCGCCGCCGCCGGACTGGCCGACGAGCTTCTCCTCGAACAGCGGCGCGAGGCGCGCGACGGGCGAGAAGCGCCACTCCTCCTCGCGCCCGGAGGGCACGGGGATGTCGGCGAGGTCGAACGACGTGAGGCGCTCGGCGCGCGAGCCCTGCGGGACGACGCCGTGGGAGTGCGCCCCGTCGGCCTGCGCGCGCGAGTGGTCGGTGGTCAGTCCGGCCTCTTCGGGAATGGTGGTGGTGGTCATATCAGCCGACGGACCCTTCCATCTGCAGCTCGATGAGGCGGTTGAGCTCGAGCGCGTACTCCATGGGCAGCTCGCGCGCGATGGGCTCGACGAACCCGCGCACGATCATGGCCATCGCCTCGGTCTCCTCCATGCCTCGGGACATGAGGTAGAACAGCTGGTCCTCGCTCACCCGCGAGACGGTCGCCTCGTGCCCCATGGACACGTCGTCCTCGCGGACGTCGACGTACGGGTAGGTGTCGGACCGGGAGATCTGGTCGACGAGGAGCGCGTCGCACAGCACCGTCGAGGCGGAGTGCGCGGCGCCCTCGAGCACCTGGACCAGACCGCGGTAGGACGTGCGGCCTCCGCCGCGCGCGACCGACTTCGAGACGATCGACGACGACGTGTGCGGCGCTGCGTGCACCATCTTCGCGCCGGCGTCCTGGTGCTGGCCCTCGCCCGCGAACGCGATCGACAGCGTCTCGCCGCGCGCGTGCTCGCCGAGGAGGTAGATCGCCGGGTACTTCATGGTGACCTTGGAGCCGATGTTGCCGTCGACCCACTCCATCGTCGCGCCCTCGGCCGCGGTCGCCCGCTTGGTCACGAGGTTGTAGACGTTGTTCGACCAGTTCTGGATGGTCGTGTAGCGCACGCGCGCGTTCTTCTTGACGATGATCTCGACGACCGCGGAGTGCAGCGAGTCGCTCGAGTAGATCGGCGCGGTGCAGCCCTCGACGTAGTGCACGTACGAGCCCTCGTCCGCGATGATCAGCGTCCGCTCGAACTGGCCCATGTTCTCCGTGTTGATGCGGAAGTAGGCCTGCAGCGGGATCTCGACGTGCACGCCCGGCGGCACGTAGACGAACGACCCGCCCGACCAGACGGCCGAGTTGAGCGCCGCGAACTTGTTGTCGCCGGACGGGATGACCGTGCCGAAGTACTCCTGGAAGAGCTCCGGGTAGTCGCGCAGACCCGTGTCCGTGTCGACGAAGATGACGCCCTGCTCCTCGAGGTCCTCGCGGATCTGGTGGTAGACGACCTCGGACTCGTACTGGGCCGCGACGCCCGCGACGAGGCGCTGCTTCTCCGCCTCCGGGATGCCGAGCCGGTCGTACGTCGCCTTGATGTCCTCGGGAAGCTCTTCCCAGCTCGTCGCCTGCTTCTCCGTCGAGCGCACGAAGTACTTGATGTTGTCGAAGTGGATGCCCGTGAGGTCGGAGCCCCAGCTCGGCATCGGCTTCTTGTCGAACAGGCGCAGGGCCTTGAGCCGGGTCTTGAGCATCCACTCCGGCTCGTTCTTCAGCGCGGAGATGTTGCGCACGACCTCCTCGGAGAGCCCGCGCTGCGCGGACATACCGGCGGCGTCGCTGTCGTGCCAGCCGTACTCGTAGGAGCCGATCGAGGCGATGATCTCGTCGTCGGTCTGCTTCTCACCGGTCGGCAGAGCCGTGCCGGCGGCGTCCTGGGTGGGAGCGCTCATGGTGTTCCTTCCACTGTCCGTCGATGCGGAGGGGGCAGTCGGTTCGGGGGGCAGCCGGGATGGTCCGGCGGGTGGTCGTGCTCGAGGTGCGGTCAGAGCTCGTCCGACGGCGGTCTCCCGCGCGTGCGGACGTCACCGGCGCCCGGGAGGCGGGCGGCGGGGTGGAGCGGCACGTTGGTCGTGCACGCGTGCCCGCCCGTGGCGAGCGTCGCGAGGCGCTGCACGTGCGAGCCGAGCAGCTTGGCGAAGACCTGTGCCTCCGCCTCGCACAGCTGGGGGAACTCCTCGGCGACGTGCTGCACCGGGCAGTGGCCCTGGCACAGCTGGACGGCAAGAGTCCCCGGGACGGGCCGCACGCTCGCCGCGTAGCCGTCGTCCGCGAGCGCCGCCGCGAGCTGCACGGCGCGGCCCTCGACGTCGTCGGCGTCCAGGCGCGCGGCGTAGCGGTCTGCGAGCCCGGCGAGGCGCTCGTGCGCGAAGCGCTCGACCGCGTCCGGGCCGGCGACGTCGCGCAGGTACCGCAGGGCCTCGGTCGCGAGATCGGTGTAGGTGCCCGTGAGCTCGCCCTGACCGGCCGACGTCGTCACGTAGCGCCGCGCGGGCCGGCCGCGCAGGCCGGTGGCATGCCCGGCGTCGTGCACGGCGACGAGGTCGTCCTCCTCGAGGAGAGCGAGGTGGCGGCGTACGGCGGCGGGCGTGAGCCCGAGGGTCGCCGCGAGCTCGGCGGCGCTCACAGGGCCGTCGCTCGCCACGAGCTCGAGCACACGTTCGCGCGTGCGACGGTCGACGTCGGACGCGACGTGCACCATCGGCACCTCGGGCACGGCAGGACTCGGTGCGTCCTGTCGGACGGATCCTGCGGCCATGCACACCTCCTGCGGCGTCGTCGCGGGCACGCGTGCGCGCAGCACGCAGCTCGATATAGAGAACATGGTTGTTCCCTAATTGCTTGAGCGCAAGCAAGGCGACCCTCAGCGGGCACGGAAGAGGGGGCGATGTGGCGTACGCGACACCCGGCCGGGCCGACCCGCTCGTGAGGTCCCGCTCCCCCGGCCAGCCCCTAGAATCGGCCGGGTGCCCGCCCCTGCCGTGCTCGTGCACGACCTCGTCAAGCGCTACGACGGTCGTGCCGTCGTCGACGGCGTGTCGCTCACCGCCGAGCGCGGCGCGATCACCGCGGTCCTCGGGCCCAACGGCGCCGGCAAGACGACGACTGTCGAGTGCTGCGAGGGCCTGCGCTCCCCCGACGCCGGTCGAGTCCAGGTGCTCGGGCTCGACCCCGTGACCGACGCGCGCGGCCTGCGCCCGCGCGTCGGCGTGATGCTGCAGGACGGCGGCCTGCCGACCGGCGTCCGTGCGCTCGAGATGCTGCGGCACGTCGCGTCGATGTACGCGAGGCCGCGCGACGTCGGCGAGCTCACCGAACGGCTGGGCCTCGAGAGCTTCGCGCGCACGACCGTCCGACGCCTCTCGGGCGGCCAGCGTCAGCGCCTCGCGCTCGCCGCCGCGGTGGTCGGGCGGCCCGACGTCGTGTTCCTCGACGAGCCCAGCGCGGGCATGGACCCCCAGAGCCGGCACGCGGTGTGGGAGCTCGTGCGCGAGCTGCGAGCCGACGGCGTGGCCATCGTCCTCACGACGCACCTCATGGACGAGGCGGAGGACCTGGCGGACCAGGTCTACGTCGTCGACCACGGCAAGGTCATCGCCGCGGGCGCCACCCGCTCCCTCCTCGAGGCGGGCGCGGACGGCGACGTCGACCGGACGGTGCGCTTCGAGGCGGAACCCGGCATCGACCTCGCGGGCCTGGACGCCGCGCTCGCCGACGGGACGACGGCGCCCCCCGGTGCGGACGAGAGCGTGTGGCTCGTCGCCGAGCCCCAGCCTGGCTCGTACACCCTCACCGGTCCCGCCGACCCCGGGACGCTCGTGACGCTCACGACGTGGCTCGCTGAGCGCGGCGTGCTCGCCTCGGGCGTGACGGTGGGCCGCCGCACGCTCGAGGACGTGTTCCTCGACCTCACGGGACGGCACCTGCGATGACCACGCCCGAGAACCCGTCGAGGACCACGAGCCGGTCGACGGCCGTGCCCCCGGCTGCGGCCGCAGGTCCCGCACCGACCGTCTTCCCGCTCGCCGCGCCCGCCTGGCGCCGCGTCGCAGCGCAGACCGCGTTCGAGACGCGCATGATCCTGCGCAACGGCGAGCAGCTCCTCGTGACGATCATCCTGCCGGTCATGCTGCTGCTCGGACTCGTCCTCACATCGTTCGTCGAGCTCGACACGGGCGGCGCGTCTCGCATCGACTTCGTGACGCCCGGCGTGCTCGCCCTCGCGGTGATGTCGACGGCGTTCACGTCCCAGGCGATCGCGACGGCGTTCGACCGGCGCAACGGCGTGCTGCGTCTCATGTCGACCACTCCCCTGGGCCGCGGCGGGCTGCTCGCGGGCAAGGTGCTGGGCGTGCTCGTGGTCGAGGTCGTGCAGGTCGTCGTGATCTCCGGCGTCGCGCTGGCGCTCGGCTGGGAGCCCGTCCTCGCAGGCGTTCCCGCGGCGGTGCTCGCCGTCCTGCTCGGCACGGCAGCGTTCACGTCGCTCGCGATGCTCCTCGCCGGGACCCTCCGTGCCGAGGGCGTGCTGGCGGTCGCGAACCTCGTCCTCGTGCTCCTCACCGTCGGCGGCGGCGTGCTCGTGCCCGCGGAACAGCTCCCCGGGCCGCTCGCGCACGTCGCGCTGCTGCTCCCCTCGGGCGCGCTCGGGGAGGCGATGCGCGGCGCGCTGCTCGACGGCGCGGTCCCGCCGTTCTCCGTCGTCGTGCTGCTCGGGTGGACCGCAGCGCTCGGCTGGGGTGCCGGCAAGCTCTTCCGCTGGACCTGAGCGGTCATCGTCGGCAGGAGGTCGCATCTCACACCCGCAGGATTCCAAGGCTCGGGCCGACCCCGATACCGTGGGACGGTGAGCACCCCGCCCCCCGCGCTGGATCCCGCCGCTACCGACCGTGCCGCTGCCAACGCCACGGCCCGCGCCACCGGATACGCCGCAGGCCGTCCCGACCGGCTCGCGCCGCTGCGACGCTGGACCCGGCCCGTGCTCGTCGCGAACCTCGTCGGGCAGATCGGCATCATCGTCACGGGCGGCGCCGTGCGACTCACCGAGTCGGGGCTCGGCTGCTCGACGTGGCCCGAGTGCCACCCCGGCCAGTTCACGGCCGAGTTCCACCCCGCGACGACGTACAACGAGTTCGTCGAGTTCGGGAACCGCACGCTCGCGGGCGTGCTCTCGGTCATCGCCGTGGCGGTGCTCGTTCTCGTGTGGACGGACCGGTCGCGCACCCTGTCGTACCGGCTCCTGGGCGCGGTCCCGCTGCTCGGCGTCGCCGCGCAGGCCGTGATCGGCGGGGTCATCGTCCTGCTGCACCTGCACCCCGGCTGGGTCTCGGTGCACTTCCTCGTCTCGGCCGCGCTCGTGTCGGTGTCGCTGCTCCTGCTGCACCGGTCCGGCGAGGGCGACGGCCCACCGGTCCCGACGGTCGGGCCCCGCACCCGGGCGCTCGCCTGGGCTCTCGCCGCGCTCACCGCGGTGGTCGTGGCGCTCGGTGTCGTCGTCACCGGCGCCGGCCCGCACAGCGGTGACGCCGAGGTCGGCTACCGGTTCGCCGTCGACCCCGCGCTCATGAGCAAGCTCCACGCGTCGGCCGTCTGGATCTTTGTCGCCTTCCTCGTCGCCTACCTCGTGAGCGTCCGTCGCGGCCCGCAGCAGGTACGACGTGCCGCCTGGCTCCTGCTCGCGATCACGCTCGCCCAGGGAGCGATCGGCTACGTGCAGTACTTCACCGGCCTGCCGGCTCTGCTCGTCGGGCTCCACATGCTCGGCTCGGCGCTCCTCGTCGCCGGCACGACGCGCGTCGTGCTGACCACGCGAACCCGCGCCTGATCTTTCGGTTCCGGGTCAGTCGAGGTCGGCCAGGTCGAGCACGAAGCGGTAGCGGACGTCGCCGCGCTCGAGCCGGCGCAACGCCTCCTCGACCGCTTCCGAGGGCAGCACCTCGACGTCCGCGACGACGCCGTGGGTCGCGCAGAACTCCAGCAGCTCGGCGGTCGCCGGGCGTCCGCCGCTGCCCGCCGACATGAGCCTCTTGCGCCCGACGAGCAGGTCCATGACCTCCAGGTCGACACCTCCGAGGTGGCCGAGCGTGCACAGCGTGCCGTCCAGGTCCACCAGACCGAGGTACGGGGCGAGGTCGTGCGGGACGGCGACCGTGTCGATCACGACGTCGAAGCCGCCCCGAGCGGCAGCCATCTGCTCCACGTCCGTGGACAGCACGATCGCGTGCGCACCGAGGCGTCGGGCGTCGTCCGCCTTGTCCGGGGTCCGGCTGACGACCGTCGTCTCGGCACCGAGCGCCACCGCGAGCCGCACAGCCAGGTGCCCGAGCCCGCCCAGTCCGGCGACCGCCACCCGCGAGCCGGGGCCGACGCCCAGGGAACGCAGCGGCTCCCACACGGTCACGCCCGCGCACAGCAACGGCGCCGCCGCGGCGGGGTCGAGCCCGCCGGGCAGCGGGTACGCGAAGCCTTCCCGCACGACGTACTCGCGTGAGTACCCGCCGAGGGTAGTGCTTCCGTCGGTGCGGTCGGTGCCGCCGTACGTGAGCGTCGGGAACTCCGCGCAGAAGTTCTCCTGGCCGCGGCGGCACATGTCGCAGGCCCCGCAGGAGTCGACGATGTTGCCGACCGCGACGGCGTCGCCCGGGGCGAACCGGGTCACCGCGGGGCCCACCTGGCTCACGACCCCAGTAAACTCGTGCCCGGGGACGAGCGGGCCGCCCCCGCCCCCAGCGTGGGCGTGCACAGCGTGCAGATCGGTGTGGCACACCCCGCAGTAGTCGACGCGCACCGCCACGTCGTCCGCGCGCAGGTCCCGTCGTTCGAGCGTCGTCCTGCGCAGCCTGTCTCCGTCGAGCTGCCATCCGATCGACGTGCGCATGCGGTCTCCCTAAACAGACTGTTCGGTCTCTTTGAGACTACTACCACCGCATAGACCGAACGGTCTGTCGTTATCCTGGGCCCATGCCCGAGGAGCCGTCGACCGCGCGCGGAGCCGCGACCAAGCAGCGCATCCTGCAGATCGCGACCCAGGAATTCGCCGAGCACGGCGTCGCCGGGGCACGGATCGAGCGGATCGTCGCGGGTGCGCGCACGAACAAGGCCCAGCTCTACGGCTACTTCGGCAGCAAGGACGGCCTGTTCGACGCCATCTTCAGGGGTTCGCTCGAGCAGATCATGAACACGGCCCCGATCGACGGCACCGACCTCGCCGACTGGGCCGTGCGCCTGTACGACGAGTACCTCCGCCGCCCGGACCTCATCCGGCTGGCGACGTGGGCGCGACTCGAACGCCGCCCCACCGGGCACCTCGTGGCGGACGCCGACCGGCTGGACGACGTCAAGCTCCGTGCCATCGCCGACGCGCAGGCCGCGGGCCTCGTCCGGCCCGGCGACCCGTTCGACATCATGGCGATGGTGATCGCGATGTCGATGGCGTGGTCGCCCGTGAGCAACGTCTATGCCGCGACCGCCGCAGAGCCGGACGCCGTGCACGAGCGGCGGCGCATCCTGCTGCGGGACGCCGTCCGACGCGCGATCCAACCCGAGGCTGTCACCTGACCCCGTCGGGGTTCGAGCTCAGCCAGGCGCGCGGCGGCCTCGGCGCGGCCGTGGCTCGCGTCGCCCACGATCCGCTCCGCCCGCTCCCGGCGCGAGCGGGGTCCATCCCAGCGGCACGAAACCCTCCACGTGCGCTCGTACACGGTCGGCCCCGTCCGACCATCCCTGCGCGGCAAGCGCGCCGGGTTCGCCGACCGCACCCCGCGCCACCCGGAAGCCGACGTCCTCGATCCGCGCGTCGGGAGCGCTGCCCCGGCGCACCGACGCACGAACGCTCCAGGCGCGGTCGGCCCATCCCCCACCGCGCAGGCTCCGGTACTCCCCGTACCGCGCCGTGTCCGCGAAGTCCCAGCACCACTCCCACACGTTGCCGAGCATGTCGTGCAGGCCGTACGCGTTGGGCGCTTTCCCGGCCACGGGCTGCGGGCCGGGCACGTCGTCGGCCACCGTCCAGGCGACCTCGGCCAGCGGCCCGTACGCCGGTCCGGACGTCCCGGCCCGGCACGCGTGCTCCCACTCCGCCTCGGTCGGCAGGCGGAAGCCGTCCGCGCTCACGTCCCACTCGACGTCGCGACCGTCGGTACGGTAGGCCCGGGCCAGTCCCGCGACGTCCGACGCGAGGTTGCACCAGTGCACGGCCTCGAACCATGTGACGCCGTGCACGGGCATGTCGGGGGGTCCTGACGGGGGCGGCGTGCCCGCCGGGGGACCCGATGCCCCCCACGCGTCGAGAGGGTCCAGCTCGCGCCCCGCATCGACGACCGCACGGTGCTCGGCGACCGTCACGGGCGCCCGGCCGATCTCGAACGCGGCGAGACCGACGACCCGCGCCGAACCCGACCGTGCGTCGGTGAGCTCGATCCTCCCGGCGGGGACACGGACGAGAGTCGGTGCGAACGTGGTCACGCAAGGTGACGCTACCCGAGGCGTACCGCGCGCCGACCGGGCGGTCGCCCGGTCGGCGGACCGCCTCCGGTCAGCCGCCGCGGCGCTCAGGCCACGGCGCGTCGGCCGGGCGCAGGGTCGACCAGCCGGCGGCGCGCGCCGCCGCGGCGGCAAGGAGGCCGACGACGGCGGACGGGTTGTGCACGTCGCCGCGCAGCACCGCGTCCACGGCGTCGTCGAGCGGGACCCAGCGCAGCTCCATGTCGAGCTCCTCGGCCTCGCGCGCGAACCGCTCGCCGTCGGGGACGGGTGACAGGTCGCGGGCCAAGAACACGCGCAGGGCCTCGTTGGAGCCGCCCGGCGACGTGTAGTAGTCGACGAGGACGTCCCACCGCGCCGCCCGCAGGTCGGCCTCCTCCGCGAGCTCGCGCGCGCCGGCGAGCTGAGCGTCCTCGCCGTCGACGTCGAGCAGGCCCGCGGGCGGCTCCCACAGCTCACGCCGCACCGGGTGCCGGTACTGGCGCAGCAGGAGGACGCGCTCGTCGTCGTCCAGGACGACGACCGCGACCGCCCCCGGGTGGTCGAGGTACTCGCGCGTCACCGCGCCGTCGCCGAGCTCGACCACGTCGGAGCGCAGGTCGAACACGCGCCCCTCGTGCACGATCGACGTCTCGGCGACCGGTCTCGGAGCGAGCGCGTCCGCCACCGGCTCGTCGGTCCGCGGGCCGGTGGGCGACGTCGCGTCGCCCAGGTCGGCGGCCACTCAGTCGGCCTGGTTCTCGAGCGCGGCCGCGACGAGCCCGGCGAACAGCGGGTGGGCGCGGGTCGGGCGCGACTTGAACTCGGGGTGCGCCTGCGTGCTCACGTAGTACGGGTGCACGTCCGCCGGCAGCTCGACGAACTCCACGAGCGACGAGTCGGGCGAGGCGCCCGAGACGACGAGCCCAGCCTCCTCGAGTCGGCCGCGGTACGCGTTGTTCACCTCGTAACGGTGCCGGTGACGCTCGGAGACGCGCTCCGCGCCGTACGTCGTCGCGACGACCGAGCCGGGCACGAGGGCCGCCTCGTACGAGCCGAGGCGCATCGTGCCGCCCAGGTCGCCGTCGCCGCCGACGATCGCGAGCTGCTCCTCCATCGTCGCGATGACCGGGTCCGAGGTCTCCGGGTGGAACTCCGTCGACGACGCGTCCGCGATGCCGAGGACGTTGCGCGCGTACTCGATGACCATCGACTGGAGACCGAGGCAGATGCCGAGCGTCGGGACCTTGCTCTCGCGCGCCCAGCGCAGCGCGCCGAGCTTGCCCTCGATGCCGCGCACGCCGAACCCGCCAGGCACGAGCACCGCGTCGACGCCGTGCAGCGCGTCGTCCGCGCCGGCCGGCGTCTGGCACTCGTCCGAGGCGACCCAGCGGATCGTGACCTTCGCGTCGTTGGCGAAGCCTCCCGCGCGCAGCGCCTCGGTCACCGACAGGTAGGCGTCGGGCAGGTCGATGTACTTGCCGACGAGCGCGACCTCGACCCGGTGGGCGGGCTCGTGCACCCGCTCCAGGAGCTGGCTCCAGCCGTCCCACTCGACGTCGTGGAACGGCAGGCCGAGGCGGCGCACGACGTACGCGTCGAGGCCCTCGGAGTGCAGCACGCGCGGGATGTCGTAGATGCTCGGCGCGTCGATCGCGTTGACGACGGCCTCGTTGTCGACGTCGCACATGAGGGCGATCTTGCGCTTGACCGGCTCGGGCACGACACGGTCGGCGCGCAGCACGATCGCGTCGGGCTGGATGCCGATCGAGCGCAGGGCCGCGACGGAGTGCTGCGTCGGCTTGGTCTTGAGCTCGCCGGAGGGGCCGATGTACGGCACGAGCGAGACGTGCAGGAAGAACACGTCGTCGCGGCCGAGCTCGTGGCGCACCTGTCGTGCCGCCTCGAGGAACGGCTGGGACTCGATGTCGCCGACCGTGCCGCCGACCTCGGTGATGATGACGTCGACGTCCTCGCCGGCCTGGGCGCGCATGCGGGACTTGATCTCGTCGGTGATGTGCGGGATCACCTGGACCGTGTCGCCGAGGTACTCGCCGCGCCGCTCGCGCGCGATGACCTGGGAGTACACCTGGCCGGTCGTGACGTTCGCGGACGCCTCGAGGTCGACGTCGAGGAAGCGCTCGTAGTGCCCGATGTCCAGGTCCGTCTCCGCGCCGTCCTCGGTGACGAAGACCTCACCGTGCTGGAACGGGTTCATCGTCCCGGGGTCGACGTTGAGGTACGGGTCCAGCTTCTGCATGGTGACCCGCAGTCCGCGCGAGCGGAGCAGACGACCGAGGCTCGAGGCGGTCAGGCCCTTGCCGAGCGAGGAGGCGACGCCGCCGGTGACGAAGACGTGCGCGGTGCGGTGCTCGGATCGAGCGCCCGAGGCGTTGAGGCGGGAGGAGGGCCGGTTCAGGTGATCTGCCACGGAACTCCATCCTAACAGCGGGCGGGACGACGGCACGCGGACCGGGGGGTCAGGCGCCTCACACCGAGCCACGACGGAGGACGCCCAGCAGCGCGGGACGGTCGGCCGCGAGCGACGCCCCCAGCACGACGGCGCCCGCGAGCGCCGCCGCGAGGACCCCGACGCCGATGGCCGGGAGCCAGCCCGCGTCGTCGGGCAGGAGCGCGCGGGACAGCAGCGCGCCGAGCGTGGCTCCTGCGGCGGCGCCGACACCCGTGACGAGGAGCGTGCGCAGCATGCCGGCGACCGCCTCGACCCCGGCGAGGCGCCGGACGCCGAGGAGCAGCCCGGCGCCGGCGACGGTCATGCCGAGCGTCGTGGCGAGGCCGAGCATCGACAGCACACCCTGGGCGTCCCGCGCCCCCGTCACCAGCGGCAGGACGAAGGCGGCGACGGCCACGACGACCCAGCCGGCGACGGTCGCCGCCACGGCGACGCGCTGGTGGTCGATCGTGTAGAGCGCGCGCGACAGGTGCAGGATCAGGGCGAACCCGACGATGCCCGGCGCCATCCACGCGACGCCCGCGCCGAGGCCCTCGACGGACGTCCGCGCGACGGCGGCGAACACCACCTCGACCGGTCCGGACGCCGCGACGAGGGCCGCGACGCCGAGACCCGAGACCACGACGAGCGCGCGCGTCGTCGTCGCGAGCAGCGCGCGGAAACGGTCCTGGCGGGCGTGGGCGACGTGCTCGGCGAGCCTCGGGAACGCACTCGTCGCGAGCGGGAAGGCGAGCACCGCGTACGGGAGGAGATAGACCTGCTGCACGAACGTGTACGTCGGGAAGGTGGACTCCGGGCCGAACCGCAGCGCGGCACCCATCGCGGCGAGCACCGAGAGCTGCTGCGCGACGAGCGCGCCGACGCCGGCGAGCGCGAGGTTGCGCGCCCGCACTCCCTCGCCGTGGGGGAACCGCAGCCGCGGACGCAGCCGGGTCCCGGTGCGCAGCACGGGCCCGACCAGCGGGATCGCGAGCACCGCGACGCCGACGGTCGTTCCCCAGCCCAGCCACGCGATCGCCTGCCCGGACAGCGCCGCGACGTCCTCCTGGTTCCCGTCGGCGAGACCGACGAACACGAGGTACACCGCGATGACGGCGAGGCTCGACAACAGCGGCGAGAACGCCTGCCAGAAGAAGCGCTTGTGCGCCTGGAGGATCCCGCCGAGCACGACGGCGACCCCGTAGAGCGGGACCTGGAGCGCGAACACGCGGACGAACGTCGCCGTGACGTCGACGAGCTCCGGATGCTTCGACATGAGCACCGCGGCGATCGGCTGCGCGAGCAGGGCGAGCAGCGCGCCGAGCGGCACCAGGACGAGCAGCGTCCAGCCCAGCACCGCCGACGCGATGCGCGAGACATCCTCCCTGGACCGCCGCGCGATCGGACCGGCGAGGAGCGGCACGACGGCGCCCGCGAGCGCCCCGCCCGCGGCGACCTCGAACAGCACGTTGGGCAGGATGTTCGCCGACGTGTACGCGGTCCCGACGCCCGTCGTGCCCAGCGTCGACGAGAGCACGAGCGACCGCGCGAAGCCGACGAGGCGGCTCGCGATCGTGACGACCGTGATCATCACGGCCGCGCCCGCGAGCGTCTGGGTCGCCGCGCGCAGGCGCCCGGGGCGTCCGCTCACGCGGCGCGCCGCCCCCACGTGTCGACGCGCCGCAGCACGTCGTTGCCCTCGATGACGGCCGAGAAGCTGATCTTCTCGCTCGCCAGGGTCAGACCCACGACGCCCGCGAGCGCGAGCCAGCGCACGGACCGCGGCGCGGCGAACGCGACCTGGCTCCCGAGCACCGCACCGAGCGCGTTCGCCCCGCAGTCGCCGAGCATGTCGCGCTCGCCGAGGTCGGCCGGTGCGGCCGCGGCGCCCGCACCGAGGACGGCGCCCGTCGTCCCGCCGGTCGCCGACGCCGTGAACGGCACCGTGACGAGCGCGGACGCCTTGAGCGCACGCCCCGGACGGAGGTCGAGAAGGTTCACGAGATTCGCCGTCCCTGCGACGAGGGCGCCGTTGACGCCGACGTCGACGAGGTGGCCGAGCACCGAGCCCCGGCGTCGCGTCCCGACGGCCGCGGCGACGAGCGACGTCGCGCCGATGCCCAGGACCTTGAGGCCGCCCGTCGTCACCTGGCCGTGCGCGAGCGCCCCGAGGTGACCGCGCAGGCCCTTGGTCCGGGTGGAGGTGTCCTCGGCGAGGTCGTCGACGAGGCCGAAGGCGCCGCCGCCGGCCGCGGCGAGCGCGGTCGCCGTGCGGGAGCGCGCGTCGCCGCCCGCGGCCAGGGCTCCGGCGACGAGCCCGGCGGCGGCCGCCGGTCCCTCGAGCAGGCTGATGGGCTCGCCGCGGTGGTTCGTGCGCGTCCAGCGCTCGGCACCGCGCTCGGCACCGCCGCCGGAGAGCCCGTCGAGGGCCCGCCGCACGACGGTCGTCGTGGCTGCGGCGACCCCGGCCGCCCGGAGCACCGATCCCGCGCGCGCCACGTCAGCCCTCGCCCTGGTCGGTCGACGTGCTCGTCGGGGCGCCCTCGGAGTCGTCCGAGCCACGGACGACGGGTGGCAGCTCGACCGCCGGCGGCAGGACCGCCGTCGCGCTCTCCTCGAACCCGAACTGCCCGATCTGGTCCGCGAGCCGGGCCGCGAGCGCGAGCGGCACGTTGATGCGGCCGGGCTCGGCCTCGGTCCCGCTCACCGTCGACACGCTCGCTGCGAGCTCCTCGGAGCCACGGATCGTGGAGACGAGGTCACCGGGCACCGCGGTGCTCCCGGCGACGAGGGCGGCCTGCGCGACGTCCTGCGCCGCGACGGCGACCTCGACCTCGATGTCGATGACGGTGGTGTCCGGAGCGGGCGCCTCGGTGGCCTCCTCCGCCGCAGCCTCGGCGGCCTGCTCAGGCGCCGGTCCGGCGAGGAGGAGCACGACGTCCGCCGGCGCGACCTGCTCCTCGACCACGTCGACGAGCGCGAAGCGCTCGAGCAGCGTCTCGAGCTCCACGGCCTCGTCGCTGCGCGCGTCGGGGTTCAGCGGGGACGTCCCCGTGAGCGCGAGCGCGAGCGCGCGGGCGAGCCGCTGGTCCGTCGAGGCGTCCTCCGGCACGTCCCCGAGCTTGTCGGCGAGCCCCTCCGCCACGGTGTCGCGCGCGCTCACCTCGTCCTCGCTCGTCCACGCGTCGGTGAGGCGCACCTGCGCGACGACGCTCGCGCCGGCGGACTCGAGCTGCGCGCCGATCTGCTCGTCACGCTCCCCGTCGGCGCCATCCAGGTCGACGACGGCCACGCGACGGTCCTGGAGCGACCCGGCGACGAGCTGAGGGCCGGCCGCCTCGATGTAGCGCGCCTCGTCCTCGAGCGTGACGTTCGCCCGGTCGAGCTCGTCGCGCAGCTCGTTGCGCTCGGCGCGCAGCTGCTCCACCTGCCCGGTGAGCTGGTCGCCGATCGCGCCCTGGAGCGGCCCCGCGCCGAGGATGATCCCGACGGCCAGGGCGAGGAAGACGGAGATCAACGAGACGATGTGGTACCTGAAGTCGATCACTGTGCGGTGGTGTCCTTCGGTGCGTGCTGCAGGTGGTCAGATGGTCGGGTGCGGTCCGGGCGGGTGCGGTCCGGGCGGGTGCGGTCCGGGCGGGCGGCGGCAGGCGGGGTCACCGCCGGCGGCCGGGCGACTCCTCGGTGCGTCCGTGCGTACTTGGTCGCGCCGTCGTGCCGCCGGTCAGCCTCCGCCGGTCAGCCTCCGCCGAACAGGGCGCCGATCCAGGAGGTCAGGTCGTCGAACCGTGCGCCGAGGAGCCCGAAGAACGTCCGACCGGCCGACGTCGACATCAGCGCCATGACGACGGCGAACAGCCCCGCGAGCGACAGGAGCGTGAGCTGGACGTTGGAGATCCGGTGCCGGTACAGGCGCGAGACGCCCTTGGCGTCGACGAGCTTCCCCCCGACCCGCAACCGGGTGAGGAACGTGCTCGCCATGCCCGCCCGGCCCTTGTCGAGGAACTCGACGAGCGTCGCGTGCGTGCCGACGGCGACGATGACCTCGGCACCCTTGTCGTCCGCGAGGAGCATCGCGATGTCCTCGCTCGTGCCCGTCGCCGGGAACACGACGGGGTCCACCCCGAGCTCCTGGACCCGCTCGAGCCCCGGCGCCTTGCCGTCGCGGTAGGCGTGCACGACGATCTCCGCGCCGCTGCTCAGGGCGCGGTCCGAGACCGAGTCCATGTCGCCGACGATCATGTCGGGCTTCCAGCCGGCGTCGAGGATGGCGTCCGCTCCGCCGTCGACCCCGATGAGCACGGGCCGGTACTCCTTGATGTACGGCCGCAGCGTCGCGAGGTCCTCGCGGTAGTGGTAGCCGCGCACCACGATGAGCACCTGGCGGCCGTCGATCTCGGTACGGATGTCCGGGACGCCGACGCCGTCGAGCAGGAGCTCACGCTCTCGCCGCAGGTAGTTCATCGTGTTCTCGGCGAACGACTCGATCTCGACCGAGAGGTTGGCCCGCGCCTCCTCGAGGCTGCGCGCGACCGACTCCTGCGTCTGGACGACGCCCTCCGCGACGACGTCGTCACCGAGCAGGATCTTGTTCCCGTCGAGCCGCACCTCGCGTCCGTCCGGGATTGCCATGATCGCGGGACCGAGGTCGTCGACGAGCACGATGCCGGCCTCGACGAGGATGTCGGGGCCGAGGTTCGGGTACCTCCCGGACACCGAGCGTGCCGCGTTGAGGACGGCGGCCGGCTTCGCGGCGACGAGGGCGTCCGCCGCCACGCGGTCGATGTCGACGTGGTCGATGACCGCGACGTCGCCCGGGTGCAGCCGCTTGGTCAGGGCCTTCGTCCGGGCGTCGACCTTCGCCGGGCCCAGCGTGTCGGGTCCGGTCTCCGGCAGCGTGGTCTTGCGCAGAGTCAGCTTCATCGTGCCCTATCGTCCCACGACCGACGACTCGAGGAGCTCGTGCGCGTGCCGAAGCGCCGCGTCGGAGTCCTCCTGCCCCGACAGCATCCGCGCCAGCTCGCGCACGCGGTCCTCCCCCGTGACCTTCCGCACGCCCGTCACGGTCACAGGGCTGCTCGCGTCCCCGTCGCCGTCCACGTCCGCACGGTCCGGCGAGGACTTCGTCACCACGAGCTGGTCGTCGGCGAAGGCCGCGACCTGCGCGAGGTGCGTCACGACGACCACCTGCGCGCGGCGCGCCAAGGCCGCCAGCCTTCGGCCCACCTCGACGGCGGCCTTCCCCCCGACCCCCGCGTCGACCTCGTCGAACACGAACGTCGGCAGCGCCGGCCCGCTGCCGTCCGCCGCGACCGACGACGTCGCGAGCGCGACCTCGATCGCGAGCATGACGCGCGACAGCTCGCCCCCCGACGCACCCTTGCCCAGGGGCCGAGGCGGAGCGCCCGGGTGCGGCGCGAGGGAGAAGGTCACCGCGTCCGCACCCCACGGGCCGGGTTCGTCCGTCGCGGCGACGTCCACGACCAGGCTCGCCCCGCTCATCGCCAGACCGCGCAGCTCGTCGGTCACCGCTGCGGCGAGCTCCGCGCCTGCGCGCTCGCGCGACGCCGTGACGGCGGCGGCGACGCTCCCGAGCTCCGCGTCGAGCTCGTCGCGGCGCTCCGTCGCGGCGCGCAACCGCTCCCCGCCGTCGTCGAGGTCGAGCAGGCGCAGCCCGGCGTCGCTCGCCCACGCGAGCACGTCGTCGATCGTCTGCCCGTAGCTGCGTGTGAGCGTGCCCAGCTCCGCGAGCCGTGCGTGCGACGTCTCGAGCCCCGCCGGGTCGGCCGCGAGGTCCTCGACGTACCCGGAGATCTCCGTGGCGACGTCCGCGAGGACGTAGCCGACCTCCGCGAGCCGCTCGGCGAACCGGGCCAGGGCCGGGTCGGTGGGCGCCGCGGACTCGAGCGCCCGACGCGCCCGGTCGACCGACGCGACCGCGTTCTCCGGCTGCTCGGTGGCGTCGTCGCCCGCGATCGCGTCGTGCGCGAGCTGTGCCGCGACCCGGAGCTCCTCGACGTTGCCGAGCCGGGCCACCAGCGCGGTGAGCTCGGTGTCCTCGCCCGGCTGGGGGTCGACGCGCTCCACCTCGGCGAGGCCGAGGCGCAGGAGCTCGGCCTCGCGTGCCCGCTCGCCGGCCCGGGCGGTGAGGTCGTCGATCTCCGACTGGAGCACGCTGCGCTCCGCCCAGGCGGCGCGATACCGGTCGAGCAGGGCACGGTGCTCGGGACCCGCGAACGCGTCGAGGGCCTCGCGCTGGCGGCTCGCCGTGCGCAGCCGGAGCTGGTCCGACTGCCCGTGCACGGTGACGAGGTCGTCCGCGAGCTCGGCGAGCACTCCCTGCGGCACGCTGCGGCCTCCGAGGTGCGCGCGCGAACGACCCTCCGCGGCGACCGTGCGCAGCACGACGACGGTGCCGTCGTCGTCCACCTCCCCGCCCGCGTCGTCGACCCGGCGCGCGACCGCCGGCCGGTCCACGACCCGTACGCGGCCCTCGACGACTGCCGTCGCGGCGCCCGGACGGACGGTCGCGGGATCCGCCTTGCCACCCATGAGCAGCCCCAGGCCGGTGAGCACCATGGTCTTGCCGGCGCCGGTCTCGCCCGTGATGACGGTCAGACCCGGCCCGAGCGGCACGCGCGCCGACCGGATCACGCCGAGGTTCTCGATGACGATCTCCTCGAGCACGGTCACTCCTCCTCAGGGTCGGGTGTCGCGGTCGCGCGGCTCGTCACGGCGGGCGGCGACGCGGCAGCCGGCGTCGCGGCGGCGGTGCCGGCCGCGCGCTCGCGCCAGCCCACGACGGGCAGCGAGAACTTCGAGACGAGCCGGTCCGTGAACGGGGCCGTGCTCAGCCGGGCGAACCGCAGCGGTGTGGGGCTGCGGCGCACCTCCACCCGCGAGCCGTTGGGCAGGTCGATGCGCCGCCGGCCGTCGCACGTCAGCACGCCCGGCGACGCGGAGCGCGGCAGGACGTCCACGGTCACGGTCGACCGCGGCCCGACCACGAGCGGCCGCGCGAAGAGCGCGTGGGCCGCGAGCGGGACGACGAGCACCGCGTCCACCTCGGGCCACATCACGGGGCCGCCCGCCGAGAACGCGTGCGCCGTGGAGCCCGTCGCGGTCGCCGTCACGACACCGTCGCACCCGAACGAGGACACCGGTCGACCGTCGACGCCGATCGCGACCTCGATCATGCGCTCGCGCTGCGCCTTCTCGACCGTCGCCTCGTTGAGCGCCCAGCCGGCGAGCGGCTCGCCGCCGTCCGGGAGGTGCACCTGCACCTCGACGACGGTGCGCTCCTCGACCGTGTAGTCCCCCGCGACGAGACGGGTCACCGCCGCGTGGAGGTCCTCGCGCTCGCTCTCGGCGAGGAAGCCGACGTGACCGAGGTTGACGCCGAGGATCGGGACGTCGGTCCCGTGGGTGAGCTCGGCCGCCCGCAGGATCGTCCCGTCACCACCCAGCACCATGACGACCTCGGACTCGGTGACCCCCTCACGGACACGGGTCAGTGCCATGTGGTCGCCGAAGGTCTCGGCGAGGTCGTCGTCGTGGAGCGTGACGGCGAAGCCCGCCGCCTCGAGCTCGGCGACCGCCTCACGCAGCGCGACGACCGCCTCCGGGCGGCCGCCGTGGGTGACGATCAGCACGCGACGTGTCACGGTGCTCCTCCTGTCGAGCGGGTGGTTCGCACGGTCTCGCGACCGGGCGCGGGCAGCACGACGGCGACGGGTGGGGCCTCGGCGCCGGGGACCGGGTCCCAGGCCACGGCGCGCCGCGCGGCGTCGGCCACTGCGGCGTCGTCGACCTCGCGGGGGTCGCCCGCCCGCAGCCACCAGAAGTACTCGCGGTTCCCGCTCGGTCCGGGCAACGGGCTCGGGACCACCGCCACCGGTCGCAGCCCGGCGAGCGCGGCATGGCGGGCGACCGACGTGACGACCTCGGCGTGCAACGACGGGTCACGGACCACGCCACCGCTCCCGAGCCGGTCACGACCGACCTCGAACTGCGGCTTCACGAGCAGCAGGAGGTCCGTCCCGGGGCCGACCACCCCGGCGACGGCCGGGAGCACCATCGCGAGCGAGATGAAGGACAGGTCGCCGACCACGAGGTCGGGCACGGCACCCACGTGCTCGGGCGTGAGGTCCCGCGCGTTGAGCCCTTCGTGGACCTGGACGCGGGGGTCCGCGCGCAGAGCGGGGACGAGCTGGTCGTGCCCGACGTCGACCGCGACCACCTCGGCCGCGCCGCGGCGCAGGAGCACGTCGGTGAAACCGCCCGTCGAAGCACCGAGGTCGAGACACCGGGCACCGTCGACGGCCGGTGGCGCCGGCAGCCCGGGCGTGCCGCCGCGCAGCGCCTCGAGCGCGTCGAGCGCCCCGGCGAGCTTGAACGCGGCCCGCGACGCATATCCCGGGTCGTCCGGGTCGGGTGCGACCTCGAGCACGGTCGCCGTCCCGACGGCGAGCGACGCCTTGGTCACCGGCAGACCGTCCCGCGTCACCCTGCCCGCCGCGAGGAGCTCCGCCGCGTGGCGGCGCGAACGGGCGAGGCCGCGTCGCACCAGCTCGCCGTCCAGGCGAGAACCCGAGCCTCCCGCCACGCTCAGTCCTCCGAGCGCGCCAGGTCGGCCACGAGCGCCTCGTGCACCGCCTCGAGCACCTCCACGTGCGCCGGCGTCGCCAGCGAGTCGAGGTGGTCGAGCCGCGCGAGCGCGTCGTCGAGCGTGCTGGACGCGTCGACCGTGCCCGCCCCGTCGTGGGGTCCCGACATGAGGACCGTCTCACGACGCCGCAGGTCGCCCGGCGTCGGCGCGCCCGGCGCGTTCCCGTCGGCCATCTCTGCTCCCTCCGGCGCTGCGACGACGGCCTCGTGGCCGCCGTCGCCAACGCTACCGGTTGCGACCCACCGGACCCGCACATCGACCACTGCCGCGCCGGGTCCTCCGACACCGCGGCACGCCAGGCGTCGGGTCAGTGCGAACCGACGGCGATCTCGGGCACGCTCGCCGCGTCGACGGCACCGCCCTCGTCGACCGTCGCCCAGGCCGCGGACGCCGCCGCCCGCACGGTGTCGATCGTCGCGGGACCGCGCACGTCGAGACGCAACGACCCGTCCTCGACACGGGCCGCGCTGCGCCCGCACGCCCACCAGCCGTCACCCGTGGCCGTCGGGGCGGGGTGCGCCTCGTGGAGCGACCGCAGGTCGGCGCCCAGGAAGTGCGGACGCAGGCCCGGCTCGGCGAGGATCGCGTCGCGCGCCGTGCTCACTCCCGTGAGCACGTGCAGACCCGGGTACCCGCCGGCGCGGGCACCCGCGAGGTCGGTGTCGAGCCGGTCGCCGACGACGAGCGGCGACCGGGCTCCGGCACGCTCGATCGCGAGGCGGTACATGGTCGGCGACGGCTTGCCGGCGCTGTCCGGCTCGACCCCCGTCGCCGCGCGCACGGCCCCGACGAGCGAGCCGTTGCCCGGCGCGAACCCGCGCGCCGTCGGCAGGGACAGGTCGAGGTTGCTCGCGACGTGCCAGGCGCCGCGCTGGACGGCGTAGGCCGCCTCCGCGAGCTGGGTCCAGCCCAGCTCGGGCGCGAAACCCTGGACCACCGCGACGGGGTCGTCGTCGGCGCTCTCGACGATCTGGAGCCCGGCGTCGTGCACCGCCGTGACGAGTCCCGCGCCGCCCACCACCAGGACGCGCGCGCCCGGCTCGAGCCGCGTGCGCAGCAGCGCGGCCGCGGCCTGGGCGGCGGTCATCACCTCGTCCGCGGTCGTCGGGATGCTCAGCCCTGTGAGCTGCTCGGCGACGGAGCCGGGTTCGCGCGACGCGTTGTTCGTCACGAAGACGAGCCGCATCCCGCGCGCGCGAGCACCGGTCAAGCTCTCGGCGGCGTGCGGGATCGGATCGTGCCCCCGGTACGCGACACCGTCGAGGTCGACGAGCGCGAGGTCGTACGCCTCGTCGAGCGCGACCTCGCTCGCGAGCAGACCCCCGCTCACCGTCCGCTCTCCTCCGACGACGCGGCTCCGGTCTGCGCGGCGCGCTCGCCCGCGTCCTCGGCGGCGTCGGTCCCGGACTGGTCGTCGTCGGAGAGGTCGTAGACGACCACGTCCTCGTCGTCGTCACCCGGGTCAGCGACGAGGAACGACGCGTCGATGCTCGCGAGGACCTGCGCGGCCTCCTCAGTGCGCCCTGCCGCCTCGAGGACGGAGGCCTTCGCCTGCTGCACCCGTGCCCCCAGCTCGCCCCGCTTCCCGGCGGGCGGCACCTGGGCGAGCACGGCAAGCGCCGCGTCGAGCTCTCCGAGGTCGACGCGCGCCCCGCTCACGACGATGGCGAGCTCGGTCCGTCCCACGTCGTCGAGCGTGCGCGCCTCGTCGGAGGCCGCCAGCGCGAGAGCCCGCTCGGGACGGCCGAGCCCACGCTCGCAGTCCGCCATGATCGGCAGGTGCTCCGAGGAGCCGTTGAGCCGACGCACCGTGCGCAGCTCGCGCAGCGCCTCGGCGTACCGTCCCGTGCTGTAGGCCGTCAGGCCGGCCGCCTCGCGCACGACGTCGACCCGTCCGGCGCGGCGCACCGCCGCCTGGGCGTGCTCGTAGGCCAGCTCGGGATCGGAGTCGATGAGTCGGCCCGCCATGACGAGGTGCTTTCCCACGACCTCCGCGGTGTCCTTGCTCAGCGTCCGCAGGCGCGCCCGCGCGGAGCGGTCGAGCTGCGACATGTTCACGTCCTCGGCAACCGGTGGGCCCGCGGGGTGCCGCGGCGCCGGGCGGTCGTCGGACCGCACGCGATCGCGACCCGCGCCACCGCGCGGCGCGTGGTTGCGACGGTCCCCGTCCGTCCGTGTACCGCCGTCTCGACGTTCGTATCCCCTCGACCGGTCGGGACCACCGCTCGTCCTGCCGTCACGCTGGCCGTCCCGCGGCCCGCGGCCGCCGTCACGCCCGCCCGCACGCGCACCGTCGCGGTCGTCGCGACGTGGGGACGCCGGACGACCCTCGCCCTCTCGTCGCACGGGCGCCCGCCGGTCGGCGCGCTCCCCGGATCCACGATCGCTGCGCGGCGCGCCCGAGCCCCGCGGGGACCGCTGCGCGCCGGAGGAACCCGAGCGCGCCGGCCCACCGTCACGTCTGCCGCGATCCGGACCTGAGGTTCCGGCTCGGTCGTCCCGACTACGGCGCTCTCCGCGCGGCCCGTCAGAGGCCGGACGTTCGCGATCCGAGCCGTCGTGGGTGTCGTTCACCAGGGTTCCCTCCCCGTACAGAAGTGCGCTGATCATCCTCCCACGCCGGCTGCGCGCTGCTCGGTGCAGCTGGCCTGACGGCGGTACGCCGTCCGCGCGGATGATCGCGCACGCTGTGGAGGATGGTGAAATGCCGAAGGCCCACCCCGT